>JASFYW010000023.1:0-75969 GCA_045046865.1 Woeseiaceae bacterium | reverse complement strand
TACAACACCTACTGCTTTAGCAGCACCTGTTGAAGATGGGATGATATTTTCTAAAATACCACGACCACCGCGCCAGTCTTTCATTGAAGGACCATCTACAGTTTTTTGAGTTGCAGTTGCAGCATGAACTGTAGTCATAAGACCACGTTTGATGCCCCAATTGTCATTCAGGATTTTAGCAACAGGTGCTAAACAGTTAGTAGTACAAGATGCTGCTGAAACAATTTTCTGACCTGCATATTCGTTGTGGTTAACACCGTATACGAACATTGGCGTGCCATCTTTAGAAGGTGCAGATTGAACAACTTTACCTGCGCCTGCATCGATGTGCTTCTGACAACTTTCTTCAGTTAAGAAGAAACCAGTACAATCGATAACGATGTCTGCTTTTACGTCGCCCCATTTAAGGTCTGAAGGATCACGTTCTGCTGTTAAACGGATGTCTTTACCGTTTACTACCATTGCGCCTTCTTTATGTGAAACTTCACCGTCGAAACGACCGTGAACAGAATCGTACTTAAGCATGTATGCTAAGTAATCAGCATCTAATAAATCATTGATACCAACGATTTCGATGTCTTTAAATTCTTGATATACCGCACGGAATACCATACGACCGATACGGCCAAAACCGTTAATACCGACTTTAATTGTCATAGTTATTTTTCCTTACAAAGTTAAAAATTTTATTTAATAGAAATCTTAATACTAATAGGCCGAATAAAAATTATCCGACCTATTAAAAATTACATTACTGAATCAAGTGCTTTTGTTACGCCTTCAGCTGTAATGCCGAAGTATTTGAACAATTCAGGTGCGGGTGCTGACTCACCAAATGTAGACATACCAACAACTGCGCCGTTAGTGCCAACATACTTCCACCATGCATCCATGATTGCTGCTTCAACTGCAACACGTGCAGTGACTGCTTTTGGCAATACTGATTCTTTATATGCTGCATCTTGTGCTTCAAATACTTCAACACAAGGCATAGAAACAACACGTACCTTCTTGCTAGATGCTTCTGCTGCTTCCATTGCAATCCCAACTTCAGAACCGGTTGCAATCACGATTGCATCTGGTGTTCCGTCGGTATCTTTAAGAATGTAACCACCCTTCGCAACGTTTGCGATTGTAGCCGCATCACGCTGTTGGAAAGCTAAACCTTGACGAGAGAAGATTAAAACAGATGGACGAGCCTTATTAGTAATCGCATCTTTCCAAGAAACGGCTGTTTCAACAGTGTCACAAGGACGCCATACAGCCATATTAGGAATCATACGTAATGTTGGAATTTGCTCTACCGCTTGATGCGTAGGACCATCTTCACCAAGACCGATTGAATCATGTGTATAAACAAAGATAGATTGAATCTTCATTAATGCTGCCATGCGTAACGCGTTACGTGCGTACTCAGAGAACATTAAGAATGTTGCACCGTAAGGCATTAAACCACCGTGCAAAGTCACACCATTCATAATGGCTGACATACCAAACTCACGTACACCGTATGAAATGTAGTTACCGGCGAAGTCCATGTCTTTAGAACCATGATTATCATTAATACGTACGCTCTTCGCGTTGAACGTATTATTTGATGGCGTTAAATCTGCTGAACCACCTAAAAATTCTGGTAAGAACGGAGCATAACCATCTAAAGCCGCTTTAGATGCAGCACGTGTTGCAGGAGATTCTGCTTTTGTATTTACTTCAGCAATGAACTTGTCTGCATTCGTTTCGAAATCTGCTGGTAATTCACCGGCCATACGACGAGTGAATTCTGCTGCTTCTGCTGGGAACGCTTTAGTGTAGGCTGCGAATTTTTCATCCCAAGCCGCTTCTGCTGCTTTGCCCGCTTCTTTAGCATCCCAACCCGCGTAAACTTCGTCAGGTATAACGAATGGTTCGTGACCCCAGCCTAAATTTTCACGTGTTGCTGCAATTTCGTCATGACCTAATGCTTCACCGTGAATGTTGTGACCGCCGCCTTTATTTGGCGCGCCTTTACCAATCACTGTGTTACAGCAAATTAATGTTGGCTTCGCCGTTTCAGCTTGAGCTTGTTCAGTTGCTTTTTTGATTGCCTCTGAATCGTGACCATCGATAGAAATAACTTGCCAACCGTAAGCTTCAAAACGCTTAGGCGTGTCATCAGCAAACCAGCCATCCACGTTACCGTCGATAGAAATATTGTTGTCATCGTAGTAACAGATTAATTTACCAAGGCCGAATGAACCCGCTAATGAACAGGCTTCATGCGAAATACCCTCCATTAAACAACCATCACCCAAGAACACGTATGTGTTGTGGTCAACGATTTCATGGCCATCTTTATTAAATTGAGCTGCCATCACTTTTTCAGCCAACGCCATACCTACCGCGTTAGTGACACCTTGACCTAAAGGACCCGTCGTTGTTTCGATACCTGCGGTATAACCGTATTCTGGGTGACCTGGTGTCTTAGAATGTAATTTACGGAAAGATTTCAAATCATCAATTGAAAGGTCATACCCTGTTAAATGAAGAACGGAGTAAGGCATCATAGATGCATGGCCGTTAGACATAACGAAACGATCGCGGTCAAACCATTTAGGGTTTGTTGGGTTATGTTTCATGAAATCGTTGTATAGAACTTCAGCGATATCAGCCATACCCATTGGAGCACCTGGATGACCAGAATTAGGAATTTGAACTGCATCCATTGTTAAAGCGCGGATAGCATTTGCTAATTGTTGACGTGATGACATTAAATGTCTCCCTAGTAGGTTTTAAAATTAAATTCTTTAGTTAGTGCTTTACATACATAAAGCGGCTATCGCAAAAAAACGTCTCAGCGTATTTTGCTTAATCTGTTCGTTCGCAACAGCAAAAAATCGTTTCGTATGTTGTAGGCCGAAGCTTAAATCAAGAGCGTAAAATACCCGCATCTATCAAATCCAGCGAATCCCTAAAACATCTCTTAATTCCACAACCAATCCCATCTGCGGAAATTCAGAGCCGGCAATTCTCCCATTTTTACCGCGTTGCAGCAAGGGAAATACGCTTTGTAATAAATGAGAGAAACTGCTAGATAAGCTGAATTTATAGGAGTTTTGGTGTTGTGGAGGTCGGGTAAATCGATTAAACATGGAAAATTACACCATTTCGGCAATCAAATTACTTTTGCCTTGCTGATCCGACATATCTTGAATATTTTGATATGATTCAACCGCTTGATAAGTCGATTCTGGTGCTTGATCTCGGGCGTTAGGGGCTTGCTCTGTATTAGATTGCTGCCTTGAACCGGCCTCCAGTGAAGAGCTTGCATTGATTGATTTTGTGTACAGTTTTTCTTCGAATTGAGACGAAGAAAGGTCTACTTCGATTGTTTCCGCAGACGACTTCTCTATCTCATCATTCTTATGTAAATGTTTACTGAGTAAATAAGGATCTAAACTGTAGTGAAGATTATTACGAATTTGCATTATATTCTGACATCGTCGCATCAAAAAAAATCTATTTTAGCAAATTCTAATGTTAGCTCATAGACAAAAAACTTACTTTTTGAGGGAGTATTTTTAAAGCCATTTTATAGAACAGCCCATACTCGGAATTTGCTCCGTTGGCCCTTTCCCTGTTTCTGCCACTTTTTTCATCGACTCAAATAAGTCACGCCGCACATGTTCATCTGCGGTTTCTTTTCGGCTTTCATCAAAGCGGCCACGATATTGCAGCTTTAAATCTGCGTTGTAACCAAAAAAATCAGGTGTACAAACTGCGCCATAAGCTTTAGCTACTTCTTGGCTTTCATCTAATAAATAAGGAAAAGAGAAACCAAATTCATCAGAGATTTTTTTCATGTTTACAAACGAGTCTTCTTCATATTCTGTTGGGTCGTTCGACATAATGGCGACGGTATTCACACCGAGTTCTTTTAATGCCTTTGTATCACGCACCAACCTTTTCATTATGGCTTTTACATAAGGGCAATGATTACAAATAAACATTACCAATAAACCTTTTTCACCGGCACAATCTTTAAGTGATAAAGTTTTTCCATCTACACTTGGATCAACACTAGGTAATGAAAAGTCGATAGCTTCTTTATCAAATTCACAGACAGGTGTTTCTAAACTAACCATAGTATTAACCCTATTAATTTAATTGTTTATATGACTATTTACTCGCCAAGCATACACCAAATATTGTTAAAAATAGTTAACAACATTCTAGCGGCTTTGACATAACCTTAGTTATAGCTATAATAGTTCCACTTACAGCGCCGATTTGAATTCAGATTGCGGGCGCTTTATAAATACGGCTAAAGCGTGGAATAGCAGATCCAAATTCCAAAAACCGCTTTAGTCTTCACGCTAAAGCGGTTTTTTTATGGAAGGAACAAAATTATGAGTAGTCATTTATTTACATCAGAGTCAGTATCAGAAGGTCATCCAGATAAAATGGCAGATCAGATTTCTGATTCAATTTTAGATGCAATTTTAGAACAAGATCCAAAAGCACGTGTTGCTTGTGAAACAATGATTAACACCGGTATGGTAGTTTTATCTGGCGAAATCACAACCTCAGCAGTGATTGATTACAACTCTATCGTCCGTAAAACGATTAACAATATTGGCTACACCAGTTCAGACATGGGGTACGACTCTGAGTCATGCGCCATTTTAACCGCGATTGATAAACAGTCTGCGGACATCGCAATGGGCGTTGATGAAGCCGATGATGATGCAGCATCACAAGGCGCAGGTGACCAAGGTTTAATGTTTGGTTACGCCAGCAATGAAACCGATGTTTTAATGCCCGCTCCAATTACTTACGCTCACCGTCTAGTGAAGCGCCAAGCTGAAGTACGTAAAAATGGCACTTTAACGTGGTTACGTCCTGATGCAAAAAGCCAAGTCACTTTCCGTTATGAAGATCATAAACCGGTTGGTATTGATGCCGTTGTTTTATCAACTCAACACAGCGAAGACATTTCAATAGAAGCACTTCGTGAAGCGATTATGGAAGAAGTGATTAAGCCAGTACTTCCTGCTGAATGGTTAGATGCAGATACAAAATATTTTATTAACCCAACAGGCCGTTTTGTTATCGGTGGTCCTGTAGGCGATTGTGGTTTAACCGGCCGTAAAATTATTGTTGATACCTACGGCGGCATGGCACGTCACGGTGGTGGTGCATTCTCTGGTAAAGATCCTTCAAAAGTGGATCGCTCTGCTGCTTATGCAGGACGGTATGTTGCGAAGAATATTGTTGCTGCGGGTCTTGCTGAACGTTGCGAAATTCAAGTTTCTTATGCGATTGGTGTTTCTGAACCCACCTCAATCAGTATCGAAACATTCGGCACCGGTGAAATAGCAGACAACCGCATAGTTGAACTCGTTCGTGAACACTTTGATTTACGCGCCGGAGGCTTGGTTAAAATGTTAGATCTATTACGTCCAATCTATGTACCAACGGCGGCATACGGTCACTTTGGTCGTGAAGATTTAAACGTAAGCTGGGAAAAAACGGATAAAGCAGATGATCTAAAGGCTGCAGCAGGAATCTGATTTTTCACTGTTAGAGACGGAGAATCCTAAAATAATGTTAAAACTTAGGCTTCTCTGTCTTTGAGTAGTAGATTTTTTTTAAACTACGACTACAATAGCCACAATATTTAGAACAAACTGTTTTTACTGAGGAGCGCTGCAGCGGAATTCAATTTTCGTCAGGCTCAGCAAAGACAGATCCAATAAAAGCTTTTCATAAGTTTAATTGGATAAAACGGCGCTCATTCTTTTAACTATAAACTTAGGAGAATGACGCACATGAATGCCGATTTTACCGATTACAAAATAGCCGACATTTCACTTGCTGAATGGGGCCACAAAGAAATTAAAATTGCTGAAACTGAAATGCCAGGTCTTATGGCATTACGCGAAGAGTTCGGTAAAGCCCAACCTTTAAAAGGCGCCCGTATCATGGGTAGCCTTCATATGACTATCCAAACAGCTGTTCTTATTGAGACTTTAATTGCCTTGGGTGCTGAAGTTCGTTGGGTTTCTTGTAATATTTTCTCTACTCAAGATCACGCCGCAGCAGCAATGGCCGATCAAAATATTCCTATTTATGCTTGGAAAGGTGAAACCATCGAAGAATATTGGTGGTGTACTGAGCAAGCATTAAAATGGCCTGATGGCACATTACCTAATATGATTTTAGATGATGGTGGTGATGCAACGTTACTCGTTCATAAAGGCGCTGAATTTGAAAAAGCCGGCGCTATCCCAGCAACGAAAGATGATGACAACGATGAGTACAAAGAAATTCTTAATGTACTTCGCCGTACTATCAGTGATGGTTCAACTTTTTGGACTGACACGGTTACAAGTATCAAAGGTGTAACCGAAGAAACAACAACGGGTGTTCATCGTTTATATGAAATGATGGAAAAGAATGAACTTATGTTCCCTGCCATGAACGTCAATGATTCAGCAACAAAATCTAAATTCGATAACCTTTACGGCTGTCGTGAATCTTTAATCGATTCAATCAAACGTGCCACTGACGTTATGATCGCAGGTAAAATTGCGATTGTTCTTGGTTACGGTGATGTAGGTAAAGGTTGTGCACAAGCATTTAAAGGCATGGGCGCTACAGTTTGGGTTACAGAAATTGATCCTATCTGTGCATTACAAGCGGCAATGGAAGGCTACCGTGTTGTTGATATGAATGAAGCTTGTTCGCAAGGAGATATCTTTGTTACGACAACGGGGAATATGAGCGTTATCAACCACGACCATATGACGAAGATGAAGAACGAAGCTATCGTTTGTAACATCGGTCACTTCGATTCTGAAATTGATATTGCATCACTTGAAAAATATGAATGGTCTGAAATTAAACCACAAGTTGATCACGTTATCTTCCCTGATGGTAAACGTATCATCATCTTAGCCAAAGGTCGTTTGGTTAACTTGGGTTGTGCAACAGGGCATCCTAGTTTCGTTATGTCAGCTTCGTTCACTAACCAAGTTATGGCGCAAATGGAATTTTTTACTAATGCTGATGACTATAAGAATGAAGTTTATATCTTGCCTAAAATCTTAGATGAAAAAGTAGCTCGTTTGCACTTAGCTAAAGTGGGCGTGCATTTAAGCACTCTAACTAAAGAACAAGCAGACTACATTAGTGTTTCGGTTGATGGTCCATTCAAGCCAGAACATTATAGATATTAAAATCGTTCGTTATTAGAAAGTAAAACATGAACCGTTAAGACCCGCACTATAAAATGCGTGACGTCTTAGCGGTAAATGTAATTTTTATAAAGGTTTAAACCTATTATGGAATCACAACAAGAACACCCGCAGCAATTTAGCTTTGAATTTTTCCCACCTAAAACACCCGAAGGTGCAGAAAAACTCGCAACCGTTCGCGATACTTTAGGTGCATTGAATCCTAAATATTTTTCAGTGACTTTTGGTGCAGGCGGTAGTACGCAACAAGGTACCATCAACACTGTTACTGCAATTAAAGAATCCGGCTTTGATGCTGCGCCACACTTATCATGCGTTGGCTCAACCAAAGAAAATATCCGTGAGATTTTAAGCGGTTATATCGACCAAGGTGTCGACCGTATTGTTGCTTTGCGAGGCGATATGCCTTCAGGCACGCAAGACATTGGTGAGTTTCATTATGCCAATGAGTTAGTTGAATTTATTCGAAAAGAAACTAACGACCACTTTCATATTGAAGTAGCGGCTTACCCAGAGTTTCATCCACAAGCAAACTCTGCTAAAGACGATTTGAATAATTTTAAACGTAAAATAGAATCCGGTGCTAATAGTGCTATTACACAATACTTCTTTAACCCTGATGCTTATTTTCGTTTTGTTGATGACTGTGAAGACTTAGGCATCTCGGCTCCGATTGTTCCCGGAATTATGCCTATCACAAACTACACCATGCTCGCGCGTTTTTCAGATATGTGCGGTGCTGAAATTCCACGTTGGATTCGTCAACGTTTAATTGGCTATGGTGATGATAAAGATTCTATTAAAGCCTTTGGTGAAGAAGTGGTCAGTGAAATGTGCCATCAATTACTTGAAGCAGGTGCGCCTGGCTTACATTTTTATACTATGAATGTAACAACACCCAGTTTAGCTATTTGGAAAAATTTGGGGCTATAATCTGCTTTAAGTCATCAGTTTAAAAGGTGGATTCATTCCACCTTTTTTGTTTTACACGCCATATTATGTGAATATTTATCCATGCGTATCCCCAGAATATACCTACCATTAGACCTAAAAGAACAGCGATCATTTAACTTAACTGATCATGCTTTTCAACACGCCATTAAAGTTTTACGAATGAAAGAAAACTACCAACTCAATGTATTTGATGGAAAAGGCCATGAATTCCTCGCATCACTCACGCAAATTGAAAAAAAATCAGCTTCTATCGAAATTCTTCATCAAATAGAGTCAGCTAAAGAATCAAACTTATCGATTCATCTTGGCTTAGTTATTTCAAAAGGTGAACGAATGGACTTTGCAATTCAAAAATCCGTCGAATTAGGTGTTACTGAAATTACTCCCTTATTTTCTGAACGCTGTGTCGTCAACCTTGATGAGAAAAGATTATTAAAACGATTAACGCATTGGCAAGGCATTATCATTAGCGCTTGTGAACAATGTGGAAGAAGTTTTTTACCTAAATTAAATTCTGCACAGCAACTCAACACATGGTCAGATTCTGTTTCAAACATGGCTTTAATTTTTGATCCTCAAGCATCAAAAAAATTAAATGATTTAACACCCGAGGACGAAAACATCACTTTAGTGATTGGCCCTGAAGGTGGATTAAGTCCAGATGAAATTGATTTTTTAAATAATAAAAAATATTTTGAAGCAATACAGTTTGGCCCACGAATTTTAAGAACTGAAACTGCTGCAATATCTGCCATTACAGCGATGCAGATACTTTGGGGTGATTTAGCTTGAGTTGTATAATAAAGAGGGCAAGCGATAAAAACTGAAGTGGTTCTTAAGCGACACTTAATACCCGCAAGTTGAAATATTGAATAATGTATTCAAGCAAATACTATAAACTAATTTTGATTAAACGTTGTTCTATTTCATCAATATTAGGGATAAGAGCATCAACGCCACCGACTTTAATGATTGCCGATATGACAGAACCTTCTGTCACTTCCACTTCCACTGCTTCTAAGCCTTCTTCTTGCAGAATAGCTAAACTTGGAATTCCTTGAGTAACAATGGCGATATAAGGTAAGTCGGCATTTCCATTTAAGGTATTCAAAACTGCAATTCGAGTATTTTTTTGTGATGCCGTGACAGCTTTGCCACTCATGATTTCAAATGAAATAAGTGGAACGCGTTTTTCACGCCATTCCATATAACCTAAAAACCATTCTGGTGCATCAGCAATAGGCGTTGCTTCTTTATAACCAATCACTTCTGCTACAGCCGCATTAGGCAGTACAGCGATTTCATTGTTAAGAGGAATAGTTAAGCAATGAACAACCAGACTCTTTGCTTCAGAATTTGCTACTTGTTGTGACGTTTCCATCTCTGCTTCCTCTTACAATTTATGTTTGTTCTGATATAAAGATACAAGTTGTTCTGCTAATTTCATAGGATTCCCTCTAAAATCAACGTTTACATTATTCGCTACACTTTCTGGCATTGCACTTATGACACAACTTTTTGTATCTTGTACCCAGACTTGCCCGCCTTTTTTAACTAAAGCAGCACAACCTTCAACACCATCATCACACATCCCACTAAAAATGATTGCACCAGACTTTCCTTTATAACGTGAGGCAACACTCTGAATAGTAAAATCTATTGATGGTGTGTAACTAATTTCTCCAACAATGTCTTTGTATTCAACTGCACCAATCGGGTTAACAATTAAACGTTTATCTGTTGGTGCAATTAACGCTTCTCCATGCCTAATCACATGGCCTTCTTTTGGTACAAATACTTTAAATTCTGTATAACGATCTAATTGTTCAGCTAATAAAGCAACAAAATTTTCACCCAGATGCTGTGCCACAATAAAAGCAACCGGTAAGTCTTCAGGTATACCGATTAAAAAACGTTTTAACATTTCTGGCCCACCTAACGATGCACCGAGTACCCAAACATTTTTTGCTAAGGTCTGATCTAATACATTAAGTTGAGAGCTATCATTCGAAACTTCTTTTGGAATATCATCCCATTCAGTTCGACCAGTTAAATCAGCAATTTTTTTTAGTAAAGCACTGTTCCATTTCGATGTCGTTTTTGGCTCATTTAGTATTAGAGCTGAGACATCATTTATAATAATAGGAATTTCTGTTTGTTCTAAAAGCTGATCTAAATATTCAATGTGCTCATCTTCAATGGACTCTACATCAAAGATAACAGCATCGCTTTTAACAAAATCTAATTTACTCATAAACTTTTCAGTTAATGATTCATTTAATACGACATCTATGCCACTGTGCTCCATCGTTTTTTGGAGATGATTACGATGGAGAATAGAGTCAGAAGTGATCGCTACGCGTATATTGTCAGATTCATTTTTCATCATAGTGGGGGGACTTGAAAAATGCACAAATTACCTTCTTAAAATAGTATCTACAATGTCTGACCTGTCAGCACATTTATATTATCCATCAGATCTGTTTCGGTAAATGGTTTACCCATGTAAATGTTGACACCAATAGAGGAAGCTCGATCACGATGTTTTTGGCCTGTACGGGATGTAATCATAATGATTGGGATATTTTTCAATTTCTCATCATTACGCATGTTCGTAGCCAGTTCGAAGCCATCCATTCTTGGCATTTCAACATCTAATAACATGATGTCTGGTATTGTTTCTTGGAGTTGTGCTAAGGCATCAACACCATCTTTAGCCGCAACAACTCGCATTTCATGGCGTTCGAGTAAACGCGTTGTTACTTTTCTCACGGTGATGGAATCATCCACAACCATAACGAGAGGCCCAGTATCTTCTTCTTTTTCTACTATTACCGAGGTTGGGTTCACAACATCTGATATTTCTGCTGTAGATGCTAGACGAATCAACATGGCTAAATCAATAATGAGTACAACGCTGCCGTCGCCCATTATTGTTGCACCTGAAACGCCGCGCAATGTACTTAACTGAGGACCAACAGCTTTAACAACAATTTCTCGACTACCTAATAATGAATCCACAACAATAGCGGTACGATGTTCACCACTTCGCACCATTAACATAGGCAATTGTTGTTCATCATCTAAACTTGTTTCGTGAACACCCAACATTGTACCTAAGCGCTTAAAATCATAATCTTCATCTAACCAGTGATAAACCTTTTCATCACTAGAAATAATTTCTTTCGCTTTACTTGTTTGAATTCGCTCTACACCGTCAACACTAAGTAGAGGTATCGCGTAGGTTTCATCTCCTATAGTGACCATTAATGCGCGTGTAATAGCCAGCGTTAGCGGCAAACTCACTGTAAACGTAGTGCCTTTACCTTGCTCAGTATTTATATTGAAAACACCACCAAGTTGTTTAATCTCAGCATTAACAACATCCATACCAACACCACGTCCCGCAATTTGACTTACCGCTTCTGCGGTACTAAAGCCAGACGCCATAATCATGTCGAGAAGCTGTTCTTTTGAAGTGTTGTCTCCTGCTTGTATAAGACCTTTCTCAATACCTTTTTTGCGGACAGCTTCCAAATTAATACCTGCGCCATCATCTTTAATTCTAATGACAATGTTCGCACCTTCATTTGAAATAGAAAAATCAATATTTCCAGATTCAGGTTTACCTGCGTTCTTTCTTTGCTCGGGCGTTTCGATTCCATGAGCAACGGCATTTCGTAACATGTGTTCTATGGGAGAAATAATTCTTTCAAGCACTGAGCGATCGAGTTCTGAGTCAATCCCTTCTAAATTCAATTCTGCTTGCTTACCTAATTCACTGCATGTTTGTCGTACAATTCGTCTAATTCTTGACGCCTGTCCTGAGAAAGAGACCATGCGTGTTCGCATTAAACCTTCTTGTAGATCAGTATTAACTCGTGATTGTTGTAATAGTAATGTTTCTGATTCACGGGTTAAGTTATTTAATATGCCACGTAAGCTATCTAAATCTCCTAATGATTCCATCATGGCGCGAGATAAATGCTGCATGGTTGTAAAGCGATCCATTTCTAGCGGATCAAAATTTTCTTGTGCTGAACTGAGTTCTTCATTTTTATATTCGATTTGTGTTTCAGTTTCAATTTCAAACTGACGCAACTGCTCACGTAAACGATTCACCGTGTCATCGAACTCAGTGATGTTATATCGAAAATTATTTGTTTGTTGCTCTAGTCGCGAACGGTATATGCTTACTTCACCAGCAAAGTTAACAAGATTATCGAGTAAATCTGCACGCACACGTACTTGTTCTGTTTGACCACGGGTTGATTGGCGTCTATCTGAATCATCGGTAGCTTCAACCAAATCCACCTTTGACTTTTCTGTATTGAAATCCGTTGCTTCAATTATCTCCGTAGTAATGGGGGCTTCGTCAACAACTTCGAGTTCTTCTTCAACATCAATACTAATAACGTTTTCCGTGACTGCATCATCTAATATGAGTTCAGAATCATTATCCAATGTAAGTTCAGGCAATTCTAAATTCAAATCTTTTTCTAAAGCTTCTAGTTCAGATAACTCCGAGCTTGCAGATGATAAATTTTGATCAACAAGATCGTTGAGCTCATTAACAACTTCAATTTCAGTGGGCTCAATGATCTCAATAACTTCATCATGAGTGGCATCGATATTTACTTCTTCAATAGAAGGCTCATCTAAAGAAACCTCTCTAGAAAGAGCAACTTCATCTTGCTCTCCTCTATTTTGTAGCATTAAATCAACTTCAGTAATAAGCTCTACGGCAGGCGCGATACCTTTATTTTCTTTTATAGAATCCAGCATATGCGCTAAACGATCTTGTGAACGCTGCACTAAATCTAGCATCGGTTTTGTGGCTTTCATATGACCATCAACAACAGCGGTCAATAGTGATTCTATTGCATGGCCTAAGTCGCCTAACTCAGCGATGCCAGCCATTCGCGCTCCACCTTTTAAGGTATGAAGTTGTCGCTGTAACTCTTTGACTAGCTCTTCATTTTCCGGATCTGATGACCAGTCATGTATAACCTGATCACATTCATCGAGTATTTCTTCGCCTTCTTCGATAAAAATTTCAAGTAACTCTTCATCATAATCAGGAAGCGGTAAATTTTCATTCGTGGGAGCTGCCTCAATCGCAACAGGTACAACGTCTTGCGTATCTAAATCTCGCGGCAATGCGTTTATATGTGCAAGTAATTCAGAATGATCATTTAATTCTGCACCGGCTTCTGATAATTTCGGTACCGTATCTTCAATATAAGCAACGGTTTCATTTAACGCAGAGATAGCTGATTGAGGAAGATTAAATTCATTATCTTGCAAGTACTTCACATAACTTTCAAAACTGCCACAAGTCAACGCAATGGGATCAACACCTGTCGTACGTGAACTACCGCATAAGGTATGTAATGCTCTTAATAGCGTTGGAGCCGCAGTGCATTCATTCTTTTCACACGAAGCAATGATCTCTTTTAATGTTTCAACATGTGTTGCCACTTCTTTACGATAAATATCAAGTAAAACAGGATCAATGTCGAAAGGGGTTTGAGCTTCTTGCAGTTCAGGTTCTGAAGTAATATTTACATCAAGATTTAATTCATTAATGGACAAGCTTTCTTCTATATTGTCATCTTCAACAGCAAGCTCTATTGGCGCATCAAGTTCTATCTCAGGCTGAACATTATCATCTTGAATTTCAATGTCAGTTAATTCTACTTCTGCGGCGGCTTCCTCTATTTCTGTTGAGGCTTCACCTTTAATTTCTGTATTTAATTCATCAAAATTAACCGCATCACCTTTGCTTAAAGCATCAGCAAACTGCATCAGTTTTAAAATATTTTCTGCCGGCTTTTGGTTTACCTTAAAGAGCTCAAATAATTCGGGTAATGCTGACTTAGCCAATTCCATGTATTCAAGTAATTCTGGTGAGGCTGTTATTGTATTATCAAGAAGACGGTTCAGCATATTTTCTACTGACCAAGCAAACTCTCCAAGATCAATCGCGCCCACTAATCGGCCGCTACCTTTTAATGTATGGTATGCACGCCTAATATCTTTTAACGGTTCTTCATTCGAGGTGTTAGAAGCCCATACGGGTAAGAAATTAGAAATACTTTCGTAGGCTTCTTCTGCCTCCTCCATAAATATTTCAATAATTTCATCATCAATCGTATCGTCTAATAAAGACGGAGACTTGGCTATCTCTGGAGAGGCAACTGGTTTAATTTCAACTTCTGGCTCTATCTCAAGCTCTACTTTCTCATCTTCAACAGGTTCTGAAACCGAAAGGTGTTCTTCTTCTATAGAAAGTCCTTCTAAATCAAAATCACCTGTATCTAATGTTAACTCATCTAACGTAATTTCATTTTCTATTTCTGAAGGTTCGGTTAGTTCTAAGGCTAAATCATCTAATGAAATTTCTTCATTAACTTCTAGTGCTGATATCTCAGATGGGCTATCTTCTTCCAGAGAAAGGCTTTCTGTATCTAATATTTCAAGGCCTTCTTCTAAACTTGTATCTGTATCAACCAAAACAACATCTTCTGATGTTTTTTCTTCAATAATTTCTTGAGGTTCTTCAGTGGTAACGGCTTCTATTTCATCACTGTCATGTTTGGCATCTTCTTCAGTATTTAAACCTAAAGATTGTAGACTTTGCTTAACAACATCAAGAATAGCATCTGGCTGTCCCCAACTACCCATCATTGATTCCATGTAATATTCAATACTACTAATGGCATCTGCAAGATGATTCATATCATCTATTTCAGGTGTGGATTTTTCTTTAATGAGATCTTGACGGATATAATTGTTTGTTAGAGCTAATAAATTTGCCGCATCTTCTAATGATAAAATCATTAGACCGCCTTGGATTTGCTCTAATAACGGCGGAATAGATTTTAATGCTTCTCGCTCTTCATTATTTTGACTAAATAAGGTGAGCACTTCCTTAATTTCAGATAAGTTAACTTTCGCTTCATCTAACACTGTTTCAAGTAATTTTTGTTGCTCGGCACCTTGCATTTTAGCCAAGGCAGTCTCACCTGCATCAGCACCTTCTTCAACTTCAATAGAAGAGGCTGCTCTTGCCGTAGAAATTTCACTTAATGAATTTTCTACAGCAATCATTGCTGCTGCAACATCCATTAAGTCCACATCATCAATATCTGTTTGTGCTTCAATTATTTGTTTAAGAACGCCTGATTGTTTTAACACTGCTTCTCTTTGCACGCCTAAATTAAGCATTGCAAGGGTATCAGCCATTTGGGTTAATGAGGTATTAACAGATTCAAGAATGCCAAGATCTTTTTCATCCATACGAACGAAGACATCAAGACTATCTTTCACTTTACTAATGTCTTCAATAATAACCGAAGACACAGTTTTCATTAATGCTGCATTCGGCGCAGAGAGATCGGCACGAGCTTGCTCAAGTGTCTGCGTATCTGGCATAATTTGATCAAGATTGAAGGCGTTTTTAATTTCTTTTGTGTGTTCACCGGAAGTGGTTGACGTTGCAACATAATAAAGCAGATTTTTTTCTAGCTCTGCAGGTGGATTTTCATCTAGAGCTAACTCACCTTCATCAATAATTTTCTTTACTTGACGATCCACATGACCTAACAACATCTTCACGGCGACGCTGGTATCAACACCATCATCTTTAAGACTTTCAATTAAACCGTTAGCAATCCAAAATACACGTCTAGCTTCATCAGACTCTGCAGCATTCACTAGCTCAGACATGACATCAGCAATTTTTTGTAAACCTTGTTTTGGATTTTTATTTTGAAACCACGACAGTAAACCCAAGTGATAGTTATGCCGTAATTTTTTAGCTAATGCTGGAAGTCCACCATCAAGAGTAACACCTTGATTTTGTATTGCGGGCGCATCAACACTTAAGTCCGGCGTAAATAATGCACCTTCACTCAGTAATGCTTCGTTTCTTGCTGCACGAATATCATTAAGTAACGGCAATAAAACCACAGGCATATCAGGATTGCCTGCTAATAAATGTTCAAGATAATCGGGTATTTGTAAAATACCTTGCATTAATGTTTCATATGCATCCGTTTTATTATTTACACTGTCATCAAAAATAGCTTTCGACAACTTTTCCATTTCTTCAACAGCTAAAGCAGCACCATGCAGCTCAACCATTTGTAATGTGCCATGAACTTGATGCAAGTAGTTAATACAAAAACGAATTTGAGATTCATCGTCTGTATCTTCAACATAAGCTTCTAACGATGTTTGTGCTTGTTTTAAAGTGTCATCAATTTCTGACTTGACCCACTTTAATGTATTTGAATCGATGCTACTCACGCGTCATACCTCAACTTTTGAGTTCCATCTGTTTCTTGCTTTTGAAAAGCAAGGACACCGTTATAAGGAACGGATTTAATCTCTGAATTATTCCAGTCTAAAATTTCGCCGGCACCAATAATAAGTAAGCCGTTAGGAAGCAAGTAATTAACCAATTGATTTAAAATCATAATTCGGACTTTACGTTTAAAGTAAATCAAAACATTTTGACAAATAATAATATCCATTTTACCAACGGAACTATTATTTAGGTTCAGTAAGTTAAGACGATTAAAACAAATTCTTTTACGAAGTGACTCCGCAACGAGGTAATGACTATCGCCTGAATCTTCTACATAACTTTCAATATATTCAGCGGGCACATTACTAAAGCGATTATGGGGATAACGGGCTTTCTTTCCTATTTCTAACGCATCATGACTTATATCTGACGCCGTGACCGACAAATAACATTTTTCGTTTTTATCACTAACGTATTTATCAATGAACATCATCAAACTATAAGGCTCTTCACCCGTCGCACAACCTACACTCCAAATATTAATATTCGGTTTTTTAGATTTAAAATCTAACTTGTCTAAATATTGCTGCTGAATAAAATATAAAGATTGAGTATCACGAAAAAACCGCGTTTCATGAACCGTTAGTCTATCAATTAATGTTTCCCATTCAACACGGCCATGCTTACCATGTGTTACGTATGCGAAATAACTTTTATATTCATTAATACCTAATTCATGCATACGAATAGATAACTTCGATAATAAAAAACTTTTACGTAAGTTATGTAATGTAATACCTGTACGCTCTTCGAGAAGCGTTACCCACAAAGCATAGTCGTCATCACTCATTGGCACGATGTCATTCAACTGCCAAAGAGTTTGATGAGTTGTATTATTTTGCGTTTGCATCACTAAACTAATCTCTTGCCGCCATTAAAATTGATAGCTATATAGCTATACAACTTATAAACGGAAACCTGCAACTGAATTACGGAGTTCATTCGCTAACTCAGCAAGATTACCGATAGATGCGGCCGTTTCATTTGTACCTGCTGATGTTTGTGTTGTAATTTCTTGAATCACATTCATGGTGTCAGAGATATTAATTGCCGCACTGGCTTGTTGTTTAGCTGAATCAGAAATCGTTCGGATAAGTTCCGCTAAATGCGTTGATACACTTTCAATTTCTTCAAGTGATTGACCCGCATCTTGTGCTAGTTGCGCACCCTGTACTACTTCCGATGTACTTTGTTCCATTGAAGCTACCGCTTCGTTGGTATCTGTTTGGATGGCTTTTACCAGCGCTTCGATTTGTCGTGTTGCATCGGCTGAACGCTCTGCTAGTCGTTGTACCTCATCGGCAACAACCGCGAAACCACGACCGGCTTCACCGGCCATCGCTGCCTGGATGGCGGCGTTTAATGCGAGGATGTTGGTTTGTTCTGCGATGTCATTGATAAGTTCGACGATATCACCGATTTCTTGAGATGATTCACCCAAACGTTTAATACGTTTCGATGTTTCTTGAATTTGCTCACGGATAGTATCCATACCGTTGATGGTTCTTTGTACCGCGTCCGCACCTTTGTTTGCAATGCCAACCGACTTATCGGCTTCATCGGCCAATTCACCTGCATGGTTAGATACCGCTTCAATCGATACTGCCATTTCGTTGATTGCCGCACTGGCACCCGTGATTTGTTGTGCTTGATGATCTGAAGCTTCTGCAAGGTGTATTGCTGTTGCCTGCGTTTGTTGTGCCGCTGATGATACTTGTTGAGTCGTATCATTGATGGAGGTTACCAGTGAACGTAATGCATCGATGGTGTAGTTAATCGAATCTGCAATTGCGCCCGTAATGTCTTCGGTTACTGTGGCAGATACTGTTAAATCGCCATCTGCCAAGTTACCCATTTCATCAAGTAAACGTAAAATCGCTTCTTGGTTTCTTGTGTTTGTTTCTTGTACAACAGACCGTGATGATTCTGTTTCTTGTAATTGTTTTTTAGAGTTACGGAAATACATAACCGCCAACAATATAATCAAGCCCAAAGATACAATGCCTAAAACCGTTATAATCAATTGTGTAATACGACTATCAATTGACTTCTGATAATTAGTCGATAACGTCTCTATTTGTGTCAACAAATTAGCTGATGTAGAAAGCACTATTTCTGCCGCTTCAGAAACTTGGAACATTTCTGGTGAGCGTTCTAAGATAGCCCCGACTTGGCTTCGTAACTTTCTAAACAACACGCGTACAGCTTGGAGTTTTTCACGTGATTCTTTATCTGTAATCTTCTTAACACCAAGATTACGATTACCACGTAACATATCTTCAACAACACGACCAAATAATGCGGCATCTCTGCCGAATCTATCTGCTGCTGTAATGGCGGCTTCACCACCATCTAGTACACGGTTTACATTACTTGCAATACGTTGCGTTAACATCAACTGACGTGTCGCAATATAAATTTGATTAGGCGGTGAACCTTGCTCAGACATGACCGTTACCACTTCATCTGATACGGCAAGTAAGTTTGGAATTTGTTCATTGATAGCGTTAATGAGTGTACGCATGGTACCCACAACTTCTTTACGCTTTAAGATAACATCGATGTTGGTTTTATATTTACGCCATGTATCATCAAGCTCCATCATCATGCCTAAACCCGCGGCTTCACTAACATGCCACTCTAAGGTTTCATCAAATTCATTACGATCTTGTTGTAAGGCTGCGAAAACACTAATATCACCACGCGATGCCTGTGAGGCGAGTTTTGCTAATTCTTGCGAGAGTACACGTTGATCACCAATTCGATTGATGTATACACGATCGTTCGCTTCTTGAACAACAATAACGCTATAGGTCGCACCCATGGCAATAATGATAGTGATCAATAAGACCATTAAATAGACCATTATGCGGCCTGTACTTACCCCTGAAAATAAATCTTTACTACTGAGATTCATGATTAACTCCTACCCACGACAAAGTTTAATTGCCAACTTAAAACATAAATGAAATGATTAAGTAGACTTTTTTAATTTTAAAAAATTCAAATAAATTTTATATTTTTATGCACTTCTAACAGCAACTTCTAAAAAACTTGGATCAGCTGCTAAATTATCCATATTAAAAATACCCCAGTGGCTTTTCCCCTTAAGGAAAGCACCCTGTAAGTACTTTTGTAAATTCTCAGAAACACCCGGAATACTTTCGGTTCTTTCTTCTTCAAAAAAATGACGCATTCCAAAGACTTCATCAACCATAAGGCCAGAAACAATCTCACCCTTTTTAATTAAAATAACGCGCGTCTTACGACTATGCTTTATTGACTCGCCATCAATGAAATCTCGTAAATCTAAAATAGGCATTAACATTCCACGAATATTCGCAATGCCTTTAACCCAAGAAAGTGCGCTCGGCACTTTTGTCATAACAGGGGAAATGAGAATTTCATCAACTTCTTCTAGTTTTGAAAGCAAGTTAACGCTGCCCAATCTAAAGCCAACACCTGTCCATGTTCGTCTTACCTCAAGTTGTTGAGGTAAACCTAATGCTTTAGAACGGCTTCGTTTATCAATTTCTTGAAGTAACGAAAAGGCATTAATAACAGTCATAAATCAAATCACTCGCAACAATTACAGAAGCGCGTTTATTTTTTCAACTAAGATAGCTTCATCAACCGGCTTAGTGATGTAGTCTTTTGCGCCTTGACGCAAGCCCCACATTTTATCGGTCTCTTGGTCTTTTGTAGTAACGATGATAATAGGAATATTTTCAGTCTCTGGTGCTTTAGTCAAAGCACGCGTTGCTTGAAAACCATTCATTCCAGGCATCACCACATCCATTAAAACCAAATGGGGCTTTTTAGCTGTAATTTGTTCTATTCCTGCTTCAGCATTATCCGCTGAATCAACTGTATGACCATTTTTTTCAAGAATAGCTTTGAGTACATGAACTTCTGTTGGTGAATCGTCCACGATAAAAATATTCGCCATTACTTTTGTCTCCTAAAATATTCTAAATTGTCTTTATTTCTAATCTAAAACAAGCTCTTGAATCGCATTTAACAGCTCGTCTTTAGTAAAGGGTTTTGTTAAATATTGCTGAGAACCCACAATTCGACCACGCGCTCTATCAAATAAACCATCTTTACTTGATAGCATCACCACGGGCGTATTTTTAAAAACTTTATTATTTTTAATTAACGCTGTTGTTTGGTAACCGTCTAATCGCGGCATCATAATATCGACAAATATAATGTCTGGCTTATGATCAGTAATCTTTGAAAGTGCTTCAAAGCCATCCGTTGCGGTAAATACCTCACAACCGGCTTTCTTTAAGAGCGTTTCTGCAGTTCGACGAATGGTCTTACTGTCATCAATTACCATTACTCTAAGATCTTGAAATCCATCACTCATTGTTTACTCTGCCAACATCCTAATAACGTACCTAATATTCCATAAAAACTACGCCATTAAACACCTTCTACTAAAAAGATGTAATACATGACACACTTATGAAACATATTTAACATAGATTTTAACAATATGCCATAAGTATTTATAATCTATAGAATATTTTGTTTTTTCAATCTCAAATTACGTGAATTACTAGCCTTACTTATAAAAGGTATATTAAAGCATATAAACGAACAATTTCACTTCATTTACAGCTAAAATGCGTTTTTATTCATAAGCTAGCCCTATATATCGGCACTTATGTATAAGAACTTAAGAAAATATCTCAATGATATTGTGGGTAAGTCACGGTATAGTAACAAGATTCAAATATCCCTTAAAAACAACAAAAAAGTCGGAATTTCTTATGTCACTAAAAATCGGCATTGTTATGGATCCTATCGAAGGGATCAATTTCAAAAAAGACAGCAGTTTAGCCATGCTCTTAGAAGCACAGTCCCGTGGTTGGCAACTCTTTTACATGGAGCAGCCCGACTTATACCTAGCTCATGATGTCGCTAGAGCAAAAATGAAACCCTTAAAAGTTTTTAATAATAAAGACGTATGGTTTCAAACAGATGAAACGGTAGATCTGCCCCTAGAGGAACTTGATGCGATATTAATGCGTAAAGATCCTCCCTTTGATATGAATTATATTTACAGTACCTATGTACTTGAGAAAGCGGAAGAAAAAGGGACGATCATCGTCAATAAAGCGCAAAGTCTGCGTGATGCTAATGAAAAGCTTTTCACCAATAATTTTGCCCAATGTATGCCGCCAACCCTAGTTTCATCTCAAGCAGAACATCTTGTTGAGTTTTATAAGGAACATAAAGATATTATTTTAAAACCACTTGATGGCATGGGCGGCGCATCGGTTTTTAGAATTAAACCTGATGACGCTAATCTGAGTGTGATTATTGAAACACTCACGAAACATGGCACTCAACTCACCATGGCTCAACGTTATATTCCTGAAATTAAAAAAGGCGATAAACGTATTCTCTTAATCAATGGCGAAGCTATCCCCTACGCACTTGCACGTATCCCGGCTAAAGGTGAAACACGTGCAAATCTCGCAGCAGGCGGAGAAGGTGTAGGCGTTGAATTAACCCCAAGAGATCGGTGGATTTGTGAACAGGTTGCTCCCTTACTAAAAGCAAAAGGTTTAATTTTTGTTGGTATCGATGTGATTGGCGATTACTTAACCGAAGTGAACGTCACAAGCCCCACCTGTATTAGAGAACTTGATACACAATTTAATATTAATATCAGCGCAGTACTCATGGATTGGATTGCGAAACAAAAAGAATAAGGATACTTCATGCGCAATTTACTTTTAAAACGTTTTGTTTTTTTACTTACTGTCATCTTTTTAGTTAGCTCTTGTAAAACTCAGCCGCAAAAATTTCAAGATAGTTTTTTGGTCTTTGGCACGGTTGTTAATGTCACCTTACTTAATGTTAATGAAGCATTAGCGGTTAAAGCATTTAGAGAAATTCGTGCCGATTTAAAAGTCATGCACCGTGTTTGGCATGTTTGGGAGCCCGGCCCATTAATGCGCATTAACGCCATGTTAGCTTATAAGAATGAATTTTCTGCACCACCCAGTGTCTTGGCATTGATTATTGAAGCAAAAAAACTCGCCATTCAAAGTGAGCATTTATTTAACCCTGCCATCGGTAAACTCATTGCCTTATGGGGCTTTCACAGTCATAACCGTCCGGAAATACAACCGTCAGATAAAGAGATTCAAAAATTGCTTCAGCAAAACCCATCTTTAGAAGATGTCACTATAGAAGGCGTTCGTATGAATAACCATAATTCTGCGGTTAAAATAGATCTTGGTGGTGTGGCGAAAGGTTATGCGGTTGATCGACTGTTGCTCAGTTTAAAACAAAAAGGTATCCATAATGCTTTGATTGATACCGGCGGTGATCTTAAAGTGATTGGAAAACATTTTGATCGCCCATGGCGTGTCGCCATACGTGACCCGCGTGGCGATATAGCCCATGGCGCTAACAACCGTGTTACGCCTAATAAAAAGAACAGCTTCGTCGCAACAATCGATTTAAAAGATAACGAGGCGGCATTTACTTCAGGTGATTACGAACGTTATTTTACAAACAAAAAAAATAATGACCGACACCTACACCATATTATAGACCCACGAACAGGCTATCCAGCAACAGGCACGCAATCTGTAACCGTACTGCATCATAATGGCGCAACAGCCGATGCCGCAGCAACCGCTTTGTTTATAGCTGGGCCGACGCAATGGGTTAAAATTGCTAAAAAAATGGGGCTGAAGAATGTTTTACTGATTGATAGTGAAGGTAAAGTGCATTTATCAAAATCCATGCAACAACGAGTAAAGTTTGAGCAGCAGCGTGAAATAATTGAAGTGGTTCAGTTATAATCTTCTCGCTATACTCTATTTACTATTAACAAATCTTATTAAAAAATGATCAACACGCCAACCGTCAATCCTACCCAAGTCACTCAAAGTGACAGAATGAGCATGACCTTTTTTTTTGCGATTGCAATTCATGCTATTTTAATTTTAGGTATCAGTTTTGATTTAATGGATAGCAGTAATGATGTGCTCACTACGATGGAAGTAACCCTTGTTCATCAACGCTCAACCGAAGCCCCCGAAGAAGCGGAATACCTCGCCCAAGAAAATCAAATAGGCGGTGGCACACAACAATCTAAAAGCCGCCCAAGCAGTCCTTTTTCAAACCCCATACCTATTCAAGAAAAAGGCTTTGCGCCCAACAGTAAACAAGCCATGTCGCCACCACCAATAACGCAAACAAAAAAACAAACGGAGATTATGAGCGTTGATCATTCATCAAAACGCATTAATAAAAAAACATCTCAAGAAGATATTCCTCTGACCACAAAAAGTTTAAACGCCGCACAATTATTTGAACGTAGTCAACAAATTGCAAAGTTAAGCGCTGAAATAAATAAACTCAAAGAAGCCTATCAAGCCACACCCAAACGCACCTATGTTCGTGGCGCGAATGCAAAAAAATATCGTTTTGCCAGTTATATGGATGCATGGCGAACTAAAATAGAACGTGTGGGTAACTTAAATTACCCCGCCTTGGTCACACAGAAAAAAATTACCGGCACGCTATTGCTTGATGTTGCTATTAATCCCGATGGCTCGATTGAATCCGCGCGTATTCTCCGTTCATCTGGCTATAAAGAATTAGATCAAGCGGCACTTCGTATCGTCAATATGGCTGCGCCCTACCCACCATTAACAAAAGATATTTTAAAAGACACCGATGTATTACACATACCTAGAGTATGGCGTTTCGAACATGGCGGTCGTTTACAAACAACGGGGAAATAATTTTTAACGATCTTCTTGCTATATCACTTTCTCTCATCAATACTTTAAAACATGGCAAGACAACACCACCCAGAAACGTTTACGCTCGCTAATCACTTCATTATTGCGATGCCGACATTGGATGATCCCAACTTTGAAAAAAGTGTCAGTTATATTTGTGAATATAATGATGAAGGCGCCATGGGCGTCATTATTAATCAATTGGCTGACATCACATTTAAAGAACTGTGTGATCAACTTGAAATTGAAATTCTTGATTCTGAGGTCGAAGAGATACCTATTTTTATTGGTGGGCCGGTTGAAATTGATCGGGGCTTTATCTTGCATAGCCCAATTGGTGACTGGGAAAGCACGCTCGCAGTTTCAAATGATGTGGGCTTGACCATGTCTAAAGATATTATCCAAGCGATTGCCGAAGGTTATGATTCAGATAACGCGCCGCCGAAACATTATATGGTGATTCTAGGTTATGCGGGTTGGAGTGAAGAACAAATTGAATATGAAATTTCAGAGAACGTCTGGCTAAACGTTCCGGCAAATAATGACATTCTCTTTAACACCCCCATAGAAAAACGTTGGTCTGCCGCAGCAGCAACCTTAGGCATTAATATTCAACAGCTCTCTACTGATATTGGCCACGCCTAAAATAAAGTGGCGAACATAAAATAGATGACAGCCATAAAAAAGACACAGCGAACTTTCTTAGGTTTTGACTTCGGCACAAAACGAATCGGCATCGCTATTGCTCAAGAAGTGACTGGCACAGCCAACCCGCTCACCACTGTAACCGCAAAAAAACATAAGCCCGACTGGGATAGCATTTCAAAAATCATCAATGAATGGCAGCCAGATCTACTGATTATCGGCCTCCCTCTGCACATGGACGGCAGCGAACAACCCATGACCCAAGCGGCCAGACGCTTTTCTAACCAGCTAAATGGTCGTTATAACCTGCCAATTGCCCTCATGGATGAACGATTAAGCTCAAATGAGGCAGAAAGTATCTTAAAAGAGCGATCCGGCGGCGCCGCAGTATTCCAAGAGAAGGAACAAATTGATATGATATCGGCTCAACTTATCCTGCAAAGCTGGTTATCGCAAAATCAAAGCAATCAGGATAAAAGTAACGAATCAAACGGTTAAATAAAAACTAATGACAGAGCGTCCGCAAAGCAAAGACCTCGATACCTCCGCCCTTCTGGATAGCCTATCCAGTGATTTAAGTCATCTATTAACGAAACGTAATATTGAAAACCCCGTCATGATTGGTATTCATACCGGTGGGCTTTGGGTCGCAAACGAATTACATCAAAAATTAAACATCCAGCAACCTTTAGGTGCTTTGAACATTACCTTTTATCGCGATGACTTCACGCGTATTGGCATGCACCCACAAGTGCAGCCTTCTAACTTACCTTTTAATTTAGATAATCAGCACATTATTCTGGTTGATGATGTTCTCCATACTGGCCGCACCATTCGCGCAGCACTCAATGAAATTTTTGATTATGGTCGCCCGGCCTCGGTCATGCTTGCTGTTTTAGTTGAACGCGAATGTCGCGAACTGCCTATTTCTGCAGATGTTGCAGGCATACACATGAGCTTAGAGAACAATCAACACATAAAACTTATAAAAGATGAAACAACATCAAGCCTCTCGCTTTCAATTGAAGAGGCGACGAAATGAAACAACATGATATTCAATTAGATAAAGATGGACAGCTACAGCATTTTTTAACCATCGAAGGGCTTAAAAAACAAAAGCTAGTCGAAATTTTAGATCATGCCGAAAACTTTTCTTCCGTTAATCTGCAACAAGCAAAGAAAGTGCCGCTGTTAAGAGGCAAAACCATTGCCAACCTTTTCTTTGAACCCAGCACACGCACACGCACCACTTTTGAGCTTGCAGCAAAACGTTTATCTGCTGATGTTATTAATCTCAATATCAACACCTCAGCCACTACCAAAGGTGAAAGCCTGTTAGATATGTTGCACAATTTAGAATCCATGCAAGTGGATATGTTTGTAGTGCGACATGGCAGCAGCGGCGCAGCACATTTTATAGCACAACACGTTGCCCCGCACGTCAGCGTTATTAATGCAGGTGATGGAAGCCACGCTCACCCAACCCAAGCCATGTTAGACATGTTTACCATTCGTCGGCACAAACAAGACTTCACGACACTGCGCGTTGCCATTGTCGGTGACATCATGCATTCACGCGTTGCACGTTCACAAATTCATGCACTCAATACACTTGGCGTACCCGAAATTAGAGTCATTGGCCCACAAACTATTATTCCAAACGAAGCCTCACACCTTGGCGTGCATGTTTATCATAATATGCAACAAGGCTTAAAAGATGTTGATGTCGTTATTACGCTGCGATTACAGCGCGAACGCATGGAAGGCGCATTACTGCCGAGTGAGAATGAATACTTCAACCTCTTTGGTTTAACCGAAGAAAAATTAAAACTCGCAAAGCCCGACGCCATCGTTATGCATCCAGGCCCCATTAATCGCGGTGTTGAAATTGAATCCAGCGTTGCAGATGGCCCACAGTCTGTCATTCTTGAACAAGTCACGCACGGTATACCTGTTCGCATGGCGGTCATGTCGATGGCTTTAGGTCGTTCATCTCTTGCAGATGGAGGCAAAGCATAATGCATATAAAAATCAGCAACGGTTTAGTTATCGATCCGGCTAACAATATTGAAGCAAAGCATGATGTTTATATTTCTCAAGGTCGCATTGCGGCTATAGGTAAACAGCCTGAAGGTTTCTCCGTAGATAAAACCATTGATGCTACAGATTGCCATGTGATTCCCGGTATTGTTGATTTGCGCGCACGTTTAAGAGAACCCGGTTTAGAAAACAAAGGCACCATCGCAAGTGAAACGCGTGCCGCAGCTGCAAGTGGCATAACAACATTATGTGTTCCACCGGACACCAACCCCGTTATAGATACAATAACCGTTGTGGAATTAATTCATCAACGCGCTATCGAAGCAGGCTTTGCGAACGTGGTCACGTTGGGCGCATTAACCGCTGGCCTGAAAGGTGAGCAGCTCAGTGAAATGGCAACACTAAAAAATGCAGGCAACTGCGTGGGTGTGAGCAATGCCTTAAAGCCCGTTAATAATAATTTAATTATGCGCCGTGCAATGGAATATGCAGCCAGTTGTGATCTCACTATTTTTCTTCATGCTGAAGATGAAGGGCTAGCAGGGAATGGCTGTGTACATGAAGGTGCTATCAGTACGCGTTTAGGTCTGCCCGGTATTCCTGAAACGGCAGAAACCAATGCACTGTCTCGCGATTTATTATTGATAGAACAAACGGGGGTTCGCGCACATTTTTGTCATATATCCAGCGCCCGTGCAGTGCAAATGATTGCTCGCGCTCAATATGAAGGCTTACCTGTTACTGCCGATGTCACCACGCACCATTTACACTTAACAGAAATGGACATTGCTTATTTTGATAGTAATTGTCATGTAAGGCCGCCACTAAGAACACAACGCGATCGTGAAGCTTTGGTTAATGCACTCGCCACCGGCAACCTAAATGCGATTTGTTCTGATCATGAACCCCATGATAGTGATGCAAAATTGGCACCTTTCGGTGAAACCGAAGCAGGCATTAGTGCCTTAGAAACGCTTTTACCCTTAGCAATACGTTTAACCGATTCATTATCTCTCAGCGATATTATTAATAAGCTAACACAGCAACCAGCGAAAATTTTAGGTATTGATGCCGGTACACTTTCACCCGGCGAGAAAGCAGACATTTGTATTTATAATCCTGAAAGCAGCTGGATGATGAAGCCCGAAAATATGATCAGCGCAGGAAAAAATACACCGTTTGAAGGCTGGGAATTAAAAGGCAAGGTCATGCATACGTTATTAAACGGCAAAATAGTTTTCACGGATAGTGAGAAGTGAGAGAGCAAGGCAAAATTATGAAACAACCTAATATTAAACACCGCGACACAATTTTTGTTGAAGACTGCGAAATTTTATCTCACGATGCTTATGATGGTGATCAATACATCATGCGAGTACAAGCACCTAAAATTGCAGCGAAGGCCAAGCCGGGTAGCTTTGCTCACCTTACCGTCCACCCATTACGACCTATGCGTCGTCCTATTTCTATTATGCGGGTTAACAAAGATTTGGGTTGGGTTGATTTTTTATATAAAAAACTCGGTGAAGGCACCAGCCTACTTGCAGAAAATAAAGTGGGTGAAACAATTAATATTTTAGGTCCGATAGGTAAACCGTTTGAACTAAAAAAAGAACGGCCACGCCCATTATTAATTGGCGGCGGTGTGGGTATGCCGCCGATGATTTTTATTGCCGAAGCCTGTAAACAACTAAATCAAGATAGCGAAAATAGTTATAACCCTTTTGTTATATTAGGTTCAGAAGTGCCCTTCCCTTTTACCACTAAACCTTCTGAAATAATGGTAGCGGGTATGCCCGATGGCGTCATTGCCAGTATGCCGTTACTCGAAGAATGGAATATCGCTTCTCGTCTTGCCAGCTTACAAGGTTACCCCGGAACATTTGAAGGTTACGTCACGGACTTAGCGCGCCATTGGTTAGATGCGCTTTCAGAAGAACAGCGTCAAGAAATAGAAATTTATTCTTGTGGCCCACACCCGATGCTTGAGGCTGTGGCAAAGTTAGCAAAAGAGTATGATTTGCCTTGCCAAGTTTCACTTGAAGAATTTATGGCTTGTGCCGTAGGTGGTTGTGCTGGCTGTGTTGTGGAAGTACAAACAGAAGAAGGCCCTGCGATGAAACGCGTTTGTGTTGATGGCCCTGTATTTGATGCAAAAACTGTTTTCGCTTAACGAACATTGTTATTCGGTATCTTGAATCGTCACCCCCTCTAACGAAGCGGCTAAAGAATCTGCGCCAGCACCTTTAGAGTCTCCCAATTTAATCATTAAGCGTAATTCATTGGCTGAATCTGCATAGTTAATTGCATCTTCATAAGTAATGCTGCCTGCTTTATATAAATCAAATAATGATTGATCAAATGTTCGCATTCCCATATTGCGAGACTTGGCCATAAGGCTTTTCATTTTATGAATTTCACCTTTACGAATTAAGTCTGCCATCAAGGGTGAGTTGATCATTATCTCTACAGACAAAACACGACTTTTACCATCGGGCGTTGGAATCAATTGTTGTGCGATAAAAGCACGCGTATTCAAAGATAAATCCATTAGCAGTTGATTACGCCGATCTTCTGGGAAAAAGTTAATAATACGATCCATGGCTTGGTTAGCATTATTTGCATGTAAGGTGGCTAAACAAAGGTGCCCTGTTTCTGCGAAAGCAATCGCATGATTCATTGTTTCACGAGTACGTATTTCACCAATCAAAATAACATCGGGGGCTTGGCGTAATGTATTTTTTAATGCATCTTCAAATGATTTTGTATCTAAGCCCACTTCTCGTTGAGTCACGATACAACCTTGGTGGTGGTGAATAAATTCAATAGGGTCTTCAATTGTTATAATGTGACCCGTGGAATTTTTATTTCTAAAACCGATCATTGAAGCCAATGAACTTGATTTACCTGAACCGGTGGCACCGACGAAGAGGATTAATCCACGTTTAGTCATGGCCAGTTCTTTTAAAATGGCAGGTAAGCCGAGCTCTTCCATGGTGGGAATGGTTGTTTCAATTTTACGCAGTACCATGCCTGCATTATTTCGTTGCATAAAAGCACTGACACGAAAACGACCTATTCCCGAAGCCGAGATTGCGAAGTTACACTCGTTGGTTGCTGTGAATTCTTCTTTTTGAGCTGGCGACATAATCCCAAAAACAATTTCTTTTGCTTGCAGCGGCGTCAAGGTGGCTTGCGTTACCGGGCCAATCTTACCGTTCACTTTTAAACTCGGTGCGACACCTGCTGTAATAAATAAATCTGAAGCATTTTTATGCACCATCAATTTTAAGAGTGATTCAAACTCCATAAAGCTAATCCTTTTATATAACGACTAATAACTCAATATTTTCAAAATGTAAAATTAAAGAAACGCATCTTTGTTCTGTGCTTTTTGTTTTGCATCCTGCTTACTAACAACACCACGTGCAACCAAGTCTTGTAAACATTGATCCAGTGTTTGCATACCAATACCTTGTCCGGTTTGAATAGCAGAATACATTTGCGCAATTTTAGATTCACGAATCAAGTTTCGAATAGCCGGCGTACCAATCATAATTTCATGTGCAGCAACTCGGCCACCACCAATTTTCTTTAGTAGTGTTTGCGCAATAACAGCACGTAATGATTCAGATAACATTGAACGCACCATATCTTTTTCTGCTGCGGGGAATACATCAATAATTCGATCAATTGTTTTCGCTGCTGAGGTGGTATGCAATGTACCAAAAACTAAATGCCCCGTTTCCGCCGCACTCAGTGCTAAACGTATGGTTTCTAAATCACGCATTTCACCCACAAGAATAATATCGGGATCTTCACGTAACGCTGAACGTAATGCTTCACTAAAGCCTAATGTATCTCGATGAACTTCACGTTGATTCACTAGACATTTTTTACTTTCATGTACAAATTCGATGGGATCTTCGATTGTTAAAATATGGCCGTATTCAGTATCATTTTTGTAATCAACCATCGCCGCTAGTGTGGTTGATTTTCCCGAACCGGTCGGCCCTGTCACTAAAACGAGCCCCCGAGGCACATCAGCAATTTCTTTAAACACGGTAGGAGCATTAAGTTGTTCTAATGTAAGAATTTTAGAAGGGATGGTACGAAAGACGGCGCCCGCTCCACGATTATGATTAAAGGCATTAACACGAAAGCGTGCTAGATCTGGAATCTCAAACGAGAAATCGGTTTCTAAAAACTCTTCAAAATCTTTTCGCTGCTTATCATTCATAATGTCATACACTAAACTGTGTACCGTTTTATGATCTAAGGCAGGAACATTGATTCGACGAATATCGCCATCCACACGAATCATTGGCGGCAAGTCTGCCGATAAGTGTAAATCTGATGCATTATTTTTAACACTAAAAGCGAGGAGTTCGGTAATATCCATAGTATCTCTTTAATTTTGTTATTGTCGTATAGAACTGGAGCTAAGCTCTAATTACTGTATCGGTAAACCTTTTTATTTCTTAAGACTTTTTATATAAGAACAATCTCATTATGAAGCCCGTAAGTCAAAACACGATTGTCGAAAACATCACCACTCTTCACGCTCAAATTCGTTTACTCGAACAAAAATATGGTCGAGAGGCCCATTCAGTGAAATTATTGGCGGTGAGTAAAACACGCCCAATCGAAGACATTCGCAGCGCAATGGCGGCAAATCAACTGATTTTTGGCGAAAATTACCTACAAGATGCATTAGAAAAAATACATAATATCTCAGAAAACACGCTCGAATGGCACTTTATTGGTCCAATTCAATCTAATAAAACTCGTCAAATAGCTGAAAATTTTGATTGGGTTCATACGATAGACCGCTTAAAAATTGCACAACGTTTAAGTGAACAACGCCAAACAGAGCAATCTCAGCTCAATGTTTGCTTACAAGTGAATACCAGTGGCGAAAGCAGTAAGTCCGGCGTCATGCCAGAAGAAGCCCTTAATATCGCAAAAGACATTGCCAAACTGCCCCGCTTAAAACTCCGTGGCTTAATGACCATCCCCGCAGCAAACAATAATTTCGAACAACAACAAAAACCATTTCATCTTTTAAGTGAATTGAAAAATGAAATGACTGCCAGCGGAATTCATCTCGATACGCTATCAATGGGCATGAGTAATGATATGGAAGCCGCCATTGCAGAAGGCTCAACCATAGTAAGAATTGGTACCGCTATTTTTGGAGCACGCGCCTAAGGGGAGTTGAGCTATCTAGGTGCGGAGTCAAATTGAAACAACATTATTAATTCCAATATAATTCAATTTGACCTCGAGCCAGAGGGATTTATGCGATTTTACGAAATTGAGCCAGCGTTCTTTCTTTTATTTTTGTCGATGACGTTAGAGGATGATAAGTCACTTGAATAATAGACTTGCCTGTCGATTTTAACAAAGATTCCACTTCAAGATTATGAGGTGCTTTTCCCCAATCCTCTCCGATAACGAAAATGTCGACATCTAATTCCTTACAAGCAGAGGCATATTCCAAGTCATGGTAGGGACGTACAATATCAACACAACGTAAAGCTCTTAGCATTTCCATTCTTTGCTCAAGTGGAACAACAGGAACATTTTTCTTATAACTGGCCACTACCTCATCCGAAGCAACACCAACGGCAACCGTATTGCCTAATGATTTACAATGTTGGAGTAACGCCAAGTGGCCGACATGCAATAAATCCCAAGTTCCTACTGTGTATACGAGCATTCTTTGATTTCCATACTAGATTGACTAAGCCAGCTATTGTACCATACCTCCCCCCCTGGCTGTGGTTTCTTTACAGATTCTTAGCTCTCTTTACACGCGTTTTTCTGATAAAGGTAAACCAATGACCGCCGAAAACACTGAACCTCACAAAATACAGCCAAATTCTATTCTTTCCTATGCGAAAGACCTGCCTAATATTGCCTCTTTGTCTGGACTGGCTTGTACCCTGCTGGCCATTTATTTCAGTATTACAGGACTTTACGCCGCAGCAATGATTGGCATGATCTGGGCGGTTGCATTTGATTGGGCAGATGGCCTCATCGCACGCAGAATGAAGGGACGTACGGGTGATGACCGTGTTTTTGGAGGTCAGCTGGATGTACTAATCGACATAGTTAGCTACGGTGTTACGCCAGCTATTTTACTTCTGAGTTATGGCAGTTTCGAGCTAATTTATCTAGTCGGCGCTTTTATCATGCTAGCAACGGCGGCACTTCGACTAAGTTACTTTAGTACTTTTGGTCTTGCCGGAGGAACCAAATACACAGGGCTGGCGCTTGATAACAACAGCATAATACTTGTCTTCGTATTTTTATTTGAAAGTATTTTTAGCCACAGTACTTTTTCTATCATTCTCTATGCCAGCGGACTAGGACTTGCTGCCTTAAATGTCTCACAAATAAAAACACCTAAACTTTCTGGAAACCCTATCAATGTTGTTATTCTCGCGCTCTATACTCTTGGAATGACGATTTTTTACGGCTGGAAGCTTCTATAAAAAATTGAGTATCCGTGATATTTTTGAAGCTTAACGGAGGTTGTAGAAAAACTAAAAATTCAGGTCTTAGAACAATAAAATAATAATTTTAAATATATCCTGCTGAAGTTTGATTTTTATTTCAAATTTCTAAGTGCTTATTTATTACTTTATCTCGCCTGCTGACCTGCTAACATCATGTAGTTCTTTAACTTCGCTATATTTCCAAACACGGTCTAATCGCCTAGGGTGGCGTGAATGAAAATGAACAAAATCTTTAATGATTTTCTTCCTATTTGACTCCGCCCCCTAACTTGATACTTTTTATAAATATAATTTGGTAGACTTGAGTTTATGGATAATCAAAAAATTGGTTTTATTGGTGCGGGCAATATGGCGCGTAGTTTAATTGGCGGTCTCGTGGCGAGTGGTGTTGCGGCATCTAATATTTTTGCCGCGGATCATAATGACGAAACGCGAGATGCTTTAGCGCGTGATTTTTCTATTCAAGTGTTTACTGAAAATCAACAACTGATTGATAGCTGTGACATCATTATTTTTGCGGTGAAACCGCAAGTGCTTAAAGAGGTAGCAAGTTCGCTACAAGCGAAAGATTCTGCACTTTATATTAGTATTGCCGCGGGCATTACTAGCAAAAGTCTTGATACTTGGCTGGGAAAAAATCGCGCAGTTGTGCGAACAATGCCTAACACGCCGTCATTAGTGTTAAGTGGTGCCAGTGGTTTATATGCTAACGCGCAAGTATCAATGCAACAAAAAGAGAGCGCTGAATCTATTTTACGTGCCGTGGGTGTGACTGTTTGGGTGGATGATGAAGCTCAACTTGATGCAGTGACAGCTCTTTCTGGCAGCGGCCCTGCGTATTTTTTTATGGTGATGGAAGCGATGGAAAAAGCGGGAGAAGCTTTAGGCTTGTCGCCTGAGACTTCACGCTTACTGGCGATACAAACCGGCTTTGGCGCCTCTAAGTTGGCTTTAGAAATGGATGAAGCGCCGGAAGCATTAAGAAAAAAAGTCACCTCCCCCGGAGGTACAACAGAGCAAGCGATTAAATCTTTTGAGCAACAGGGTTTAGTTGAGATGTTTAATAAAGCGATGACTGCTGCGCGAGATCGTGCAGAAGAGTTAGCGATAGAACTAGGAAAATAATGAAACCTCCGTACGAATGCTGCGAAGCCAGATAACTTCTCGCTATCCGTACAAAGGTCTCACTGGAGAAAACCGTGAACCCACTAAGTAACGCAGGCGTATTTTTAATTTCGACTTTATTTGGTATGTATATTTTGGCTGTGATGTTGCGGCTTATTTTACAAATAGTGCGCGCTGATTTTTATAATCCCGTGTCTCGTTTTATTGTAAAAATAACCAACCCACCATTAAAGCCATTACGACGTTTCATTCCAGGCTTGGCTGGTATTGATATGGCTTCGGTTTTAGTGATGCTGGTATTACAAATGTTAGAGTTTTATATTATTACTTTAATACGTCACTTCCCCACGCCCGATATTTTAGGGCTAACGCTTTACGCCTTGGTTGAGCTGGTTTCTCTTGGTTTTTATGTTTTCTTATTTTCAATATTTATTCAGTCGATTTTAAGCTGGGTAAACCCCGGCCAATATAATCCAATTAACACGCTGCTGAGCCAAATAACTGAACCGGTATTGCGCCCTGCGAGACGTTTACTGCCTCCGATGTCTGGCTTAGATTTATCCCCGATGATTGCAATGATGGGATTATGGCTGGTGAAACTTATATTACTCGACCCACTCGGTCACTGGGCGCAAAGTACAATGTACCCTACTGCACGTGTCTTGATCAACTAACACCACTATCAACTAACATCACGATAAATTAGCCTTTTTTACTTTATGTCTTTTTATCAATGGGATAAGGATGGAGATGCGCTGTCTTTAAATCTGTGCGTTCAACCTAATGCTAAACAAGATGAAATTATTGGCGAGTACGGTGAAAATTTAAAGGTGCGTATCACCGCCCTGCCTATCGACAATAAAGCCAACAAACATTTACTGAAATATCTAGCCAAAATATTTGGCGTTTCCCCTTCTCGTATTACATTGATGAGGGGGGAAAATAGCCGCAACAAATGTGTAAAAATTATTCAGCCCAAGCTACTTCCTGAGTTCATCAAAAAATCACAGCAACAATCGCGATTGAAAAATTTTTGAGACTTACATCAGACTAATTTTCACTTTTTGCTAAAAAAGCCTAAACCTTTTTCCCGATTTGCCGTTATATTTCTATGAGTTAGCCAATTCTGTTAGGATATTTCTAGAAAACTAGCCTAATTAGACAAAAAACAAGGTTTTAGACTCAAAATAATTAATAAAATCAATGAGTTAAGGAATAAATTTAGGAAAAATATGGCAACTGACCGTTTCACAGACAAAATGCAAGCATATGGGCGTTGGCGTTCAGATATCACTGCTGCTATCCAAAAATATTCAATGTGGCTGGAAGACAATGGTATGGTTTCTGCTGAAGTCGAAATTCGTATTTTTGAAATTATCGAAGCCTTGAAGTCCGATAGTTTAACTATCGCCTTTGTTGCAGAATTTGCTCGTGGCAAAACAGAATTAATTAATGCCATTTTCTTCTCAGAGTATGATCGCCGATTGCTTCCCTCTGAAGCCGGTCGAACTACCATGTGTCCAACAGAATTATTTTATGATGCGCAAGCAGATCAAAGTTACATTCGTTTATTACCCATTGAGACACGTTTAGAAGATACCAGTATTCAAGAGCACAAAAAGAACCCAATCAACTGGACATCTATTGCTCTGGATACTAGCTCATCTGAAAAAATGGCCGAAGCCTTTCTAGAAGTCGTAAAAACAAAACGTGTTCCTTTGCCTATAGCAGAAAAATTAGGTTTATCTGATTACCGTGAAAATGAAAATGAAAACATGGTTGATATTCCCATGTGGCGACATGCTTTAATTAGCTTTCCACATCCGTTATTAAAAGAAGGCTTAACTATATTAGATACCCCTGGTTTAAATGCTTTAGGTAATGAACCAGAATTGACTATTAGTATGCTACCTAACGCGCAAGCTGTCGTTTTTGTTTTGGCTGCAGATACTGGCGTTACAAAATCTGACCTCGATATGTGGACTCAAAATGTTCAGCCCTTAGGTGGCGATGCAAAGCATGGTCGCATCGTTGTTTTAAATAAAGTTGATACCTTATGGGACGATTTAAAAACCGAAGAAGCCATTCAAAATAGTATTACAACACAATGTAATTCCGCTGCAAAAATGCTGAATGTCGGTATTGAAAATGTTTTCCCAGTTTCAGCACAAAAAGGCTTACTCGCAAAAATTCGTCACGATACGGAATTACTAGAAAAAAGTAATATTCTCGCCTTAGAGGGTATTTTAGCGCAAGATATTTTACCCAAAAAACAAGAGATTGTTCGTAACAGCATCGTCGGTGAAATTGGCCAGATGGCAGAAGAATCTCGTAACTTAATTTCATCGCGACTAAATGACACGAATAAACAGCTTGATGAGTTGCAAGGCCTTAGTGGAAAAAATGAAGATGTCATTGGCCATCTCATGAAAAAAACCCGCGAAGAACAAACTATTTACCACAAAAGTGTAGAAAGTTTTCAAGCTAATAAAAAAACCTTTACCCAAGCCCATCAGCAATTGATGCAAACCTTAAGCTTAACTCAGCTTGATGAACTGATGGCTAAAACAAGAAAAGAAATGACCGGCTCTTGGAGTACCAACGGTATTAAAAATGGCATGAAAGAATTTTTCGAAATGAGTTCCAGCACCATTACCGACGCCTCTCAAAAAGCAGATAAAGTAAATATGTTATTGCAAACTATTTACCGTTCTTTTAATAAAGAACATGGTCTCACTGATGTTAAACCTAAACTCTTTGGTATGGGTAAATATAAACGTGATTTAGATCGTTTAAACCATGAGGCTGATGCTTACCGTAACAGTGCAAAATTAGCGGCAACAGAACAAGCTTTTGTTGTTAAAAAATTCTTTATCTCTATGGTCAGTCATGCACGTAATACCTTCTTCCAAGCACACCAAGAAGTAGAAGCATGGGGTAAAGCAGGTATGGCGCCTTTGGTGGCTCGTATTAAAGAACACCGCAACCAAATGGAAAAACGTTTAGAAAGCTTAAGAAAAATTAATGAATCGCGTGACACATTACAGTCTCGTATTTCAGAATTAGAAGCCTCTGCAGAAGTCTTAAATGTTCAATTGGCTGATCTCAATATGTTGATGGAAACATTAAACAGACCGCTTGAAGATTTTATTAGTGAAGACAAATCACAAGTTGCCTAAATAATAATATAACTTCAATCTATAAGGCCTATTTATGCAATAGGCCTTTTTTTATATCAAATAATAATCGAGATAAGAAAATGAGTTTAGAAATAGAATTAGAAGGACGCAGTGGTTCTAAATGTGAATTATGTTCTGTGACAGAAAATATTTCTATTTATAGCCTTCCTCCAGAACCCAATGCAACCCTCGATAAATCGATCCATGTATGCCAAACCTGTAAAGATCAAATAGAAGATCCTGAAAAAATAGATGCCAATCATTGGCGCTGCTTGAATGACAGCATGTGGAGCCAAGTACCTGCGGTACAAGTTATGGCATGGCGAATGTTAATGCGTTTACGTAGTGAAGGCTGGCCGCAAGACTTACTGGATATGTTGTATCTTGATGATGAATTACTAACATGGGCACAAGCAAGCAATGAAGGCGTTAATGATGATGACAAAGTCATTCATAAAGACTGTAATGGCGCAGTACTCGCAACAGGTGATAGCGTCACCTTAACAAAAGATTTAAACGTGAAAGGGGCTAACTTCACCGCGAAACGTGGTGCTGCTGTTCGTAGAATATCTCTCGTTGCGGATAATGCGAAACAAATAGAAGGTAAGGTTGATGGACAACATATTGTTATCTTGACGGAGTTTGTTAAGAAGTCGAACTAATTTTCCGCCATTACGCAAACCCACGATAAAACATAACCGCAGAAAAAAGTATAATCATAGAACCTGCAGCCTGTCTTACCCACGGCTGCTGTATAAATTGATGAAGTGTTGAAGCAAAGATGCCCATCAATAATAAATTAGGCAACGTGCCTAAACCAAAACTCAACATAAGTAAGCCTCCTTCTGTTGGGCTTTGTGTTGAAATAGTCCAAATAATCACACTGTAAACTAAGCCACAAGGTAACCATCCCCAGACTAAACCTAAAACAAAGGCATGCGGATATGTTTTTACTGGCATAAATCGACGGCCTAATGGTTCTAGTTTTTTCCAAACAAGTTGTCCGCCCCAACGTTCAATTTTTGCTAGCCCTTTCCACCACCCTGCAATATACAAACCTAATGCCAACATAAATGTTGCTGCGATAAGTTCTAGTGTTTGTTGAATCGCATAAATCGTAAAGAGATGACTGCCTAACCAACCTAAGCCGCCCATTAATATTCCAGCGAGTGTGTAACTGCTAATGCGGCCAGCATTATAAGATAGAAGATAAGGAAAGGCTCTAACAAAACTTTGTTGTGCTGTTTGCTTGTTATCGTTATCTAAACCTAAACAAAGCGCGCCAACAATACCGCCACACATACCCACACAATGTACGCCACCTAAGAGGCCAACAAGAAAAGCTGCTATATATGAAGTTTCTATACTCATATTATTTAATAATGTCAGGATTTTTTCGCATTAAATAATAGATAAGAACAATAACCGGAAAGCCCATTAAAGTCGTCATTAAAAAGAAATTTGAATACCCCAGTTCATTTACCATACCACCAGAATAACCACCTAATAGTTTTGGGAATAAAGTCATTAATGAACTTAAGATTGCGTATTGAACTGCAGTAAAAGAAATGTTCGTCAAACTAGAAAGGTAAGCAATGAATGCCGCACTGGCTAAGCCGGCGCTAAGATTGTCAGCGGCAATAACACTGCTTAGAAGTACGATGTCATTTCCCGAGTGAGCCAACCACATAAATAATAAATTGGTTAATGCAGATAATATTGCACCTAATAATAATATACGCATAACGCCATAACGCATTGTCATTAAGCCGCCAACAAAACCACCCACTAGCGTCATAATAAGACCAAACACTTTTGTCGTTGTTGCAATTTCATTTTTACTAAAACCAAGATCTAAATAAAAAATATTAGAAATTACACCCAGTACAATATCTGAAATTCTATACAAGCCAACTAATAACAATAATAAGATCGCTGGCTTACCATAACGATTGAAAAAATCGACAACAGGTTCAACATAGGTTGAAAAAACCATTTTTCGATTAATAACATTAAAAATAACTAATAAATATATTCCTAATAATGAAAATAATAATGATGCGAGTAAACGTATACTTTCATTTATAAAACCATTCGAAAATTCAAAGTTAAATATTTTAAAGCCATAAATAAAAGCTGCAACCATAACCACAAACATAATAAAAAAGCTTAAATAGTCTGATAGATCATGCAAGTATGTTTCTACTTTTTCACTAACTTCAGGTTCTTTGATTAATAATGTTGTGACCACGCCAATTAACATAACAAAAGCCATAGCTAAATATGTTGCTTGCCATGCTTCGTAGCTATAACTCGAGCCTGAACCAAAATAGGAGGCTAAATAAAGCCCACCTGCGCCTGATACCAACATACCTATTCGATAGCCGGCTATATACATCGCAGACATCGCGGCTTGAAATTCTTTTTTAACGGCTTCAATACGGTAGGCATCTATCACAATATCTTGGCTTGCAGATGAGAAACCGAGTAAAACTGCCGCAGCGGCCATCACACTTAAACTTTGTATCGGGTTCGTCATTGCCATCAAAACTATCGATAAAATCACAGCAAATTGAGCCACTAATAGCCAACTACGTCGACGACCTAATAGATTATGTAAGAAAGGTAATGGAAGTTTATCAATGACCGGCGCCCAAATAAATTTAAATGAATAAGCCAATGCCGCCCAACTAAAATACGTTGCTTCAGAGCGGTCAACCCCTGCTTCTATTAACCAAAGTGATAAGGTTGAAAAAACCAGAAAGAGCGGCAAACCAGCAGAAAAGCCTAAAAAAAATATCGCAATAACACGTCGATTTCGATAGACCGAAAAGGCTTCTGACCAATTTTTATTCGCTTCTGAATTTAACAATAGTTGAGACCTGTGATTTTTTAGTCACTTTACCACTTATTGGTACAGAGTAGCCTTAATCCACTTGAAAATATCAGATTTATCAAAAAATAAGGTTCATAAATATAAACTAATGCTTTCTTTGTTTGTCAGATGTAATAATAATTTTATATCATGTATTGCTGTAAAACTTGATGTAAGATCTTCATCAAAAGAAAATGCTGTCATTAGATTAACGAGGACTGTTTGTGTCACAAGAATTTATTCAACCACTTAAAAATTACATAAATCAAAGAATTATCGGGCAACACGATTTAGTCGATAAGTTACTCATCGCTTTGCTTGCTGATGGTCATTTATTGGTAGAGGGTGCTCCCGGTCTAGCCAAGACACGCGCCATTAAAGTACTCAGTGATGGCATCGAAGGCGACTTTCAACGCGTTCAATTTACGCCTGATTTATTACCGGCAGATTTAACCGGAACTGAAATATACCGACCACAAGATGGCAGCTTTATTTTTCAGCGTGGCCCTTTATTCCATAACCTTGTTCTTGCAGATGAAATTAATCGCGCCCCTGCCAAGGTTCAATCGGCTTTGTTAGAAGCCATGGCAGAACGACAAATAACGGTTGCATCAACAACCTACCCATTGCCCGAGTTGTTCTTAGTGATGGCAACACAAAACCCAATTGAACAAGAAGGCACCTACCCCTTACCCGAAGCGCAATTGGATCGCTTTTTACTGCATGTTTTTGTCGATTACCCCGACGCAAGCGCAGAAAAACAAATTTTAGCCTTAACTCGAAATGAAGCGGATAAAAGTAAAAAGGCTGCACCTGATGAGATGACGCCTATTTTGCAAGAAGATTTATTCACTGCGCGCCAAGAAGTTTTGAATATTCACATGGCAGATAACTTAGAAGATTATTTATTGGAGATCGTAAGGCACACCAGAGAACCTAAAGTTTATGGTGATGACCTAGCCAGTTGGATTGAATATGGCGCAAGTCCTAGGGCAAGTATTGCTTTAGATCGTTGTGCTCGAGCCCTTGCATGGCTAGATGGACGTGATTTTGTTGCTCCAGAAGATATTCAGAAAATTGCACATGATGTTTTACGCCACAGAATTATTTTAAGTTTTGAAGCAGAAGCTGAAGGTATTACAAAAGATAAATTTATTAGCACCTTACTTTCTCGTATTGCCGTGCCATAAATAAAATGAAAGTCGAAGCACTACAGAAAAATGATGAAGCCGATGATGTTATTCGTGTAAAAATTGAAACGTTAATTAAACTTAATAGGCAAGCTCATCAACTACCGCTTAAATCGAGAAACATTCGTTCTCGCTTAAGCGGAAACTTTATCTCTAGCTTTAAAGGTAGAGGAATGGAGTTTGATGAAGCGCGCCCTTATCAACCCGGCGATGATGTTCGCAGTATCGATTGGCGTGTTACCGCGCGCACAGGTCATACTCACACAAAGCTATACCGAGAAGAACGCGAACGGCCTGTTTTAATTTGGCTCGATCTTCGTAAGCCCATGTTTTTTGCCAGTCAGGTCATGTTCAAGTCCGTGCTTGCAGCGAAAGCTGCCGCTTTATTAGCATGGAGTAGTACACAACATAATGATCGTGTCGGTGGTCTTATTTTTTCAGAAGATCAACATACCGAACTAAGGCCGCAACGCGGCAAGTCTGCCACTCTGCATTTTCTACAGCAGCTTGCCAAACATACTGCTTGGTTAAAAAATAATAACAAGGAAAATAATGTAACCCATCCGCAAACTGAAAATCACCCTGCTGAACATGCATTAAACCGCTTACGTCGTGTTGCCAAACCCGGTAGTTTGATTTTTCTAATTTCAGATTTTCGACAAATGAATAGCAAGGGGAACTCCAGCTTAGAATCAAGTCTAGCTAAACTGTCTAAGCATAATGATTTAGTCATGCTTTTTATTAATGACCCTCTTGAGCAACAGCTGCCACCGGCCGGATTCTATAAAATAACAGATGGTGAAAATGATATGACCATCAATACTTTTAACCCAAGGTTACGTTCACAATACCAACAACGCTTTGCGACGCACCAACAATACTTAAAAGATTTATGCGTTAAATTGGGTATTTTTTATATTAATATTTCAACCGAGAACCCCGTGCTTGAGTCTTTGCAAAAAGGACTGAACTTAAGGTCAAAATTTTAAAATAACATTTATGAAACTCCCAGAACAACACACTGATAGCCTACGCGATATACATTTACCCGATGCGATTTCATGGTGGCCACCGGCCATTGGTTGGTGGGTGCTGCTTGCTTTGGTGATTGCGGCTGTTGTTTTTATACCCAAGTTATATCGCAGAATATCCTATACGCCTTTAAATAAAGTTGCCAAAACCACGTTTGAAAATATCGTCACTGACTATAATGAAAATCATAATGATGCGGCTTTGGTGACTGAAACATCTCAATTCTTACGACAAATTGCCATGAGTTATTATAGTCGAGGAGAAATAGCGCAACTCACAGGTGAAGAATGGGTTTATGCACTCAATAAAATAACCGAACACAATCATTTTAACGAGAGCGTAAAACAATATCTTATCAACGCACCATACCAAAAAGAAATAAGTATTGATTCGGAACAACTGATCACCGCAGTACAAAACTGGTTAGAACGACTGCCCAAACAACCTCAAGGGCGCAATAAATGATTCAGTTTATCTGGCCATGGGTCGCTACAATTTTGCCTTTACCCTTACTCATACGATTTATTGTTCCTGAAAAAAACAGTTTGAAAGATGCGGCCTTACGTATTCCCTTTATGGATGACTTCCATGCAACCGTTACCTCAGACAAGGTAACTAAAAAAAATATTCCTATTATGTTACTTGCCATCATTGCTTGGTGCTTACTGATTCTTGCAGCAACACGGCCTCAATGGTTAGGTGAACCGGTTGAACTCCCAATCAGTGGTCGAGACTTAATGATGGCGGTTGATCTATCCGGGTCTATGCAAGTTGAAGATTTTAAAATTAATAATAGAACTGTCAATAGATTACAAGCAACCAAACATGTTGCTACTCAATTTATAAAATCACGCCAAGGTGATCGAATCGGTTTAATCTTGTTTGGTCGCCAAGCATACTTGCAAACACCGCTCACTTTTGATAGAAACACGGTTAATATTTTATTAAATGAAGCAGCTATAGGACTTGCTGGCCAAGAAACTGCGATTGGTGATGCAATTGGTTTAGCCATAAAACGTTTAGTTGATTTAGATAATAAAAATTTAAGCTCTGACGAAAGCCAAGAGGCACAAAGCCGAGTATTAATCTTACTCACAGATGGTGCTAATACTGCAGGTGAAATCACACCGATAAAAGCAGCCGAGTTAGCGGCAATCAATAATCTAAAAATTTACACCATTGGTATCGGTGCAGACGAAATGATTCGCCACACCTTCTTTGGCTCACAACGCGTTAATCCCTCAGCCGACTTAGATGAAAAAACACTCACTGCAATAGCAGAAAAAACAGGTGGTCGTTATTTTAGAGCTCGGGACACTGAAGAGTTAAAGAATATTTACTCTCTACTTAATGAGTTAGAACCCACTGAAAAAGATTCGCAAAGCTTCCGTCCCATTACAGCATTATTTCACTGGCCTCTGACTGCAGCACTAACGATTGTTTTTATTATTTCATTATTTGAAACTTATCCCTTTATCTGTCGTCTTTTAACGCAGGGAAATTTATTTTCTAAAAAACAACATCGATCTCAACCTTAAAATGGATCAGTTTATTTCACAATTACACTTTATTCGGCCTGAATGGTTTTATGCATTTATTCCTCTGGCACTGATCTCAATTATTTTATTAAAATTGCACAAGCAAGGAAAAAGTTGGACAAATATTATTGATGCTAAATTATTGCCTCACTTGCTAGTAGGTCAAAGCATTAAAAAAACGTCTCTCAACAGCGTGTTGGTCTTTATCGTCGGCGCACTCGTGATTATTTCTTTAGCCGGCCCAGCATGGGAAAAAAGACCACAGCCTGTATTTAAAGATAAATCTGCATTGGTGATTGCACTTGATCTATCAAGCTCTATGGATGCCGCCGATATAAAACCTTCTCGACTCACCCGAGCAAAGCATAAAATAATAGACATTCTAAAACAGCGAAAGCTCGGACAAACCGCCCTACTCGTTTATGCCGGCAGCGCTTATGTTGTCACGCCTTTAACAGATGACACAGCCACCATAACTTCATTACTCGAAAGCTTGACGACGGATATAATGCCTACGCAAGGCACGCGTACTGATAAAGCGCTTTCACTTGCCATCTCCTTACTAAAAAATGCAGATGTACGACAAGGTGATATATTGCTCGTGACTGATAGCATAGAACAACAAGCCAAGGAAAGTTTTCAGAAAATTTCTAAGCAACACCGCATTTCAATATTAGCGGTTGCAACACCGCAAGGCGCACCGATTCCATTAATCTCAGGTGGCTTCTTGAAAGATCGCCGTGGTGATATTGTTGTTCCTAAATTAAATATCTCTAATTTTAAAGAGTTTAATAATATGGGTAACGGTAGGCTCAGCGTCTTAAGTGCAGACGATTCTGACATTAAAGACATCAGTGCTTTATTCCAGCAGTCACCTATTCAAAAAAATAAAAAATCAATAGCAACACAATTAAAAACAGACAGTTGGTATGAACAAGGGCCATGGTTATTACTTTTAATTATACCATTTGCTGCGCTTGCTTTTCGACGTGGTGTTTTATTTGTTTTTGTCTTCCTTATTATTCAACAACCACAATATGTTGAGGCGTCGACATTTTGGGATGACCTTTGGCAAACAGCCGATCAACAAGCGAGTAAACAACTCGACAACAACCATCCAGCTGAAGCAGCCAAATTATTTAATAACAAAGAATGGCAAGCAACATCATATTATAGAAACAAACAATACCAAGAAAGTATAGAATCTTTAAATAATATAGATACCGCTGATGCGCATTATAATATGGGAAATGCCTACGCTAAACTCGGGGAAAATGACAAAGCAATTGAAGAGTACAACAAAAGTCTTTTGCTCAACTCTAAACATAAAGATGCCTTATACAACAAACAAGCAATAGAGAAACATAAAAAACAAAACCCTAATAAAGAACAAGACAAAAATAAAAAAAATACATCTAAAGATAACAAAAATAACCATAAAAAAGATAGTGGTAAAAACAAGTCTAAAGATGGCAAAAGAGATGAGTCCGCTCAGCAAGATAATAAAAAAAATAAAGGCGGAGATAAAGAAGACCGACAGAATAAAAATAAAAAACCTGATAATAAAGGGGAGTCAGAGAAAGATAATGAAGCAAAAGAAAACAAAATAGAAAAAGAACAACAAAAATATAAAGATACAAAAGAAAAAACAAAAAATAAAAATAAAGAACCCACAGAGAGTCAAAAGAAAAAATTAAAAGAACAGCAAGCCACAAAACAATGGCTGCGTAGAATCCCTGATGATCCTGGTGGATTACTCAGAAATAAATTTAACTATCAATATAAGCGACAGCAGAACCAACAGCATGAACAAAATAACTGGTAATAAATAATGAGAACGTTAATTAGTATTGTATTTTTAATGGCTTGCGGCAATCTGTATGCTGCCAACATTATTGCAAAGCTTGATGTTAACCCCGTATTTGTCAGTGACACGTTTCACCTTACTTATACTGCATCTAGCTCGGTTGATGACGATCCTGATTTTTCACCTCTAAAAAATGATTTCGAAGTTCTCAGTACCCAACAAAGCAGTAGCATGAGAATGATCAATGGCGATATCACACGCAGTAAAACGTGGACATTAACGCTCCTCGCAAAAACCACCGGTATATTTACAATACCTGCCATTTCCTTTGGCACGGACACCGCTGCAAAATTAAATGTGGTCGTTAAAGCTATTCCAACATCCACCTCTGGCGAACCGAATCAAGATTATTTTCTGGAATTAGAATCCTCAAAACCGATTGGTTATGTCCAAGAACAATTTATTATCACTGTTCGACTTTTAATTTCTAAAAGTATCAGCAATTATCAATTCAGTGATTTAACCACCAGCAACCCAGACTCATTAATAATTCCTATAGGTAAAGATAAACAATACAAAACCTATCGAGGCTCAATACAGCATATTGTTATTGAGAAAACCTTTGCATTATTCCCACAAAAGTCTGAAACATTAAAAATAAATCCTATTATTTCTGTCGTTAGAATCAATAGTCAAAATGCAAACAGTCGTTTTTATGATCCGTTTAATTCTCGAACCACATCAAAACGTTTAAAGAGTAAAGCCTTACACCTTGAAATAAAATCTATCCCTTCTAACTTTGTGCTCGATAACTGGATGCCGAGTAGTAAGATTAAAATCATTGAAGGCTGGCCTGATAATAAAAAGTTTATTGCAGGTGAACCGATCACGCGTACCATTACTTTAATGGCAGAGGGACTGACAACTGCACAAGTCACAGAAATCACTCTCCCCTCGATTGATGGCTTAAAACAGTATCCGGATAAGGCAGAAATAAAAGAAAATAAAGGTACCTTGGGGATTGATGCAATACAAAAACAAAAATGGGCGCTGATTCCAACGCATGCAGGTAGTTACACTTTACCCGCGATCAGCATTCCATGGTGGAACACAAAGACTAAACAGTTTGAAACGGCTTACATTGCAAAAAGAACCTTTAAGGTTCTGCCTGCATTAACAAATTTGAATATACCTACAACATCAATGAAGCAACCTATAGATACGAATGTAAAAGCCAATGTATCCGCCTCTCCTTTAACTACAAAGGTTCATCCTGAAAATGAAGGTTCCTTTTGGTTTGGGCTAAGTATATTGTTCTTAGTACTATGGTTAGCAACATTGATATTTTGGTGGAGATCAAAATCAATGTCGCCACAAAAAACCATCAAAGATAAAAATAGTTCATCAATGTCGCGAAGCTTAAAACAACTTAAAGAAGCCTGTGAAATGAACAACGCACATGATACAAAGAAAGCACTATTAGCTTGGGCGGAATTTGCTTTACCTGGAGAAAAGCTAAATAATTTATCAGATATTGCAATGCAAGTGGATGAAACATTGAAAGAAAGTATTACTTCACTTAATGCTCATCTTTATGGCTCAAAAGATTCTACTTGGCACTGCGACAAGATCTATACACTGTGTAAGCGTTATCAGCCCTCGAAAACTAAAGAGCAGCATAAAACTAACACAGCTAAATTAGAACGGATGAAGCCATGAAGCTCTCGGCATAAAGAGTAGACGGAGAATTGATTTATTTAATCTCAAAATCATAATCTATGGTTAATGGCGCGTGATCTGAAAACCAGCTTTCTTTATAGACGCTGGCTTTTTTAACTTTACCTTTTAAACCTGGCGTAACGAATTGATAATCTATTCGCCAGCCAACATTATTTGCGCGGGCATTGCCACGGTTAGACCACCATGTGTACTCACCGGATTTATTATTAATTTCACGAAACGCATCAAGATAACCCACGTCATCCAACACGCTATCCACCCAAGCTTGATCTTCTGGGGTACAACCTGAATTTTTTTGATTACTTTTCCAATTAGTTATATCAATTTCTTTATGCACCACATTGAAATCACCGACAATAACAATTTCACGACGTTTGCGTTTTAAGCGGCGCATATCTTCAAGTAAGTTAGACATGAATTTTAATTTATTTTGGTGTCTTTCAGGGCTTGATGAACCTGATGGTAAATATAAAGAAGCCACCGTCACCCCGTCAAACTCAGCCTCAATCCAGCGGCCTTCGGTATCTGCATGAGGCCAGCCTAAACCTTTGGTCACTTTATTTGGTTTCGTTTTACAATAAATGGCGACACCACTGTAGCCTTTTTTCTCGGCATCAAAATAATAACAATGGTAACCCTTTGGATAAAATATCGTGTCATCCAACTGATGTTCTTGCGCCTTGGTTTCTTGAATACAAATGACGTCTGCACGCTGTTTTTTCATCCAGTCAAAAAAACCTTTACGCTCAGCGGCGCGTATACCATTTACATTTGCAGTGATAATTCGCATTTTTCGTTATCCAATTTTGTTCATTAAACTGGTATCATACACGACCTGATTCACCACCTGTAGCGAGCGGAAACAATCATGAAAGATTATCAAAAAGACTTTATTGAGTTTGCCCTTAAAAATGACGTACTTCGCTTTGGCGAATTTACTTTAAAATCTGGTCGAGTCAGTCCTTACTTCTTTAACGCCGGTTTATTTAACAGCGGTGAAGCACTCGCTAAATTAGGCCAATATTATGCTTCTGCCATTAAAGAAAGCGCCGTCAAATTTGACGTATTATTTGGTCCAGCTTACAAAGGCATTCCACTCGCAACAACCTGTGCTGTTGCCTTGTATGAGCACCAAAATATGAATATTCCCTATTCATTTAATAGAAAAGAATCCAAAACACACGGTGAAGGTGGCAATATTGTCGGCGCGGATCTCGAGGGTGACATTTTAATTATTGATGATGTGATAACAGCTGGCACAGCCATTCGTGAAGCTATGGAAATTATCTCGACGGCAAAGGCAAAACCTGCCGGCGTTATTATTGCGTTAGATCGCCAAGAAAAAGGAACGGGTGAACTCTCTGCTATTCAAGAAGTAGAGCAACAATATGCTATTCCCGTTTTCAGTATTATTAAACTCGAACACCTTATTTCTTATATTGAAAACAATGCAGATTTTGAACAATATTTACCTAAAGTGACCGCGTATCACGATCAGTATGGGATTTGATAAATATCCACATCAATGCCTAGCCTAATATTAACTTAGCCCCCACGGCTAAAGTAATCACTTCGTATGTGATCTTAATCCATTTATTGCCTTTTTTAATCGCAAGATGTGCTCCCACGTATCCACCTAACATTGAAGCGAAAAATAATATTGGCACCCAATCCCAACGAATAGAGCTTTGCATTGCCAAAGTCAGCGCACCCAAGCCATTCCAAAATAAGCCAACCAAGACCAGCGTGTACGCCACAGCTTGCTTATAATCTAGCCCAAACCAACGTACTAACCATATCGTGACAAATAATCCTGTTCCTGATGCGAGCGAACCGTTTAAGACACCGATACAGAACAGTACTGCATAACCAATGAACAGCTGTATACGAGTGAGTTGCTTTAATTCTTGAGATTGACCTAAATTTCGCTGTAAAACCGAGTAAATACCGAGCCCCATGGTGAGCACACCAAGAGCGAGTTCAGCCGGCCTATCTGCAATATGAACAATACTTAACGCGCCGACAATAACTCCTGGTAAACCCGCGAACAAAATAACCAAAGAAAAGTGCCAATTAAGCGATCCTTCCCTAAAGTGTCGTACCGTCGCGCCGATACCTAAAGCAACGCTAGCAAGTTTATGCGTGGCGAGCGCCACACTAAAAGGCAAGCCCAGAAAGAGTAATACAGGAAGTTGCAATAAACCTGCGCCACCGCCAGCAAATGCGGAAAACGTATTGGCAATAAAGGAAATAAGAAATAGTAGAAAAAATTCACTCATAAAATCTGCTATTATTATCAACCAGTAAATTAAACCCTAAGTGCAATTTGAAATGAAAAAATTTAATACGATAGTCTCTCTCTTTGCTTTAGTTAGCTTTTTAATTATGCAGCCCGCTCAGGCAGCAAAATTTAAGTGTTGGACAAATAATGAAGGTGTTAAAGAATGTGGTTCGTATGTTCCCCCTGAATATTCTCAAAAAAGAATAGAAACCCGAGGCAACAACGGTCGTGTTATCGAAGTAAAAGAACGCGCTAAAAATCTAGCTGAAATAGCTGAAATAGAACGTCAAGTCGAATTAAAGAAAATTGAAGATGCAAAAATTGCAGAACAAAATAAAAAAGATTCAATTTTATTAAATACCTTTACACTTGAACGCGATATCAACATGCTCAGGGACAGCAAATTAAGAGTGATTGATGGTTTAATTAAAGTCACCATTGGTAACAATAAAGCATTAGACAAAAAACTTAAAAAATTACAAAAGAAAGCAGCAAACATTGAGCGTCATAGTAAAAAGCCAACTAAAGTTATTCTTGATGATATTACTATTATTGAAAATAGAATTAAGAAAAATTTAGCGTTGATGAAAACCAAACACCTGGAGCAAGAAGTAATTAAAGGTAGATTTAAAAAAGACTTACAACGATTTAAGGCTCTGAAGGTGAAGAAAAAATAACCTTCAAAACAGACCACTGGCTTTCCCAGTTTTCAGTCGGCATACGTTTAAAGTCAGAACGCACAAACTGAACAATACGCCCTTCAGCTAAACTAAGAAAAAGATTCGCTTGTGCTTGAACGGAAATAGATAGCTTCATTTCTCCATTCATTTCGCCTTCTCGTAAAACCTGTTTTAATTGTGTTTCAAGTCGCTCATAAAACTGGCTAACTCTTAACCTTAGTCGTTCTGTTTCACCCGTTAAAATATCACCACAAAGTATTCGACTCAAACCTGCGTTACGTTGAGAAAAACCTAAGAGTAAACTCAGTATATTTTTACACCGCATTAAAGCAGAGCTGTGATCTTTTAAAATTTGATTAACCAATGAAAATATCGTTTCTTCAATATATTCAATCAAACCTTCAAACATTTTAGCTTTACTGGGAAAGTGTCTGTAGAGCGCTGCTTCAGAAACCCCCACAGCACGCGCTAAACTTGCCGTGGTAATTCGTTCACCCGGGTTAACTTCAAGCTCACGCGCCAAAGCTTCTAGTATCTGTTGGCGACGTGGTATTTTTTTTTCACTTTCCGTCATAAGCTAACCTTTAATCAGTGTACCTACACCTTCATCTGTTAATAGTTCAAGTAAAACAGCATGTTCTACTCGACCATCAATAATTTGTGCTGTTTGTACGCCTGACCTTACTGCATCAATTGCACAAGCAATTTTTGGCAACATTCCACCATAAATCGTTTCATTATTAATAAGTTCTTGAACTTGATCTGCTGTCAAGCCAGTTAATAACTTATCATTTTTATCCAACACACCTTTGGTGTTGGTCAGTAACATTAATTTTTCTGCTCCTAAAGCTGCGGCCATTTTACCGGCAACAATATCGGCATTAATATTATAAGATTGACCGTCATCACAAACACCAATGGGTGCGATTACAGGAATAAAATCACCCTTCATCAACATATTAACAATAGAGGTATCAATTTTATCTACTTCACCGACATGACCAATATCAATAATTTCAGCCGTGTTCATTTCAGGCACATCATTTTCAAAGCGCATTTTTTTAGCAGTGATCAAGCTACCATCCTTACCGGTTAAACCAACTGCATGACCACCTTGTTGATTAATAAGATTGACGATATCTTTATTTACCTGCCCACCTAAAACCATCTCTACAATATCCATTGTTTCGGTATCGGTGACGCGCATACCTTTTACAAACTGACTTTCTTTGCCAAGTTGTTTTAGCATGTTACCTATTTGTGGCCCACCTCCATGAACCACAACCGGATTCATTCCCACTAATTTCATTAAAACAATATCTCGGGCAAATCCTTTTTTTAATTCTTCATCTACCATGGCGTTACCACCATATTTAATGACGATGGTTTTACCTTGGAAGCGACGTATATAAGGTAGTGCTTCGGTTAAAACATTAGCAATGTTTTTTGCTGAAGAAAGTTCTAAAGACATATTGTTTTTTCTTTTTTATTAATCGTATTATTTAAAACGGTAAAGTAATGTCAGATTTAATGTCTGTAAGCACTTTACGGAATATTTCTTGTACTTTAGCCATGGCGGCTTTGTTTTTACCTTCAAAGCGTAAAACTAAACATGGCGTGGTATTTGATGCGCGAACTAAGCCCCAGCCATCTTTATAGTCAGCACGTACACCATCAATCAACGTCAGTTCGGCATCAGTGAATACCGATGACTGTGCCATTAAGGTTTCCATGAATTTAAAATTCTCACCTTCTTGCATATTTATTTTTAACTCAGGCGTATTCACAGAATCTGGCAAGCCTGAAAAGACAACCCTTGGTTGACGCAAGGATGCGGCTAATATTTCTAATAAACGTGCTGCTGAATATAAGGCATCATCAAAACCATACCAACGTTCTTTAAAGAAAATATGTCCGCTCATTTCACCGGCAAGCAAGGCATTGGTCTCTTTCATTTTTGCTTTAACCAGAGAGTGACCTGTTTTCCACATTAAAGGCTGTCCGCCGTATTCTTCAATAACCGTACGTAAATTACTACTACATTTAATATCATAAATAATATTTGCATTTGGATTGCGAGAAAGCACATCTTTTGCAAATAACATCATTAAACGATCTGGCCAAATAATTTTACCGTCACCACTCACAACACCAATACGGTCACCATCACCATCGAAGGCAATACCCAAATCAGCATTTTTGTTTTTAACTTCGGCAATTAAATCACCCAAGTTTTCAGGTTGACTTGGATCGGGGTGATGGTTTGGAAAATTACCATCAACCTCACAAAATAATTCTATTACCTCACAACCTAATGCCTTAAATAATTTAGGCGCCACAACACCGGCTACACCATTGCCACAATCGATAACAATTTTTAACTTGCGTTTTAGTTTTACATCGCTGGTAATACGTTCTAAATATTTATCTAGAACTTGCTCATTTACATAACTGCCTTCGCTAGTCACTAAATCATTATTTAAAATGCGCTGACGTAAAGATTGGATAACATCGCCTGCTAAGGTGTCTCCACCTAAAACCATCTTAATGCCATTGTAGTTTGCGGGGTTGTGACTGCCCGTTAGCATTACACCAGTGCCATTGGCTAACTCTGCCGCAGCATAATAAAGCGTTGGCGTTGGTAACATGCCAATGTCTATCACTTTCATTCCCGAGGTCATTAACCCTGTAACCAAAGACTTACCCAGTTCAGGACCAGACAAGCGACCGTCTCTAGCAAAGACAATGGTATCTAGGCCTCGCGCTTTTGCTTCACTACCAATGGCATGACCAATAAATAAAACATTTTCAACGGTTAACGTTACACCAACAACACCGCGAATATCATAGGCTTTAAAAATTTCTTCTGGCAAGATAGGAAGGTTCGCTGGCGGAGCAGCTTGCTTAATTTCATTGCTAGATTCAGCACTGTCTGTAAACCCATCTAAATCATCCAGCTCTTCTAACTGAATCGCATCCTTATTCATAAACATAGGATCCATCTCCGGCAACTCACTTTGCGTTGACGCTGACTTTTTTCCTTCTTGGTCTTGCTCACGATCAAAGTTTGCCTGATCTAACCTAACGTTCATAACTTGGCTTGCAGCTAACTTAAACTCAGCTAAACTAAAATCAAACTGATGTTTTTTAATGCCCTTTAATGTTCCTGTAATTAACATTAAGTATTTTTCTAAATCATTGGAAAGTTCTTTGTGAAGTAATTGGCGTGAAACAAAAGCCACGATACCTGATAAAACAATCCCCATGACAAGAGCAAATAACATACCTGAATTAAATGCACTTTGAGATTGTTGATAAGGTGCCCACGTTTCAACTTGCCAATGTGTATTTGGAATATCAATTGTCGCATGCGTACCTTGTTTAGACTCGTTACCTGCCTTAGAAATTAAATAATTCTTCCCACTTTCAATTTTTTGATGAATTTCAAGATAGGATTCTCCTGCAATACTTTTTGTCCAGTCATCTAACAAGCTTGAGTCAACCGCAAATTGAATAAAGCCCACCACCGCACCTCTTGAGGTGACCGCTTGCATCATGTCGATGTGTTGTTGCATGCCTTCTATTTCATGCATTTCAACCTGTACGTCTGCAGCATCTTTTAGACTTTGATTTAACAAGTCTAAACATGCATAAGTGAAATGAGGTTCCAAACTTTTATCTGGTTGTGTCGTCGTTACTGGCAATAAACGTACCCTTAAAACTTTAGGCAATACCGTTTTCAATTCATCCGCACGCTGTTCTAATGCTTGTAAATTTTTTGATGCAAAAATATTAACCAGCGCAGGATCTTTTGCGAGGCCTTGCAAGAACAAAGCATAGGATGAAACCTTATTGGTAAATCTTAATGCTGTATTTTTTGTTGTAATATCTGCAACAGATTGGCGCTGTCCTTCTAATGTTCGCAATGGATCTTGTTGTCCAAGATATAACCCAGCAGTCAAAACAAAAACAAACATCAGAAATGAAACAAAACTAATTGAATTAATGCTTAATCCAGTGTGCTTATATTTTTTCTTTTTAATATTTTTTTCTTTTTTACTCAAAACTGTTACCCCAACACTTTAAAGAACCTTTTAAGATTATAACTAACCTTTCCCTGTATGGCCGAAACCACCTTCTGCACGTTCACTTTCATCAAAACTTTTTACAATATCAAACTTTGCTTGTACTACTGGAACAAAAACGAGTTGTGCCATTCTGTCTGCCACATTTAAGGTGAAGCTATCTTGGCCTCGGTTCCAAATAGAAACAAAAAGTTGACCTTGATAATCAGAGTCAATCAATCCCGTTAAGTTACCCAAAACAATACCATGTTTATGGCCTAAGCCAGAACGTGGCAAAATAACTGCAGCCATACTGGCGTCATCAATATGAATAGCCATGCCAGTGGGCACTAAATGTGTTTCACCTGGGTTAATAGTTAAAGCTTCATCAATACATGCTCTTAAATCTAAACCTGCTGAACCGCTTGTTGCATATTCAGGTAAAGGAATTTCTTTTCCGATACGTTCGTCTAAAATTTTAAGTTTGATGTTATGCATTTAATTTCCGTTGTTAATATTTATTTTTTTAAATTAATGACGTTGCTTTGGTTGTAAGTATTTTCTTCAAACAAAGAAAAACGCTGCGCGATAAGAGCAACAAGTTGCCGCGAAATTTTTGTCTTACTGCTTAGTTCTAATTTTAATTCGCCGCCTTGCCAATAAACATCCAGTTCATTGTTATCACTATTAAACGTACCGCCTGTTTTTTCTGCTGTTTTACCAACTAAATTAGCAGCGATCATTTCAATGTTTTTTTGTTCTAGTTTAGCTCGCGCGTACGTTTCTAAATTTTGTGTTTCAGCAGCAAAGCCGACACAAAATAATTTTATGTTCTCTGCTTTAATGGTAGCAAGAATATCGGTGTTTTTTTCTAATTCTATGGTTAAACGATCTTCTTTCTTTTTAATTTTATTTGTTTGCACAGTAACAGGCCGATAATCTGCCACTGCTGCACTCGCAATAAAAATATCTGTTGCCGCCACATATTTTTTTACTGCGGCTTCCATCTCGGCTGCGCTATTAATATTAATGCGCGTCACACGATCTGGCGCTTCTAAACTCACAGGACCACTCACTAAAATAACTTTAGCCCCTGCTTCGACGGCAGCTTCAGCAATCGCATAACCCATTTTTCCAGAACTGCGATTTGTGATGTAACGCACGGGATCAATCGCTTCTTGTGTCGGTCCTGCAGTGATGAGAACGGTTAAGCCTGCCATGCAGCCAGTTGCAAATAATTCTGAAACGCGAGAAATAATGGCTTCGCTTTCAATCATTCGACCTTCGCCTATGTCTCCACAAGCTTGCAAGCCACTTTCTGGTCCAACAAAAAGAGCGCCTCGATTCGCTAAACGCTTTACATTTTCTTGAGTGCCTTGATCAGCCCACATATTTTTATTCATGGCCGGCGCAATCACTAAAGGCACATCAGCGGCCAAACACACCGCATACAATAACGTATCTGCACGTCCTTGAGCCAAGCCTGCAATGCTGTTTGCACTCGCCGGAGCTACCACAATCACATCGGCCCAACGTGCTAACTCAATGTGCCCCATTGCCGCTTCCGCTTCGGTATCAAGCAAATCTTCATGCACAGGAAAACCGGTTAATGCCTGAAAAGTCAGCGGTGTAATAAAGGCTTTTGCACCCTCGCTCATCACCACCCGAACTTCAGCACCGGCATCTTGCATACGTCGCAATAACTCGGCCGCTTTATAGGCTGCAATGCTGCCCGTGACAGCAAGTAAAACCCTTTTATTCAGTAAATGTTGCATGGCGCCTAGTTTAGCAGATAAGTGAACATTCACATTGCAATTAGGCTAGTATTAATATGAAATTTAACCAATATTGACATGGAGGTCATATATGCCGATTACCGATTGGCCCATCTCAGAGCGCCCACGTGAAAAGCTGCTCAGCTCCGGCGCAAATACTTTATCCGATGCAGAATTACTCGCGATATTCCTACGCACCGGCATCAAAGGCAAAACCGCAGTTGATCTAGCCCGTGACATCATTTCTCATTTTGGTGGATTAAGGTCGTTGTTGCTCGCCGACAAAAGTGCTTTTTATCAGTTTTCAGGGCTTGGCCCAGCCAAATTTGCACAACTTCAGGCCGTACTCGAGCTTTCTCGCAGACACTTAAAAGAAACGCTGCAACGAGGCGAGTGTTTACAAAATCCACAAGCCACGCAAGACTACTTACAGGCGCAACTTCGAGACTTACCTTATGAAGTGTTTGCCTGTCTCTTTTTAGATAATCAACATCGTGTTATCGAGTTTGAAATTCTCTTCAAAGGGACGATCAATGGCGCCTCAGTTCACCCGCGTGAAGTGGTGCGTAAAAGCTTGAAACACAACGCTGCAGCCGTTATTTTGGCGCATAACCATCCTTCTGGCATAGCTGAACCCAGCGGAGCAGACCGACACATCACGCAAAAACTGGTCGAAGCCCTCGGCTTAATCGACGTTCGCGTGCTGGATCATATTGTCGTGGGAGATGGTGAAAGTGTGGCTTTTTCTGAGCGTGGTTGGATTTAATATAGGGCGAGAGCGGCGTCTAAGTACCAGAACAAGACCCCATTTAAGCCTATTAATGAGAGAGTCACAATTTTAGCGTAATTTTCACTTGTATCTTCGTGCTGATCTACGTAAAATCCCCGCTCTTTATCGCTGAGGCTATTTCCTTGGCTGAATTTGAATTTTTGGAGAAGTATCATGGCAAGAGTCTGTCAAGTAACTGGCAAGCGGCCAATGTCGGGAAACAACGTTTCTCATGCAAAAAACAGAACGCGTCGTCGTTTTTTACCAAACCTGCATTCGCATCGTTTTTGGGTAGAATCTGAGTCGCGCTTTATTCGTTTACGTTTAACCTCTAAAGGTATGCGTATTATTGATAAGAAAGGCATCGATGTTGTTTTAGCTGACATGCGTTCACGTGGCGAAAAGGTATAAATCATGGCTAAGTCTGTATGTGAAAAAATTCGTTTAAACTCAAGTGCTGGTACTGGTCACTTCTATACCACTATGAAAAACAAGCGCAATATGCCTGAGAAAATGGAAATGAAAAAATACGATCCTGTTGTTCGTCAACATGTGATGTATAAAGAAGGCAAAATTAAGTAGATTTTCTACATTGCCTTACTAAGAAACCCGCTATTTGCGGGTTTTTTTATGCCTATTAAAAATAATAAACCTCAAGTTTACTCTCCAGCTCCCGATACAGCTAGTTATACCATTTAGATTAATCAAGAGACTATTTTAATATGGATGAAATCTTCATTGCTCGACAACCTATTTATGATGCAGATCTAAAAGTCATTGCCTATGAACTCCTGTTTCGCTCAAACAAAGCGAGTAATGAAGCGAATATCATTGATGGAGATAGTGCTACCACCAACGTCATCATTAATTCCATAACTGAAATCGGCATGGACCAACTCGTTGGCCCCCACAAAGCCTTTATCAATTTAACCCGCAACCATGTTCTGCAACTGGCAAATCACCCCATGCCAGAACTGAAAGATAGATTAGTTTTAGAAATACTTGAAGACATAGAAGCTGAAGATGAAATTATTGAAGCTGCAAAGAAATTATCCAAGGATGGCTTTACGATTGCCTTAGATGATTTTATTTATAGTGAGTCGTTACAACCCTTAGTTGATATTTCTGACATTATAAAAATTGATCTTATGGCTTTAACTAAAGATGAATTAAAAACACATGTACAACAGCTGGCTAACGGAAAACGTAAACTCTTAGCAGAAAAAGTAGAGACGCAAGAAGAGTATGACTACTGCGTTGAGCTTGGTTTTGATTATTACCAAGGTTATTTTTTTAGCAAACCACAAATTATTAAAGGTAAAAGTTTACCGGCAAATAAAGTGGCGATAATGAAACTCCTAACCCGCTTACAAGATGATGAAAGCAGTATTGAAGAGCTCACAGAAACCATTACTCAAGACATCACTATGTCGATGCGTATTTTGCGATATATTAATTCCGCTCAATTTGGTTTTGGTAAAGAAATAGACTCCATACAACAAGCCACTATGATGTTGGGTCGGACAACCATTAAAAATCTTGCCAATCTTGTGATGATGTCTCAAATTGAAGACAAACCGCATGAGTTACTTATTATTTCTATGATCCGCGCAAAAATGGCCTCTAATATTGCAGAAATAGTAAACATGGATAAAGAAGTTTGTTTTACCACCGGCTTATTTTCAATTGTTAACACGTTGATGGATCAAGATATGGAAGTATTGGTAGAAGGACTGCCCTTATCTGAGAATATCCGTTCCGCGCTCATTCGCCACGAAGGTAAGCTCGGGGGCGTTCTTGCTTGTGTTTTAGCCTATGAAAGTGGTGATTGGACCAATGCTTACTATGACAAGCTCACTATCGAAGAAGTGCGCACTTGTTATCTTGATGCTCTTCAGTGGGCTGCCGCAAGTGACTTTTTACTAAAATAAACAATTACTTCATTTTTACTAATAGTAAATTCCCATATTTATCCACTTCACATTGCCAGCCTGGGGCAATGTAGGTGGTTGAGACTTTTTCAGTAATGAGTGCCGGCCCCGTTATTTTTTCTCCGCAATAACATGCTTCACGATTCAAGACTTCAACCTCTTGTTCAACCCCTGCGAGAGTAGCGTACACTTTTTTCTGCTTATTTTGTTTTGAGCTAATAACAGGTAGCTGAATATTTTGCATTTTAGCTTTCAATGACAAACGAATATTCACCAGCTCAACGTCAAACTCGAGTTGATGGCCATATCGTTTTTCATGTAAGGCTTTAAAATCAGTTATTGCTTGAGCTGAATCTGACTGATGCCATTTTACATTTAAAAAATAAGACTGACCAAGATAGCGACAATCGACACTATACTCTGCGCTGAGTTCTTCTTCTGGCACACCTTCCTTTTCTAATTCAGCAATGCCTTGCGTCAATAAATTTTTAAACTGTTGCTCTATATCTTCAGCTTGAATATTTTTAAATAAATGATGATAGGTTTGAGATAGTTCTCTTGCGCGTGGTGCAACCAACATACCTAAAGCAGATAACACACCTCCAAAACGCGGCACCATGGCTTGCTGCATATTCAAACTCTCAGCAAGCGCACAAACATGTAAGCCGCCTGCGCCGCCAAATGAAACCAAAGTCAGTACTTGTGGATCAATACCGCGTTGTACTGACATCACCCTTAATGCTTGCGCCATATGTTCATTGGCAAGGGTAATAATACCCAAAGCTGTCTCTTCGAGTGAAAGATTTAATGCCGTTGCCAGTTTAGTGATAACATTTACAGCTGCGGTTTTATCTAAACGCATGCTGCCACCTAAAAATGCCTCGGCCTGTAACCGCCCTAAAACTAAATTAGCATCGGTGACCGTTGCGACTTGTCCGCCTTTAGCATAACAAGCAGGGCCGGGATCGGCACCGGCAGATTCTGGTCCCACTTGAAGTAAACCACCCGAATCAATACTGGCAATTGAACCGCCGCCTGCGCCAATGGTGTGCATATCAACCATAGGGATAGCGACCGGATAGCCTGCAATTTCAGATTCATTGGTTAATAAAAGTTCACCATCAATCATTGCCACATCCGTTGAGGTGCCGCCCATATCAAACGTCAGTAACTTTTTCTTCGCCGTGACATCACCGATAAATTTTGCTGCCGCCAAGCCTCCTGCTGGACCAGATAACAACATGTGCACGGCTTGTTGCCCTGCGAACTCTGCCGAAATAGTGCCGCCAGCACTTTGCATCACCGCAATGTTTGTTTTGGGCAATGCTTGCTGCAAACGCTTTAAGTAATCTTGCACCAACGGACCGACATAGCTGTTCAACCAGGTCGCCATGCCACGCTCATATTCTTTATATTCAGCTAAGACTTGTGATGAGAGCGAGGTAAAAATCGACTGAGGAATAATATCTGCAATTCTTTTTTCTGCTTCATTATCCAAATAAGAAAATAATAAGTTAATTGCCACAGCTTTTGGATTGAGTGTTTTGATTTGCTCACGTAATTTTTCTAAATGCGCTTCGGTGAGAGGCTCTATCATTTCAGCATCAGCCGATATCCGTCCTCCCGTTTCAAGGCAATATTCTGCCGCAACCGGAGGAAGAGGTTTAAGCGGCTGAAGCTCATAGAGTTCTTTGCGTGTTTGTCGGCCAATAGAGAGCACATCAGCTAAACCAAAATTAGTAATATAAGCAGTGACCACACCTTTGCCTTCGAGCAGCGCATTGGTTGCAACGGTAGAGCCATGCACAATATCAACCTCATCAAGATTTAACGCTAAATCTTTCAGCCCTTGCAAGATAGCTTGCTCCGGCGCGTGAGGAGTAGACAGCACCTTATGCGTAGACAATAAGCCCTTTTGATACACGATAAAGTCGGTAAACGTGCCGCCGGTATCAATGCCTATTAAAGTTTTAATCTTATTGTCCTCATACTATTTTTTATTTCCATTACGAGCATTCATTGCTTGCCACACGCGCTATGATGATTATAATTCTTACCACTTTCGTTGTTATTAATAATATCCCCGTCAGCGCAAAACATTGGTCACAGCCTAGAAAATACAGAACAATACGGATAAAGCATGGAAAAGATAAAGTTATTAGATGTTAAAAATTTAAGCCGTACTTATAATGCATTAACGGCTGTCAATAATATCAGTTTTCATCTCAATAAGGGCGAGGTATTGGGCTTTCTAGGGCCAAACGGCGCGGGGAAATCTTCTACCATGCAAGTCATCACGGGTAACCTTGCACCTTCAACGGGCGAAATAAATATTTGTGGTTTCGACTTACTTGATCAAGCCAAGCAAGCCAAAGCAAATATTGGTTACTTACCAGAACAACCGCCGTTATACCGTGAACTTACTGTGAATGAATATTTATCTTTTTGCGCGCAACTCAACCGCATTCCAAAAGCGGAACAAGCGTTAGCAATAGAAAAATCTAAACAACGTTGTGGTTTAACTGACGTTGGCCGACGCCTCATCAATAACTTATCTAAAGGTTATCAACAACGGGTCGGTATCGCACAAGCCATTATTCATAATCCAAAAATTGTTATTTTAGATGAACCCACGGTTGGACTTGATCCTATTCAAATTCGCGAAATACGCACATTAATTCGTGAGCTTGCAGAAGATCACGGTGTAATTCTTTCAACTCATATTTTACCTGAAGTACAAATGACGTGTGACCGCGTACAAATTATAAATCATGGACAACTTGTTTATTCTGATGACATTAACCAGCTACACGAACGTATGCGTTCAAATAATATTATTTTGGGTTTAAATCATGCACCTTGTGAAGCCGAATTAAAGTCTTTAACTAATATCGATGACATTGAAGTATTATCCGATAGCCGTTTTCGATTGTTTCACTCCATCGAAACCGATCCAGCTGAAGAAGTTGCAAAAATAGCTGCAGAGAAAAACTGGGGATTGTTTGAAATACGCCCTGATCACAAAACATTAGAACAAGTTTTTGTTGAGCTTACTTCAGGTGAAGTCATCACAGATAATACTGAGCTTACAAAAGAAAAAGACAATGAGGTTTCAGCCGCATGATGGTATTCATTTTAGCCAAGAGAGAATTGCGTAGCTTATTTTTATCTCCGCTAGCATGGGCTATTTTAGCCATTGTTCAATTCATTCTGGCTTATTTGTTTTTAAGCCAGTTACAAGAGTTTATTTTAATTCAACCAAAACTGGCAGCCATTGAAAATGCTCCTGGCATTACAGAACTTGTTATCGTTCCGCTGTACGGTAGTGCGGCGTTTATTATGATGTTGGTCACGCCTTTATTAACCATGCGACTCATTAGTGAAGAACGCCGTAATAAATCATTAGCTTTACTTTTATCTGCACCCGTATCTATGACTGAAATCATTATTGGCAAATATCTTGGTATGTTAGGTTTTTCATTTATTATGATTTTTATGATGACCCTCATGCCCTTATCACTTTATTTTGTCGGCACGCTTGATAGTGGCTTACTCTTTACTATCGTCCTTGGTATTAGCTTATTGCTTGCCGCATTTATTGCTGTTGGACTTTATATGTCTAGCTTGACCGCACAACCGACCATTGCTGCCATGAGTACCTTTGGTATTTTATTAGGCTTATGGATCATCGATTGGGCTGGAGGTAAAGCGGATGCCGTCGCAAGCGGCGAACTACAATACCTTTCAATGTTAAGACATTTCGAAACATTCACCCAGGGTGTTTTCAGTAGTAGTGATGTTATTTACTACCTACTGTTTATTTCATTATTCCTTATATTAAGTATTCGTCGTCTTGATGGCGATCGTCTACAGCGCTAGTCACGGTATTATTTTATGGAAATTACTAAAAAATCTCGCAATCAAATACGATTACAGAATATTGTCTTTATTGTTTTATTCAGCAGCATCATTATTATGCTGGCATGGCTGTCTAATAAATATAATATTGAATCTGATTGGACGCAGAACAATCGTAATACTTTGTCCGATATCAGTATTAAACTTTTACAAGAAATACCTGAGCCAGTAAAAATCACCACGTTTATTCCAGATGGGAATTTATTATCTAATCGCCAATATATTATTAAACTGATTGATAAATATAAAAAACACAAAAATGATATTTTATTAGAGATCATAAACCCAGATACTGCACCAGATCTTGTACGGCAATTAAAGGTCACTAATTACGGCGAAGTGGTTGTTGAGTATCAAGGTCGTAGTGAACATATCAGCCAATTAAAAGAACAAACACTGAGTAATGCCTTACAACGTTTATTAAGACAAGGCGAACGACGAGTCCTCTTCATTACCGGTCATGGTGAAAGAGAACCGGAAGGCGATGCAAATTATGATTGGGGACAGTTTTCAAGCAAGTTAAAAGTTAAAGGCATCTCGACTGGCTTATTAAAGCTTAACGAAACACCCACCATTCCCGAAGCCTCAGCTATTGTTATCGCCAGCCCACAAATTGATTACTTGCCCGGCGAAGTCAAAATAATTATTGACTATATTAAACAAGGCGGCAACTTATTTTGGTTAAAAGAACCCAACAAATCTTTACATGGCTTAGATGACCTAGCTGAATTATTAGGTGTTTCCTTTTATCCCGGTACGATAGTTGATCCTACTGCGAAGATGATGAATATTAATGATCCTTCTTTTGCATTAATAACCAGCTACCCTGATCACGCCATTACCCATGATTTTCAATACATGAGTATCTTCCCTAAAGCCGTCGGTATTGATCACAGCCAAATCAACACGCAATGGCAAGCAACCCCTTTTATGCAAACCGTTGCTCGCAGTTGGTCTGAAACGGGTAAGCTAAAAGGTGCGATAGATTATAATGCAGACAAAGATATTGTTGGACCATTAACAATAGGCCTGGCACTGCAAGCCATAGCAAAAGGCGACGAGAAGCAAGAAGAGCAACAACGTATTGTGATTGTAGGTGACGGTGATTTTTTATCTAACACGTATATTGGTAATCAAGGCAACCAAAATATGGGACACAATATTATTAACTGGCTAAGTCATGACGATAATTTTATTAAAATCCCAAGTTCTGATGCAGTTGATAAACAAATTAACCTGTCAGACATGATGGGAGCAATCTTAGGGTTATTCTTTTTAATTGTATTACCGTTAGCGCTCTTAATTAGCGGCATTCTCATTTGGCTTAAACGCCGCTCAGCATAAACTTAGAAAATATCATGTCGACACGTCCCTTACTTAATCTTTTTTTATTCTTATTCGTTCTCGCATTAATTGCGATTATATTTTTTGAGCCAGGTAAAGAAACAGCTAAAACACCGCCAAGCTTAACTTCACTCAATAAAGAAGATGTTAGTCGCATAAAAATAGTCACGCCTAATAAAAAAACCATCGAACTGATAAAAGACAAAGATACTTGGAAAATAGTTTCGCCTTACCAAAATGCCGCTAATACCTTTCGCATTAATGCATTATTAAAATTACTCTCTTCTGTTTCCTTATCAAAATACAGCCTAAGCAATTTAGATAAAAATCAATTTGGCTTAACTACCCCCTCGGCCAGCATTCAATTTAACGACATGACTATTTATTTTGGCCATAATAAATCATTAAAAAACCATCGTTATGTACAAGTTAGTAATGATGTACATCTTATTGCCGATACGTTTTATTACAAACTCTCAGCCAATCCTGAAAGTTATATTGACCATAAAATACTTCCTATAGGTAGTAAAATCACTAAACTTATTTTACCTAGCATGACTCTCTCGTATGGAATAAACAAAGAGACAGACATTAGTCAATGGAACATTCAACCGGTCGCAGGAGAAACCTCTGCTGACTCAATAAACCAATTAATTAGCGAATGGGAACTGAGTCAAGCTTTTGATTTAAAAGTCATCCCTATTAAAAAGAACACAAAAGCAGATGTCTCAATTGAATTAAGTAATAAACAAACACTTCGATTTTCTTTCACTGATAATAAAAATAAATTTGAACTGATTAATCTAGACACAGGCATTCAATATATTCTATCCTCGGATAGAAAAGACAAACTATTAAAACTCTCTGGCGTTAACCAAGATGATCCTCTCTAATGCCTGAGTTACCCGAAGTCGAAACAACCCGCCGAGGCATAGCACCACACATCGAAGGCAACACGATCAGTAAAGTCATTGTACGTAATCGAAGTTTGCGTTGGCCAATTCCCACAGGCTTAAATAAAAAACTTAGCCATTTAAACATCAACTCCGTTGTCCGGCGTGCCAAATACTTACTCTTAAATACCGATGTCGGTACGTTAATTATCCATCTCGGTATGTCAGGCAGTTTACGAATTTTAAAAATAGATGAAGCAGTAGAGAAACACGATCATTTTGAATTACAGTTTGAAAATGGTATTTGTTTACGTTTGCGCGATCCAAGGCGGTTTGGCTGTGTGTTATTTCACAAAGGCAATGTTTTAGAACATAAGCTACTAATTAATCTGGGGCCAGAACCTTTAGATGAAGCATTTAATTCTGAACTTTTATTTCAGAAATCACGTAAACGCAAAACCAGCATTAAACAATTAATTATGGATGCCAAAATAGTCGTTGGCGTAGGTAATATTTATGCTAGCGAAGCATTGTTTCTCGCAAAAATAAAACCTAAGCGACTTGCTGGCAAAATCACAAAACAAAATTCGGAAAATCTTAGCAAAGCAATTAAAACTATCTTAACCAAAGCCATCAAACAAGGCGGCACGACCTTAAAAGATTTTCGCTCGAGTGATGGTAAGCCAGGATATTTTCAGCAAAAACTGAAAGTGTATGGCAGAGAGAATGAACCCTGTACTATTTGCAGCAAACCCATTAAGCAGATCACGCTAGGGCAACGCTCTACTTATTACTGTACAAGTTGCCAAAAATAATTTTACTTCGATTCTAATTTACTTTACTACAGCCAAACCTTCGCCACGCTTGTCGCTCGCGGCAGTCACTTTATTTTCTTTTTTATCCCAAATAACAATCTGCATATTTCCATAGGTACTATTTAGTTGTTTTAATGTATGACCTAACTGCTTTAATGTGGTTTTTACTTTTGTGCTAAAAGCATCGGGTTCATGTTGAATCACATCAGGTAGATATTGATGATGGTAGCGAGGTAAGTTAACAATCTCTTCTGCTGTATTACCTTCTATTGTGGCCAATATGCCATGTAACACCATAGTGATAATACGGCTGCCGCCGGGTGTACCAATTATCGCTAACTTATTTTTACTCTCTAAAAAAGTCGGGCTCATACTTGATAGCATGCGTTTGCCCGGCTCAATGGCATTCGCTTCTGCTCCAACTAAACCATAAACGTTGGGGATGCCAGGCTTAGCTGAAAAGTCATCCATCTCGTCATTCAATAAAACGCCGGTACCTTCAGCAATAAATCCAGAGCCAAAGGGATAGTTAACCGATAAGGTTGCGGCAACGCGATGCCCTTGTCTATCTATAATAGAAAAGTGTGTTGTGTGGTTACCACCTGAAGAGTCTGTTGCACTTTTTAAGCTACTGCTCGGCGTTGCTTTTTCAAAATCAATTTTCTGTTGAAGAGCTTTTGCATAGTATTTATCTGTTAGTTTTTTAATAGGAATGCTAATGAAATCACTGTCACCTAAAAACTCAGCACGATCTCTATACGCGCGACGCATTGCTTCAACCATGACATGTATACGGTTAGATTCTGAAAGCTCTTCAATATTATAAAAAGATAAGATATTCAGCATTTCAGCTAAGGCAACACCGCCTGATGATGGAGGAGCCACCGAAGTAAGGCGATAACCTTTATACTCACTCACAATAGGTTGGCGTTCTTTAATTTTATACTGCATTAAATCTTTCAGGCTCCAAATCCCACCGGCTTTATTATTACTACGCACCATCTTCTTCGCTACACTGCCAGCATAAAAACCTTTTCTACCGTCACGAGCCATTAACTTTAATGTTTGTGCTAACTCCGGTTGCTTTATGATATGACCAATGGGCGCAACTTGTTTATTTTTTAAAAATATTCTGGCGGCATCTTTTGCGTGCAGTAATGCTTTTAAGCGAAATTTTGACATACGCTGAAATTGCTCGGTTACAACAAAACCTTTTTCAGCCGCGCGTATCGCTGGAGCTAATGATTCAGCTAAAGATAAGCGTCCGTATTTTTTTGCGATATAAACGAGTGCTGCAGGTTCACCTGGAATGCCAGCGGCTAATGCACCATCAACAGATAAATGAGGCACAACATTTCCAGCCTTATCTAAATACATATTCCGTGTAGCTTTTAATGGTGCGGTTTCTCGGCCATCAATCATAATGTCTTTATTATTTTTATTATCATGCAACAACCAAAAACCACCACCACCTAATCCTGAACTATAAGGTTCAACAACGGCCAGTGTTGCACTCACCGCAACCGCTGCATCAAAAGCGTTACCGCCTTTTTCTAAAATTTCAAAACCGGCTTGTGTCGCTAAAGGATGAGCCGAAGCAATGGCTGCTTGGGGTGGTTTGTCTGATGAGGCAAAAGATAGATTGGAAACAAGAAAAAATAATATTATAGCTTTAAACACAGTAAGCACCCTAAGTTCAGCGTCATTGCGAGGAAACAAAGTGACCGCGGCAATCTCATTATTTACCTCTAACCCAAGAGATTACTTCAGTCGTGTTACTCCTTCGTAATGACAGGTAATAAAAAACCTCTTAACGAGGCTTTTGTTTTATTCGGCAATCAGCTTTTCATACTTACTTTGTAGCTGATCTTTTGTTTCTTCATTATCGGGGTCAACTAAAATACAATCGACGGGACAAACTTCGATACATGTAGGCTCGTCAAAATGCCCCACACATTCCGTGCATAAATTTGGATCAATTTCGTAAATCTCATCACCTTGAGTAATGGCACCATTTGGGCACTCTGGCTCACAAACATCGCAGTTGATACATTCATCATTAATAAGGAGAGACATTTAAAAACTCCGATAAGGGCTGGCCCAAAAAACCGTATATTAGCGTATTCTGTTGTTTAATGCAGTAGCGACGTGTTCATGCACAAAGGGTGAAACATCTCCGCCCAAAATAGCCACCTCGCGTACTAAGCTAGATGAAATATAGCTGTATTGCTCGGCAGGTGTTAGGAATATGGTTTCAATCTGCCCATTCAAGTGTCGATTCATGCTCGCAAGCTGAAATTCGTACTCAAAATCAGAGACAGCGCGTAATCCACGCACAATCACCTGTGCATTTTGTTGCTGAACAAAATCGACCAAAAGCCCATCAAACTCAATAACCTCTACATTCTCCATAGAAGATAGTACGCCTTTAGCCAATTCAACACGTTCAGATGAGGTAAAGAAAGGTTGTTTACTCCCCTCAGCGCCTTTTGCCACTGCAAGGATGACACGGTCAAAGATGCGAGAAGCTCGCTGCACTAAATCACTGTGGCCATTAGTTAGGGGATCAAAAGTCCCTGGATAGACTGCGGTTATTTTCACGGAATTAGCCTTTCATGCCGATAAATTGATCAATTAAAGAAGGATAGTTTAGCGTATTGTTAGATTGGATTCGTACTTTATGGTGTTATTTTTATCTTTTAGATACGGAAATATTCTTTATTTGATCAACATAACCACGCTGATATAAAAAATAATTCACTTCGCCTGCCACTTTCTCTTTGAGTTGCAACCAGTTTGCTGGCAACTCTGGCAATGATTGGCGTTTTTCTATTTCAAGGTATAACAGTGCGTTTTCAGCTAGCCAGCCCTTTTGTTCCAGTAAGGGAATAGCTTTTGACATAAGATCTAAATGATAAGGCGGATCGAGAAAAATTAAATCATACGTTTGAGACTCACCTTGTAAAAATTTGATGCTATCCATTTGAATAACTTTAGAGGGGAGAGCGACATTCAACATTTTTAGATGATTATTTAATTCCTCACTGACTTTTTTATGGCTGTCTATAAACGTTGTAGATGCAGCACCGCGAGATAAGGCTTCAAAACCTAACGCACCACTTCCCGCGAATAAATCTAAACAGCGTGCACCTTGAATAGAAGGCGCCAACCAATTAAACACTGTTTCGCGAACACGATCTGGCGTCGGTCTTAAATTTGGCACGTCAGGAAATTGAAGTTTTCTTCCACGCCATTCTCCACCAATAATGCGCAGTTGATTACTGCTTTTTGCCATGACTATTTAGTTGTTCCAACAGTCACCATCACCATTTTGTCTGGATGCATTCTACGTTTAATGGTTTCTTTTATCTTTGCTACGGTGACCGCATTCACTTTTTTATTAAAATCACTTAAGTATGTTAAAGGTAGATGATAAAAACCAATAACCGACAAATAATTTGAAATGTCGCTGTTACTATCCACCTTTAAAGGAAAGCCTCCGGTAATATTTTTTTGCGCATGCAATAATTCTTTTTCTGTTGGTCCTTCGCTAATAAAGGTTTTTAACGTCTGCAATAAAACTGTTTTTGCTTCTTGCGTATTTTTATTACTGGTTTGCATGCCGATAGTAAAGGGCCCACGACGTAACATAGGCACAAAGTAACTATAGCTGCTATACGCTAAACCACGTTTCTCACGAATTTCTTGCATAATGCGCGAGCCAAACCCGCTGCCACCTAAAATATGATTGGCCACATATAATGTAATGTAGTCTTTATCTTTACGGTGCAATCCAGGATGCCCCATCGTTATGTGTGTTTGAGATGAAGGATACTCCTGATGAATTGATACAGCTTTTGCTAAATCTTTTACTTGCGCTAACGCCGGTGCTTTTTTACCAACGGCTAAACGCCCCACCATTCTTTCAGCTAAAGCTGCTGCTTTTGTTTTATTAATGTCTCCAACAATCGTTACTAAGGTGTTACGTGCGACAAAGTGTTTTTTATAAAAGGCACGTAAATCTTTTCGCGTTATTTTTTTTAGGCTGGCGGCTGTACCCACCGTTTGATTAGCATAAGGATGTAAGCCGTATAGATTTTTATAAAACAATTTACTGGCAATAGCGCTTGGCGATTGTTTTTGCGCTTCAATCCCTGTTAATAACACTTTACGAATACGCAGCAACTCAGAGTTTTTAAATGTAGGTGCGTTAATAATAGCTTTTAATGTTTCTGTTGCTTTGTATAACCACTTCTCATCGGTTAATGAACGTAAACTTAAGGTCATATAATCTTTTGAGGTGCTCACACCAAAGTTTGCACCGACGCTATCAAATCGTTCTGATATATCGTTAACGCTTAAGTTATGATTATTAAGTTTTGCACCATGGCTCAGTAAACCATTGCTGACATTAGCGATGCCGGGTTGTTTGCCATCTCGTATACTTCCCGCATCAACCACTATATTCATATCTAACATCGGTAAACCGGGCGCATAAACATACAGCACGCGAGCACCATTTTTTGTTTGCCATTCTTGAATGTTGAGTACTTTTGATTCAGCGTTACTTGCTGCTGGCGCTTTAATGTTTTTATCCTGAACAGTACATGCAGCAAGTGAAAGCACTGCTAAAGCCAGACTAGTCATCATTATTTTTTTAGAAAAAAATGTCATTATTTATTCTCGTTAGTATTTTTTTAGCTTAGTGCCTGCCCATCGGAACAGCAATGGCGCGGCGTTTTTTCTTAGTGATTGGTTGTGGGTCTAATACCGCAACCGTCAAAGTATCTTTAATAAGATATTTAATAGCCACCTGTTGTATTTGCTCTGCGGTCACTTGTTTAATACGATCGGTGTATTCATCATTCAAGCGCCAATCTAAACCTACTGTTTCCAACATACCAATTTGCATTGCCTGATAAAAAATAGAATCTTTTTCATACACTTTTTCAGCTACGGCTTGCGCTTTAATTCGTTCTAACTCTTTGTCTGTTACTTTGGTTTTTTTAACCTTCGCAATTTCTTTATTGATGGCTTTTTCTAATTGCTTTACGTTCGATGTTGCAGATGGCGTACCGTCAATTAAAAACAACTCGCCTAGGCGGGAAAAAATACCGTAGCCCGTATCAGCACTGATAGCGACTTGTTGTTTGCGCACCAGAGATTTTGTAAAACGTGAACTTCCTCCGCCACTCAACACATAAGCCAAAACATCTAAGGCATACGGTTCCCAATCTTCTTCTGCTGTTTTATAAGAAGGCACTTTATAACCCATTATCATATAAGGCAGTTTTGCTGGCGCTTTAACGGTAATACGGCGCTCGCCTTTTTGCTCTGCATCGATGCGTGGTTTCAGCACTGCAATCGTTGACGGTTCTAAGTCACCAAAATGTTTTTTTGCTAAGGCAAAAACCTCTTCTGCATTAACATCACCCACCACCACAACGGTGGCATTGTTAGGTGCATAAAACATGTCGTACCATTTTTTTAAATCGGCGACGTTCATATTTTCTAAATCATTCATCCAACCAATAATCGGTTGCTGATAAGGATTATTTGTATAGGCTGTCGCAAAAAATTGTTCTGAGGTGAGCGCAGTGGCTTTATCTTCTGTGCGTAAACGCCGTTCTTCCATAACCACGGCCACTTCTTTTTTAAACTCTTTTTCTGGCAAGGTTAAATTACGCATACGATCTGCTTCCATTTCGAAGCTGACTTTTAAACGGCTTTTTTCAAGCTGTTGAAAATAGGCAGTGTAATCTTTTCCTGTAAAAGCATTTTCTCTGCCACCGTTTTCAGCAATGATGCGAGAAAACTCACCGGCCGCATGTTTTTTTGTCCCTTTAAACATCATGTGCTCTAAAACATGGGAAATACCTGTAATGCCACTATGTTCATAGCTGCTGCCCACTTTATACCAAACTTGAGAGACCACCACCGGTGCACGATGATCTTCTTTGACTAAAAGCTTTAGCCCATTTTCCATTTTAAATTCATGAATTTTTGATGATGCAATGACACTGTTCATTGATAAAATGCTCAACAAACTCATGGCTGAAATACTCAATAGCCGTACTCTCATTAAATTTTTCCTTTTAAAACGTGCTTCAGTAAAGTGTGATACTTTTTTAGCATTCAATATTAATAGTTATTTCTATGGCTGTCATGGTTAAACATGAATATAGCCAGATATCTTGATGATTCACTATTTTTCACAAACAAACTTTTAACACGGCCTATCTGCCATGACGGCACGCCGAGTAACTGTTAGAATAGTCTTCTTATTACTAATTTCTACGACCCATATTTCTATGTTTAGTTTCAAAAAATCAAAAAAAGATAAAACCGCTTCTGATGATAATCCTGAAAAGGAGGTTGTAGCAGCGCCTTTGCAAACGGATGTCCCTACTGAAGAGTCTCCAGACAAATCGGAAACAAAGAAATCCATGTTTGGCTTTTTAAAATCAAACAAAAACAAAACTGACAATGATTCCAATGCAGAAGAATCAAATGAAGCCTCAATTCAAGCCCCCCAAATTCAAGCGCCCCCATCTAATGAAGCCGCCAAGGACAATACGCCTGAGAAAAAAGGCCTGTTTTCCAGATTATCGAGCGGCCTCAGCAGAACACGCAGCGGATTAACAGAAGGCCTTGCCTCCGCCGTGCTTGGCGCAAAAACCATTGATGATGATCTACTTGAAGAAATTGAAGACCTATTGATTACATCAGATTTAGGCATGGAAGCAACAACCCGCATCAGCCAAAGTCTAACAAAACGAATTTCTCGTAATGAACTAAAAGATTCAGATTCTCTTTTCGCTGCGTTACGCGAAGAGATGCAAGAAATTTTAAGTGCCTGTGAACAACCTTTAGTTATTCCTAAACAAAACACGCCTTTCGTTATTCTTGTATTGGGTATTAATGGTGCGGGCAAAACAACCACCATTGGCAAGCTCGCTAAACGTCTACAAAATGAAGGCAAGACGGTGATGTTAGCTGCAGGAGATACTTTCCGTGCCGCGGCGGTTGAACAACTGCAAGTTTGGGGTGAAAGAAATAATATTCCGGTCATTGCGCAACAAGGTGGCACGGACAGCGCCTCGGTTATTTATGATGCTATCGAGTCAGCGGCCTCTAAAAAAATTGACGTGCTCATTGCAGATACGGCAGGCCGTTTACACACGCAAACCAACTTGATGGAAGAGTTAAAAAAGATCAAACGTGTCATGGGAAAAGCGGATGCCGGTGCGCCACATGAAACCATGCTGGTGCTTGATGCTGGTACAGGTCAGAATGCATTAAATCAAGCAGAGCAATTTCATCAAGCCATGCAGCTCACTAGTATTTCTCTTACCAAGCTTGATGGCACTGCCAAAGGTGGTGTAATTTTTGCCATCGCTCATAAACTAGGCTTACCGATTCGTTTTATTGGCGTAGGTGAAGCCATTGAAGATTTAAGAATTTTTAATGCAAAAGATTTTGTTAACGCGCTGTTCGATAAAACCGAGTAAAGCCCTCGCATAACACAGCGCCACGTGTATAAAGTTGTGGCGTAATGTGTTAAAAATAGACCTTATTATAATAAAAAAATAAAAGATCTTATGATTCGTTTTATAAATGCCTGTAAACGTTATAGTAGTGGTTTTGATGCACTACAGAATGTAACTTTCCACATGGAACCCGGTGAAATGGCTTTTTTAACCGGCCACTCTGGCGCGGGTAAAAGCTCTCTTTTAAAACTCATTGCCTTACTTGAACGTTCAAGCCGTGGCCAAGTTATTGTTAATAGCCAAAACCTCACTAAAGTCCCTCGCCGCCGTATTCCTTATTTTCGCCGTAACATAGGCATTATTTTCCAAGACCACCAATTATTATTTGATCGTACCGTTTACGATAACGTTGCTTTACCTTTAATTATTGCCGGTTTTTCACATAAAGAAATTGGTAAGCGAGTTCGCGCTTCATTAGATAAGGTAGGCTTGTTAAATAAAGAAAAAAAATACCCCATCACTTTATCGGGCGGTGAACAACAACGTGTTGGCATTGCACGTGCTGTTGTCAACAAGCCGCCGCTTATTCTTGCAGATGAACCGACCGGTAACTTAGACCCGCAACTCTCAGCAGAAATTATGGGCTTGTTCCAAGACTTTAGTGATGTCGGCGTTACCGTGTTAGTGGCCACACATGATATTGCCTTAATTGAAAAACTACCTTATCGCACTTTAACTTTAGCGAATGGCAAGCTTATTAATGATACCGCAGCAAACGTATGAACAAGCCAACTAAAGATCGCCAATCTCGACATCGCCCTTCTATTGTAGACTTATGTCGCTCTTATTTTATAAGGCACATACAAGTTTTCTTTTATAGCCTAGGTCAAATCAGCCGTGCTCCTATTTCTACATTAATGACTTGTATGGTCATTGGTATCGCGCTTGCCCTGCCGATGGGGCTGCATACCTTACTTAAAAATGCACAACAACTGAGTGGAGGCTGGGAAAGTACTGCACAAATTTCTGTGTTTTTAAAAAATAATGTTAAGCCATCTCAAGCAAAAAAATTAAAGTCTAAAATTAGACGTTGGCCAAATGTAATTTCAGTCCAATATATTAGTCGCGAACAAGCCTTAAAAGAATTTCAAGCACTCTCTGGTTTTGGTGACGCACTAAAAGCCTTAAACAGTAATCCTCTGCCTTCTGTTTTAATTGTTAGACCGCGCTTGTCTAAAGCAACCAGTGAAAAAACCACGCAAGCGCTGTTACATAAACTAATGAACCTGCGCCAAACAGATAAAGCACAACTCGACATGCAATGGGTCAGGCGACTTTACGCCATTATGAGTATTGTTGAACGTGGGGTTTTAATTTTAGGTTTAATGTTAGCGCTTGCCGTTTTATTAGTTGTGGGTAATACCATACGTTTAGCCATTCAAAACCGACGAAAAGAAATTGTTGTGATGAAACTCATCGGCGGTACTGATGCTTTTATCCGCCGTCCGTTTTTGTATACCGGTTTTTGGTACGGTTTGTTTGGTGGCGTTATTGCTTGGCTATTGGTGAGTTTTACTCTGCTCAGTATTTCTTCTCCCATAGAAAAGCTCACCACCTTGTATCAAAACGAATTTGAATTAACGAATATTTCTTTTTTAAGTACCTTGTTTTTATTGCTCGTCAGTATTTTACTTGGCCTGTTTGGCTCTTGGTTTGCAGTAGGGCGGCATTTGCGTGAAATTGAGCCCGAATAGTCTCTTCTTCAGGCTAAACATTATTTTATTAATAAATAAGCCCAAATAAACTAAACTAATTCTAATCAATACCGATATAGTTCATAACCTCACGAATAAATAAATATTTGGTTTTATGTCTCAAAAAATAACACACATTCTCATTGTTGACGGTTCTGCCGTGTCTCGACAAATTTTATCTCGTATTTTGCATGACGAAATGGATGCTGTTGAAGTGGA
>JASFYW010000022.1:0-5257 GCA_045046865.1 Woeseiaceae bacterium | reverse complement strand
TGACTTATGACTTATGACTTATGACTTATGACTTTGCTCTTCTCTCTGATACCCGCCATAAAAACCGCTAGATAAAATATAAAGAATGTAACCGTACGAGAACGCTCAAGAAAACTTTCAGACATATTAAAAATTGCAAATCCAACCATCAAGAGTAACCCGGCTAACGCCATACTCCTTGCATCATCTGATTTTTCAGGTGATTTACAGGCTTTATAAAAAATTCTTGCTGGTATGTAAAAAAGTATAATTATAGCTATAAGCGCAAAAACACCACCATTTACCATAGCAGATATAAATTGATTATGAGGATGACTCCAGTTACCCGCTGAGCGGTTTCTTTCACCTTTTTGAACTAACACTTTAGCATTTTTTTGATAGTGCCCCCAACCAACACCAACCAGTGGATTATCTAAAAATATAGACCAGGATGCCTGCCACATCTCAAATCGTGAAGTTACTGATGTACCACCTGCTGCTTTCATCTCGTCTGCTGTGAAATAATTATTAATATTGTCAATTGTTTTATCTACTCTTTCTATTATCCCTGTTTGTGGCACCTGATATGCGAGCGTAATTGCGCCGACAAATGCAAAAACACCTATTAATATTTTTAATCTAGATATATGCAAAGGTGAGTAGCGAAGTAATATAATAGCTAAAAAAGGTATGGCAACCCAGCCACCTCGAGATTGAGACAATATACTTGCCAGAAGTCCACAACTAAGAGCCACAATTGGCAATAATATATGCCTCCGACTCTGGGACTTAAACCAACCTAATCCAGCCAATGACATAACACCGATTAATAGAGCCAAATCACCAAATATTATCGGATGTGTTGCTCCCTTAGCTCGGCCTGGATAACCTGATTTATAGGTATCAGTAGCAATTTCAAAAATACCCACCGCAGCAGAAACAAACGCGCCTAAAACTAAGCCATACCATACCCATCCAGCTTTTATTCGAATATTCTTAAAATAAAAATATGCAGGGATTACCATCAATAAATAAATAAATTTACCCAACATTTTCATGCCCTGATATTCCATACCTGAAATTGCCGTTGCCAGAACCGCAACAATCACTATCGAGCTAACAGAAAAATAAAATAAGCGTTCTTCGTGATTAAAGTGCTGCATTCCTTTTTGAGGAAAAAGATATAATGCAATTGAACTTAATATGATAAGTGTCACAATTGCACCTGAAACAACAGGAAGCACCGTTGAAGATAAAGGAAAAATCAGTAAATAAGCTACAGACATCAGGCTCATAAGCTTATACCTAACAGAGCTTGCCGCTAATATCCGGTCCTTTGAATTAAGGTAAATACCCAAGAAAACATCCAGTAATACATAAACATAAGGGAATCACCCTTTAATTTATAGAAAAAAATCAATAAGTTACATTAAAAAAATCAAACACACTGAATTATAACGGTTATTTTAATAACTATCCATAAAGTTCAATTTAAATACCATATATAGGCATAGTCTCACGACTAACAACTTCTAACTTTATACTAATACGCATTTTTATGGATAAACCCCTTAAATATCGTCAAAAATATTATCTTTAAATCAAACAATAAAGACCAGTTTTCAATGTAATACAAATCTAACTCAACCCGATTTTTCATCTTATCTAGCGTATCTGTTTCACCACGGAAACCATTAACCTGCGCCCAGCCGGTAATACCAGGTTTAACCATATGACGAAGCATATATTGATTAACTTGCTCTTTATAAAGCTCATTATGCTGAACCGCATGAGGTCTAGGCCCGACAATAGACATACGCCCCTGCAAAACATTATAGAACTGAGGCAATTCATCTAAACTAGTACGTCGTAAAAAGGCTCCAAAGGGTGTTATACGAGCATCATTTTCAGATGCCTGCGTCACACAACAGTTATCTTCAGTGTGTACTTTCATCGTCCTGAATTTGTATACATTGATAATTTTACCATCCCACCCGTGTCGTTTTTGCTTAAACAAAATAGAACCCTGTGAAGTTACTTTGATAGTTATAGCTATAATGAGTAAAATTGGGCTTATAAAGATAAAAATGCATAATGCTAAGAATCGATCTTCAATCGCTTTAATTATTTGATTACTCCCACCCATAGGTGTATCAGATAGATTTACAGCAGGCAAACCAGCAATCTCAGTCATTGAGTGATTAAGTAGTGAAAAACCAAAAATATCCGGAATTAACTTTATGTTAACTGTGTGATGACGAAGCGCATACAATAACTCTTTAACCCGCTGTTCAGCCCTTAATGGCAATGCTATCCAGACTTCATCTACCTGATTCTGAGAACCCTTAAAAAAAGCCTCAACATCAGATAAACCACCCGTTACTTTATAACCACCCACTACCTGCCCATGAAGCGACTCATCATCATCAAACAAACCAACTATATTAAACCCCATCCATGGCGATTCTTTCACCTGATTAATTAGTCTTTCCCCTAAATCACCTGCACCCACAACCAATACACTGCGGAAATTTTTACCTTTCATACGCTGATATTGCAGAAAACCAAAAATACACATCCGAAAGACTAACAAAAAAGCTAAACCTAGCATCATCCACCAGCCTAGCCATAAACGTGAATAATCTGCTGAGATTTTTAAACTGAACAAGATAATTATCATCAGTAATACAACAGTAATCCAGGCAAAAAATATGGTTCTTGCCTGCTTTAACAAGCTTTGACCTCTCCATGAGGCATATAGGCTGAAGGAAGGAAAGATTAATACAACACAAAAAACTGCAAATAAAACAAGAGAACGATAATCATTAGGTAAAAGGGCAGCATTAAATGGAAAACGAATTAAATAGGCCATGATAGCCGCTAGAACAACGACTAAAGGGTCTGTTACTCTTGCAGATAAATTTATGAAGCCTGAATAGTTTTTGAATATAGATTTACCGAACACGACAGAAATAATCCCTGATTTAAATTTAATGTATTATAAACTAATTTCATCAAACGAAACAATAACTTATAAGATGGTATAAGTAATTCTGTGTAACTGTCATTGTTAAATATAATCAGCTAAACGTTCTTCAAACTCAATAGTAAACCGCTTCAGTGCAGGTTTCCAATTTCTAATGGGCATCGTCCATTTTTTGGATGCTTGTTGAATGGCTAAATAAATAACCTTCCTTGCTGAATCATCCGTTGGAAATAGTTTTCTTTTCTTCCTCGTCTTTCGAATAACACTGTTCAACGATTCAATTGCATTGGTTGTATAAATCGCTTTGCGTATGTCTGATTGGTAATTAAACAATGTATTTAAGTTCTGCCAGTGAGCACGCTAGGATTTACTGATTTGCGGATATTTATCATCCCATTGCTCTGCAAATTGATCGAGTGAGAGTAGCACATCTTCTTCGGTTGCGGATTTATAAATTAACTTTAAATCTGCAGCGATAGCTTTGTAATCATTCCATGGCACAAACTTCATTGAGTTACGCACCATATGGACAATGCAGAGCTGGATATGGGTGTCAGGGTAATCGCTATTAATTGCATCAGGGAAGCCTTTTAAACCACCAACACAAGCAATTAATATATTTTTTACGCCTCTATTTTGTAATTATGTGAGTACACCCAACCAATATTTAGCGTCCTCGTTTTCCGAGATCCACATGCCTAATAATTCTTTGTGGCCTTCAAGATTAACGCCTAATGCCAGGTAAATTGCTTTGTTAATAACCTGTTTGTTCTGCCGAATTTTAAGCACAATAGAGTCTAAATAAACAATGGGATAAACAGGATCAAGAGGACGAGCTTGCCATTCCACAACCTGATCAATTACCGCATCAGTTACTCTGGAAACCAATGCAGCCGATATTTCGGTGTCGTATAATTCTTTTAAAGTAGTAACAACTTCGCGCGCTGTCATCCCTTGGGCGTAAAGAAATAAAATCTTATCACTCATTGAAATAAAACGACGCTGCTTCTTTTTAACTATTTCGGGTTAAAATCGTTATTACGATCACGCGGTGTTTTAAGCTCAAATTGACCGTCTTCAGTCTGAAGAGTCTTGGTAGAATAACCGTTTAGACTATTTAGAGTGTTTTATTTTTCGTGTTTGTCGTAGCCTAAATGCTCATCAAGCTCAGCGTCATCTTCGTTAGTAGTTGTTTGAAATCATTTAAGTCTTTTTCAGACCAGATGTTGTTTGCGGCTTCTGCAGCCAATGCTTGTATATCTTCTGTTTTCATAATTGCCTATCCTAGCCATTTCTGGCGTTAATTATAGGCAGTTACACATAATAATTTACAGCCTCACTTATAGATCTATACATTCTCCAGCTCCATCTCATCAATTAGCTTGAGCCTTTCTTCTTCTGGTTTTTAGCTAAGATCTTTAATGGGAAGCACAGGCTAATAGAGACCTTTGCACGTGACCTCTATTCCAGCTAACTCTTTTTAAAGTAAAGGCAGATACCTTTAATACCACCGTGATCCGTCATCTCTGAATAAGCAACACTCACACCGTGTATAGTCAATTGTTCATATATTCCATTTAAATCATACTCGTTCATCTGCATTTCTGGTTGAATAGCTTCTCGTTTAAGCATCTTCATTATTGATTTTAAAAATGGAAAATATCGTTTAACAAACCCTTTGGCTCCATGCAACCCTGGATTAAAATAAGTAAAGTGCAGCACACCGACCCCACCAGATTTAAGAGAATTCATAATATTATTAAATATTACCATCCCATATTTCACAGGAATATGCTGAAAAACTATAAATGAATGCACAAAGTCAAATGCAGATGGCGCTAGATTTTCGCAATCCTCTGATTCTATGAGATTTGCATTAACAATAGAAAATATCTTAAGATTATTTTTAGCCTCTTTAAGCATTGACTCCGAAACATCGACACCTGTCGCCTTACTACTTATTTTAGAAATTGGGATTAACAACCTCCCAACACTGTAGTGGCATACTAAATTTGGCCACCGATTTAAAGGTGATATTATAATCATCATTAAAAAGGTAGTTACATGACAAGAAAACATTTTAAACCTGAATTCAGGCAAGAAGTAGCCGAGTTAGTTGTTGATAAAGGGTACTCCATTCGAGAAGCGGCTGATGCCATGAGTGTCGGCAAATCCACTGTGGATGCATGGGCACGCAAACTTCGTAAAGAGCGAGATGGTGATGTTTCACCTGGCACGCCTATTTCAGAAGAGCAGCGCAGAATCAAAGCGCTAGAACATGAAGTTAAACAG
>JASFYW010000021.1:0-92093 GCA_045046865.1 Woeseiaceae bacterium | reverse complement strand
GAAACAGATACCTTTGATACCTTTATGGAATCATCATGGTATTACGCACGCTATACCTCGGCGGATAATGACGAAGCGATGTTGGATGAACGCGCAAACTATTGGTTACCTGTTGATCAATATGTTGGCGGCATTGAACATGCGATTTTACATTTACTTTATGCCCGTTTCTTTAATAAATTAATGCGCGATGTAGGCTTAACCACAAACGATGAACCTTTTAAAAACTTATTAACCCAAGGCATGGTGCTGAAAGATGGCGTTAAAATGTCTAAGTCAAAAGGTAATACGGTAGACCCTCAGGGTTTAATAGAGCAATACGGTGCGGATACGGCACGTTTGTTTATGATGTTTGCAGCTCCGCCTGAACAGTCGTTGGAATGGAGTGATGCCGGTGTTGAAGGTGCATCTCGTTTCCTTAAACGTTTATGGCGTTTAGTTTATGAGCATGTTGCCTTGGGTGATAAGGTCTCTATAGATAAAGAGATATTAAATGAGAAACAAAAAAATATACGTCGTTTAACACATGAAACAATTTCTAAAGTAAGTGATGATATAGGTCGACGTTTTACTTTTAATACTGCCATTGCTTCGGTAATGGAATTAATAAACATTTTAATGAAATTTAAAGATGAAAGTGAACAAGGTCGAGCAGTAATGGAGGAAAGTTTAGAATCCATTACTCTCCTCTTATCTCCAATAGTGCCTCATATTACTCATGAATTATGGGATATATTAAGCAAAGGTGGAAAAGTATTAGATCAAGCTTGGCCTAAAGTAGATGAGTCTGCTTTAGTAAAAGACAATTTACAAATTATTGTACAAGTGAACGGTAAGTTACGTTCACGTATTGAAGTGGCGGTTAGCGCAACGAAAGACGAAATTGAGGCAGCAGCGGTCACAGATGATAACGTAAAGAAATTTACTGATGGTAAGGATATAGTTAAAGTTATTGTTGTGCCTGGTAAGTTGGTTAATATTGTAGTTAAGTAAATTTGGTTAAGTAGGTGGTACGTTTTAGAAAGTATGATGTCTCCGGTTACGCAACGGAGGGAAGCAAATCACGTCGCGCAAAAGACTGCCATCCCTGGCTTGCTCGGCTGCAGCTTCCATGCTGCAGACGGACGAGATTCGCTTCCCTCCATTCCATAACCTACTTTTTTACCCGTAATATAGAAAAGACATAGTTATAGAATGATCTTGTTAGGAATTTATTTAAAAAATAACATAACTATTTATTTGAAACTTAGGATACAGAATGAGAAGATTTAAATTTCGACCGTCTGCCACACGGACGTGGCAGTCGAGCAAGCTAGGGATGGCAGTCTTTTGCGCGTCGTAATTTAAATCTTCTCGATCTGTATTCTGCTCTGAAAAGCAACCGTATACTATGAAAAATAGAAAACTCACATTTATATTATTACTCAACTTTGTACTAGCAAGTTGCGGTTTCCACCTGCGTGGCAGTCAAGATCTATCATCGGTGTTGCCTGAAGTACAGTTGCAAGGCGTTAATAATCACAGTGAGCTTGGTCGAGCTTTAATAGAAGCCTTAAGTGAAGCAAAAATTAATGTATTAGATGAATCAGATATCTTATTGAATATTAAACCAGAGACGTTTTCGAAACGAGTCCTATCTTTAGATGTGAATGGGTTAGCAAATCAATATGAATTGAATTATCACTTGGGGTTCTCTGTAATTAGAAAGGTAGCGAAAGCAAATACAGATGAAAATTCTCAGCAGAAGATCGTTGAAATAGTACCGATGCAAAGCATTACAGAAAAACGAGAATATTTATTTGATGCGAATTTGGTTTTAGTAAAAGCAAATGAAGAAATTCAATTAAATAATGACATGCGTGTAGCGGCGATGTTGCAACTGGTTCGACGATTAAAATATTTAATGCGAAACGCGTTAAAAATAAATAAAGCTAAAATTACTAAATGAAAATTTATTTTAATCAACTTCAATCACACTTAGATAAACAGTTACAGCCTGTTTATTTTATTAGTGGTGATGAACCTTTTCAGCAAGACGAATCAGTCCGTTTGATTCGTGAAGCCGCGAAGCTGCAAGGTTATACAGAGCGAGAAGTTTATCATGTAGATCGTAGCTTTGATTGGGATGAATTAGTCCGTTCCGCTGCTAGTATGTCTTTGTTTGCAGAAAAAAAAGTCATTGAACTTCGTATCCCAACAGGGAAGCCGGGTGACAAAGGTAGTAAAGCATTAGTGGCTTATACCAATGCGATACCGGAAGATAATTTATTAATTATTGTTTCAGGTAAGTTAGATGCTAACCAAACGAAAAGTAAATGGTTTAAAGCCTTAGATTCCGCAGGAGCAACGCTTGCTGTATGGCCTCTTGAAATTAAAGAATTACCATCATGGCTGAAAGGTCGCATGCAACTACGAGGTTTACAAGCAACAGAAGATGCTTTGACTGTTTTAGCTGAGCAAGTAGAAGGTAATTTATTGGCTGCTGATCAAGAATTAGAAAAGTTACGATTGCTTTATGGTGAAGGCAATATTACAGCCGAGCAAGTGGTCGATGCAGTTAGTGATAGTGCGCGTTTTGATTCCTTTGCTTTGGTCGATGTTGCGTTACAAGGTGATCCCGTTAGGGTTTCACGTATATTGCATGGCTTAAAAAGTGAAGGTGAAGACGTTTTACATATACTTGGTGCATTAATGTATCAGCTTCGGACGTTAGAGAAAATATCGAATGCCGTTGCTCAAGGCCAAAATATTGAGCAGGCATTTAAGCAACATCGGATTTGGGATAAACGAAAAGTTGTCCTTAATGCGGGGTTAAAACGTCATACATTAAAACGCTGGCAAGCTTTTTTATTGGTGGCAGGGCGTATAGAACGTATGTGTAAAGGCATTGCGACAGGCAAACCTTGGGATGAGTTGCTACAATTAACATTACGGATCTCTGGTGTGTCACTAGCACCATTGACAGCAGAACAGATTGCAACAAGATAGAATGAGAAAAGACTAATGGACATTAAAAAATACATGAACGAGCTCGGCCAACAAGCACGAGCAGCATCACGCGAATTAAATCGCGCTAACACAGGGCAAAAGAACGATGCATTGTTAGCGATTGCTGATGCGATTGAAACGCGCAGTGCTGAATTGCTTGCGGCAAATAAAAAAGACATGGATGCGGGAGCGAAGAATGGCTTAGATGAAGCCTTGCTTGATCGGCTTGCATTAAATGATGAACGTATTAAAGGCATGTCGGAAGGTATTCGCCAAATTGTTGCCTTGCCTGATCCTGTTGGCGCAATTACAGATTTAAATTATCGACCAAGTGGTATTCAAGTCGGTAAAATGCGAGTGCCTCTCGGTGTGATTGGAATTATTTATGAGTCACGCCCTAACGTGACAGCAGATGCTGCGGCATTATGTTTAAAGTCAGGCAATGCAGCAATTCTGCGCGGTGGTTCGGAAGCACAATATTCTAATCAAGCGATTGCTAAATGTATTCATGACGGCCTTGAAAAAGCAGGGTTAGCAAAAGCGACGGTACAAGTCATTGAAACAACGGATCGTGCGGCGGTAGGTGAGCTTATCACTATGCAAGACTATGTTGATGTGATCGTTCCGCGTGGTGGTAAAGGTTTAATCAAACGCATCAGTGCAGAAGCACGTGTTCCTGTGATTAAACATCTTCACGGTGTCTGCCATGTTTATATTGATGATGATGCAAATTTACATCAAGCAATCAGCGTGGCTTTTAATTCAAAAACACAACGCTATGGTACGTGTAACACCATGGAAACATTATTGGTTAGTCAAACGGTTGCAGAAGATGTGTTGCCAGAGTTAGGTCAAATGTATATTGATGAAGGTGTTGAGTTACGTGGTTGCTCGATCACTCAAGAAATTTTACCGGGTATTAATGCCGCCACAGAAGAAGATTGGGACGAAGAATATCTTGCACCTATTCTTTCTATTCGTGTGGTAGATGGTTTTGATGAAGCGGTTGAGCATATTCATAAACACAGTTCAGGGCATACAGAATCAATTATTACCGAAAACATTGCTATTGCACGCAAGTTTATGCAGGAAGTGGATTCAAGTTCTGTGATGATTAATGCTTCGACTCGATTCGCAGATGGTTTTGAATATGGCTTAGGTGCTGAAATTGGAATAAGTACCGATAAAATTCATGTCCGTGGGCCGGTTGGTTTAGAAGGTTTAACCTCTCAAAAATACATTGTGATCGGTGATGGACATATACGTCAGTAATTTATTGGCTGAAATTTTATGATTGGCATATTGGGCGGAACATTCGATCCTGTTCACTATGGGCATTTGCGAACAGCATTAGATGTGCAACAACGTTTAGGTTTGGACGAAGTTCGTTTTATTCCTTGTGGAGAGCCGGCGCATAGAAATAAACCCGTGGCGACTCCAACACAACGATTGTCTATGGTGCGCGCAGCAGTGGCTGGACAAAATAAATTCACGGTGGATGATCGTGAAGTGCGGCGCGAAGGTTTGTCATACATGGTTGATACTTTGGCAAGTTTGAAAAAAGACTTTCCATCTCAATCACTTTGTTTGATTTTAGGAACAGATGCCTTTAATGGTTTAGCGCAATGGCATCAATGGGAAAAGATTTTTGATTACGCCAATATCGCCGTTATGCAACGACCTGAAAGGGGGAAGCTTGTAGAACTAAACAAGTTTTTAGTTAACAAACTTAAGCCGCGTATTGTAGATATTGATGTTTTCCAAAAAAGACAACAGGGCATGGTTTGTTTTGTGCCTGTTACACAGTTAGATATATCTGCAACCAAAATTCGCAAGGATTGGTTGCAAGGAAAAGAGTTACAGTTTTTATTACCGGATGCAGTATTAAAATTGCTCCACCAGCAAAATATATATTAGGATTAATTTATGAATTCAAAACAACTTTGTGAACTCGCCGTTGAAGCATTAGAAGATATTAAAGGCATTGATATTAAAACATTAGATGTCTTATCTAAAAGCAGTGTGACGGATATTATGGTTTTTGCTAGCGGTAGTTCATCGCGTCAGGTGAAATCTTTGGCTAATAGCGTGGCTGATAAAGCTAAAAAAGCAGGTTTCCCTGCTCTTGGTGTGGAAGGCGATGAGGCTAATGAATGGATACTGGTAGATTTAGGCGATGTTGTTGTTCATGTTATGCAAACAGCGACAAGAGAATTTTATAACCTAGAAAAACTTTGGGGTGATGACAGCCCAGAAGTATCTGAATAATTGTTATGCTTATCCACCTGATTGCCGTTGGAACACGTATGCCGGCTTGGGTGGAAGAAGGCTTTAATGAATATGCTAAGCGCATGCCGCCAGAGAGTAAAATTAAACTCGTAGAAATACCGGCAGGCAAACGCGGAAAAAATAGCGATATTAAACGCCTCACTGAGCAAGAAGGAAAAAAGATGCTTGCGGCAATACCGAAATCATCTCGTATTGTTGTCTTGGATGTTTTAGGAAAGTCCTGTTCAACCGAAGATTTAGCGCAAGAATTAAAAACATGGCAAGCCTCAGGTCAGGATATCGCCCTTTTGATTGGCGGGCCAGAAGGTTTAGCGCCAGAGTGTTTAAAAAGTGCCGATCAAAAAATTTCTCTTTCTAAACTAACTCTTCCTCATCCACTCGTTCGCGTTGTCCTTGCTGAACAGCTTTATCGCGCTTCAACAATTTTAAAAGGTCACCCATACCATAAGTCGTAATCACAAGGCTTATAACTATTTTTGTCATGACTTCAAATAAAAAACTATTTTTAGCTTCACAGTCTCCACGTCGTCGAGAATTACTTTCTCAAGTTGGTTTTTCTTTCACCGTTATTTCTGTAGATATTGATGAGTCTGTTAAAACAGATGAGTTAGCAGAAAACTATGTTATTCGCTTGGCTCAAGAAAAGGCTATCGCGGGACTGAACACGCTAACGTCATCACAAAATATTGTTTTAGGCTCGGATACTTTGGTGGTCATCTCAGGTGAAATTTTAGGTAAACCTAAAAATCATGATGATGCGAGAAGAATGCTGCATTTATTATCAGGACAAACTCATCAGGTTATGACTGCGGTCTCTTTGGCGACCAAACAAACGCCAAGCTCTGAAGCTGAACTGAATACTCAAATCAGTGTCAGTAATGTGAGCTTTAAAAATATCACAGAAACTGAGATTGAAAAGTATGTGGCGACCAAAGAATGTGATGATAAGGCAGGTTCTTATGCCATTCAGGGCTTGGCCGCAGCATTTATCACACACTTATCAGGTAGTTATTCTGGTGTGATGGGGTTGCCTTTGTATGAAACCGTGAAACTTCTAGAAAAAGCGGGTATTACCACAGAATCCTTAGTAGTATCATAGGCTTAGGATTATATAAGGAATAAATATGAGTGAAGAATTACTGATTAATGTTACCCCTCAAGAAACCCGCGTTGCCTATGTTGAAAATGGATTATTACAGGAAGTACATATAGAAAGAGAGCGTAAGCGTGGGCTCGTGGGTAATATTTATAAAGGTAATGTCGTTCGTGTTTTGCCCGGTATGCAGGCGGCATTTTTAGAGGTGGGGCTTGAACGTACCGCTTTTTTACATGTTTCAGATATTGCACAGCCGAATGGTAAAAATGGTGATGGGGGAGAGCCCTCAGATATTATTATGGAATTACTGCGCGAAGGACAAGAGTTACTTGTTCAGGTGGTAAAAGATCCCATGGGCACTAAAGGAGCGCGATTAACCACGCAAATTTCATTTCCTTCTCGTTATTTGGTTTATATGCCAGGGATATGTCACGTAGGCATTTCTCAACGTATTGAAGACGATACTGAGCGCCAACGATTGAAAGATACCATAACGGGATATTCAGAAGAATTTGAGAAAGGTGGATATATAGCTCGAACAGTTGCAGAAGGAATTTCCGAAGAAGCTATTTATAACGATATGCAGTTTTTACAAAAGATTTGGAACAATATTCTGGATGCAAGTAAGCTCGCAAAAAAGGAAACCTTAATTCACGAAGACATGTCACTGGTGATGCGTACAATGCGTGATTTGAGTGGTATAGAAATTGAAAAAGTGAGAGTAGATTCACGTTCAACGTATGAAAGGGTATTGAAGTTTGCTACAAAGTTTATGCCTGAGCTAGAAAATAGGATTGAGCATTATCCGGGTGAACGTCCCATTTTTGATTTGTACGGCGTTGAAGATGAAATACAACGTTCATTAGAACGTAGAGTACCTTTAAAATCAGGTGGCTATTTAATTATAGACCAAACAGAAGCCATGACTACGGTTGATGTGAATACAGGTGGTTTTGTAGGACATCGAAATTTAGAAGAGACAATATTTAAAACAAACCTAGAATCAGCACAAGCTATCGTTCGTCAACTACGCTTAAGAAATTTAGGCGGTATTATCATTATCGATTTCATTGATATGACGAATGAGGAGCATAAGAAACAGGTAATGCGATCCTTAGATAAATTTCTAGAGGGTGATCATGCTAAAACAAATGTGTGTAGCGTATCATCCTTAGGTTTAGTTGAAATGACACGTAAACGCACGCGAGAAAGTTTAGAGCATATTTTGTGTGAACCTTGCCCATGTTGTAATGGACGCGCTTCATTAAGAACAGCAGAAACGGTTTGTTTTGAAATTTATCGAGAAATTATAAGAGAAGCGAGGCAGTTTGATGCTAAAGAATTTTTAGTGCTTGCTTCACAATCTGTAATTGATCTTATGTTAGATGAAGAAGCCACGAGTATTGCAGAGCTTGAAGACTTTATTGGTAAGCCGATACGCTTTCAAGTTGAAACAGAATACAACCAAGAACATTTTGATGTTGTTTTAATGTAAGAGAACGCTCGATATTCATGTTAACAAAATCTTCTTTATTTCATAAAATAAAATCTATTGTTGGATATAGCATTGCAACGGTTGTGATTTTGAGTGCGCTTGCTATAGCAAGCATGCGCTTTGTGCTCTCAAACGCGAATCTATATCAAGCTGAAGTAGAACAGCTTGCTTCTAGCTTATTAAAACAACCTGTAAAAATAGGAAAAATGGATGCTAAATTAAGTGGTATTACCCCCACCTTAATTTTTCATAATGTTGATGTTATTTCAAAAGTTAAAAAAATAAGTTTGTTACACATACCACGAATTGACGTTGGTATCTCATTTCGTGACCTATTATTTGAACAGAAAATAACGCCAATACAATTAATTGTTCGTGATTTAAAATTAAATATTAAACGCGATGTTAATGGCGAAATCAGTATAAAAAATGTTGATATGTCATTTTTTAAAAGCACACCTGATAATGAAAATAATCCTTTAGTACAACGGTTGTTGTCACAACAAACAGAGTTGTTAATCGATAATAGTCAGATTATCTGGAAAGACGAACAGAATTCAGGTTTGCAATGGGAATTTAATCAATTAAATGTACTACTACAAAATACGCCTGAGAGACATCAGCTTATTTTAACAAGTCATTTGCCTGCCGAGCTGGGCGACAAGATAAAACTATCTGTTGATATTAATGGTTCAGTATTAGAACCAAAAAAATGGGAAGTAAAAGCTTTTGTCGAAAGTGAACGGATCAACTTTAAGCCTATCAGGTATTATACAAAAAACAAAAGAGTAAATATTAGAGATGGTGAAGCTGAGTTTGAGTTATGGTTTGATTGGAAAAATAATAAATTAAAACAATTAAGTGGCAAGATAAAATTAAACAACCTTCTATATAAACGTCGTTATTCTGATATTATTTCTATCCCTTCTGCGTCTAGTGTGTTTGATGCAGTATTAGATGAGGAAGGCACATGGGGCGTTGCAGTAGAAAATTTTAATTATAAGAACAGTAATCAATCCTTAAAAGATATTGATTTTTTAGTTTCATTTAACCATAAAAATAAAACAGTCAATATTAAAGTCGAAGATATAAAGTTAGAGTCGGTTGCCGCAATTGTTGTAGATAATAACTTTGTTAGTGAAAAATACAAAAAAGAAATTAAAAACATTAATATTCATGGGCAAGTTAACACTTTCAAACTAGATGTAGTAAATAATAGCTTAAATGCGATTAATATAGACTTTAATCAAGTGGCTTTTAATGCCTGGGAAAATATACCAAAGATTGTTAATTTGAATGGTCAAATAAGTTATTCAAATAATGAAGGAAAAATATCGCTTTCTTCAGATTCATTGACGGCAGGATTTTCTGGTTTGTTTAGAAAAGATTTAAAAATATCATATTTTTCATCTGAAATTTTATTTTCTAAACTAACAAAAGGGTTGTTGTTTGATATACCACACTTACATCTAGAGAATGATGATCTTGAAGCTGAATCTAAACTTAAATTATGGGTTCCATTAGGGAAAGATTCCCCTCATCTTGATTTACAAACACATGTAATAAGAGGCGATGCCTCCAATATATCTCAATATTTGCCGGTTGGCATCATGAATGATTCTTTAGTTAAGTGGATTGATGAGGGCATACTGGCTGGTACTACTGAAGAAGCCAGTATTATTTTTAACGGCCGGATTAATGATTTTCCTTTTAAAAAGCATAATGGCATATTTGATGTTGATGTCACAGCATCAAATGTTGAGGTTAACTACCAAGACGGCTGGCCTATGCTTAATAAGGCTAATATTAAAGGGCATTTCGATAGCCAAGGGATGAACATTAAGTTATTAAATGCTATGGCAAATGCAAATGTGGTTTATGACTCCAGTATTGTAGTTAAAGATTTTTTCAATCCAGAGTTAAAAATAAAAATAATCGCAAATGGCTTGCTTGAGAATACATTGGGTTTCTTGAAAAATAGCCCTATCTTATCTTCAGCAAAAGAAACAATAAATGGAATGAGAGTGTTGGGCAGGGTAGACACTGAGTTGGAATTAAAAATACCTCTTAATGGTTTAGATCAGCGTATTACTTATTCTGGTTCATCAACACTCAATGATTCATCATTGTTTATGTTAAAGGATAAAGTCGATATTACCCATTTTTCAGGAAAATTACTTTTTTCAGATAAAGCCTTTTCAAGTGAAAATATGAATGCCGCTATATTAGGCGTGAATTCAAATCTAAAAGTACGTTCTAATAATAAATCAATTTCTGTTATCAGCAAATTTAGTCATGAGCCGGGGTTAATATTAAAACGTTTTGATATTCCTGGTGCTAATAAAATAAATGGTAAAACAGAACTTGAAATAAAAATGAATTTCCCTGTGAGTTTTTCACAAAAAACATCAACGTCAAAAAACAGCTTTCCCTCATTAAATGTTAAAAGCAAATTATTGGGTATAGGCGTGGACTTACCAAACGGCTATAAAAAATCACCAGAAAAAGCATTAAACTTTAATTTGCTAACCACTTTTAATGCAAAAAATAGGACTTCATATCAGATTGGAATAAAGAAAAAAGCATCGGCTATTTTTGTTATCGAATCGTTAGAGGGGGGGGCTTCTTTAAAAAAAGGAGCAGTCGCTTTTTCTGCTAATACAGCCGTTCTACCAAAAAAGGATGTGCTTTATATCGATGGCACGCTAGGAGATATTACCCCTTCAAAATGGTTTAAAGCATTAGGCTTAAATAAAAAACAGAAAAAACCACAATCATTTTTTAAAAATCCGATAGTAGTTAATTTGAAAAAACTTAGGGTTTTATCTGACTCTAACAAAAGCAATAGTGAACCATCAAACCCTCAGTATCTCCCTTCTATAGAAGGAATTGTTCAAAAGTTATACTTTAATAAAATGGATTTAGGTCGGTTAGATTTTAAATCATCACATTATAAATATGGACTTAAGTTTGATGAAATAATTTTATCATCTCAAGATATGAAATTGTTTGCTAATGGCCGATGGCAGTATAAAAACAAAAAACACAGCAGTACACTTAATGTAACGTTAAGTTGTGGAAACTTCGGCAATATGTTGAAGTCTTTAGAGCTATCTCAGTTTATTCTTAACGGTGAAACGAAAATACTCAGTGAGTATAATTGGCAGGGGGCTCCATCCCAGTTTTCAATGGAACGATTAAATGGCAAAGCTAAAATTAATATTAATAATGGATTTATTAAAGATATTGATGCCGGGGCAGGTCGCTTATTAGGTTTACTTAGTCTCAGCTCTTTACCAAGAAAACTCTTTGGTGATTTTGATGAATCATTTAAAGACGGCTTTAAATTTGATACCGCATCAGGTGAAATAATGATAGATAGTGGTGATGCTTATATGGACGGATTCGAAATTGAAAGTCCTATTGCTTCTATCACAGCAGATGGGCGAATAGGGCTTGCAGATAAAGATTTTGAAACAACCATTGAAGTCACTCCAGATGTGGGAGGAGGCGTTGCAGGGGTGACAGCCTTGTTGGTTAATTTACCAGCTGGCATTGGCTTATGGTTAATTGATAAATTGACCGGAGAGCAGTTTGATAAAGCATCTATAAAGACCTACGAAGTAAGTGGTAGTTGGGAAAAACCTATCATTGAAGAGGTAACAAATGATGAGTGATGATATGCTTGTATTTATGAAATCACTATCACTTTTCTTATTTATTTTCTTTATTTCAAAGATCAGCGTGGCGGCAAACGTCGAATTAATACAAGCTAATGATTGGTTAATACCCAAGTCGTCTGTAACATTATTAACAATGCCTGCGGTTAGCGTGGTGATGGAACAATTACAAAAAGACTCGAATGCCAAGCTTCAGGTGAAATATCCGGGTGGAGATGAAGGTACGTTATGGGCTAATGAGCTGCGTAGTTGGTTGGTAGCTTTAGGACTTAGCTCAACAAGAATTGAACTCGTTCTCGGTAGTACTCTTTCAACAGCGATTGAACTTCGTGTTCTTAAATAGAATCAAATATGTCTAAATTTGCTGCCATTCAAATGGCGTCTGGCCCTAATATTCATGCAAACTTATCTGAGGTAGGGGAGCAAATATCTAAAGCGGCATCTTTAGGTGCAAAACTCATTGTTTTACCTGAAACATTTGCCATGATGGGAGATGATGATGCTGAACAACTTAAAATTGCAGAAGCTGAAGGTTCTGGTCCGATTCAAAAATTCCTTTCGGAGCAAGCAAGCAAGCATCAAATTTGGCTAGTCGCAGGGACTATCCCATTAAAGTTGGATAAAAACGATTCTAACTACGAATCTAAAGTGTATGCCTCATGTCTTGTTTACAATGATCAAGGTGAGCAAGTTAGTCGTTATAACAAAGTGCATTTGTTTGATGTCAATATTGAAATGACAGGTGAGTCTTACAAAGAATCAGAAACACTTGAGGCTGGCAATAAAGCTGTGGTCGTTGATACTCCTTTTGGGCGCGTTGGATTAGCTATTTGTTATGATTTACGCTTTCCTGAATTATTTAGACAGCTTGTGTTACAAGGTGCAGAAATAATTGTCTTACCGGCGGCTTTTACTGCGGTAACAGGAAAAGCACATTGGGATATTTTATTACGTGCTCGTGCTATTGAAAATTTATGTTATGTCGTTGCCTCAGCACAAGGTGGATACCATGTTAATGGGCGAGAAACATATGGCGACAGTATGATTGTTGATCCTTGGGGTACTGTTTTAGATCGTTTTCCACAAGGTTCAGGTTATGTGCTTGCTGATATTGATCTCGGCAAGCTAAAAGATATTCGTAGAAGTTTTCCTGTGTTACAAAATAGAAAAATTTCTTGTACTTTACCGAAAGAGTAAATTTTATTATGAGTTATATTGACACAGCAACAGAAGCCTTATTAACACCAACAGGCTTAGATGTTAATGATTTACAGAATGTTCTCGATCAAATAATGGGCAACAGTATTAATCGGGCTGATCTTTATTTTCAAACATCACGCCATGAGTCATGGGTACTAGAAGATAGTATCGTCAAAGAAGGAAGTTATAACATCGAACAAGGTGTAGGGGTTAGAGCCGTTAGTGGTGAAAAAACAGGTTTTTCATATTCAGATGAAATTATCTTGCCTGCATTAAACCAAGCCGCTAATGCAGCAAAATCTATTGCGCGTGTTGGCCAAGAAAAACAAGTGCAAGCATGGAAGAAAAACGAATCAAATTCACTATACCTACCTGTTGATCCACTCGATACATTAAGTACCGATGAAAAGATAGATTTACTAAAACAAGTTGATGCTGAAGCACGTAAACAAGACCCACGCATCAAACAAGTAATAGCCAGTTTAGTGGGTGTACATGAAATTATTTTAGTGGCATCGAGTGATGGTACATTGAATGCCGATATTCGCCCATTAGTCAGAATGAACGTCACTGTTATTGCAGAAGACGGTGATGAACGAGAACAAGCCAGTTCAGGTGGTGGAGGTCGTGTTGGTTATGATTATTTTATAGCTGATGATAAAGCCTTAGGCTTTGCGCGTGAAGCATGTCGCCAAGCTCTGGTTAATTTAAAAGCCATTGCTGCACCTGCTGGCACTATGCCGGTTGTCTTAGGTTCAGGTTGGCCGGGTGTTTTATTGCATGAAGCTATTGGCCATGGACTTGAAGGAGACTTTAATCGTAAAGGCAGCTCTGCTTTTAGTGGCCGTATAGGTGAAACGGTAGGCTCTTCACTATGTACAATTGTTGACGATGGTACTTTAGATGCTCGTCGTGGCTCATTGAACATGGATGACGAGGGAACGAAAACTCAACAAACCATGCTGATAGAAAAAGGCGTATTAAAAGGCTATATGCAAGACAAAATGAATGCGGAGTTAATGGGTGAAGAATCTACAGGCAATGGTCGACGTGAATCCTATGCACACTTGCCTATGCCGCGTATGACAAACACCTATATGTTAGCAGGAGAGCATGATCCGCAAGAAATTATAGAGTCAGTAGAAAAAGGGATTTATGCTGTTAATTTTGGTGGAGGTCAAGTGGATATTACATCAGGTAAATTTGTTTTTTCAGCAAGTGAAGCTTACTTAATTGAAAATGGTAAAGTAACTCGCCCCATTAAAGGTGCTACTTTAATAGGCAATGGTCCAGAAGTATTAAAACATGTGTCGATGGTAGGTAATGATCTCAAGCTAGATACTGGCGTAGGCGTTTGCGGTAAAGAAGGGCAAAGCGTTCCTGTCGGAGTTGGCCAACCCACTTTGAAAATTGATAATCTAACGGTTGGTGGCACAGCCTAATTTTAATGCTTAAAATAGTATTTTTTCTTTGAAAAATAAAGTAGAACTTATTCTTAATGGCCTTGAAAAAGAAGGTTGGTCAGTACAAAAAAACTTTTTTTCTAAAGAGCTTAGTCATGCTTTACAAGAAACATTAAATTCGCTTCGAGAAAAAGGTCAGCTTCAACAAGCGGGTATTGGTCGAAAAAATCTTTTTCATATAGAACAAGATATTCGCAGTGATGAAATAAGTTGGTTTGATAATACTGGATTAACATCAGCGCAAGAAAATTTTCTCAGTATTGCTCAACAATTACAAGATGCGATCAATCAACAGTTTTACTTAGGTTTATTTGAACTAGAAGTTCACTTTGCTTTGTATTCACCCAATGCTTTTTATAAACGACATCTTGATCAACATAAAAATCAAGATACACGTGTTGTGACTCTTATTTATTATTTAAATGAAAATTGGCACGAGGATGATGGTGGTCAGCTTCAGCTTTACTTGAAAAATGGTAAAACAGTATCAGTGTTACCAGAAGCAGGAACGTTAGTGTGTTTTATGAGCGCAGAATTTGAACATGAAGTACTTGCTTCAAACCGTGAACGTGCAAGTTTGACGGGGTGGTTTCGTAAGCGAGAATAATGTTTTAGTCTTCTTCGAGTAAGATTTTTAGATACTTAAATATTTCACGCGCAGACTTGGGTGGCTTATTCAGTTTTTTTTCTTTTTCTGATTGACGGATAAGCTGTCTTAAATGTTGTCTATCAGTATTGGGTGCTTGAATTAATAATTCTTCCAATGCTTTATCGCCTTCAGAAATAAGTCGATCGCGCCATTTTTCTAAATGATGAAAACCTTTAACATCTTTTGCATAATGGTTAACAAGTTTAAGGTATTGCTCTCGAATAGGCTCAATATCCATACTACGCATGAGTTTACCGATATATTGAAGTTGGCGTTTTAATGCACTGTTTTTCCGAATACGACGGGCATCATCTAAAGCATTGCTGAGTGATTCTGGTAGTTCGATAATTTTTAGCTTATCAACAGATAGTCCGAGTAAATCTTTGCCTAATTGTTGAACACCATTAGCATCGCGTTTTCGCTGAGATTTACTGATTAAATCAGTTTGATCCGCGGCTTGGGTGTCATCATTATTTTCGGTGTTTTCAGGGAGATCTGCATCGTTTATCATGGGGCTATTATGCCATTTGTGATGCTTGCTTCGTAGTCTTACAATAGAAGATATCACATATATTTTACCTAATTTTATGCATGAGGTTGTTATGCCCACATCGACAAAAAGCACCAGATCCGGTTCAGGGAACTTAGATTCCTCTAATCCTTATGATTCAGAAAAACTAAAATCGATTGTCGATGATTTATTAAAAGAGTCAAAGTCGCAAGGTGCATCAGCGGCAGAAGCCGGTTTAAGTGTTGAGTCAGGGCTTTCAGTTACGGTTCGAATGGGTGATGTTGAAACGATTGAATTTAATCGAGATAAGGCTTTAGGCATTACGGTCTTTTTTGGCAATCGTAAAGGTACTGCCAGTACCAGTGATTTTTCATTAAAAGCGGTCAAAGAAACGGTGAAAGCCGCATGTGATATTGCGCGCTATACAGAAGATGATCCTTATTCGGGCTTGCCAGATGAAAATTTAATGGCAAAGGAAATTCAGGATTTAGATTTATATCATCCGTGGGATGTGAGCGCAGACCAAGCGATTGATATAGCAAAAGAATGTGAAGATGCAGCGCGAGCAGAAGATAAGCGCATCATTAATTCTGAAGGAGGCTCTGTCAGTAGTCACGCAGGCATACGTATTTATGGAAATAGCTCAGGCTTTATTAATGGCTACAATACGTCTCGTCATAGCATATCTGCAAGCATGATTGCAGAACAAGATAATGCCATGCAACGTGACTATTGGTATAGCGTTAAGCGTGATGCCTCTCAATTAGAATCTGCATCAGCTATAGGCAAGATGGCTGCTCAAAGAACAGTGAGTCGGCTTGGCGCAAGAGGTATGCCAACAGGTTCAGTGCCTGTTATTTTTAAAGCTGAAGTGGCTAAAGGACTCATTTCTCATTTTTTAAGTGCTGTTCGTGGTGGCGCACAATATCGCAAGTCCACATTTTTGTTAGACCACCTCGGTAAACAAATTTTCCCTAAAAATATTCATATGGATGAACGTCCGCATATTAAAGGTGCTCTAGGCAGCGCGCCTTATGATAATGAGGGAGTGGTAACACAAGCACGTGATTTAATTACTGATGGAGTTTTGCAAGGTTATGTTTTGGATAGCTATGCAGCAAGACGTTTAGATATGCAAAGCACAGGCAATGCTGGCGGTGTACATAATCTCTTTATTAATCATGATGACGTTTCTTTAGATGCAATGCTTAAAGATATGGGTAAAGGATTATTGATAACAGAAGTTATGGGACAAGGTGTTAACACGGTAACCGGTGACTACTCTCGTGGTGCCAGTGGCTTTTGGGTTGAGAATGGTGAAATACAATATCCAGTAGAAGAGTTTACCTTGGCGAGTTGCTTACAAGATATGTTCTTAGGTTTACAACAAGTAGGTAATGATCTTGATACCCGCGGTGGCATTATTACCGGCTCATGGTTGATTGATAAAATGACGGTAGCAGGAAGTTAAATAGTATTCATTATTTCTTTATTGCTTCTTTTAATGCTTTATTTAATTGATGACGAATAATTTTTAAATCGTTATTTCCGTTTTTAATGTATAGATTTATACATGATTTATAGACTTTAACTTCATCATTATAATGTGTGACGTCGATGTTGTATTCTATGATGGCATTATTGTAATCAGAAATATTATCGTAATGCTTAATTCTTTTTGGTTTGTCGGGTTTTGACGTTTTATCACCGCAGTCGTGTGAAGGATATTCAAAGTCATCTAGATTTGAATATCCACTCTCATCTGCAAAACAAAACAAACTAAAAAATAAAAGTGATAGGTAGGCAATAAAATGAGAAGGCATCATTTTATATTAAATAAATGGATGCTAAGCCTAAGAAGGAAACGAAGCCAACAATATCGGTGACCGTTGTTAGCACTACAGTGCCAGATAAAGCAGGATCCGCTCCAACGCGCTTTAAAAATAGTGGAATGGTTGCGCCTGAGATGGCGGCGATAATAAGGTTGATCACAATGGCGGCTGCTATTACAAAACCAAGTTGAGTGCTTTGAAACCAAAGCCCTGCAACGCAAGCGATAATAATTGCCCAGATAAGTCCATTCCAAACACCAATCCACATTTCTTTTAGTAATAAACGGCGCGAGTTACTTTTACCAATTTGTCCAAGTGCCATACCACGTATTACTAGTGTTAAGGTTTGGCTACCGGCAATGCCGCCCATGCTAGCAACAATAGGCATTAAGATCGCAAGAGCTACCATTTTCTCGATTGTTGCGCCGAATAAACCAATCACCCATGAAGCTAAAAAAGCAGTAAGAAGATTTACACCTAGCCAAACTGAACGACGGCGGGTGCTGATAAGAACGGGTGCGAACATATCTTCTTCTTCATTTAAACCGGCCATACTCATAAAGGAGTGATCCGCTTCATCGCGGATGACATCGACGACATCATCGATAGTGATTCGTCCAAGAAGATGATTGTCATCATCGACAACGGGAGCAGTAATTAAATCGCGGTGTTCAAATAAATTCGCAACATCACGCGCATGTTTATCAGCATGAATACCTTCAATGTTAGTGACCATAAGTTCTTTCACGAGAAGGTTAGCATCGCTAATAAGAATTAAACTTAAAGGCAATATGCCAATATAATGATTTTCTTGGTCGACAACAAATAAACTATCCGTTCCTTTTGGGATGCTACCTTTACCACGCAGATAGCGGAGTACCACATCGAGAGTGATATCAGAACGAATGACGATGGTATCTAAATCCATCAAGCCACCGGCAGAATCTTCATCGTAAGATAAAACAGCTTTTAGTCGGTCGCGTTCTTGAGTTTCTAAACTGAGTAAAATTTCTTGAATAACATCTTGCGGCATTTCAGGAAGAATGTCGGCAAGATCATCTGTATCAAGTGCTTCGGTTGCTGCAACTAACTCATCGGGTTCCATTTTGTTAATGAGTGCGGCTCGCGCTTCATCATTTAAATGGAGGAGTATTTCACCGTTTGTTTCATCTGTTATAGATGCCCAAACTTTTTCTCGTTGATTGACTGGAAGGGATTCAAGTAAGTGAGCAATCTCAGCGGGATGCATCTCACTTAAAAGTTCAACAATATCTTCAGGCTGCTTATCACGCAAACTAGCATTGATCTTATCAATCAATGTGTTGTGTTTATCGAGTTGTTGAGGTGAGTTATTTGGCATCATGAACCCTATGTTGTTGATAAAGAGTGTAATGCCTAAGATGAATCAGGTCAAAATTAAAGCGTTATTTACTCTGCTTCGCCGAAACGATTTGCGATAAGCTCTAATAGAGATTGCATGGCTTGTTGTTCGTCTTCACCATTTATGATGAGTTCAATTTCACAACCTTTTGCTGCAGCAAGCATCATGACCCCCATAATACTTTTGCCATTAACGGTTTGATCATTACGTTTCACATTGATTTCGGCTGTAAATTTAGACGCTTCTGTTACCAGTTTTGCTGCAGCTCTGGCGTGCAATCCGAGCTTATTGATGATGGTTGTATTTTGTTCTATCAACTTATTTTTCTTTTAAAATCATTATTCTGAGCAAGGCTAACGCCTGTTTTTCCACCGGAGATGGCTTTGTCAACTAAATTTTCTAGAGTGAGTGTGGGATAGTTCATGACTCGCAGCAACATCGGTAAATTTAATCCAGTGACAATTTTGGTGTTCTCACTTTCTAACTTTGTTGCAATATTGCTGGGGGTTGAACCGTACATGTCTGTAAGCACCAATATTCCCTCATTTTCTTTAACAGATTTTGTATAAGCTAGGGCTTTTTCATAACGTTCTTGTGGATCACAATTTTGAGAGACGGGGAGTATTTCGTAAGGTAGAGGGCAGTGACCTAGCACAGAGATAGCGGCATCAAAAAGCGCCCCGCCTACATTGTTATGCGTCACAATAAGTAGATTAACCATTATGAAAGTTCTCTGTGTCTCGAAAGGACGTTATTGTGTTTGCTTTCTATAATTTTGGCAAGCTTGTTAACTAAATAGACAGAACGATGTTGTCCACCTGTGCAGCCAATAGCAATGGTAATGTAACTACGGTTATCGGCTTCAAACCGAGGAATCCACTTATCAATAAATGTGGTGATATCTGTTAACATTTCATTTACTTCATTGTGTGTATCTAAATATTTAATCACGTCAGAATCAAAGCCCGTTAGCGCCCTTAATTCTGGAATCCAATGCGGATTAGGTAAACATCGTATATCAAATACAAAATCTGCATTAATCGGCACACCATGTTTAAAGCCAAAGGATTCAAACATAATGGATATGGATTGATTATCGGCTTTTTGTACCCGAACTTTAATTAACTGCCGCAATTGGTGCACATTTGTGGCGCTGGTATCAATGCGTAAATCGGCAAGGGCGGAAATGGGCTCGAGTAAATGACGTTCTTGAATAATTGCTTCACTGAGTGGTGTTTCTGTATTGCTTAAAGGATGTTTTCTGCGTGTTTCACTAAAGCGTTTTATAAGGGCGGCATCACTGGCTTCGAGAAAAAATATTTCACAGTGAATATCATTTTTTTCTAACTGTTTAATTTGTTCAGGAAAGTCATTTAATTCGGTTGCCACATTGCGGGCATCAATACCAATAGCAACGTATTCATGTTGAGCAGACGTGATTTCTTTTGATAATGCAGTCAACATATTGACAGGCAAATTATCAATACAATAGTACTCAAGGTCTTCGAGTACCTGTAATGCAATACTTTTACCTGAGCCAGATAAGCCACTAACAATAACCAGTTTCATATTTTTTTAATTTCGGGGTTTATAATTATTAGAATTAGCATAGCATAAGAATTTGTTATTCACTGTTAATTGCTTCTTGTTGACGTTGAATAAAATCTTCCGCTGCATTATACCCATCCAAATATAGAAGATGATTGCGTACTGCAGCTTCAATTACAATGGCAATATTACGCCCGGGAGCAACAGGTATTTTTATTTCTGGGATATCGATGTTTAGTACGGATGTCATATGTTGCATGCTACCCAATCTATCACTTTCCCAGAGTTGTGCATTTTCGCCTATTTTATCCATATTGGATTCCAGGCGAATGATCAGTTGCAGGCGTTTGTTTGGCGATAAGGCTTTATCACCAAACATGGCTCGTAAATTTAAAATCCCGAGACCACGTACCTCAATAAAATCTTTTAATACAGGGGGGCAGTGTCCATAAATTTTATTGGATTCAGTGAGTTGAAATTCGGGAGCATCATCGGCAATTAATTTATGGCCACGGTTTATCAACTCTAAAGCCAGCTCACTTTTACCAATGCCGCTAGCGCCTTGAAGTAAAGTACCTAGGTCTAAAACATCTAAAAAAACACCATGCAAAATTTCACTAGGAATGAAATTGTTTGCGGTGGCATCGTTAGTCATTTAATCAGGTTTTTTCCAATCAATCATCAATTGGTGTATTTCACTGTCATCTTGGCTAGCTTGGATTTTTGTACGAAGGGTTTCATCTCTAAACATACCGGCCAATAAGGCAAGCACTTGAAGATGTTCATCGGTTGATTCTTCAGGAACGATTAGTGCAAATAACATATCGACAGCGACGTTATCTGAGGTATTAAAATCTATCCCTTCATGAATCTTGATAAATGCGCCGGTAATGGTCGTGCAACCCTTAATGCGGCCATGAGGTATGGCAATACCATACCCCAGACCTGTTGCGCCTAAACGTTCTCGAGAAATTAAGCTTTCAAAAATTTCAGAAGAGTCCAGTTGGTTCTGATCTTCTGAAAGAATGAGGCTTAATTCTTCTAAGGCGCGTTTTTTACTTTTAACATCAACATTATTTCTTATGCGATTAACGTTAATTATTTCAGATAAGTGCATAAGTCGAGTATTCCTTACTCTTCTTCTGTTTCTGTTTCAGTTTCTGGTTGTTGATGCTTAATCTCACTGCCTTCTTGACGGTGGTGATCTTTTAATTTTTCTTTATGCTTTTTAATCTGACGATCAAGCTTATCTGCCATAGAGTCAATTGCGGCATACATGTCATCATTGGTGCTGTCAGCAAATAAACTGCCACCATTAATATTGACGGTAGCTTCGGCCTTCTGTCGCAGTTTTTCTACAGTTAGAATTACGTGGACGTTATTGACGTGATCGAAATGTTTTTCTAATCGTACAAGCTTTTCAGAAACATAAGCTTTGAGTGAATCGGTTACATCAACGTGGTGTCCAGTAATATTTAATTGCATAGATCTCTCCTTTAGGTGCGGGTACGCTAGTTATGCTAAGCGTTTACGTTCATTTGACGGTGGAATCGCCAATGACTCTCTATATTTAGCGACCGTTCTACGCGCAACATTAATTCCTTGTTCTTCCAAAATAATGGCAATTTTATTGTCACTTAATGGTTTCTTCGGCATTTCAGCCGCAACAAGCTTCTTAATGAGTGCTCGAATGGCAGTCGCCGAACATTCTCCTCCACTAGCCGTACTTACATGGCTAGAAAAGAAATACTTTAATTCAAAGATACCTCGTGGGGTATGCATATATTTTTTTGTGGTCACACGTGAAATGGTGGACTCGTGCATTTCTACGGCTTCAGCAATATCATGTAATACCAACGCTTTCATCGCTTCTTCACCGTGTTCTAAAAATTCTTTTTGTCTTTCTACGATACAGCGAGATACTTTTAATAAAGTTTCATTACGGCTTAAAAGACTTTTTATAAACCAGCGTGCTTCTTGTAAATGATTTTTCATGGATGAATTATCACCCGCATTTTTCACATCTTTTATCATGTTAGCGTAGCTAGCATTCACGCGTAGTTTAGGCGCGGCATCTGCATTGAGCTCAACTTTCCATGTATTATTTACTTTTTTTACAGTGACATCAGCAATAATGTATTCCGCTTTATTAACGTTAGATTGTCCACCAGGACGCGGATTCATACTTTGAATCAGTTGAATCACATCTTTTAGATCATCTTCAGATATTTTTAACTTTCGCATCAATTGAGGGTATTCACGATTAGCGAGTAGCTCAAAATAATTATCAACCAAGCTAATGGCGTATTCTCTTAAATCAACATCATTCGGTTGTCGATGAAGTTGTATTGAAAGACTTTCGCGAATGTTACGAGCGCCAATACCCGGTGGGTCGAAATTATGTATTTGACGTAATACCGCTTCAACTTCATCCACTTCGACATCATGATTTTCAAGTGAATCAAACGTGGTAGTGATTTCTTCTACGGTTGTTTCTAAAAAACCATCATCACTTATTTCGTCAACAATGACTTCTGCTATTGCAGCATCAATTTCGCTAAAAGGTGTCATTTTAATTTGCCAGCGCAAGTTATCATGCAAACTTTCTGTACTGGCGGTATAGACTTCGGGCTGATCGTCTGCAGAGAAAGATGAAGAACTCGGGGCACTGGAAACGGGTAAAACAGAATCGTAAATATCATCCCATGAGGTATCGACAGGCAGCTCATCCGGCATGGTTTCTGAAGCTGCGACATCAGAAGCGGCTTCTACATTCTGCTCATTTGAAGATTCAGTATTTTCATTTTTTTGCGCATCACTGTCTTTATTAGCGCTGGCGGTATTTTCAGCAGCTTCAGCTTCATCCCCAACTTCCAACATCATATTGGAGTCTAATGCATCTTGGATTTCGGTATTTAGCTCGAGTGTAGACAGTTGTAACAAGCGAATGGCTTGTTGCAATTGTGGGGTCATGGTCAAATTTTGACCTAGTCGGAATTGGAGTGCTTGTTTCATATAGTTGTTATGGGGGGCGGACCTTCATTATCTATACCGAACCCGTGCCTTAATTTTAGCTTATTTTTCAGAAATGTGTAGAGGAGTTTTTGACTTGTATCAAAAAACTTACAACTTAAAGTTATCGCCGAGGTAGACTTCTCGGACTTTTTGATCTTCAAGTAAAGCATCGGGTTTACCACTAGCAATCATTTCACCTGCATTCATAATGTAACCGCGCTCACAAATGCCCAATGTTTCACGTACATTGTGATCTGTGATTAATACGCCAATATCACGTTCCTTTAGATGCTGGATAATCGCTTGGATATCACGAACTGAAATAGGGTCAACACCAGCAAAAGGCTCATCTAACAAAATAAATCGAGGGTCAGTGGCTAAGGCACGAGCAATTTCGACACGCCGACGTTCTCCACCCGATAAACTCATGCCTAGACCATTTCTAATATGGCCGATATGCAGCTCTTCAAGCAAGTCTTCGAGCTTTTGTTCTTGTTCAAAAGGAGAGAGTTCTTTACGTGTTTGTAAAATCGCCATAATATTATCAGTCACAGATAATTTACGGAAAATAGATGCTTCTTGAGGTAAATAGCCAATGCCTAATCGTGCGCGCTGGTGCATAGGGTGGTGCGTGATATCATCTTTGCCGAGAGTAATCGAGCCTTTGTCAGCATTGACCAATCCTGCGACCATATAAAAAGACGTTGTTTTGCCTGCACCATTTGGCCCAAGTAAACCGACCACTTCACCGCTGTTGATTGTCATAGAAACATTGTGCACGACAGAGCGGCCTTTGTAGCTCTTACACAGGTTTTCTGCTTTTAAAATTTTGGGTGCGTCTGTCATATTGAAAGTATATTTTTAATTTTATTCAGTTTCTTTAGCTGGACCTATGATGACATGAACGCGACCATTAGACGATGATTCGTTTTTATTTTCGAGAGACCCCTCGTTTTTACCTGAGGCCAAAATAATGCGTTGTCGGGTATCATATTCCACTTCTTCTCCACTAAAAAAACGTTCCCCCTGTTGAACTGAGGCATCACCTTTTAAGATAAGCCGTTCTTCATCAACATAATATTCCATTCTGTTAGCTTGAGCGTACGCGCTTTTTTCATTATCTGGATGTTGTTCTATATTTGCAGGTGAGCCGATGATAATGGCTTTAGATAGTTTTTTATTTTTATAATAAACAGTAATGGAACTGGCTTTAATAGTTAGCGTACCTTTTTTCATAACGACATGGCCTTTATATTGGCTAATGCCTTTTGCTTCATCAAACAGTAAACGCTGCGACTTTATATCAATAACATCCTTATTTTGTGTAGCAAAACTTGGTGAGGTATAAACAGTTAAAAATAGCGTAAAGAGTAGCGTGAGTAATTTATTTTTTTTGTACAACATAATGACTCCGCGTGTTAGATAAAAACTCGATTTTGTTGTTCTTTATATCGGCCTTCATGCCAATAGCTTTAATGATATTGTAGCCATTTCTAAATTCTACTTTTGACTTTGTATGCACACGATCGAGTTTTAGTTCAATCGTCAATTGCTCAGATAAAAGTTGGGTAGGATCTTTTGTATTAATTTTATTTAATAGCACGTTGCCTTTGAGCTTAATGACTTCATCTTTATTAAATAGTAATGCTTCATCCGCCTTGACGGTCCATGTTTTAATATTATTTTCATAAAATGAAAATAAAGGATACTCTAACTTCATACTGTCATTATCTGGGAAATGTTCAAGATATGCTGCTTTCACTTTATAAGAAGGCTTGCCTGTTTCGTCCATGGTGGTTGAGGTAAAGTTCTTTAAAAAATAATCAGGGGTATGGTGAGTTTTTTCTTTTGTGGCGGTAGGACTTTCGTCGATAGATTTAAATATCCTAGCTACCACAATCGTAAGTAATATTATCAATAATAATGCTGTAATGTAACGTAACTTCTCCACTTAAATACTATCACCAAGATAAGGTTTAAACTGGTCACTCAGCGTACCTTGTGCTTGCATAATAAGTTCACAAACTTCACGTGCTGCCCCATCCCCTCCCGAGCTTAATGTTTCCCAATGGGCATGTTTTTTTACTAAGTGGTGTGCATCAGCAACAGTAATGGATAAGCCAACTTTTAACATAACGGGTAAGTCCACTACATCATCACCCACATAGGCCACTTGTTCGTTAGTTAAATCCAGTTCAGTTAATATTTTTTCAAAAGCAGGTAACTTTTCAGCTTGGCCTTGGTAAACATGATTAATACCTAAGCTCTGCATGCGTTGTGTGACCACATTAGAACTTCGTGCTGTGATAATCGCAATCTTAACGTTAGTTTGTTGTAACATTTTCATGCCTAATCCATCCTTTGAATTGAAGGCTTTGTATTCTTGACCATCATCTCCAATAAATAGGCTGCCGTTGGTGAGTACGCCATCCACATCAAAAATAAGTAACTTAATCTTGCTGGCTTTACTGAGTATTTTTTTCATTCTTAATTTAATCTCTATCTTGTTGGGCAAAAATTTCACAAACGCGGTTTAAATCTTCCTGAGTATCAATACCTGGCCCAGGAGGTGTTTTTGCAGTAATGACTTTTATGCGTTCCCCATAATAAAGGACACGTAATTGTTCTAAAGATTCCGTTTTTTCTAGATCACTCGCTTGCCATTCTAAATACTGGCGAATAAATCCCGCTCGGTACCCATATAATCCTATATGTCGTTGATAGTTTTGAGCCTTCGGCATTTTTCTGGGGCTTTCATTGAAACAGTCTCTGGACCAAGGAGCAGCAGCTCGAGTGAAATAAAGTGCAAAATTATTAATATCACGTACAACTTTAACAGTATGAGGATTAAAAATTTCTTCTACGTCAGATAATGGCGTGCAGAGTGTTGCCATTTTTATATTATTATCTTCTTCAAGTGCTTCACCTATTTGGTCTAGACAAACAGGAGGTATTAAAGGTTCATCACCCTGTAAATTGATTAAAATTTTATCATCATCAAAACCTAGCTGAGTAATGACTTCAGATAAACGTTCTGTACCTGATTGGTGATCTTTTTGAGTCATGCAAACTTGAACATCAAGTTCAGAAATAGCATACGCCACTTCTTTTGAATCGGTTGCGACAATAATATCTTCAGCATGGCTTTTTTTTGCTTGTTCAACAACACGAGCAATCATTGGTTTACCACAAATATCACGTAACGGTTTTCCCGGTAAGCGAGTAGATGCAAAGCGTGCGGGTATTACTATGCTGAAGCTCATGAGTGGTTTACCATCATTTTATTTTTGATATTTTAGCTTATTCTAACGCAATATAAGGGTAAGATAACACCTAATAGGGCATGATTGAATACTGACTATATTTGGGGCAGAATGTTTAGCTCGCTGTGGGCAAAAGAAAATATGAGCAAATAATAAACTATGACTAAACATCTAGAATTAGCTAAAAAGACATTTGATATTGAAATCGCTGCGTTGAATTATGGCATAAAAAAGCTCAATGAGGATTTTAATAACGCAGTAGAACTGATAAAAAATGCAGTTCCTCCTGGCCGCGTTATTGTGATGGGAATGGGTAAGTCTGGTCATATTGGAAACAAAATTGCAGCAACATTAGCTAGCACCGGCACGCCAGCTTTTTTTGTTCATCCCGCAGAAGCTGGGCATGGCGATCTTGGCATGCTGACTAAAGGTGATATTGTTATTGGTATTTCGCAGTCTGGTAAGAGTGAAGAGCTTTTACGGGTTATGCCTTATATCAAACGTAATGGTCTTAAACTGATTGCTATGACAGGTGAAATTGATTCTCCTCTGGCTCAATATGCTGATCATGTTATTGATACCTCTGTTCCGGAAGAAGCATGTCCTTTAGGCTTAGCACCAACATCAAGTACAACACTTAATTTAGTTTTTGGCGATGCTTTAGCCGTGTGTTTATTAAATGCGCGTGGCTTTACAGAAAATGATTTTGCAGAAACACATCCTCATGGAACATTAGGCCGAAAATTATTAATTAATGTTTCGGATACTATGACTAAGTTTGATAACGCACCCGTTATTTCAAAAGACCTTTCAATCAAAGATGCCTTATTTATTATTTCATCAGGTGCTTTAGGTTTTGTGGTGATTACTAATGCTAGCAACAAGCCAATAGGTGTTTTTACAGATGGTGATTTAAGACGGTGTTTAGACCGCGATTTAGATATTCAAACTGTTTCAATTTACGATGTAATGTCAAAATCATTTAGTACGATAGAAAACACTCAACTTGCGGTTGAAGCTGTTGAGCTTATGGAACAGCAGAAAATTTCTACATTGCCAGTTATTGATAACAATGGGTTATTAGTTGGGGCAATTAATATGGCCCAGCTACTTCAAGCTGGTGTTGTTTAAAAAGTCTACGATTACATTTTAATTCACAAATATTACATATATAAGGTTTACTCGTTATGATTCAGATCACTAAAGATATCAATATTAGCAATAATTCTAACTTTGTATTATTTGGTGGTATTAATGTATTGGAATCAAGAGAGCTTGCCTTACAGTCATGTGACGAATATGTAAGAGTTACCAAAAAATTAGGTATACCTTATGTCTTTAAAGCCAGCTTTGATAAAGCCAATCGCTCTTCCATACATTCCTTTCGCGGCCCTGGTTTGAAAGAAGGGCTTAAAATTCTTCAAGAAGTAAAAGATACTTACAATGTGCCTATCATTACTGATGTACATGAACCATGGCAAGCTGAAGCAGTGGCGGAAGTGGTTGATGTTTTACAATTACCGGCTTTTTTAGCAAGGCAAACAGATTTAGTTGTTGCTTTAGCAAAAACAAATAAGGTGATTAATATTAAAAAGCCTCAGTTTTTAAGCCCAAGTCAGATTGTAAATATTGTTGATAAGTTTAAAGAATCAGGAAATGATAAAATTATTATTTGCGAAAGAGGGAGTAACTTTGGCTATGATAATTTAGTTGTAGATATGTTGGGTTTTGGTGTGATGAAAAAGTTAACCGATGATGCTCCCATTATTTTTGATGTAACGCATGCGTTACAACAAAGAGATCCAACGAGTGCCGCATCAGGTGGACGTAGTGATCAAGTATCTGATTTAGCGCGAGCTGGGATCGCGGTTGGAATTGCAGGGCTATTTTTAGAGGCACACCCTAATCCAGCAGAGGCTAAATGTGATGGTCCTAGTGCATTAAAAATAGCTAACTTAGAAAACTTTTTATCAGAGTTAGTGGCTATAGATAATATTGTGAAAGCGAATTAAATTTAAACGACAGGATAACCTAACTCAGTAATTTTATTTCCAATCATTGTTTTATCGAGTTCATTCCCTTCAATACTGACAATGTTGCTTGCAACGTCAATACTTATCTTTGTGATTCCGGAAAATTCTTCTAAACCCTTTTCTATATTTTTGACGCAACCACCACATTTAATTTTTGATGATTGAATTTTAAGTTCGGACATTGTCTATTTCCTTAATTAAACTAAGCAACAGCAGTGTAATACAAAACAACCATATACCCAATGTAGCCACTGAGTAATAAACCACCTTCTACACGATTTATGCGACCGTGACCTTTAAAACCATAAGCGGTTAGGAAGAGGAGGACACTTAAACCAATCATAAAGGGGAAGTCGCGTTGTAATATGGCGTTGTCGATAATATGTGGGCTGACTAATCCGGGAATACCAAGTACCACTAAAATATTAAACATGTTTGAACCAATAATATTACCAATAGCAATATCATGTTCTTTTTTAAGTGCGCTCATAATAGAGGCGGCGAGTTCAGGTAAGCTTGTGCCAATGGCAACAATGGTTAAACCAATCACTAAATCACTAATGCCTGCCGCTTTAGCAATATTAACTGAACCCCATACTAAGCCACGTGAACTTGCGACCAATAAAATTAAACCGACGAAAAACCATAACCAAGCTTGTGAATTTGATATTTTTGGAATCTCTTGATCAAATTCTGCACTCATTGGATCAGACGAGTCTTTTCTTGCTTGACGAATCATCCAAAACAACATGACAAATAAACCCGTGATTAAAATAATGCCATCCATTTGACCAAGATGATTATCTAACACTAAAAACAAAGCCAGTAACATTACCGCAAACATAATCGGATATTCACGGCGTAATGTTTCAGACTTAACCGTCAGCGGTACGACTAAAGCGGTAATACCCAAGACCAGTGCAATGTTGGTAATATTTGATCCCAAAGCATTCCCCACTGCAAGTGATGGATTACCTTGAGCAGATGCAATGATTGAAATAAGAATTTCAGGTGCTGAGGTTCCGATACCAACAACAGTTAAACCAATAATTAAGGGTGAGATGCCGAAGTTCTTTGCGATAGCTGAAGCGCCATGAACAAAGCGTTCAGCGCCCCAGACTAAAACGCCGAAACCAACAAGGATTGCCATAATAGACAGTAAAATATTTTGTTCCAAAATCTTATCTCTTTATAAAAAATGTGTGGGGAGTTGTGTAAATTAAAGACCAAGTTCCAATTCTAACTCAAGATCTTCATCACTTGATTCAGGTAGTACTAGAGGTTCTTCAGGTGGATTGCCATCATAAATGGCATTTTTACGATGTTGTAGATAGGCATCCCTAAAGAATGAATACTTATCAATGGCAGCTTGTTCAGCAATACGACTGGCTTTTAATAAACGAACTCGCGTATCGATGGTTCTCAGTACAATAGTGGCATTACGCGTGTCGTCATCTTCAATCGCATAAACAGGATCAAAAGTGCTGTCGACCACAATACCGGCTGTATCTCGTAGTGTGCTAGAACCTAAAAAAGGTAAAACAATATAAGGGCCATCGCCGACCCCCCATGTAGCTAAGGTTTGGCCAAAATCTTCATGATGTTTAGGCAAACCCATGGGGGTTGCAACATCGATCAAACCATACAATCCAATGGTTGAATTGAAAACAAAGCGGCTGGTATCTTGAATGGCTTGGGTAAACTTAAATTGTAAAAGATCATTTAAAATAACAAAGATGTCGCCAATATTACTAAAAAAATTTGAGACTCCTGTTTTCACAGGGCTAGGCAAAGCCGCATCATAGCCTTCAGCAACAGGTTTAAGTAAGTATTGATCTAGGCCGTCATTAAAACTAAACATGGCTCGATTGTATGATTCAAAAGGGTCACCTTCAGATGGGCCGTTTGGTAGGGAGCTACATGCAGAAATTAAGGCAAGACTTACAAGTAACAATATTGTTTTGAATAGCGAGTGAAATGATTGGGGCATGGTTTTATTTACTTTCCGTTTTAGTTTCACCGCAACGAGCACAGCGGTACGTGCTCAGCATTTTGCCTTTTTTAACATCAAACGGCGTAATAACCACTTCCCATTTATGGAAGCCACTTTTACATAAAGTGCGCCCCTTATGCTTTTCTTTCAAGCGCGGCTTTTTAAATTGAATGATGTCGCCCATATTTTGCCGGTACCAAATATGTTAAAATTCAATTTTATTTCATATCTAAAAAAATAACACGTGTTTTAGAAAATTAAGGTCAGAATATGTCAGTAGAAACGCATCGTATTTTAATAGGGTCATGTGGTTGGAAACATCCCGAGTGGTTAGACAGTTTTTATTCGGATGATTTACCTGATGATTGGCAATTAGGCTTTTATTCAAACGAATTCCCCGTGGTTTATGTGGAAACTGAAGATTGGCTTCATTCAGATGTCTTGCAATGGACGGAGGACGTTTCAGATTCTTTTCGTTTTATCTTAGAAATATCATCAAATATTTTATTAAATGACAAACTTTTTGCCGAAGCGATAAATAAAGCGAAAAGTCTCGAAGATCTCTGTTTAGGCTTTGTTATTCAAGTTGAAGACAATATTGAGATAAGCCATTTAGAAAAAAAAATAACTTTAGCACAAGAGGTTGCACCTGTTTGTGTTGATTCAATGGATGATTTCTTATCTAAATGGTTTATAGAAAAGCAACTATCCACCGTTTGGGATGGTGTTTCTGAGTTAGGTGAAACATTAGCACTTGGTCAATTAGCGGTGACTCGAATATCGGGCCAAGACTTTGACATGCCAAAATTAAGGTATGTTATTGAAGGCTGTTTGTCAGCATCAGATGAAAGTCGAATCTCGGTTTTATTCATTGATGGTAAGCCACCATCATTAGAATTACTTCGCAATGCCGATATTATTTTAAATTTGTTATAGCTTTTATTTTAAAGCTGGGTAACAATCAAACGCATGACTGATACATCAACCACACCACTCGTTGAAATCCGCAATTTAAGTTTTGCGCGCGGCGATCGTATGATTTTTGACGGCATTGATATGGACATTGAGCGCGGTAAAGTCTCCGTCATTATGGGGCCTAGCGGCACAGGTAAAACAACCTTACTTCGTTTGATTGGTGGCCAAATTGCGCCATTAACCGGCACTATTAAAGTGGATGGCGTTGAAGTCACAAAACTTAGCCGTTCGGCACTATTTCAGTTGCGTAAACGTATGGGCATGCTATTTCAAAATGGTGCGCTGCTCACAGATATGAATGTTTTCGATAATATTGCTTTCCCCATTCGTGAACATACTAAGCTCTCTGAAAAAATGGTTCGCACCCTGGTGACGATGAAATTACAAGTGGTCGGCTTACGTGGTGCGCGTGAATTAATGCCTAGTGAATTGTCTGGCGGTATGGCTCGCCGCGTTGCCATGGCAAGAGCTATCGCACTTGATCCTATGATGATGATGTATGACGAACCTTTTACCGGACAAGATCCTATCTCAATGGGCGTGTTGGTGCGTTTAATTCGTGAACTTAATGATGCGCTCGGTTTAACCAGTATTGTTGTATCGCATGATATTGAAGAGGCTTGCTCGATTGCGGACACAGTTTATTTATTATCAGGTGGCAAAGTGGTTGCTACAGGCAGTGCAGAAACATTGCGTGAGTCAGGTTCCGAGTGGGCTAAACAATTTATGAATGGACTACCCGATGGCCCTGTACCGTTCCATTACCCTGCGCCAGATTATGCAGAAGATTTATTAGCAGGAAATCAAAAATAAATATGCTTAATAAACTTCAAGGTATGGGGCGTTCAGGGTTAGACTTTTTTCAACGCTTAGGGCGTGCGCATATTTTATTAGGGCACATTATTCTTGGCCTGCCGGGTATGTTGTTTAGAATTCCACTGGTTATTCAACAACTATTTTCTGTTGGCTATTTATCTTTTCTTATTATATTAGTGTCAGGCTTCTTTGTCGGCATGGTTTTGGGTTTGCAAGGCTATAATATTTTGGTTGGTTTTGGCGCAGAAGAAACATTAGGTGTCATGGTTTCACTTTCTTTAGTGCGAGAGTTAGGCCCCGTGGTAGCCGGATTATTATTTGCAGGTCGCGCCGGTTCAGCATTAACCGCAGAGATTGGTTTAATGAAAGCGACCGAACAACTTTCAGCGATGGAAATGATGGCCATCGATCCTATTCAACGCGTACTCACACCTCGCTTCTTAGCCGGCTTTCTTTCTATGCCATTACTCGCTGCTATTTTTAGTGCCGTGGGTATTTTAGGTGGTGACTTTGTTGGCGTTGGCCTGTTAGGTGTTGATGAAGGGGCGTACTGGTCGCAAATGCAGGCAAGCGTTGATTTATATGATGATATTTTAAACGGTGTGATTAAAAGTATTGTCTTTGGTGGAGTCGTGACATGGATAGCCGTTTTTGAAGGTTATGATGCCATTCCAACATCAGAAGGGGTGAGTAGAGCAACCACACGTACCGTGGTGCATTCTTCACTTGCCATATTAGGTTTAGATTTTATTCTTACAGCAATCATGTTCTAAGGGCAGGATGATGAATACAAGAAAAACAGAAATATTAGTTGGGTTATTTATTGCGGCAGGCTTAGCAGCGTTGTTTATGTTAGCCATGAAAGCTAGCAACTTAAATATTTATAATAACGATGGCGGTTATGAAATCAGTGCAAATTTTGATGACATCAGTGGCCTCAAAATAAAATCCCCCGTGACGATGGCGGGTGTTCGCATTGGTCGAGTCAGCGATATTTTATTTGATGCAGAAACCTTTGAAGCCGTGGTTAAAATTCGTATCGAAAGCCAATATAAAACATTGCCTAAAGATACCTCGGCAAGTATTTATACCGCAGGCTTATTAGGTGAAAAATACGTTGGCCTTGAAGCCGGTGGCGATGATGAAAATTTACAACAAGGCGACAAGTTAAAACTCACTCAAGGTGCCTTGGTTTTAGAAAAATTAATCAGCCGTTTTGTTGATGCATTCATTAACAAAGATTCAAGTAAATAAGCACATCCATGCAGCCAAAAATAATCACAAAAGAAAACGGAAGCTACGCGATTGAGGGCGAACTCAATAATCAAACCGTGCCTGAGATTGCGCAGCAACTGCAAGTTTTAATGGCACAAATTGAGGGATCAACATTTAATCTAGATCTCGCTTTAGTTTCTCGGAGTGATAGTGCCGGTGTGGCCTTGCTAGTGGATGCGATGCAATCAGCAAAAGAGGCTGATTTATTACTTAAATTCAATAACTTACCGCAACAAATGCAAGATATTGCAGGCTTGAGTGGGTTAATGGATATTCTACCTATCAGCCAACACTAGTTTTTCTGCCTTTCCATTGGCCCATCAGTACAGCCTCAAATCAGAACCTGCGATTTTAAGAATTTTTTCTAAGAAAACCAGACAAAAACAACGTCACAATCCCCATGATTCCGAGATTAATTTAGCCTAATTCTAGGGAAAAGCGCATATTAGCCGTATCCGCTTACCGTCTCTCGCGCTACAATAGCCCACTTTAAAAGTGGCGCTGTGACTGGCTTTGGTCAGATATTCAGGCCGACGCTTTATTTCGAATTTAATTGATAATATGGGTGATTTTTCATGAATCCAGAAGATGTACAAAAAATGATAGAAGCCGGTTTACCTGACTGTGAAGTAAAAGTAACCGGTGGTGATGGTCACTATGAAGCCGTTGTCATCGGTGAGATTTTTGCTGATTTGTCTTTAGTTAAAAAACAACAAAAAGTGTACGCAACATTAGGTGATAGTATTACGAGTGGTGCTTTGCATGCGTTAACAATCAAAACATTTACTCAAGCTGAATACGAAAAAGCCAAAAAACTGATGGTTCAATAATCTCGAATAACGAGAGATTAGATTACTGCGTTAAAAGTCTCCTCAAAATGCTCATGCACTTAATGTGTATTTCATTTTTTGGAAGTTTTCGCCTTTTACTCTAAGCTCTCGTTATCCGAGATAAGAGTTATAGATAGATATTAATTTAGATAAAGAAATTAAAAACCATGGATAAACTTATTATTAAAGGCGGTAAACCGTTAAACGGAGAAATTCGTATTTCAGGTGCGAAGAATGCTGCATTGCCAATTATTATTTCAACGTTACTATCGGATGAGCCAGTTTTAATTCGTAATATTCCTCATCTGCATGATATTACAACGACAATGGAATTATTGGGTCGCATGGGTGTGAGTTTAACCATGGATGAAAAGATGGATGTTGAGGTAAACCCAACAACCATTAACAGTTATGTTGCTCCGTATGAATTAGTTAAAACCATGCGTGCTTCTATATTAGTGCTTGGGCCTTTGCTTGCGCGTTTTGGTGAAGCAGAAGTTTCACTGCCCGGTGGTTGTGCCATTGGTGCGCGTCCAGTGAATTTACATATTCATGGTTTAGAGTTGATGGGCGCAGACATTAAAGTGGAAGACGGTTATATCAAAGCTAAATGCAAACGTCTTAAAGGTGCAAAAATAGTTTTAGATGTTGTGACGGTAACGGGTACAGAAAACTTAATGATGGCTGCAACATTAGCGGATGGAATCACGATTCTTGAAAACGCCGCGCGTGAACCTGAAGTGGTTGACCTTGCGAATTGCTTAAATGCAATGGGTGCAAACATCAGTGGTGCAGGTACAGATACCATTACCATCGAAGGTGTCGAGCGTATGCACGGCACAACCTACGATATATTACCAGATCGCATTGAAACAGGAACATACTTAGTTGCTGCGGCAGTCACCGGCGGTAAAGTAAAATTAAAAGATACTGATCCTACTTTATTGGATGCGGTTATTGCTAAATTAGAAGAAGCCGGTGCTGAAATAGAAACCGGTAAAGATTGGATTTCATTAGATATGAAAGGTAAACGTGCAAAAGCTGTGGATGTACGCACCGCACCTTACCCCGCGTTTCCAACTGATATGCAAGCACAGTTTTCAATACTTAATGCTGTAGCAGAAGGTTCATCAAGTATTACAGAAACGATTTTTGAAAACCGTTTTATGCATGTTCAAGAATTAAAACGTATGGGCGCAGACATTGAAGTAAATGGTAACACCGCGTTTGTGAAAGGTATCCCTACGTTAAAAAGTGCACCAGTGATGGCAACAGACTTAAGAGCATCAGCAAGTTTAGTGATCGCGGGATTAATTGCAGAAGGTGAAACCATTGTAGAACGCATTTATCATATTGATCGTGGTTATGAATGTATTGAAGAAAAATTACGCCAGCTGGGTGCAACCATTCATCGCGTACCTGATTAAAATTATATTAAGTCTTAAAAGAAGAAAGCATTATGAGTGAAACATTAACTATTGCATTATCAAAAGGTCGGATTTATAAAGAGACCATGCCATTACTCGCGCATGCAGGTATTGTCCCTATAGATGATCCTGAAACAAGCCGTAAACTTATTCTTGATACAAATCATAACGATGTAAAGTTAGTTATTATTCGCGCGACCGATGTTCCCACCTATGTGCAATACGGCGCCGCTGATATTGGTGTTGCAGGTAAAGATGTATTACTAGAGCATGGTGGAGAAGGTTTATATGAACCTCTCGATTTAGAAATTGCAAAGTGTCGATTAATGACAGCAGGGCCCGTTGGTGTTGCTGAGCCAGAAGGGCGTTTACGTATCGCAACGAAATTTGTAAATTGCGCGCGCCGTTATTATGCAGAGCAAGGCAAACAAGTTGAAGTCATTAAATTGTATGGTTCAATGGAACTTGCACCACTGGTCGGACTCGCTGATTATATTATTGATGTGGTTGATACCGGTAATACATTAAAAGCCAATGGTTTAGAGCCTCTAGAACATATCGCAGATATCAGTTCACGTTTAGTTGTTAATAAAGCATCAATGAAAATGAAACACGCAAGAGTTACGAAGTTAATTGAACAAATTGCAGAAGCGGTAAAGAACAAATAATCTTATCACAACAGTCATTCCGGCATGTCTTAAGCCGGAATCCATTTCGAAAAATAGACTCAAACTATGATCATTAAACGCCTAACAACAACTCAAGCAGATTACCAATCTCAAATGGACACCTTACTCGCATGGGAAGGTGTTTCAGATGATAACGTTAACGCAACAGTTAAAGATATTTTAAAAAATATTCGTTTACGTGGCGATGAAGCATTAATTGAATACACAAATAAATTTGATCGTATGAATGTCAGGTCAATGAAAGAACTGACGTTTACCAAAGATCAAATTGAAGCAGCTTATAAGAATGTTCCGAGCGAACAACGTAAAGCATTAGAAATAGCAGCTGAACGTGTACGCAGCTATCACAAACATCAAGTCATGGAATCATGGTCATACACTGAAGACGATGGCACGTTATTAGGTCAACAAATCACCACGCTCGATCGTGTTGGTTTATATGTACCCGGCGGTAAAGCTACCTATCCATCTTCTGTTTTAATGAACGCGATCCCAGCAAAAGTAGCCGGCGTTGAAGAAATCGTGATGGTTGTACCAACACCAGATGGTGTAGTTAATGATATGGTTTTAGCCGCAGCAAAAATTGCCGGTGTAGATACCGTGTTTGCCATTGGTGGTGCACAAGCTGTTGCCGCTTTAGCATACGGAACTGAAACCGTTCCAGGGGTTGATAAAATTGTTGGTCCAGGAAATATTTATGTCGCCACAGCCAAGTCGATGGTCTTTGGTCGTGTAGGTATCGACATGATTGCAGGGCCTTCAGAAATATTAGTTATCTGTGACGGTAAAACAAATCCAGATTGGATAGCAATGGATTTATTCTCACAAGCAGAACACGATGAAGATGCACAATCTATTTTAGTTTCATGGGATGAAGATTTTTTAAATCAAGTGCAAGCAAGCATAGAAAAACTTTTACCAACGATGGAACGTAAAGACATTATATCCAAGTCACTCGGTGATCGAGGTGCATTGATTTTAGTTAAAGATGAAGCTGAAGCCATTGATGTTTCAAACTTTATATCACCCGAACATTTAGAACTCTCTGTAAAAGATCCGCAAGCAATGTCTAAAAAAATTAAACATGCCGGAGCGATTTTTATGGGGCGTTATACAGCTGAAGCATTAGGTGACTATTGCGCAGGCCCTAATCACGTGTTGCCAACATCTCGCACCGCACGTTTTAGTTCACCTTTAGGTGTGTATGATTTTCAAAAACGTTCAAGCTTAATTATGTGCTCAGCCGAAGGCGCTTCTAAACTCGGTAAAGTCGCTTCTGTTTTAGGGCGAGGCGAGAGCCTAACTGCACATGCTCGTTCTGCCGAGTATAGAATTAAATAGATATTGGTATATCATGATTTGTTAAAATGGCTACAAGTTCTAACTTGTAGCCATTTTTTTTGCCTGAAAGGTGTGGTTATGCTAATAATGGGGGTTCACAAAACATATAAAGGACGTGACTAATGCAATTCATCAAAAAAGCACTATTTTACTTTTTTGGAACATTTACATGGCAATTACCTCCATGGTTGAAAGTTATTAGTCAGTTATATAATAAAGCACTTAACGGCGTTAAAAATAATAAAGGAACAGTATGGTTAACCATTCTCTTCACCGTTATTGGCTTAGTGGGAATGCAATGGTATGACTCACTACCAAAACCGGTACAAGTACAAATAACCGGTACAGCGCCTTCGCTAACTGAGTTAAAAGAAGATCCTACTTTTGATTCGGTATATATCAACTTCAGTTCATCAGCGGCGCCTTTAGAACAAATAGGAAAACTCGTTTCTAAAGGAATAAGCATATCGCCAGCAATCAACGGAAAATGGACATGGCGGAGCGATAGCCAACTCCAGTTTACGCCAGAGCAAGACTGGGCTGTAGGTGAAGAATATACTGTAAAGTTCAAAGAAAGTTTTTTCCCTGATCATCTCGTTTTAAGCACATATGAATATCGTTTTGTTTCAACTGCATTCTCAGCTCAGTTGATGAGTACTTCTTTTCATCAAGATCCAATTGATCCTAAAATTAAACGTATTGTTGCCACAGTAAAATTCACGCATCCGATTGATAAAGCATCTTTTGAAGATAACATCAAAATGAATATGCAGAATAAGAAGCAAGGAATTTTAAGTTCAGGTAGCTCAATTAAGTTTGAAGTGACTTATAACAAGTTTGATGGTGAAGCCTACCTGAAATCAGAACCTATCGATATTCCTCTAAAAAATAAAACAATTAAAATTGAAATTGAAGGTGGATATAAGTCCAGCCGTGGCGGTTATTCATGGGAAGAAGATTTGATCTCTCATGTTAATGTCCCCGGTATGTATTCTTATTTTCGTGTATCTAGGGTTAACCCCACCTTGGTTAGAAATAAAAGAAATGAACCTGAGCAAGTGCTTATTGTAGAAACTACGGCAGGGGTTAAGGAAAAAGAATTACAAAAAAATATCACGGTCTATGAATTACCAAAACATTTACCTGCCATTCTTGGACGCAAAGCAAGACGAAATTACCGATACTGGCGAGCAGATGATGTTGGCCCTGAAGTTCTAAGGTATGCAAAAGAATTAGAATTGAAAGCAATACCGAATGAACATGAATTTTCAACGATGCACAGCTTTAAATATAAATCTGCTGTAGGTCGCAGTTTATATATAAAAGTAAACAAAGGCACAAAATCATTCGGTGGTTATATTCTTGCTGATGCATTTGAAAATGTTAAGCGTGTACCACAATTCCCGCGGGAACTTAAAATTATGCATGAAGGTGCAATTTTAGGAATGAGAGGAGAAAGAAAATTATCTGTCGTATCTAGGGGAATAAAATCAGTTCAATTTGAAGTAGGGCGGGTACTACCTGGTCAGATTAGCCATCTTGTTAGCCAATCAAATGGAGATTTCTTAAGTCATTATTTTTCAAATTATAATTTTAATGCAGACAATATTACTGACAGATTTACCCAAACTCGAAACTTAAAAGCAACAGGGCCAGAGAAAGCACAATATACTGCATTTGATTTTTCACCCTATCTTAATATTGAAGGTGCCGGAAAAAAACGCGGTTTATTTTTCTTTAAAGTACAACGTTGGGATGAAAGAAATAAACGAGCGACAGGTGCATTAGATAAACGTTTGATTTTAGTTACAGATCTTGGATTGTTGGTAAAAGATAATGCAGATAGAACGCACGATGTTTTTGTTCAGTCATTAAGTACTGGCCATCCAGTAGCCAATGCTAAAGTTGAGATTCTCGGTAAAAATGGTGTCGCAGTATATAAAGTATTAACCAATATACGTGGTCGTGCTAGCTTCCCTTCCTTTAACGATCTCAAACGTGAAAAACAACCCGTCGCCTACTTAGTAACCAAAGGGCAGGACGTTTCCTTTATTCCATATAATAAAGGAAACAGAAAACTTAACTTTTCACGGTTTGATACCGGCGGTATCTATCAGCAGGGGAAAGAATTAAAACTCAACGCTTATTTATTTTCTGATCGTGGTATATACCGTCCTGGCGATAAATTTAATGTGGCTATGATCATTCGCTCAAGTGATTGGGACAAAGAGCTTGAAGGATTACCGATGGAGGTTGTGATTAACGATGCCCGAGGTTTAACAGTTAAAAGACAAAAGTTAAAACTTGATGGTAGTGGCTTTGAAGAAGTGAGCTATCAAACTGAATATACTTCGCCAACAGGTGATTACAGTATAAATGCTTACTTAATAAAAGATAAGTACAGAAGAAATTTACTCGGTTCAACAACCGTACGTGTTGAAGAGTTTATTCCAGATAGAATGAAAATTCAGACACGTTTCTCTAAAGAAAGATTGTCGGGCTGGGTTTCTCCCGAAGGATTACAAGGTCGGGTTTCATTACAAAACCTCTATGGTATTCCTGCACCTAACCGCCGAATTGCAGCAAGTATTAATTTAAATCCTGCACGACCATATTTTAGAAAATACAAAGCCTTTCGTTTTTATGATCCGTTACGCGCCAAGCATTCATTTTCTGAACATTTAAATGATTCAAAAACGGACGATGAAGGGATCGCTGTCTTTGATATTGATTTAAGTCGTTTTGCAAAAGCGACATATCGTTTAAGTTTAATAACACAAGGTTATGAAGCAGAAGGTGGGCGAGGTGTATCAGCAGAACGCTCAGTATTAATTTCACCATTAGCTTATCTTGTTGGCTATAAAACAGATGGAAAATTAAACTATATTCATAAAGACAGTGAACGTACGGTTGATTTACTCGCGGTGTCGCCTGACTTAGACAAGATGGACGTCTCTGGATTACAGATGGAATTAATAGAACAACGCCATGTTTCAGTCTTAACCAAACAGAATAACGGAACCTATAAATACCAGTCAGTTAAAAAGAAAGTATCGCTTAAACGTAATGCCCTAAAAATATCAAAGACAGGCACAAAATATACATTGCCAACGGATAAAGCGGGTGATTTCACATTAGTTATTCGTGATGGTAATGATACTGAATTAAATAAAATTAGTTTCTCAGTGGTGGGAGATGCAAACCTGGCACGTAGCTTAGATAAAAATGCTGAGTTACAAATTAAACTCAATAAAACTGATTTCAATCCAGGTGATGAAATTGAACTGCAAATAAAAGCACCTTATGTCGGTGCTGGTTTGATCACCATTGAACGTGATCGTGTCTATGCCTACAAATGGTTTAAAACAACCACAAGTAGTTCAGTTCAACGTATTACCGTGCCTTATGATTTAGAAGGTAATGGTTATGTTAATGTCAGCTTTATTCGTGCACCGGACTCTAAAGAAATTTTCATGAGTCCACTGAGTTATGGGGTTATGCCGTTTACGGTGAACAGATCGGCTCGTGTGAACAAAGTGACTTTAAATACGCCAGACATAGCTCGCCCCGGTGAAGATCTAAAAATTCAATATGAAACAGAACGCGCAGGTAAAATAGTCGTGTTTGCGGTGAACGAAGGTATCTTACAGGTCGCGGGTTATAAAACGCCTGATCCGTTGTCACACTTCTTTAAAAAGAAAGCCTTAGAAGTCAGCACATCACAAATTCTTGATCTGCTACTACCGGAGTTTGATTTGGTCAAAGCCCTGTCCGCACCGGGTGGTGGTGCTATGGAAATGGCAGCCTTAGGTAAGAACCTTAATCCATTCCAACGTAAACAAAAGAAACCTGTGGTCTTCTGGTCGGGCATTATTGAAACAGACGGCAGCAAAGGTGAAGTTGTTTACTCAGTCCCTGATCACTTTAACGGCAAGTTACGCATCATGGCGGTTGCGGTTGCTGATCAAGCCATTGGTGTTGCAAAAAATAACACGCTAGTTAGAGGGCATTTTATTATCAGTCCTAATGTACCAACGTTTGTTGCACCGGGTGATGAATTTAGCGTGAGTGTTAATGTTGCAAACAACCTTGAGAAGTCAGGTGAAAATGCGCCAGTGACCGTACGTCTTGAAACATCCAAACACTTAGAAGTGTTAACCGAGGCTACGCAGAAACTCACCATCAGTGAAGGGCGAGAACAAAGTACCATTTATAAAATAAAAGCCAATGACGTGCTCGGTTCGGGGCGATTCACTTTTGTTGTTAGTCATGCTAGTAAGAAGGGGATTAAGACAAGTCGTTATCGCGTTGATTTAAGTGTACGCCCTGCAGTACCCTTTATGACAAAAGTCACCGGTGGTTATTTGCAAGATGATAATGTCGATGTTCCTGTCGATCGCAATATGTATCCACAATTCAGAAAACTAGAAGTTAGCGCATCACCTGTTCCACTCGGTATGGCGCGTGGGCTGGTTCACTATCTGGGGAATTATCCTTACATGTGTACAGAGCAGTTAGTGAGTCGTTCATTCCCTGCCATTGTTTTACGAGACAGACCTGAGTTTTCCTATAAAACAAAAGATGTAGAAAAAAGTTTGTCACAGATCATACGCATCTTACGTGGCAGACAAAACTCAGAAGGTGCATTTGGTTTCTGGTCAGCAAACTCTCATGTTTCGAATTATCAATCAGTGTATGCATTACACTTCTTAACCGAAGCACGTGAGCGTGGTTACCCAGTGCCGGCTGATCTATTACAACGTGGACTGAGTTTCCTTAAACAACTTGCTTCAAGGCAGATTAACTCATTATCTCAAGCACGTGACCGAGCTTATGCGATTTATATTTTAACGCGTAATGGCATTGTCACTACACGTATGCTTGATGGCTTAAGAAAAGAACTGGCAGAAGAAATGAAGCCGGAGAATTGGGAAAAAGATTTAACCGGAATTTATATTGCGGCAACCTACAAGATGTTACGCCTTGAAAGTGAAGCAATTAAAATCATCAAGAAATCGAAACTAGGAGACACGCAACAAACCGATTACCAATATTTCTACGATGGCCTGTTACGTGATGCTAATTTACTCTACATACTTTCATATCACTTTAAAGATCGCTTAGAAGATATTAAAGCTGACGAACTGGAAAGTTTAGTGAAACCCATCTTACGAGGAAACTTTAATACCTTGTCATCAGCATCAGTGATTCTTGCACTGGATACCTATGCAACTGCAACGGGTACACCAAAAGAAATGAAACTAAAAATTCAGGAAGTGCTGGCAAGTAAAGAAAAACGTGAACTGGGTATTCCTCCGGGACTATTTCCACAAATACCATTTACTGAAGAAGCAAAAGCGATTCATATTGATTCAGAAGATGATCACAACCTGTTCTATCAGGTAACAGAAGCCGGCTTTGATAAAGCATTGCCAGTAAAAGACATCAAGCAACAGCTTGAAGTGCAACGTGAATATCGAAATGCAAAAGGTGATGTGATTGATACAGTCACCTTAGGTGAAGAAGTCCATGTCTACCTTAAAGTCAGAGCTCTTGATAACAAGCATCATTACAATATAGCGGTAGTGGACTTATTGCCGGGTGGTTTCGAAGTGGTGTTGGACAAATCATTAAGTGAAAACCAATCAGGCTGGAAGCCACAGTATGTAGACTCACGCGAAGATCGTATGATTGTCTTTGGTGATGTAGGTTCAAGTGTACAAGAGTTTGTTTACCGCATTAAAGCCATTAATGTAGGTGACTATAAAGTGCCACCGACTTTTGGTGAGTCGATGTATGATCGGGGGGTTGTGGCGAGGTCATTAGGCGGCAAGATCTCAGTAACCAAACCATGAACCATGAATAGCGAGAAGACAGATTACGGCGTTAAAAACTAACTCAAAATGCTCATGTACTAATCGTACACTCCGCTTTTTCGTTAATTTTCGCCTTGTTCTCTGACTTCTCGCTATCCATGGTACAGTGTGATTAGAATTATATTTTTTTAATTCTATAAAATGAGATTAGGTAGAATTTCTGCCAAATAAGTAAATTACAGAATTCTATATAACTAACTGTTAGGCTGGGAGAGGAAAAAGTGGAACACTTTATTGACTTACTCAATGTTGTCATATGGCCAGTAACAGTTTTAATTGTTATTTTCCTTATGCGAAATCCTCTTAAAAATTTATTACCGCATATTGATAAAGTTAAATACAAAGATTTTGAATTATATTTTAAAAAACAATTGGAACAAGTTGAAGAAGAAATAAGAAAAGATCAGGTTATTGAAGTTAAATTACCATCTAGTAATCCTGAAATCATTAGACTTATAGATGTCTCTCCATCAGCAGCAATAATAGAATCTTGGAAAAAGTTAGAACTGGCAGCAATTAATAAAGTTAAGCAACTTGCTCCAAAAGACGTTAAATATCGAAACCCAGAAAAAAGACCAATTGATTATCTTGAATATACTGGTGCTTTAATTCCATCATCAGTACGTGCAATTAGAGAGTTACGTAATTTAAGAAATCAATCTGTTCATTCTGATGACATTGTAGTTTCAAAAGACATGGCTAAAGAATTTAGTTCAGTTGCGATTGCTATTTCAAACCAAATTGAAAGTATCACGGAATTACCTAAAGCAAAATTGACTGCGCTTACTATATTAATTTTAGAATTAAATCATTTAATAGATTCGGGTAAATATAATGACATAACAATTGATGAGGTTTACAAAGAAATAGAAAATAAAAATATACTGCCTTTTTTAGCTAAAAGAACTAAGGGGATATCTGATTTTAGTTTATATTCAAACAATGGTCCTTATTCTGAATTTGCTGATTTCTATCATAAACAAATGGAAAGTCTATATTATGGTTATTCAGGCGATCATCGAAGAAAATGGGGTATAGAAAATTTAGGTTTATGTTTGTTACTTGCATGGACTAATGAACTTATTCAACAAGGTGCTGGCTGGTATCCTAGTGAAATGTAAATCGCCTAACAAAATCTTCAACACGTACAAATTATTCATTGGCCAAAAACCGGCCAATGAATAATTTGACGGTTAAGCAAGCGTTAGCCTTCATGGAGAGAGATGAGTAGTTCTTTAGTTTACATTGATCAAAATATTATCGGCCTGCAGTTACATGGGCTTATGAATCTTTGTAAGAGAGAAGGTTTTATTTGGGTCTACTCAAAAGAGCACTTCGCAGAGATTAGACGCTCTAATGATCCAGATAAATATTTAAGCGTGCTAAATGACATTGATGCAAAAATGTTAGACCTCGTCCTTGATGAGAATTGGAAAATCAGTGGTGAAGCAAGGCTAATCGAACATGGAACCCCATACCAACATTATGAAAATTATATTGAGGCAGTGGGTGATGTGGAATTCGACGATACCATTTTTGATCCATTCCAGGTCTGGGTTAACGGCGGAGGAGACGAAGGGCCACTAAAAGAACTATCTGATAATTTTGCACAGAAAATTTTACAGTTAACGTCTGATCTACCCTTCGATACAACCGAAATGACTGACAAAGTTGAATCGATGAAGCCAGAATTTGATTCAATGGTTGATGTGTTGATATCGAACGGAAATGATATCAAGAAAACTAGATCAACTTTTGGTGATGAAAAAGGTACTATTGGTAGCATTTCAGGCGAGCAGAAAATTAAACAAATTTGGGAAATAATAACACCTGCAATGAGTGGTGCAGATATCAGTTGTGATCAATTTTTTGGCTTTGATCCTATTGAAAAACAAGGTTATAAATTGTGGCCGACGTATCTCGGTATAATTGGGTGTAACTCAGTTATGGATATATTGGGGTTTCAATCTGAAAAGAAGTGCAGAAAAATAAACAAAATTCACAACGTAAGGAGTGACGCTGGCCATATAGCAATGGGAGCATATTGCTCAGCCATTCTTTCCGAGGATAAGCGTCTGGTGAAAAGGGCAAAAGCTATCTACGAATACAAGAACATAGGTACATCACCTATCTTAGTCGAACGAAAGGCTAACAAGTCAATCAACCGCTAACGCGCCGGTTGATTGAGGCGTTATGTGCGAGAGCATGCGAGAGGGTCAAACCTTACAAAACACATATCGCTGATAAATGTGATTTGTAAGACTCGCTACTCTACTTTCTTAAATTCAAAAAAGGTTGATTAAATGAAAACCTCAGAGATTTTAATTGGATTACTTATCTTGTCAGTGAGTTTGAATATATATTTTATGACGCTGCCGGATAAAGTTACATCATTTACCCCCTTGGCTTTAGAAGTTGAGGAAGTCACTGATGAAGTTGCTACAGGGGTAATTGATGAAAATACTACAGGGATCATTTATCAGCAAGATTGCCCGAAAAAAGTCACTAAAAGCCGACTATGTAGTATTGAAGTATTAGAAAAGCGTAGCGATTTTTCGATGCTTCAAGTGCATTACCATTATGTTAAAAACGTCAGCGATAGTACTAACCGGATTGTTGTTAAATCTAACAAAGGTTCTCATGATAATGTGGTTGGTACACGAGGCGGGTTTAACCTGAAAGAAGGGGATAATATCATCGATATGCCCTTTGGTATGTATCGTGCGGGAACGTATTCGGATTCAGAACCTTATGTTTCTAAATATATTATGGTGAAGGCGCGAGAAATTAGTGCTGGTGGTCATCGTTATATTACTCCGCCTATCTTTGAGAAATTCGCAAAATATGAACATGTCTGGTTTGTTGATGGAGATAAACCTTCATGGAAGTAAAGAAATCAAAAATGGGCTGGCTTGATTGAAATCCATAAAATACCCTTTCGCTCAAATGTGAGCTTCTATTTTCTATTTTCGCTAAGTTATTCTAATTGTTGAGAAAATTTCTTAAATACATCTACAGTAAGCACATCCTACTTGATTTTGTACGCCACTGACGTATACTTAATGCATGGTCATAAAGGAGACTTCAATATTTACTAAGCAGATACAAGGATTAGTCTCAGATGATGAGTATTCTGAGTTTCAAAATGACTTAATTGTGAATCCTGAGCTTGGCGATATTATTAAAAAAAGTGGCGGAATTCGTAAAGTGAGATTGGCCGCTAATGGTAAAGGTAAAAGAGGTGGCGCGAGAGTTCTTTACTACTGGATCAAAGATGAAGAACAAATCTTAATGTTACTAGCCTACTCTAAAGGTGAGTTAGATAATATTAATGATGCACAACTGAGAGCCCTGAGACAGATGGTTGAAGTGGAGCTGAAATGAAAAACAAAATGTTTAATGAATTAATCGATAGCGTCAAAGAAGCAGGTGCTATTTACAAAGGTGAAGCTGAAGCCAGTCGCACTTTTGATTTTCCTACGCCAGATGTAAAAGCAATTAGAGAAAAAACAGGTCAAACTCAAGACGAATTTGCTCGCTTAATTGCTGTGAGTGTTAAAACGCTTCAAAACTGGGAACAAGAAAGACGCACTCCCACAGGAGCGGCGAGAGTTCTGTTAAAACTTTTAGAGGTTGATACTGAAGATACCATTAGAAAAATCCACACTGCTTAATGAGACTGTAAACAAACACTGAAATTAATGTTGAATGCTTAATCGCTTCAGATTAGTATTCATATTTTATAAATTATCAAATGGAATTGAAACATGGCAATACAAGAAAGTGTTGGTGAAAAGGGAATTAATAATAAGGTTGATGTTAAGGTTATCCAGGCTGGGTTAAATTTGTCACAGTCAGCTAACTTTAAGCTAAAAAACTCTTAAAAAGAGTCTTACTATCGGACTTAATCAAGATTCATTATTAGCTATTATGGCTATGGGGGTTGAATCAACCATTCAACTTTATCTCAACCTTTTGAAAACTGCATTACCCAAATATCAGGTTAATACCCCCCTAAGGATATCTCACTTTCTGGCACAGATTGGTCATGAAAGTATGTCCTTTGTTTACACGCAGGAAATAGCAAGTGGTACTGCATATGAAGGTCGAAAAGATCTCGGAAATATAAAGAAAGGTGATGGTGCAAGATTTAAGGGGCGAGGATTATTGCAATTAACTGGTCGAGATAATTACGATAGTTATGGAAAATATATTAAAAAAGATTTTCTTAAGTTGGGTAACGAGCAAATAGTTGCAACGACACCAAAATATGCATTAGATGTTAGTTTATGGTTCTGGGATAATCGTAAACTAAATAAGTATGCAGATAATGACAATATCAGAGCAATTACCCGTCGTGTAAATGGTGGATATAATGGCTTGATTGACAGAGAGCTATACCTCAAACGCGCAAAGTTTTTTTTATTACCGTAGGTTTATTATGAAATTACTAGTCATTATAACAGCGCTTATTTTTTCTGGTTGTTCAGATGCAATGGAAGATAAAAAGTCTGTAATTAATTCAGAAGATTGTGATGTCTTTTATAAAACAATAGGGCCCTGTGTATATAAAGATATCACTGTTAATGTAGATGTAAAAAAAATATCTTCAGATGAAAAATTATTACAGCACCTTAATATTTTAAAGCAGGGGAATAAATATACTTTAAATATTTCTAAAAACACTTCTATTCTTGAAGGAGATAAAGGTTATATTTCTTTTGCTGATATTAATTTTGATAATGTTCCTGATGTTGCGATTACAACATCATTTGGATTAGCAAGTCTTTATATGGACTACTGGGTATTTGATGCTGTTAAGAATGAATATACTGATATTGGTAATTATACAAAATTTGAAATTAACAACAAAAACAAAACATTGAGTAATGTTATTAAAATTAATGCTGCCAAATATAAAAATACAACATATTCATGGCGCGGATTTAAATTGACTGAGTTGAAGTGAGACTCCAATTTGGAGCAGATCACTTCTTAAATTCTTTAAGCTGCCTTAATTGCCACTTTTTTGATCTCAGAAAGTATGGGCTTTAGCTTTTTTTCTGCATTCCAGACATCCCAGTTACGCTGCATGTTTAGCCATAGTGTTGCACCATTACCTAATAATGTACCTAACTTTAAAGCCGTATCGGGTGTAATAGGTTTTTCTTTGTTCATTATTTTATAAAGCAAGCCACGTGAGATATGCAAGTTCTTAGCAAAGTTCACTGCGGTTAACTTAGATTCTTTAATAATATCCGGCAACAATTCACCTGGATGCACAGGTTCTCGTTGTGGACGTTTTGCTTTGTAAATTGTCATAATATGTACCTTTAAAACTTATTACTTAATGGTAGTCTAAGTAATCAACAATAAATGCTTCTCCATCTTTAAAATCAAAGGTGATTCGAAAATTTGCTGTAACGGTTAAGCTATAACGTTGTTTAAAACCTGTTAATTGATGAAAGCGCCAACCTATAATATTTAAATCTTCAGCTATTTCAGCCGAATCAATTGCATCTAATTGTTGAGTACATTTTCTATGCTGATTAGGGTGTATTTTTCGAGTGACTCCTTTTTCGAAAAGCTCCTTTAATCCTTTATGCTTGAAAGTTTTAATCATTAAATAAAGTGTAGACTATATGGAGACACATGTCTATCATAAGTATACATATTGAAGTCGTTGATTGTGATAATGGGCTGTTGAATCAAGGTAATGGCGCTCAAATATAATACTAGGTACAAGCAAAATTAAATGATATAAATATCCCACTTGAGCTCTGACATTTATTTGTTAGTATTGTTATATGACTTTTTCGCAAAATAAATTCGATACGGCAATCTGGAAAGTGGTTTCCAGTATTAGCTGTGGCCGAGTTATGGGGTATGGCGAAGTAGCACGCTCTGCAGGTTACCCTCGTCATGCGCGGATGGTTAGTAAGGCGATGGGCCGATCTTCCGAGCCATTGCCATGGTACCGAGTTGTTAGGTCTGATCGTACGCTTGCTTTTGAGATAGGTAGCGAAGCTTATAAAAAGCAGCGCTGTCTGTTGGAAGAAGAGGGTGTACAGTTTACTAACGGAAAAATTGTACCTGTATATTCTGACGACGATACGAATCTTGATGAACTGTTGTGGGGGCCGAATTAGAAATACGTGATCAGAGATCAATTGTTTCTAATATTAATGTTTATGCTTTTCAAACACCAGCTCAGTTTTTATCATAAAATAATATTTGGTATTGTACTTCTATTTATATTTTTAAGTTTTCTCCCTGCCCCAAAACTTATTCAAACCGAAGGGTTTTCAAAAGCTGTTTATGACAGTCATGGAAAACTACTTCGATTGACTTTATCACCTGATGATCGCTATCGTCTTTGGGTTCCGATAGAGAAGATAGAACAAAAAATTATTGATGCGACATTGTTATACGAAGACCGGCATTTTTATTTTCATCCCGGTTTTAATCCTGCGGCGTTGGTTAAAGCGGCATGGAAAACTTATGTTGTTAAGAACAGGGCGTTTGGTGCATCGACTATTACTATGCAACTCGCGCGTCTTCGCTTTAACCTTGAAACCCGAACGGTGAGTGGTAAGTTAATCCAGATCTTTCGCGCGATTCAGTTTGAGTGGTTTTATTCTAAAGATGAAATTCTTGAAGCGTATTTAAACCTTGCACCTTATGGCGGTAACATTGAAGGTGTGGGTGCGGCCAGTCTTGTTTATTTTAATAAGCGCGCTGAAAACTTAACAACGCATGAAGCGATTACGCTTGCGGTCGTGCCACAAAATCCACAACGTCGTTTTCCTGTGCGTAATAAATCGCAATCAAGTGATTTACAGCAAGCGCGTTTACGTTTGCTTGATGAATGGCTGGTAGAAAATCCTTCTGATATGGATCGAGTAGAGCAGTTAAAACAGGTGCCGGATATTCGGTCATTATCAAAACTCCCTTTTTTGGCACCGCATTATGTTGATGCTGTGCTTAAAGCTTATCCTGAACAGTCTCAACTTGAAGGCGCGCTTGATGTAACTTTGCAAAATACATTAGTCAGGCAAGCGAAAGCTTATGTTGAAAGTCAAAAAAGTGTTGGTTTGTATAACACTTCTGCCTTACTGATTGATTATCGGGATATGTCGGTTAAAGCGTTGTTAGGTTCAGTGGACTTTCATAACCCGGTTATTCATGGGCAGGTGAATGGCGTTCTTGCTCGTCGTTCGCCGGGTTCAACCTTAAAGCCTTTTATTTATGCATTGGGTATTGAACAAGGATTGATTCATTCGCAAAGTTTACTCAAAGATGCCCCGACAAGTTTTGGTAATTATAATCCTGAAAATTTTGATGAAGAATTTTCTGGGCCGATTACGGTACAGGAAGCTTTAAATCGGAGTCGTAATATTCCTGCGATTCACGTTGCTACTTTATTAAAAAAACCTGACCTTTATGGCTTTATGAAAAAGGCTAAGGTTAACCTGCCAAAAAGTAGAAGGCATTATGGTTTGGCCTTGGTTCTTGGTGGGGCTGAAGTGCGTATGGACGAATTAGTAGAGCTGTATGCAATACTGGCAAATAAAGGCAAACATAAAAAACTGCGTTGGCTGTCGACTGAAGAAAAAGAAGAAGGCACGCAACTTTTAAGTGATGCAACCAGTTTTATGATACTGGATATGTTGCAACATAACCTGCCACCTAAACAGGGCTTTAAAAATGAATGGTTAAAACAACCGTTGCCGGTGTACTGGAAAACGGGCACATCGTATGCGTATCGCGATGCCTGGTCGGTCGGGATCTTTGGGCATTATGTATTAGCGGTTTGGGTGGGTAATTTTGATGGCCATGGTAACCCTGCGTTTGTTGGACGACGGGCTGCGGCACCTTTATTTTTTCGTATCGTCAATGCGATTCGTTCTGAACAACAAAACTTTACTGTACCAAAACACATACCGCCTTTATCTGTTGAGCCTGTTGAAGTGTGTGCCATCTCAGGTCAGTTACCAACACGTTATTGCAAACATAAAAAACATACCTGGTTTATTCCCGGTGTGTCACCGATTAATAAATGCCAGATCCATCGGCCTGTTTATATTGAAACAAAGACAGGATTACGTGCCTGTAATCAACGTGTGAAAAATACTAGTGAAAAGGTATACGAGTTCTGGACATCTGATTTATTAAATATTTTTAAGAAGGCAGGTATACCACGTCGGGTTCCTCCCCCTTATCATCCTGATTGTGATATTGATCAGATTAGCCAACAGGGTGATAAGCCGAGGATTACTTCTCCTCGTACTATGTTGAGCTATCAATTTCGCCCGGATAAAAAACAGAAAATCCCCTTTATGGCGGTGAGTGACAGTGATGTTAAAAAGCTTTACTGGTTTATTGATGAGAGTTTTATTGGCACTAGTAAGCCGGGTAAAACTTTGTTCTGGCCTGCCAAGCCGGGTCAATATTTTGTTAGGGTGATTGATGATCAAGGACGAGGTGACGGCCGGTCGTTAAAGGTTGAGACCGAACCTAGATAAAATTTCAAGCAAGCTAATAATTAATCCGGCTAAAAAGACTAATCTACCGTGAAATACAACTTCTATATTGCTTTGAACTTAAGAAAAAATGACGAACATGAATCATAAAACAGAACTATAACTAAAAGGGGACAGGGTGAACTGTATAAAAATATGAAAATAGTCATGGGTAATATGATTAGTTTAACTTGTTCATGTGATGGTTGATGAATTTTTAGAAAAAAAATCTAAATTTTGGAGCGAAGCACCTGTGCAGGCCAAAACAGGTTAGGATAAACTAACATTAAAAATATTTCTGATCATGTACTCAGAAGATATATTTTACTTGTAATCGATGCTTAATTTAATTGTAATATCTTATCCATAAACTCGAATCAAATTATTAACATTATTGAGGGCTAGTTTATGAAAATTACACGTCGTCGCTTTGTACAAACAGTGGGAGCGAGTCTCGTTCTCAACCCTATTAACCTTTATGCTTCTCATAATAAACCCAAAGCAGAACTCTCACCGTTTAAGCATGGTGTTGCCAGTGGTGACCCTTTGCATGATAGAGTCATTCTGTGGACACGGGTTACACCGAACAGCCGTACAACAGGTGTCATACAGGTAAAATGGCGTATTGCAAGTGATGCCGGTTTCGAAACAATTATTAATGAAGGCTCAATATTTACCGCTGCAGAAATAGATTTTACTGTAAAGATTGATACTACAGATTTGCAGCCAGCTACAACATATTATTATCAATTTGAGGCGTTAGGTCATGAATCCCCCATAGGGCGAACTAAAACGTTACCGGTTGATCATGTCGACCACTTACGTATCGCATTTACTTCTTGCTCAAACTATCCCTTTGGTTATTTCAATGTGTATCAGATGATTGCACAACGTAACGACCTTGGATGCGGTGTTGCACTTAGGGGACTACATTTACGAGTACGCCAACGGCACTTATGGTGATGGCACCGCGCTTAACCGTGTTCCTGAGCCAAATGTAGAGACAGTCAGCCTTGATGATTATCGAACCCGTTATGCACAGTATCGTTCTGACCCTGATTTGCAAGAAGCACATAGACAACATCCATTTATAACTATCTGGGATGACCACGAAGTTGCTAACAATGCCTGGAGTGGTGGAGCAGAAAATCATAATCCTGAGCTAGGTGAAGGCAATTGGTTAGACCGTCGAGCAGCAGCAGTAAAAGCCTATTATGAATGGATTCCGATCAGACAAGTTGACCCAGAAAATCCATTGAAAGCTTATCGTAAATTCAGATTTGGTAACTTACTGGATTTAATGATGCTTGATACACGCTTATATGCACGAGATCAACAAGTTCCCAATGCGCAAGATCCGGCTCTTAACGATCCTAACCGTAAGCTATTAGGTGATGAGCAGGCGCAATGGTTATTAGATAAGCTCGAGGATTCAAAAGAAGATGACATTCGTTGGCGCTTACTTGGTCAGCAGGTTATGTTTGGCCAGCTTGTAGTAAGCGGGCAAGTTTTTAATGTCGATCAATGGGATGGTTATCCTGCCAGTAGAAAACGTGTATTGGATCATTTACGAGAAAAAAATATTGATAATACAGTTATTCTTACGGGGGATATTCACTCATCTTGGGCAATGGATATAACGGAAAACCCATATGATTCGGTTACATACGATGCTCAAACTGGGAAGGGTTCGGTGGCAGTAGAGTTTGTTACTCCTGCTGTAACTTCACCGGCAATTGAAAATGAAGTGCAAGCAGATCAAACGTCTTCATTTTTAATGGCAACGAATCCGCATATGAAATATGTTGATTTATTTCATCGTGGATATGTCTTGCTGGATATTACACATGAACGAACTCAGGCGGAGTGGTATCACGCAGAAACAATCGTACAAAAAGGTAATACAAATGAAGTTTATGCGGCAGGCTTTAAAACTTATGATTCAACCAATCGTTTAGTTTTAGCTGATAGCCAAAGCAGCATGAAACTGGATGCTCCTGCTCTGGCTCCTAAGCTAGATTCAACAAAACATGGTGCGACGATTGGAGCTAAAGAAAAATTGAAGTAGGAAGTAGAGGGGCGGGTCTTACAAATCACATTCACCACTTCTATTACTAACCGGAGTCTGTGTATGGATAAAATAATATTTAAGACGAGTATTATTTTAATGCTTATAACGGTTTCAATTTCCTGCCCAGCGGATAAAAGTATCAGCGCTGATTTTACTGATGGTATTAAGTTAACATTAACGATCCAGGTCTTTGATGGAAAAACACATCAAGTAATAAAATGTGGTAAACAAGGTATCCCTTGTTATATTGATGGAAAAATAATTTTTTCAGGTATAGGTAACGAGTTTTTTTTCCCTACTACCAATACACCAGAATTGGTTAATGGAATGGCTAGTACTTCTGTCTTTTTATCACGCACAGAATAACTTCCATTTTTAGAAATGGCTTTTCGTACAATCGGGTTACGAAAAAATATTGATTCATTAATCTGATATTGAAAAACGATATTATTTCCACTACGCAAGGCATATACCTTAGCTGGGGCACCGCCAATTTTTGTAGTCCAACTGGATAGTAATTGTGTGTTTGGCCAACTTAATGGCGGCTTTAATTTTTTATTATTTTTTTCAATTGACACAGGTAAAGCCTTGTCTTCCATCTCATAATATTCCGTTAGCACATCCTGGATCATTGGAATCGTACTGCTATTAGTATTATTGTAATGAGGAAAAAATAGGCTAATAGAAAGCAACAATGCAACACCCCAGCCACTTGCTCCTAGTAAGGCCGACAATTTTAAGTTCATTATAAATCTATTTATAAACGATAATGATTCAAATGTCCCCAGCCTTGGTTTTTGTGAATTCAATTTTTTTAATGAGATATCTTCTAAGACTTTATCGATCCTTTTATGTGCAGAAGAGGACATTTTTGACAAAGGCATTGATTCAAGATGTTTACTAAGTGCTTGTTGCCTATGTAAATCGTCACGACAGGCTTCGCACCCTATCAAATGTGCTTCAACAAGATTAACCTGCTCATCGTCCAGTTCATTATCCATATACCCTGCTAACAAATCCTGTAAATTTTCATGTAACTCAAGCCACTTATCGGAATTCATATTTTTTGTGGTTACATCTAACGGGTTATTCATTACCTTACCCCGCTATTATTAGTTTGTTTTGTTTTATCAATATTTTTGCTATTAAATTTTGTATTAGATTTAATCAATGCACTCGCTAAAATTCGTCTGCCACGAGACAATCGACTCATAACCGTTCCTTTAGGTATATCGAGTATATAGGACACTTCGTTATATGAGAGTCCTTCTATGTCTCGTAACAAGACAACTCGGCGGAACTCATCTGGAAGATTTTCAATAGATTTATTTAGTTGTTCACTTTCTTGTTTTTGTAACATATTTTCAAAAGGCCCTGGCGACGAACATGGATGAGAAAGTAAATCCTCATCATCAACGGTTATAATAGGTGCAAGCTGGTAACGGCGTTTTTCTTTTCGTCTGTCGTCAGCAATAACATGATCTAGTATTTTAAGTAGCCATGCATATATCGCGACTCCTTCTGAAAGTTGACCGAAATCTTTCCACGCTCGCAGCAGTGTTTCCTGGACCCAGTCTTCTGCCATGTGTCGCGTACTGGTTTGACGTAATGCCACGCCACACAAACGATCACGCCAGGGGTGAGTCAATTGCTGAAAGTTTTTTTGTTTACCTAAAAAAGTCATTTTAATTTCACAGTAATCATAAGTTTGTAACTGTAATAGGCGTTACCAGAGTCCATTTTATTCCCAAAAAAATAAAAAACATCAAATAAGGTGGAATAAATTCTTTAGTTACCACGCCTTGGGAGTGAACAGAAGTATTTAACGTAAAACCGACAAAAAAAAATAAGGAAAATGACATGAAAAATAAAGTATTGGCTTGCTGTTTGATTTCACTCTTCACAACCTCTTTTAGTCTTTCTGCCTATGCGGGTGGAGATATTATTAGAGGAAAAGCTAAAGCTGCCATCTGTGCTGGGTGCCATGGCATAAAGGGAATGGGGCTTAGTGCTGAATATCCTAACCTCGCAGGCCAAAAACAAGCTTATCTTGTTAAACAGCTTCATGCTTTTAAAAGTAGTACCCGTATCGATCCTACCATGAAGGCTATGACATCCTCACTAAGTGATAATGATATTCTAAATCTAGCGGCCTATTATGCCAGCTTAACACCTTCATCATCAGATATATCGGTAACTAATGTTGCGACAACCACAAAAGCTACTCAACATGAATTCCCAAAATCTGTTTATATCTCAATGAAAAAAAGTAGTACGCTAGAAACCTTTCCGAATGAAACAGTTTGGAAAGGTGGTCCAAACATGCTTTACACTGCCGTTACTCCCAACGGAAAAGTGGTTCTTTCAACCAGTCCATCTAGTAATTCACTTTATGTTTTTGATACTGCAAGCGGCAAGCAATTAGCAATTATTACGGTTGGCAAAGCACCAAAAGGCGTTAAAGTTACACCTGATGGTAAATATGCATATGTTAGTAATCAGGGCTCAGCAAATGTAAGTGTCGTTAGTCTTAAAAGCTTAAAGGTTGTTGATACTATAAAAGTGAAGGAAGGCCCTCATAATGCTCGCTTTACCAGAGATGGAAAATTGGCCTATGTCACATTGCAAGGTGGTGCGGGTATTGCTGTGATCGACACGGTTAAGCGTAAAATGGTCAGAGTTATTCCTGTTCCGGGAATTACTGGTCCGCATAACTTAGATCTTTCTTTTGATGAAAAAACAGCCTACGTCCGTGATTTTGTACACAATGTTGCTGTGCTTGATATAAAAAGTGGTACCGTCAAAAAAGTAATTGAAGTTGGAAATGGTCATGGCGGTATTGATGTTTCACCAGATGGCCGTTATGTAGCAACAGCAGCTATCGGTGCAGATTATATTTCCATAATTAATCCTAAAACATTAACTGTAAAAAATATTAAAGTCGGTAATGGGCCACATGGTATTCGAGCAAGTGAAGATAGCCGTTGGATTTATGTCACCATTACAAAAGATAATCTTGTAGTAGTAATAGACGCTAAAAGCATGAAGATAGAGAAAAAAATCTCTGTAGGTAAATTTCCATTCTGGATTGCGGTAAAAAATAATCCGTAATATTTTATTAGGGCCATTGTTGAACAGGGAGGAGGTGATAGACGTTCGTTACATGTTGCAAGCGAAATCAGATAATCTAGCTAGCGCGTTAATTAGTGCGGCGAAATAGACGAATCTGCTGTAAAATACGAACTTCGATGTGACCTTAATATAACCAAGAAATTACAAATATGAATGATAAAACAGAACTATCAGAAAAAGTTAAAACTTTTATCAGACCAGAAATAAGGGCATTGTCTGCCTATCACGTGCCTGATGCTTCTGACACCATAAAACTTGATGCTATGGAAAACCCATACCGCTGGCCTGATAGTTTGGTTAATCAATGGTTAGATGTTATGCGTGATGTTGAGTTAAACCGTTATCCTGATCCGGGGGCGCGTGTGTTAACTGAGCATTTACGTAAAGCCATGGATGTACCTAATGAATCTAAAGTTTTATTAGGGAATGGTTCTGATGAATTAATTCAAATGATCATGATGGCGGTTGCTGGCAACAATCACTCGGTGCTTTCAGTTGAACCGGGTTTTGTTATGTATAAGATGATTGCCACATTTTTAGGTATGCCTTATATCGGTGTTCCTTTAAATGAGGACTTTTCGTTAGATGAAGACAAACTTTTATCCATTATTAAAAAACAGCAACCTGCCGTTATATTTTTAGCTTACCCAAATAATCCAACCAGTAATTTATTCGATGAACAAACGATACGCAATATTATAGATGCTGCGCCGGGTGTCGTGGTGGTTGATGAGGCGTACCATGCTTTTGCTGAAAAAAGCTTTATGCCAATGTTAAACGAGTATGACAACTTGTTAGTGATGCGTACGGTATCGAAAATGGGCTTAGCAGGTTTACGTTTAGGTTTGTTGGCGGGGAATGTTGAATGGCTGAATGAATTCGATAAGGTACGCTTACCTTATAATATAAATATTTTAACTCAAGCCAGTGCTGAATTTGCAATTAAAAATATTGATGTGCTGGACACTCAAACACAACAAATTTGTCATGATCGCGAAGAATTATTCAAACAGTTATCTGCCATTGAATGTCTTCAAGCTTACCCTAGTCAGGCGAATTTTATTTTAGTGAGAGTGGCAGAGGGGCAAGCCGATCGTATTTTTAATAGTTTAAAAGAGCAGGGTGTATTAATTAAAAACCTTAACCCTGCCGGAGGTTTATTAAAAGATTGTTTACGTATTACCGTTGGAACGGCAGAAGAAAATAATAAGTTCTTAACGTTGTTTAAAACTTTATTATAAAAAACTATTCTTCTTGTATAGGTCTTTGAATTACTTTTGTTTCAACTTCAAAATCACCGTCTTGTCTAATTCCTTTTATAGATAGTGTATTACCCGGTAACACTTTGCTAACTAAGTTAAGTAAGTGTTGGGTATTGGCAACTTCTACTCCATTAATGTGCGTAATGACATTGCCGGGTTTGATCCCCGATTTATCAGCAGGGCCTGTTTTTGCAATACCATTTACAATAACACCGTAGGCTTTTTTCATTGCAAAAGAGTCTGCAAGTTCGGTATTAATATCTTGTATCGCTACGCCTAACCAACCACGTTTCACATGACCAAACTCTATAATTTGAGTTAGAACATTACGGGCTAAACTAAGTGGTATAGCAAAGCCAATGCCTTGCGAACCGCCACTTTGTGAATATATCGCTGTATTGATACCAATCAGTTCACCATAAGAATTTACTAAAGCGCCGCCAGAGTTACCTGGGTTAATGGCTGCATCGGTTTGAATAAAGTTTTCAAAGGTATTTATGCCGAGCATATTTCTGCCTGTTGCACTCACGATACCTGAGGTAACGGTTTGTCCAACACCAAAGGGATTTCCTATTGCAAGCACAACATCGCCCACTTCAACATCACCGACTTTACTTAATGTAATCGCAGGAATATTTTTTAAAGAAATATGCAGTACAGCAAGATCAGTATCAGGATCTGTACCAATTACTTTTGCTTTTACTGTTCGTCCATCTTTGAGAGCAACCAAAATTTCATCTGCCGCTTTTACGACATGATGATTGGTTAGAATATATCCTTGAGGGCTAACGATGACACCAGAGCCTAAACTGGATTCCATACGCTTGCGTGGTTCACCAATACTCTCACCAAAAAAATGTTGGAACATGGGGTCTTTAGCTAAAGGATTAACGCGTTCAGTGATAATTTTTGTTGTTTGTATATTCACAACAGCCGGTGCAGCCTGTTTAACTGATGAGGCATATGAAATCAGTGGCTGCGTTGGTATGGCACGTGTTGACTCTATGAGTTCTACGACTTCAGTACTTTCTTGAGACGGTGAGTCACTCACTATAGACGGAGATTTATCCGACTGAAAATAGAGAATGAGAAAAGCGGCGGCTAGGCCGAGGGTGGCGAACTGAACAATAAAAGTGATGACTTTTGTAACACGCATGAATATTTCCGTTAGACTGTTTATTCTTAAATTATCGTTATTGTATTGGCGATTTTAACCTAGCAAAAGGTTTTAAGCATGGTTCAGTTAAAAAAATTACTAAATTATTCTAATAACGTTCTCGAAATTGAACGTTTTAAAGATTATTGCCCGAATGGTTTACAAGTTGAGGGTAAGGCTGAAATAAATAACATTGTCTCTGGCGTTACAGCCAGTCAAGCGCTAATTGACGCGGCGATTGAAGCCAAAGCTGATGTTCTACTTGTTCATCATGGCTATTTCTGGAAAGGCGAAGATGCAACAATTACTGGCTTGAAATACCAGCGAATTCGTAAACTCATTGAATCGGGCATTAATTTAGTTGCCTATCATTTACCTCTTGATGCTCATCCTTTGTATGGAAATAATGCAAAACTGGCTGAATTGTTGGATCTGAATATTGCGGGTAGCTTTCCTTCTGAAAATGATGGAGTTGGGATGCATGGCTCACTTAAACAAAGCTTATCAGCGTTAGAATTGAGTCAAAAGCTTGATTCTATCTTAGGTCAAAAACCTTTACATATTGGGGATGAAAAGGCTCAAATAAATACAATCGCATGGTGTAGTGGTGCGGCTCAAAGCTATATTGAATCAGCTGCTGAACTGGGTGTTGATGCTTTTTTAACAGGTGAAATATCGGAACAAACTGTCCACATCGCCCGTGAACTGGGCATACAATTTTTTGCCGCAGGCCATCATGCAACAGAACGATTTGGCGTACAGGCATTAGGTGAACATTTAGCCTCTCATTTTGGAATAAACCATCAATTTATTGATATCCCTAATCCGGTATAACCCATTGAAGTACTAGGGTTTATCCTGCATACCTTGACCAAATGGCTTAGATAAGCCAAAATACGCACGCCAAAAATATTGTGTATTTTGGGGTAGATTCACACCTTTAGAGTACTTATAGTTTTAAATGCTAAATAATGGGATGGCTTTTTTGGCTGTCTATATATGAAATTTTGGGAGATTTTTATGAGTACAGATGGTGTTGATAACAGCAAACGCCGCTTTCTCACGATAGCAGCAACCAGTGGTGTTGCGGCAGTGGGAGCAGGTTTTGCTGCGGTACCTTTTATTGCATCTTGGAACCCGAGTGCACGAGCCAAAGCGGCTGGCGCACCGGTTGAAGCTGATTTCAGCAAGTTGCAACCAGGTCAAATGATGCGTGTTGAATGGCGCGGTAAGCCAGTGTGGATTGTTCGTCGTACTGAGAAAAATCTTAAGGATTTAGCGGGTCTAACAGATAGTTTACGTGATCCTGCTTCAGAACTTTTAGATCAACAGCCGGGATATGCCTTAAATGAAGGGCGTTCAATTAAGCCTGAATATTCAATTTTAGTCGGTATTTGTACTCATTTAGGTTGTTCTCCAACATATCGTCCTGAATTAGCACCTGCTGATTTAGGTGCTGCTTGGGTGGGTGGTTTCTTCTGCCCATGCCATGGTTCACGTTTTGATTTAGCTGGGCGTGTATATAAGAATGTGCCCGCACCGAAAAATCTCGTAGTGCCACCACATATGTATTTATCAGAGACGCGCATCATTATTGGCGTTGATAAGGGAGTAGCATAATGGACATGGTAATGAATATGTTAAAAGCCCTTATGGGTTGGGTTGATGCGCGTTTCCCGGCAACGAAGCTGTGGGAAGAACATCTTTCTAAATACTATGCACCAAAGAACTTCAATTTTTGGTATTTCTTTGGTTCGTTAGCGTTATTGGTATTAGTTATCCAAGTTGTGACGGGTATTTTCCTCACAATGCACTATAAACCAGACGCTGCTTTAGCTTTTGCTTCAGTTGAATACATCATGCGTGATGTGAACTGGGGTTGGCTAATCCGCTATATGCATTCAACCGGTGCTTCTGCATTCTTTATTGTTGTTTATCTGCATATGTTCCGCGGTTTAATGTACGGTTCATTCAAAAAGCCTAGGGAATTAATATGGCTTTTCGGTATGTTCATCTTCTTAGCATTGATGGCTGAAGCCTTTATGGGTTATTTACTACCATGGGGTCAAATGTCATATTGGGGTGCTCAAGTTATCGTTAATCTATTTGGTGCAATTCCTTTCATTGGTGAAGAGCTATCAATTTGGATTCGTGGTGATTACGTTATTTCTGATGCAACCTTGAATCGTTTCTTCGCATTCCATGTTGCTGCTGTTCCAATGGTCATTATTGGTTTAGTTGTTGCGCATATCATTGCGTTACATGAAGTGGGTTCAAATAATCCAGACGGTGTTGAAATCAAGAAACATAAAGGTGCTGACGGTATTCCATTAGATGGCATTCCTTTCCACCCTTATTATTCTGTTAAAGATATTGTTGGTGTCATTGTATTTATGATGTTCTTTGCTGCAATTATGTTCTTTGGTCCAGAAATGGGCGGTTACTTCCTTGAGCATGCGAACTTTATTCCAGCCAATCCATTACAGACGCCGGAGCATATTGCGCCAGTTTGGTATTTCACACCTTTCTACACCATGTTACGTGCAGTACCTGATCCATTCTTAGGTGTTGTTGCGATGGGTGGTGGTGTTGTGATCTTAATGTTCTTACCATGGATAGATATGAATCCGATTAAATCGATTCGTTATCGTAGTTTATTGCACAAAATTAACTTGTTCTTCTTTGTTGCCGTATTCTTTTATATTGGTTACTTAGGTGTGATGCCGGTAGCTCCTGTATTGTCTGAATTAGGTTTACGTTTCTCTGAAGTCTATTTTGTTTTCTTCTTTGTGCTTTGGTTCCATAGCAAAACACGTGATGCGAAATTTAGCTTTATCTCGTTTATTGGTTGGATGGGATTATTCTCATTGAACGATTATTCAAGATATGTAGAAGGTTCAGGTGAGTTGATGATGATGGGTTGGTTAATTCCAGGAATCTATCTTGCCGTGATGTTCCTCGCACCGTTATATACCAATCTTAATGCTGAAAAAGCAGTACCAGAGAGGGTGACAGGATAATGAAAAAAACAATACTCGCAATTTTGATGATATTACCAACTTTGGCTATGGCCTCTGGTAGCGCACATCTTGATAAAGCAGATTATGATTTACACAATAAAGAGTCATTACAAAGTGGCGCACGTTTATTTGTAAATTATTGCTTAAGCTGTCACTCAGCGGCATACCAACGTTATAACCGTATGGCTGAAGACATTGGTTTGACTGATGATCAAGTATTAAAAAACTTGATGTTTGCAGGCGACAAAGTGGGTGAAACCATGACTGTTGCTATGACAACTGATGATGCAAAAATCTACTTTGGTACAGCCGTTCCTGATTTATCAGTGGTTGCTCGTGCTCGTGGTGCCGATTGGTTATATACCTACTTACGTACTTTCCATACTGACGATTCTCGTCCATTTGGAGTGAACAATACGACATTTAAAGATGTTGGTATGCCTCACGTCCTATGGGAATTAGAAGGGATGAAGAAGTTGGTTAATGCTGATGAAATGCACAAACATCCTGGTACTGCACCAAAGTTCGAGCAAATCTCTGAAGGCAAAATGAGTACCGCTGAATATGATAATGCAATGCATGATTTAACCGCATTCATGGTTTACATGGGTGAACCTGCTAAGCTAGTTCGTTATGAGTTAGGTGTTTACGTGTTGTTATTCCTAGTATTACTTTTCTTGGTTGCTTACCCAATGAAGAAAGAATTCTGGAAAGATATTCACTAAAACTCTTTTATGACTCAACTTTTAGTTTAAGTTGGGGTCATAAAGCTAGTTAGAAGATGATTTATAAGTCGGGGGGATTATTCCCCCCATCTTTGTTTTTAAAAGAAATATTTTGAGGTAACAACATGGCACAAATGGCCAACAAACGTCTAGCAATGACACTTTATTCAAATGATAGTGATCCTTATTGTCATATGGTACGTATTGTTCTTGCTGAAAAAGGGATTAACTACGAAGTAACTGATGTTGATCTGGATGATACGCCAGAAGACCTGAAAGATTTAAACCCATATAACGAAGTACCAACATTGGTTGATCGTGATTTGGTTTTATATGGCCATCAAGTCATTATGGAATATTTAGATGAGCGTTTTCCTCATCCACCATTAATGCCGGTTGATCCAGTTTCACGTGCACGTAATCGTTTAATGCTAAGACGCATAGAACGTGATTGGTATACATTATCTAATAAAATTGCCAATGGCATAGACGTTGATAATGCACGTAAAGATTTAGCCGACAGTTTATGCACGGTTGCTCCAATTTTTGAGCAAAAGAAATTTTTCATGAGTGATGACTTTACTGTAATGGATTGTGCGATTGCACCGATGTTATGGCGTTTACAACATTACGGTGTTGAATTACCTTCAGCAGGTCAACCATTAATTACTTATGCAGCAAATGTATTTAGTCGTGAAGCTTTTAAAGAAAGTTTGACGGAAGCTGAAGAAGAAATGTTGGCTATCTAAACAATTGATAGATTAGATATAGAGAATCAAAAATTTGGATAATGAAACACCTATCGAAGCAATGACCTCCAGTCAGCCTTATTTAATTCGAGGCATTTATGACTGGGTCATTGATAATGGTATGACCCCCTACCTTTTAGTCAATGCAGAAAATGATTATGCAATGATCCCCCGTGATTTTGTTGAAGATGGAAAAATTGTCTTAAATATTAACCCTTCAGCCATTAGTGATCTTCAACTTGGTAATGACTACATCATGTTCCAAGCTCGTTTTAGTGGTAAATCTATGGAAGTGAGTGTTCCTGTGGCTGCAGTTCTTGCGATTTATGCTCGAGAAAATGGACAAGGAATGATGTTCGACGAGAATAATAATGCCCTTCCACCTTCTCCCCCTGAAAATACACCACCAATTGTACCGATGCCGCCTAAAAAAGCAGAAAAATTTAAATTGAAAATTGTAAAATAAAGACTTTTTGTTTGATTGAAATTATTGTTTTTAAAAACATCTATAACAGAAGAAATTAAAGTAGACAGACAGTCCTCTTAATAATTGATTTTCTATCTGCCATTAGAGAGCTTCAGCTTGGTAATGGTTAGATGATGTTCCATGCTCGTTTTAGTGGTAGAGCCATGGAAGTGAGCGTTCCTGTTGTTGCCGTTTTGGTCAAATAGTGTTAAATTTAGTGGGGGCTTTAAGCTTATCACCCCCATATGTGGGATGAAAGACATCTATTTGTTGAATAGAATAACGTCGTGAAATTGTAGCTTTCCCCCCCCCTAAAAAATACACAGGAAATGGATTATTCAATAATAATTTAGGAGTCGTTTAATGTATCAAAAAAAGTTTAAAATTGGATTGGCTAGTAGTATAGCAATGGCGTTAGTTCTTTCAGCGTGTGGTGGTGGAAGTGAAAGTACCCTCGATGCTAACCTGAGCAGCAGTATAAAGGCCGCAGGAATTACCGGTGACCCTACAACTGGTTTAACTTTACCCAGTATTACGAGTGTAAAAGCGCAGCTAGGTATGAAATTATTTTTCACCAAAGGTTTAGGTGGGGATAAGGATTCTGCTTGTGTGACTTGTCATCATCCTAAGTTGGGTGGTGGTGATGATTTATCATTACCAATTGGCTCTCAATCGGTAACCCCTGATTGGTTAGGCCCTGGCCGCCTTCATTCTCCTACTGCTGTTTTGGCAACAGCAACTGCTGGTGGTAAATTTGATGGTGGTCCGACAGTTCCACGTAATGCACCGACAACCTTTAATATAGGCTTGTGGAAAAAAGTGTTATTCCATGATGGTCGCGTCGAAGCGCTAACAGCGGGTGGTATAAGCACACCGGATTCTGGTTTCAATGCTATTGATGCTAATGCTGGTCCAAATTTAGCTGCAGCACAATCACGTTTCCCAATAACATCACCTGAAGAAATGCGAGGTTTTCAATTTGCGCCAGGTACTAATGATACTTTGCGGGCTGCTTTAGTAACCCGCTTCACGGCTACGCCTGGATCGGGTACTAATACGTTGGCAAATAATAATTGGCTGGCTGAGTTTCGATTAGGTTTCGCTTCTACGGCGAATGCAGCTACACTTATTACTGAGCAAAATATTGCCGAGGCCATCGGTGAGTATGAAAACTCTCAGGTGTTTATTAATAATAGTTGGAAAGCCTATGTTGATGGAAACAAAATAGCTATTAGTGATGACGCTAAGAATGGTGCATTATTGTTCTTTAAATCTGTAGCAAACGGTGGTGCGAATTGTGCGAGCTGCCATAGTGGAAATTTCTATACTGATGAAGGTTTCCACGTTGTTGCCATGCCTCAAATTGGTCGAGGTAAAGGTGATGGACCAAATGGGACTGATGACTTTGGTCGCATCAGAGTAACGACTGTTGCAGCAGACAAGTATGCATTCAGAACACCAACCTTATTAAATGTTGAAGAAACTGGGCCATGGGGACACGCTGGTTCTTATACCAGTCTTAAGGCAGTCGTAAAACATCATCTAAATCCGCAGCAAGCGATTAATGATTATGATTACAATCAACTTGATGCTTCTGTTCAAGCAGCTGATATGGCAGCGAACACTCAGTTAGCTATGGATACTCTGGCGGCTAACAGAACAGCTGGAGTGATTAGCCCAATTTTGAAAGATGTATCGCTATCAGATACGCAAGTAAATCAAATTGTCGCATTCTTAAAAACATTGACTGACCCATGTGTGCAGACAAACTCTTGTATTGGTGCTTGGATTCCAACTGCTGAGGATGCAAATCCTGATGGGCTTCGGGTTCATGCTGTTGGCCCGAGTGGGTTACCACTGTAAAGAAATGTGTATCAGTAATTATTTACTGGTACGAATAAAATGAAGTGGATAAAAGGGCTTATTGAGACATATTAAAATAAGGGCTTCAAGTGAAGCCCTTGTTTTATTTTATGGAGGTTGATTTCTTATTATGGAAACTACAACATTTAATAGTTTGTTTAAATCATCTTCTTTAATAATGTAAGATGGCATAAGATAAACGAGCTTTCCAAAAGGTCTTACCCAAGTTCCTGCCTTAACAAATTCCTTAGTAATTATTCCCATGTTTACCGGTTGTTTTAGTTCAACAACCCCGATAGCGCCTAAAATTCTGACATCACAAACATTTTCAAAAGTATTACAGATTTGTAAGCCTTCCTTTAATAGGGTTTCAATTGTTTTTATGTTTTCTTTCCAGTTAGAATTAAGTAACAACTGAGTACTCGCGAGAGCCGCTGAGCAGGCAAGTGGGTTTGCCATAAAAGTAGGGCCGTGCATGAAAACGCCTGGCTCACCTGAATCAATCGACTTTGATATTTCTCTAGTTGTTAATGTAGCGGCTAATGTCATATAACCACCTGTGAGTGCTTTGCCAATACACATAATATCGGGTGAGATTTCTGCATGCTCACAAGCAAAGAGTTTACCGGTACGACCAAAGCCAGTGGCAATTTCATCTGCTATCAGTAAAATATTATATTTATCGCATAAACCTCTTACCTGTTTAAGGTAGCCAGCTGAATAAAACCACATACCGCCTGCACCTTGTACTATTGGTTCAAGGATAAACGCCGCAACGTCATTCGCATGGGTTTTAATTGTATTTTCTAGTTCAGTTAAATCTTCTGCAAAAGCATCTTCTCCAAAACGAGAAGTCGGTTGATTTACAAAAATATTAGTTGAGACGTTATCTTTAAATAAATTATGTAACCCCATTTCAGGATCAGAAACAGACATCGCAGCGAAGGTATCACCATGATATGCGTGTCGCAGTGAAATAAATTTTGTTTTCGATATTTTCTTCTTAGCTTGCCAATATTGAAGTGCCATTTTCATCGCCACTTCAACTGCAACTGAACCAGAATCAGAATAAAATATGTTTTGAAGTTGCGTAGGGGTTATCTCAATTAATAACTTGGTTAGCTCTATCGCAGGTTTATGCGTTAGGCCACCAAACATCACATGCGACATTTTTTTAATTTGTTGTTCTAGTGCTGAATTTATAACAGGGTGGTTATAGCCATGGATCATACACCACCATGAAGACATACCGTCAATAAGTTCTCTGCCATCTTTTAGTTTGAGTCGTACGCCATCAGCAGACTCAACTTCATAAATAGGTAGATCTGAATTCATTGCACTGTAAGGGTGCCAGATATTATTTTTATCTATATTGTTCATGAAGTAATTTTAAATATCTTGAGTTAGAAGAAAACTGTCATTGCGAAAGAATGAAATGACTGCGGCAATCTCATATTTAATCTACATAATCATGAGATTGCCACGTTATAATTAAAATAAAATTTTAATTATGCCTCGCAATGACATGGTGTTTGAGTGATTTATATTAATCTAAAGGAAACATCTTTCCAGGATTGAGAATACCTTTAGGATCGAAATTATCTTTAATGCGCTTCATTAAAGCTAATGTAACAGGTTCAATTTCACGATCAACAAAATCACGTTTCTCAATTCCGACACCATGCTCACCGGAAAGTGTGCCATCAAGTTTTAATACTAAATCAAAGACTTCATCTAAGCAGAGATGTGCATTTTTATTTTGTACTTCATCATCCGGGTTAAAAAGAAGGTTGACGTGAATGTTTCCATTTCCTGCATGACCGAAATTAACAATGGGAATATCAAACTTTTTGGAGAGTGATTCTAAACCACGTATTAAAGTAGACATATGTGAAACAGGCACAACAACATCTTCATTGATTTTTTTAGGGGCGATTGTTCGTAGTGCAGGTGATAGTGCTTTTCTTGTTGCCCAAAGAGCATCGACTTCTTCTTTACTTGTGGCTATTTTAATATCTAATAAATTTTCACTTTTAGCAGCATTAATAATATCGTCAACTGAATGGGATAGTTGGTTTTCTGCACCATCAACTTCAACCATTAACATTGCCCCTGCATTTTCAGGAAAGCTAATGTCGGAATAATCACGAATCATATCAATCGCCTTGCCATCTATGAATTCAAGAGCACAAGGAATAGTAGGTTGAGCCATAATGGCTGAGACAGCGGTGGCGGCTGATTCAATGTTTGAAAATATTAACTGCATCGTACGTTTGCTTTCAGCAAGTGGTGTGAGTTTTAACGTAGCTTCGGTGATGACAGCAAGCGTACCTTCTGAACCAATCAATAAACGGGTAATATCATAACCAACCACACCTTTAGATGTGTATACGCCGGTTCTAATTTCTTCACCTAAACCTGTTACAGCACGTAGACCAAATGTGTTTTCACGCGGCGTTCCATATTTAACGGTACGAGGCCCTGCAGAATTATATGCTAAGTTACCGCCGATTGAACAAAAGGCACTGCTGGTAGGATCTGGTGGCCAAAAGAACCCCTGTTCTTTTACTGCATCTTGAACCTGCTGATTAGTGACGCCTGGTTCAACAACAATATAGCGATTAGCAGGATCAAACTTTATAATTTTATTTAATTTTTCTGTAGATAAAATAACACCGGCTTCTAATGGTACGGTTGCACCCGTTGTGCCAGTACCGCGACCACGTGGCGTTAACGCAATTTTAAATTCATTACATAAGAGAACAATCTTGTGAACTTGTTCATGTGAAGTAGGTTGAACAACAATATCGGGAATGGCATGTATTCGGCTATTATCATAACCATAACTCCAGACTTCTGTAGGATCAGAAATAATTTGATCTGGCTTGAGTATAGATGCTAATTTATCAGTAAATTCTGCAGGAATAATTCTCGTATTCATAAGAAAGTCAATTAGCTACTTTCTGGAAAAAGTAGTTGGTCAATTTGATCACATAAACAATGAATTGTCAGTAAGTGAACTTCTTGAATTCTTGCGGTAGAGTCCGAAGGGACTCGAATTTCAATATCACTATCTTTTAATAACTTAGCTACTTGTCCTCCATCTCGTCCTGTTAAAGCAACAACATGCATACCTTGTTGATGTGCTTGTTCTATGGCTCGAACAATATTAGTGGAAAATCCACTGGTAGAAATAGCGAGCAAGACATCATCTGTTTTTGCCAAAGCATTAATTTGTCGAGCGAATATTTCATCAAAGTGATAATCATTTGAAATAGCTGTTAGCGCAGAGGTATCTACCGTTAAAGCAATGGCTGCAAGTGCAGGGCGTTCTCGTTCAAATCGGCATACAAGTTCAGCTGCAAAGTGTTGAGCATCCGCTGCGGAACCGCCATTGCCACAACTTAGTATTTTATTACCCGATTTTAAAGCCCCAACCATTTTTTCAATTGCACCCGTGATAGAGCTATTTAAAATTTCGGTGGCATCTTGCTTTGCTTTTATGCTGGCGTTAAAGATGGCTTTTACATTATTAGCGGTTTGATTCATGTTTTATTCCTTTATGCTCCAAATGCATTTTCTATCCAATCAAAATTTATTTTATTTATATCGCTGGTATTAATCAAACCTGTTATTGAAACAACATCAAACCGAGAAGGGTTTTGATTAAGTTTTGCGTGCTTTTGTAAATATAACGAAGCTGTTTTTATTAGTTTAGTTTGTTTAGTGTAGGTAATTGATTCAGCACCACTACCAAAATTATTGCTACGTCGATATCTAACTTCAACAAAGACAAGGGTTTCTTTATCTTTCATGATGAGATCAATTTCTCCCATGCGGCAGTTGAAGTTTTTTTCAACTAAGATAAAACCTTTTTGTTCTAGGAACTGGCAAGCAAGGCTTTCAGTATACTGGCCTTGTTCACGTGTTGTCGCCATCGTTATTGTGTTGCTTGCTCAAGTAAAATAGGACGACCACTACGGAAGTAAACCCAACTCAGCTGGCGTTTTACTCGTTGTTTTTCATCTAAACTTAAACTGCCTGTTTCCCCTTGATAACGTTCATACGGGTAGGCTTTTAATGTATTTAAGGCAGCAATGATATTAAATGAATCAACCCCCATTGCATATAAACGTTGGTGTTTATTGCCTTCTTTCGAAATTAAAGATTCTACTTTATTACGTAAGCCATGGTATGAGGTTGATTCTGATAAGACCCAAGGCATATCACCAAAACGCATTCCATCCATATCTCGATCTCGATCGGTATTTAAGTTGCCGGTAAAGATGTGTGATGTTGCATAGACTGGAATGTGGCTGGCATGGAAAAATTTTAATTGCGGACGAATTTGTCTAGCTTGACGAGGAAAACCGGCCACAAAAATAAAATCAATATCTTGACGACGGTACGTTGAGTATTTTAATTTTGTCTGTAATAAGCGTGAAAATTTACGGTAACGTCTTCGACTATCATCAATATTTAATAGTTTACGAATAGGTAAGGAAAAATCATTCTTACTTGCATTATAACTTTGTTGCTCTACAACACGACCACCAATTTGTTCCCAACGTTCTCGAAAGGCTTTATAAACACGATCGCCCCAAGGGCCTGCAGGCGTTAATACTGCTGCGTTAACATGACCATCTAACCATGTGCGTTCAGCCACTTGTAATGCTTCTTCTTCTGGAGACAATCCAAACTGATATAGTTCGGAAGGTACGCTGATTTCTTTATTAATATAATTTAAGGCTAACGTAGGTACAGTTAAATTATTATCTTCGACAAGTTGAGTAATAGATGTTTTGTTGAGGGGGCCGATAACAAATTGCGCACCTTCTTTTACAGCCTGTTCATAAATATCGCCAATATTTTCAGGCTCACCTTTCGTATCATAAATACGAACGTTAATTTCATCTTTGTTTTTATTGTTATAGTACGAGGCAAGTAGGCCATCTCGTATGGCTTTTGCAGGTTTAGCAAATCTTCCACTCAGAGGAAGAAGTAATGCAATATTTTTAGGCAACATTACGTCAGACTGTTTACGGTTTTGTAAGCCAAATATAAGTGAAGTATGCACAGGGTGTTGGCTATAGCGACGTTGCCATTGTGTTATTGAAGCTCTTAATAGTAGCGGGTTAAGTTGATATTTTTTTGAAAGTCGAACTAACTCCATCCAACCGCTGAGTACATCGGGTGCTTGAGCTGGTTGTAATTGTTGTAATGAACGTTCACTTAAAAGTGCGAGAGATTCCCAAATAAGTTTCTGACTTTTTAAAATACTTTCATCTTGTCTTAAATAGTGTTCTTCTAAAATAAATTCTTCTGCTGTGGTAATACGATCACCTTGCATAGAAAAAGCATTCGCTCTTAGTTCATGGTATTCAGCAAAATAAAAAGAAGGACTTGCTGCATCAAAAGGTTGGCTAAGTTGTAAAAGCACATCTTTAGCACTTCGTTCAGCTAATGCCATATGCGCACGCGTTAATCGAGTAAGGTCAGCTTCTTTTTTATTTAAATCATCAGTATCAATGGTATTAAAAAGTTGTACTGCTTGGGTTAATTTTTTGGCGCGAATTAAGGCAATAACAGCGCGTAGGTAGTATTGGTTTTGTTCACTTCCAATTGCTTTACGTGCTTGTTGTTTAAAGGCGACGGCCGATTGGTTGAATTCTTTTGCATAATAAAATTCCTCCGCTTCGCTGAGATCTATATCTGTTGCAGAATAAGGTGATTGGCTTGGCTTGTTACCGGCACAACTGGCTAAAATTAGGATACTGATAAATAAAGGAATAAACTTTAAAAAAGGCTTCATCGTGATTTTTTCTGCTTTGTAAGTAATAATAGTGAATGAAATTTATATTCGTTGCTGATTTTACAGCATCGTTACTTTATATAACATCTTTAGGAACAATACCGTGCCATCCATCAAAGGTTCTTTGTACATTGTGGCTACGCCAATAGGAAATATGGGCGATATGACCGAACGCGCGATTCAAACACTAGAAAAGGTGGATATAATTGCTGTTGAAGATACACGTCGAAGTGGTCAATTATTGCGGCATTTTAATATATCCACACCGATGATGGCGGTACACGAGCATAATGAACGCCAAATCTGCGAGTCCTTATTAGAGCGCATTCAGAAAGGTGAGAATATTGCCCTTATTTCTGACGCAGGTACGCCCTTATTAAGTGACCCCGGTTATATTTTGGTTAATCAAGCTCAAGAAAAGGGACTTTCTGTTGTACCAATCCCGGGTGTTTCCGCTGTGATTACAGCACTTTCTGTTGCAGGATTACCCACAGATCGCTTCACTTTTGAGGGCTTTCTTCCTGCTAAATCCACCGCTAGACAGTTAAAACTTGAAAGAATAAAAGATGATAGTCGAACGATTATTTACTACGAAGCACCGCACCGTATTGTAGAGATGCTAAAAGATTGTCAAAAAGTCCTCGGAGGTGATCGCAAAGTGGTTATGGCGCGTGAGTTAACGAAAACATTTGAAACCATACGCAGTGATGTCTTAGACGCACTTATCCCTTGGGTTGAAGCCGATAATAATCAAAAAAAGGGTGAATTTGTCATTCTGATACACGGCGCAGCCAGTAAAATTAAAGCAGAGGTTGATGCTGAGTCTGAACGTATCTTATTGATTCTATTGAAAGATTTACCTGTTAAACAAGCGGCAGCATTGGCTGCGAGTATTACTGGCTTAAAGAAAAATGCCTTGTACCAGTTTGCTTTGGAATTGAAAGAGAAATAATACCCACCTGTCATTGCGAGGGAACGACAGTGACTGTGGCAATCTCTTAACGAGTGCTTTTAATCATGAGATTGCCACGTTAACACTGAAAATTTACATTTTAAGTGTCTCCTCGCAATGACGATGTGCGCCTTGATTCGAGACTTCCAATTCCGTGCCGCATTTAAACTATAATAATTAGGAAATTAAGCTAAATCCTTGATTTATAAACAGGATAATCGCGTATACTCGCATCCGGAGTTGGCCAGGCAGTCGCGCTATTCAAGATATAATGGAATAGGGAGGAAAGTCCGGGCTCTATAGGGCAGGGTGCCAGGTAACACCTGGGGGGCGCGAGCCTACGGAAAGTGCAGCAGAAAATATACCGCCTAAGGTTCTTTTCGGAGAAAACGGTAAGGTTGAAATGGTGCGGTAAGAGCGCACCGCGTTGATAGTAATATTCAACGGCATGGTAAACCCCACTCGGAGCAAGACCAAATAGGGGAACAACGTGTGGCCCACATGGTTCCCGGGTAGGTTGCTTGAGGTGCATGGCGACATGTATCCAGATGAATGACTGTCCACGACAAAACCCGGCTTATCGGCCAACTCCATCTTTTTTATTTTTCTTTTAGGTTAAATTTTGCTCAAAATTTAACCATTTTTCCTCAAAAATAGCTATTATTTCACTTTAACTTAAATTAATAACTTATTGAAATTTATAGTTATTTTATTTTCAGTTTTGACTGTTTTTACTCTCTCCCACCTCACAAATGTGCGCTAAGTCCTTGTCCTATAAGAAAAATGTGGAGTAATCGACTTGCGGAGTAGTAATTTTGTGACTATAGTGTCAATTAGTGGATCAATGTGGGGCAAAGTGGATCATAAAGCATTTAATAAGCTTTAGATCTGTTTTAAATTTGGAGGGATTGGAACTTGTTCCGAGGAGTTAATACATTAAACCTGGACGCAAAGGGTCGCATGGCTGTTCCGAGTAAATACCGGGAAAGTTTGCAGTCTCAATGTGCCGGTCAGTTAGTGGTCACTGTCGATAGAAGTGATGCCTGCCTTTTACTTTATCCTTTACCTGAATGGGAAGAGATTGAACGTAAACTCGTTCGTCTTGGAAACCTCAATAATCAAGCCCGCCGTTTACAACGTTTACTGATTGGCCATGCTACTGAAGTAGAAATGGACGGTAATGGCCGTATTCTTTTACCGACGCCTCTACGTGAATTTGCAAATTTAGATAAACGCATTGCTTTAACTGGGCAAGGCAATAAATTTGAAATTTGGGATGAAAACACGTGGATAACTGAACGTGATAGTTGGGTTAACGAAAACAACACCGAAGAAGTTCTCTCTGCAGAACTGGAGTCTTTATCCTTGTGACCACAAGCGCATCAAGTTCGCTTATTCACAAGCCAGTTCTTTTGGAGGAAACACTTACCGCTTTAAATATTAAACCAGATGGTTGCTATGTTGATGGCACGTTTGGTCGTGGTGGTCATAGCCAAGAAATTTTGAGTCAATTAGGTGATGGCGGTAAATTACTTGCGATTGATAAAGATCCTCAAGCAATTGCAACAGCAAATTCCATTGCTGCGAATGATCCCCGTCTTTATGTGAAACAAGGTTCATTTACCCAGTTAGAACAAGCCATTGATGAATTAGGTTGGAAAGGCAAGGTCGATGGCCTGTTTTTAGATTTAGGTGTGTCATCACCACAATTGGATGACGCGGAACGTGGTTTTAGTTTTCGTTTCGATGGGCCTTTAGATATGCGCATGGATCCTGATAACGGCATGTCAGCAGCACAGTGGATAGCCAGCGCAGAAGAAAGAGAAATTATGATGGTGTTGTTCGACTACGGTGAAGAAAAATTTGCCCGTCGTATCGCAAGCGCCATCGTTACCGCAAGAGAAGAGCAACCAATTAACACTACTAAACGTTTAGCTTCGATTGTTGCTGCAGCTAACCCATCTAAAGATCGAAAAAAAGATCCATCAACACGTACCTTTCAAGCGATTCGTATTTTTATTAATAAAGAATTAGATGATCTAAAAACAATCTTATCTCAAGCGGTAGATGTTCTTGCACCTAAAGGACGACTGGTTGTGATTAGTTTTCATTCGCTAGAAGACAGAATAGTAAAACGTTTTATACGTGAGCAATGTAAAGGTGATGAGTTCCCTTTAGATCTACCTGTCATGCATGCACAGCTTAACCATGCGATGAAAATGGTGGGCAAAGCAATTAAGTCAAGCAAAAAAGAATTAAGTGATAACCCTCGAGCAAGAAGCGCCGTGATGCGTATTGCAGAGAAGATAGGGTGAAGTTGGTTATGATATTAGCCATGGTTGTTTTAGCATCATCATTAGGTGTGGTTTATGCGAAACATCAATCAAGAAAATTATTTATAGAGTTAGATACATTAAAAAAAGATCGCGATGAAATTAATGTGCAATGGGGACGTTTACAATTAGAACAGAGCACTTTAGTGACGCACAGCCGCATTGAACAAACAGCAAAAGAAAAATTAAAAATGGTAACGCCTGAATACAAAGACGTTTTAATAGTGAGACCGTAAAGACAATATGAGCAATCAAGTTCACAGTCCTGTTAGTCATTTCCGGTTACTTGTTGTTGTCGGAATTGTCGTTGCTGTGTCTGCGGTTATGGTATGGCGCGCAGTTGATTTACATGTTTTAAATAAAGGCTTTTTACAATCACAAGGTAACGCACGTTATATGCGTACCATGCCTGTTGCAGCACATCGCGGCGTTATTACAGATAGATATGGTGAGCCGCTTGCGGTAAGTACGCCGGTAGATTCAGTTTGGGTAAACCCTGCAGAATTTATGACTGAGAAAAAATCATGGGGTCGTTTAGCTAAACTGCTTTCATTAAAAATAGATAAGGTTGAACGTATCGTGTTAAAACGCGCTAAACGTGAATTTGTTTATTTAAAACGTCACATACGTCCTGAGCTTGCAGAGCAAGTTGCGGCACTTCATATCGCTGGTGTTTATTTACAACGTGAATATCATCGTTACTATCCTGCAGGTGAAGTTGCGGCACATGTTTTAGGTTTTACAAATATTGATGATTCTGGTCAAGAAGGCTTAGAGCTCGCGTATAACGATTGGTTGCGTGGTGAAGCCGGTCGTAAAATGGTGATAAAAGATCGGCTAGGTAGAACCATTAAACATGTTGAATCAATTAAAGCCGCACAACCGGGTAAAAATTTAACCCTAAGTATTGATCGCCGTTTACAATATCTAACTTACCGTGAATTAAAACGTGCGGTAAAAAAATACCATGCTAAATCAGCCTCAGCGGTCGTACTCGATACAAAAACGGGTGAAGTTTTAGCCATGGTTAACCAACCTTCATACAACCCAAACAATCGAAGTCAATTAAAAACCTCTCACATGCGTAACCGTGCAGTGACAGATGTTTTTGAACCGGGTTCAACAATTAAACCCTTTACAGTTGCTGCTGCATTAGAAAGTAAAAAATTTACTATTAACAGCATTATAAACACAAGCCCAGGTTATTACCGTATTGGTAAATATGTGGTTCAAGATGTTAAAAATTATGGTCGAATCAATCTCTCTACAATTTTATCTAAATCAAGCAACATTGGTGCGAGTAAATTAGCCTTAGGTATCAGTGCAAAAAATTTAACAGATCTACATACTCGAATTGGATTTGGATTTACAACCGGTAGCGGTTTCCCAGGTGAAGTAGGTGGGATTCTAAACTTACCGACAGAAAAGCAACTGGTTGAACGTGCGACGCTTTCTTATGGATATGGCTTATCAGTTACCCCATTACAGCTTGCTCGTTCTTATGCTGCCATAGCCAATGATGGTGTTATGCCTGATGTTAGCTTTCTTCGTATATCAGAAGCTGAAAATGAAAAACGTGTGATTCCAAAAATATATGCAAAACAAATTCGCAAAATGCTAGAGAATGTAGTGACGAAAGAAGGCACCGGTTCGCGCGCTGCCGTAGCAGGTTATAGAATTTCAGGTAAGACCGGCACAGTGAAAAAAGCCAGTGCGGGAGGTTACAGTGATGATAAGTATGTGGCCGTTTTTGCAGGTATGGCGCCAGCAAGTAATCCCCAGTTAGCCATGGTCGTTGTTATCAATGAACCGAAAGGTGATGTTTACTACGGTGGACGTGTTGCCGCTCCCGTATTTTCAAATGTGATGTCGGGTGCATTGCGTTTAATGGATATTGCTCCTGATAATGTTTCTAAAAAATCTGTAAAACTGGCAAGGCTCGCTGTTGGGGGAAAAAGTTAATGACCTCACAACAAAGTAAAATATCAATAAACCTTAATGATTTACTTCATGATTTTATTACCGATGATAAGTTCAATGACATTACTGTTTCTGGTTTAACATTAGATAGTCGTAAGGTTAACAAGAACGACTTATTTATTGCGATGAAAGGTGAAAGTGTCAATGGCATGGAATTTATTAACCATGCAATAGAACATGGTGCCAGTGCAGTACTATGGGAAACAGGTTCAGACGTTGAGGCAATTAAAATCAACTGGCGTAAAACATCACTTAAGCGTGGCGAGTTAGATATAGCCGTGCCGATTATTGCTATTGAAAATTTACATAAGGCCACGGGTGAATTAACCAATGTTTTTTATGCGAAACCTTCTGAGCAACTTTCAGTTTGTGGTATTACCGGAACAAATGGCAAAACATCTTGCGCTAACTTTATTGCTCAAATGATGAGTATCGATGTGCCTTGTGGTTTGATGGGAACATTAGGTCAAGGTATCTATCCTAATGTAACAGAAACAGGTTTTACTACACCTGATGTCATTATGTGTCACAAATGGTTATCAGACGTTAAAGAATCGAAAGCTAAGTTTGCTGTCATGGAAGTTTCTTCACATGCCTTAAGTCAAGGTCGCGTGGAAGGTATTCATTTTGAAAGTGCAGTGTTTACAAATCTTAGTCGTGACCATCTTGATTATCATGGTGATATGGAAAGTTATGCAGAAGAAAAAGAAAAACTGTTCCAAGTTAAAGGTTTAAAGAATGCGATAATTAATGTTGATGATGAAGTAGGAAGAGATATTGCAAAGCATTTAAGTCAGCAAGTTAGATGTATACGTTACGGTACAAATAAAAATGTAAACCCAGATGTATATGCAGAAAATATAAAACTTGATGATAGCGGTCTATCAATGTTTGTAACAACACCTTGGGGGAAATGCAAGCTACAGTCGCCCCTGATAGGTGATTTTAATGTGAGTAACCTGCTTGCGGTACTTTCGGTTATGCTATTACAAAATATTGAATTTAATATTGCTATAGAACGTTTAAGTTTAATCAGTAGCGTTGCAGGTCGTATGCAGCAGTTTGGTGGTCAAGTTAGTCCGCTGGTCGTTGTTGATTTTGCACATACACCAGATGCGCTAGAGCAAGCTCTTAGCTCCTTACGTCAGCATACAAAAAATGATCTTTGGTGTGTATTTGGTTGCGGTGGTAATCGTGATCAAGGTAAACGTCCTTTAATGGGAGCTATCGCAGAAAAGCAAGCAGATTTTATTGTATTAACAAACGATAACCCAAGAACAGAATCAGCAGATAAAATATTAAAAGATATTCAATCAGGCATTAAAAATAATGAAAATGTCGTGATTGAGCAAGATAGACATGCGGCTATTCATTTAGCTATTTCAAAAGCAAAAACAGGCGACGTTGTTTTAATTGCAGGTAAAGGTCATGAAAACTATCAGCTAATAGGTGATACAAGACTTCCATTTAATGATGCAGAAGAAGTAAAGCAACAATTAGAGGCGCGAGTAGGATGAGTACTATCTCAACTAAAAATTCATTCTCTATGTCTTTAATGCAGATTTCAGAAATATTATCTGCAAGCTTTACGGGTGAAGATATTATCGTAAACGGTATTTCAACTGATACGCGCACTATCCAAGGTGGCGAATTATTCATTGCTTTGAAAGGGCCTAATTTTGATGGACACAAGTTTATTGAATTGGCTTTTGAAAAAGGTGCTGCGGCCTGTTTAATACAAGAAGATATTTTAGATAATAGTGATCGCTTGGTTAATACAAACGATACACATAAAGCGTTAGGTTTGTTAGCTAAAGCATGGCGAGAAGAATTTAATATTCCCGTTTTTGCCATAACAGGAAGCAATGGAAAAACAACCGTTAAAGAAATGATTTCAAGCATTATCAGTCAAAATCAAGATGTGATGGCCACACACGGTAATTTTAATAATGATATTGGTGTGCCTTTAACCCTGTTTAGATTAAATAAAAATAATGAAGCCGCAGTAATTGAAATGGGGGCTAATCATGTTAGTGAGATTTCATATTTAACTCAGCTTACATTACCGACAGTTGCCATCATTACAAATATTGGTTCAGCGCATTTAGATGGTTTTGGAAGTTTAGATAATACTGCAAAAGCAAAGTCAGAAATTTTCTTAGGCTTAGCTGAAAATGGCACGGCAATAATTAATGCGGATGATGATTTTTACAATACATTAAAAGCGAATGCAGCCAATTATAATATTTTAACATTTGGTGTGAACAACAAGGCTGATATTACTGCGACAGCGAGAACTAATCATGACGGCTGTCTTTTAAATGTATCAACGCCCAAAGGGCAGTGCGAAGTTAAACTTCAGTTGCTAGGTAATCATAATGTTATGAATGCTCTAGCCGCTATTGCCGCAACCACAGCAGCGGGTTATCCACTAAGCCAAATTGTTAAAGGCTTAGAAAACTTGAAGCCTGTTGCAGGTCGTCTACAAGTAAAACAAGGCGTTAACGAAAGCTGTGTGATTGATGATACCTATAATGCAAACCCAACCTCTTTGTATGCTGCCATTAATGTCATGCAAAATTTTTCAGGTAAACGTTATCTTGCATTGGGTGATATGGGTGAGCTAGGTGCAAATGAAGAGCAGATTCATAGTGAAGCTGGCACTTATGCAAAAACGCATGGTGTTGACGCTTTATATTCTTATGGTCACTTAGCAAACAATGCAGCTAAAACATTTGGTTCACCTAGCTATTCATATAATAAACAAGAAGACATGATTGATGCACTTAAAAAAGATTTAGCGAAGGATGTCACGCTATTAGTTAAAGGTTCGAGAAGCATGCATATGGAAAATGTGGTTAACGAACTTACTGAATCTAGAATGGGTCAAGGTTAAAATATGCTGTATCACTTAGCACAATACTTACAAGAGTTTCATAGTGGATTCAATGTATTCAACTATTTAACCTTGCGTGCGATTTTTGGTATTTTAACGGCATTATTTATTTCTCTTATGATTGGCCCATACATGATAAGAAAATTAAGTTCATTAAGCTCAGGGCAACCTATTCGTAATGATGGTCCTGAATCGCATTTCAGCAAAGCCGGTACACCCACCATGGGTGGCGCACTCATTATTGTTGCGATCGCCATAAGTACATTGCTTTGGGCAAATTTAGAGAATCGATTTATCTGGGTTGTTCTCTTCGTTATGTTCGCCTATGGCACAATTGGTTGGGTCGATGATTATAAAAAAATCGTAAAACAAGATCCTAAAGGTTTAGCCTCTCGCCATAAATATTTATGGCAATCTATCGTTGGGTTTGCGGTTGCCTTTTACTTATTTGATTCTGCTGCATCACCTTCAGAGACTCAACTGATCGTCCCTTTCTTTAAAGACATTGTGATCCCTTTGGGTATGGTTTCGTATGTGTTGTTAACGTACTTCGTTATTGTTGGTACAAGTAATGCTGTTAACTTAACCGATGGCTTAGATGGTTTAGCTATTTTACCTTCAGTCATGGTCGCTGGAGCACTAGGTATATTTGCATACCTTTCTGGACACTCGGGGTTTGCTGAGTATTTATCTATTCCTTATATTCCAGGTATTGGCGAGTTGGTTATTTTTTGTGGTGCCTTGGTAGGTGCGGGACTTGGTTTTCTTTGGTTTAACACTTATCCCGCCATGGTGTTTATGGGTGATATTGGTGCGCTTGCATTGGGTGCGGCATTAGGTGTTGTTGCCGTCATGGTAAGACAAGAATTTGTATTATTTATTATGGGCGGAGTATTTGTTATGGAAACACTTTCCGTAATATTACAAGTCGCTTCATTTAAGTTAACTGGTAAAAGAATTTTTAGAATGGCGCCTTTGCATCATCACTTTGAATTAAAAGGTTGGCCAGAGCCGCGCGTTATAGTTCGTTTTTGGATTATTACCGTCATGCTTGTTTTGATTGGTTTAGCATCATTGAAGATACGTTAAAAATAAATGTTAGCAGAAAAATTACAATTAGAGAGTCAAGATATAAGTCATATGGGTAACTTATCTCACAAGCGTGTTCTTGTTGTCGGTTTAGGACAAACTGGGTTTTCATGTGCGCGTTATTTGATGGAGCAAGGTGTAGAGGTGGCTGTCACAGATAGTCGTGAAGCACCGCCTGCATTAAATGATTTAAAGCAAGCTTATCCTGATATTGCCGTATTTGTTGGTGGCTTTAATGTAGAAGCATTCAATCGTGCAACGTGTTTAATTGTTAGTCCAGGCATTTCATTGCGTGAACCCCTAATAGTAGAAGCACGAGCGCGTGGAGTAGAAATAGTTGGCGACATCGAACTATTCGCACGTAATGCTGATGCTCCGGTTATCGCTATCACAGGTTCTAATGGAAAAACCACCGTCACTTCTTTATTAGGCGCAATGGCTAAAGCCTCAAACCTAGATGTAAGAGTAGGCGGTAATATCGGTGTACCTGCTTTAGATTTATTACATGAGCCAAAACCTGATTTATATATTTTAGAATTATCAAGTTTTCAATTAGAAACCACTGAAAGTTTAAATGCTTGTGCTGCAGCAATACTAAACCTTAGTGAAGATCATATGGATAGATACCAAGACCTCAATGATTACACAGCAGCAAAAGCAAAAATTTATCATGGTTCTGGATCATTAATTGTAAACCTTGACGATGAACGTGTTGTGGCAACGGTTAAGTTCATAAGACAAGGTAGAGACGTTGTTGGATTTACAGAACATGCTCCAGAAGAAAACCAATTCGGAATATGTGAAGCAGATAATGAAACCTATTTATGTTGTGGTAAAGAAAAATTAATTTCTGAAAAAGAATTAAAAATTAAAGGCCGACATAATATAGCCAATGCTCTTGCTGCCTTAGCTTTAGGTAAAGAAGCAGGACTGCCTATAGAAGGAATGTTAAAGGCATTAAAGGAATTTAAAGGTTTAGCACACCGCTGTCAGTGGGTTGCAGAAAATCAAGGTGTTGTTTGGTTTAATGATTCTAAAGCCACAAATGTAGGGGCTGCGCTAGCTGCTATTAAAGGTATATTAGCAAATAACATTATTCTTATCGCGGGTGGACAAGGAAAAGGTCAAGACTTCACGCCTCTACAAGATGCAATTAAAAGTAATGTGAGCCATTTGATTTTACTTGGTGAAGATGCAGAGCTACTTGAAGAAGCCTTAGTAGAGTTCACTAAAATTAGTACAGTTGCAGATATGGATGAAGCGATAACAAAAGCACATGAGTTTGCTAAAGCAGGTGATGCTGTTTTATTGTCTCCGGCATGTGCAAGTTTTGATATGTTTTCAGGTTATGAAGAACGCGGTAATGTTTTTATCGCTAAAGTAAACGAGGTATTACAATGAGTGTAATATCTTTACCTAAGAACTATTCAAATAAATTTTCTGCTAATAATAGCAAAAATAAAAATTCATCATTGATTGATAATGTTGATTTACCTTTATTGTTGAGTTCACTATTTTTGTTAGGTTTAGGCTTAGTGATGGTAGCATCATCATCCATCTCTATTTCAGAACGCGAACTTTCAGATCCACTCTATTATTTTTGGCGCCAATTTACGTATTCTATCGTGGGTCTAACTTCAGCATTTTTAATGTTTAAAATTCCTCTGTCTTATATACAAAAAATTGGACCAACATTAATTATATTAAGTTTAGTTTTATTGTTAATGGTTCTAATTCCAGGCATAGGTAGAGAAGTAAACGGAAGTATCCGTTGGTTAAATCTAGGTTTTATATCATTACAGGTTTCTGAGTTCGCTAAACTTGCAACGGTTATTTATCTTGCGGGTTACCTTGTTCGTCACAATGAAGAAGTGAGAACAAATTTAAGTGGCTTCTTAAGACCATTAGGCGTGATATTTATTATTTCTGTATTACTAATTTTGGAACCAGATTTTGGTGCGGTGGCTGTTATCGCTATGACTGCGATGGGCATGTTGTGGTTAGGCGGCGCAAGCTTCTTCCAATTTATTTTTCTTATGTTAACCATGGCAGCTGTTTTGACCTTAACTGCTATTTCATCACCTTATCGTATGGAACGGTTAACCACATTCTTAAACCCGTGGGCTGACCCGTTTGATAGTGGCTTCCAATTAACCCAAGCTCTCATCGCATTTGGTCGTGGAGAATGGTTTGGTGTGGGTTTAGGTTCAAGCGTACAAAAATTATTTTACTTACCTGAAGCGCATACTGACTTTGTATTTGCTGTACTGGCAGAAGAGTTGGGGTTATTTAGTGTTGTTCTTGTAGTAGCCATCTATTGTTTTATTGTTATACGTGCATTAATGATTGGTCGTCGCGCAGAAAAGCGTGAAAGACCTTTCACCGCATTTATGGCCTACGGTTTAGGTATTTGGCTAGGTTTACAAGCCTTTATCAATATTGGTGTAAACATGGGCGTGTTACCGACCAAAGGTTTAACACTTCCTCTTATGAGTTACGGTGGTAGTAGTTTAATTATTATGTGTGTCGTTATTGGAATATTGCTGCGTGCAGACTACGAAACACATTTGCATGATCGTACGGCTCAACATAAGCGTAAAAAATCTTCGGTAGGTGCCGCATGGTAACTCTGAATAAAAACAAAAAAATCCAACACGTTTTAATTGCAGCGGGTGGAACAGGCGGTCATGTTTACCCTGCATTGGCTGTTGCAGATTATTTGCGTGAAAAAAATATTAAAGTAACTTGGGTAGGAACAGCAAAAGGCTTAGAGCATAGAGTTGTACCTGCTGCCAATATTCCTTTAGAAATAATTAGTATTAGTGGTTTGCGTGGAAAAGGTCTTTTAAATTTATTTTTCGTACCTTTGAAATTGGTTTTAGCGATTACTCAAGTGATTAAGATATTTTTTAAAGTTAAACCCGATGCTGTGCTAGGTATGGGTGGGTTTGTTAGTGGCCCTTGTGGATTAGCTGCTGTTATTTTACGCAAACCATTATATATACATGAACAAAATGCTATTCCTGGTTTAACAAATAAAGTGTTGAGCTACATTGCAACAACAACGATGCAAGCATTTCCTGGCAGCTTTAAAAACAAAGAAATATTAGCTGTTGGTAACCCGATACGAAAAGATATTTCAAATATTTCTAAGCCAGTAGAAAGAATGTCAAAGCGTAAAGATAATATTCATTTATTAATTATTGGCGGAAGCTTAGGTGCTCAAGCATTAAATGAAAATGTGCCACAAGCACTTGCAGAGATATCAACTAAATTAGCAACAAACGTTTGGCATCAAACGGGTAAAAACAAGCTTGAAGCAACAATAGAAAAATATAATGCATTAAATGTAGAAGCAAAAGTGACAGAGTTTATTGAAAATATGGCTGAAGCTTATGAATGGGCAGACTTAGTGATTTGTCGTGCAGGTGCGCTGACGATTTCTGAATTAGCAAACGCAGGTGTAGCAGCAATATTAGTACCTTACCCACATGCGGTTGATGATCATCAAACTGCAAATTCAGCATACTTAACTAATGCCGGTGCCGCGATATTGATACAACAAGAAAATTTATTACCCAAATTAAAAGAATCATTAACAGATCTTATTCAAGCAGGCAGAACAAAGCTAATTGAAATGGCAGAAGCTGCTCGTGAACTTTCTAAACCAGAGGCAACAAAAATGGTGGCTGAAATATGTTTAGGAGGATCACATGGTTAAGAATTTAGATTTAGCGCAATTACGTGATGAACCTAGCATGGGACGTATTCGTCGTATTCACTTTGTGGGTATTGGTGGCGTCGGTATGGGGGGAATTGCTGAAGTAATGTTGAACTTAGGCTATGACATCTCAGGATCAGATCTAAATAAAAATGCAGTGACAAAACGCTTAACGCAACTAGGTGCAAACATTTATTCAGATCATAAAGCTGACAACGTTTTAGATTGTGATGTGGTTGTTGTATCAACTGCCGTTAAAGAAGACAACGAAGAAGTTGTTACTGCACATGAGAAACGTATTCCTGTTGTGCCAAGAGCTGAAATGTTAGCGGAGTTAATGCGCTTTAGATACGGCATTGCAGTAGCAGGAACGCATGGCAAAACAACCACAACAAGTTTAATTGCCAGCGTATTAGCTGAAGGTGATTTTGATCCAACATTTGTTATTGGTGGTCTATTAAATAGTGCAGGAACGAATGCACGTTTAGGTGAAAGTCACTACTTCGTTGCTGAAGCCGATGAAAGTGATGCATCATTTATGCATTTACAACCGATGATGTCAATTGTGACAAACATTGATGCTGATCATATGGAAACTTATGGCGGTGACTTTGAAAACCTCAAAAATACATTTATTGAATTTTTACATCACCTTCCTTTTTACGGTTTAGCTATATTATGTATTGATGATGAAGAAGTTAAAAATATTATCCCAAAAATAAATCGTCCTATGATTACTTATGGTTTTAGTGAGGAGGCAGATATTCGTGCATCAAACTTAACTCAAGTAGGCAACAAAACATCATTTACAGTTGCAAAGAAAGATACGCCTGATTGGCTAAAAATAACATTGAATATGCCCGGTGAGCATAATGTATTAAATGCCTTAGCTGCAATTGCAGTAGCCAATGAAATTGGTGTTGATGCAAACTCAATTCAACAAGCATTAATAAAGTTTGAAGGTATAGGTCGACGTTTTCAAATTAATGGTAATTACCAAGTTGGGGACGCCACAGTGATGCACGTTGATGATTATGGTCATCACCCAAGAGAAGTTGAAGCAACGGTTCAAGCAATACGAAAAGGTTGGCCAGATAAACGTTTAGTGGTTGCTTTTCAGCCTCATCGCTATACCCGTACGCGTGATTTGTTTGAAGATTTTACCTCAGTACTTTCAAGTGTTGATGCTTTAGTTTTACTTGAAGTCTTTGCTGCAGGAGAAGCCGTCATCTCTGGTGCAGATGGGCGTAGCTTAGCAAGAGCAATACGTGCACGTGGGCAAGTTGAACCTATCTTTGTAGAGCAAATTGAAGACTTAGCAAGCACCTTAAAAGGTGTATTACAAGACGGTGATATTTTATTAACATTAGGCGCAGGCAGTATCGGTGTTGCCGCAAACAAATTATCACAAGAGTTAGTGACTCCATAATCATGGGATTAGCAATGACAAAAGAACCTATGACATATCAAGGCAGAGTATTAGAACTAGAGCCTATGTCGCGCCATACTTCATGGCGAGTAGGTGGTGTGGCTGATTGTTTTTATCAGCCTAAAGATTTAAATGATTTATCTTTATATTTAAAAAGCCTTGATGCAAAAGAGCCCATCTTTTGGTTAGGCTTAGGCAGTAATTTATTAGTATCAGATAAGGGCATACGTGGCACAGTTATTTGCACAAGCGGCGTGTTAAATAACATCAAGCAGTTGGATAATGAAAGAGTCTATGTAGAAGTTGGCGTAGCGAGTCCAAAATTAGCAAAGTTTTCAGCTAAATTAGGCTTAACAGGGGCTGAGTTTTTATCAGGTATTCCAGGCACTGTTGGTGGCGCATTGAATATGAATGCCGGCGCTGTTGGTGGTGAAACATGGGACATTGTTGAGAGCGTTGAAACTATTGATCGTGATGGCATTATTCATCAACGGACGGTTAATGAGTTTAATATTGCATACCGTGAAGTGAATGCGAAAGATAAAAAACAAGAATGGTTTGTATCTGCAGTTATAAAATTATCAAAAGACAATGCAGATAAATGTTTACAAACAATTAAAAATCACCTTAACCGTCGAGGCGCAACACAACCTACACAACAACCTAATGCAGGATCAGTCTTTAGAAATCCAGAAGGCGATTTTGCTGCACGACTCATTGAAGCGTGTGGGTTAAAAGGTTTTTGTATTGGCGGCGCATGTGTTTCTGAAAAACACGCTAACTTTATTATTAATGCGGGGTCAGCTACAGCAGAAGATATTAAATCTTTAATTAACACAGTGCATACAAAAGTGTTGCAAGAACACAATATTGATTTAATTCGCGAAGTGCAATTTATTGGTGATATGAATGATTAATTCAATCTCATCAGTCACTGCTAATGACTTAGGCAAGGTTGCGGTGTTAATGGGTGGTTGGTCGGCAGAACGCGAAGTATCACTAAAAAGTGGAGATGCTGTTTTAAATGCTTTATCAGAACTCAAAGTAGATGTACACAAAATTGATGTAAAAAGAAACTCAATTTTTGATGACTTACAAAATAAAAAATTTGATCGTGCTTTTATTATTTTACATGGCCCAGGTGGTGAAGACGGTGTTATTCAAAGTGTGCTTGAGGTTTTACAAATACCTTACACAGGCTGTGGCGTTTTAGCCTCTGCAATTGCAATGGATAAATTACGTTGTAAAGAATTACTAACCGGTACGGGGATAGCAACACCGTTATATCTAATGCTTGATAAAACGAGTGATATACATGAAGTAGGTCAAAAATTAGGTTTCCCAATCATGGTTAAGCCAACACTTGAAGGCTCAAGTATTGGAATGAGTAAAGTTGATAAAGAGAGTGAGCTTAAAAAAGCGTGGAATGTGGCAAATGAGTTTGGTAAAAATGTATTGGCTGAAAAGTGGGTGCAAGGTGAAGAGTATACCGTAGCAATTCTTGGTAGTGCAGCACTTCCCGTAATACGTTTAGAAACAAAACGTAATTTTTATGACTACCAAGCAAAATATATTGACGACGATACGCAATACCATTGTCCGTGTGGTTTAAATCAAGAAGATGAATTGGAAATGCAAAAAATGGCTTTATCTGCGTTTGAAGCTATTGGTGGAAAAGGTTGGGGGCGTGTCGATATTATGATTGATGAAAATAATACGTCCTACGTCATCGAAATTAATACGATACCCGGAATGACAAGTCACAGTTTAGTGCCGATGGCTGCTAAAGCAAAAGGCTTATCTTTCCCAGAATTAGTATTTAATATTTTATCGCAAACATTGGATGAGGCATAAGTTATGTCACCAGCAGCAAGACAAGCAGGATATTTAAAGCAGAAGAAAGCCTCAACGGTTTCTTACCAGTGGCTTAATTGGCTGTTGCCAATATGCATGGGCTGCGCAATTGTTTTTTATACTCAAGATTATTTAAGTCAACCACAAACGTTGCCGGTTAAAAGAATATTAGTGCATGGTAATTTTAAAAACATCGATGAAAAAATGTTACATCAAGCAATTAAAGGTGTGATTGATGGTGGGTACTTTAATATTGATGTAAAAAAAGTTAGGCAAGTAGTCGAACAGATACCTTGGGTTAGTAAAGCCTCAGTGAGACGAGTGTGGCCAGATAAATTAAGTGTTAGCGTGGTTGAACAAGTGCCGGTTGCTATATCAAAAGAATATGGGTTAATAAATTCAAATGGAGATGTATTTAAACCTATAGCTAACACTGATAGTAAAGGTTTGCCTGTCTTTGAAGGCAAAGAAGAATTAAATAAATTGATGTTAGAAAATTATTTTGAAATGAATGAAATACTTTCAACAGTGAAAGAGAAAATCACATATTTAAAATTTGATGCGAGACATGCATTAGAATTAACTTTAGGTAATGGCTTAAAAATAGTTTTAGGTCGAGAAGATAATCTCAAACGACTAGAACGCTTTATAGCTGTTTATAAAAAGATTTTATTACCACGTATTGATGATATTGAAAAAATAGATCTACGTTATACAAATGGTATGGCAATAGGCTGGAAAAGCAATACAAAAATTACAAACGCTTTAGGAGACATGAAAAATGTCTAAAAAAATGGAAAAAAACTTAATTGTTGGTTTGGATATAGGTACGTCAAAAGTTGTTGCTATTGTTGGCGAGATTACGCCAGATAATGAAGTGGAGATAATTGGTTTAGGTTCACATCCATCACGAGGCTTAAAAAAAGGTGTGGTTGTCAATATAGAATCCACTGTGCAGTCAATTCAGCGGGCAATAGAAGAAGCGGAATTAATGTCAGGTTGTCAAATTCATTCTGTCTACGCAGGTATTGCTGGAAGTCATATTCGCAGTTTAAATTCACACGGTATTGTTGCAATTAGAGACAAAGAAGTGATGCCAGCAGATGTTGAACGTGTGATAGATGCTGCACGAGCTGTTGCTATTCCTGCTGATCAAAAAATTATTCACATACTTCCTCAAGAATTTATTATTGATGAGCAAGAAAACATTCGTGAACCTATCGGTATGTCGGGTGTGCGCCTTGAAGCGAAAGTACATATGGTGACAGGTGCAGTAAGTGCCGCACAAAATATTATTAAATGTGTACGACGTTGTGGCTTAGAAGTTGATGACATTATTTTAGAACAACTTGCTTCAAGTCATTCAGTGTTAACTGATGATGAAAAAGATCTTGGTGTATGTTTAATAGATATTGGTGGTGGTACGACAGACATTGCGGTCTTTACGGAAGGTGCTATTCGTCATACCGCTGTAATACCTATTGCTGGTGATCAAGTAACGAATGATATTGCGGTTGCTTTGCGTACACCAACGCAATATGCAGAAGAAATTAAAATTAAATATGCGTGTGCATTAACGCAACTGGCGAATGCAGATGAAACAATAGAAGTACCTAGCGTAGGTGATCGTCCTAATAGACGCTTAGCACGACAAACTTTAGCCGAGGTTGTTGAGCCTCGTTATGAAGAATTATTTACATTGATACAAGCAGAGCTTCGTCGTAGTGGTTTTGAAGACTTATGTGCTGCGGGTATTGTGCTAACAGGTGGCAGTTCAAAAATGGAAGGCGCCGTAGAATTAGCAGAAGAAATTTTCCATATGCCGGTACGTTTGGGGTTACCTCAATATGTAACGGGATTGGTTGATGTTGTTCGAAATCCAATACATTCCACGGGGGTGGGATTGTTGTTGTTTGGATATCAGAACAGAGAAATGCGTGAGTCTGAAGCACGCATGGGTAGTGGTTTTAAAACAGTATGGAACAGAATGAAAAACTGGTTCCAAGGTAATTTTTAAAAATAATTCTCTTTTATAAAGAGTAGGGGTGAAAAAATGAAATTTGAATTTATGGATACACAAAACGAAAATGCTGTCATTAAAGTAATCGGTGTTGGTGGTGGTGGTGGTAATGCTGTCGAACACATGTTGCAAGAGAACCTTGATGGCGTAGATTTTATTTGCGCAAATACAGATGCTCAAGCGCTTAAAAATAGTTCAGCACGTAGCACAATACAAATTGGTACGAATATAACAAAAGGTTTAGGTGCCGGTGCAAGTCCAGAAGTTGGACGGGAAGCAGCATTAGAAGATCGCGAGCGGATTCAAGAGATGCTGGAAGGTTCAGATATGATCTTTATCACAGCAGGTATGGGCGGCGGAACAGGTACGGGTGGTGCACCCATTATCGCTCAAATTGCAAAAGAAATGGGCATTCTTACGGTTGCTGTTGTTACCCGACCTTTCGCTTTTGAAGGTAAAAAACGTACTGAAATAGCAAATGAAGGAATTGAAGAATTAAAAGGTTATGTTGATTCTTTAATTACAATTCCGAATGAAAAGTTACTCAGCGTACTAGGTAAAAATGTTAGCTTACTTGATGCATTCAAAGCCGGTAATGACGTGCTATTAGGCGCAGTACAAGGTATTGCAGAGCTCATTACTTGTCCCGGTTTAATCAATGTCGATTTTGCAGATGTTAGAACGGTTATGTCTGAAATGGGGATGGCCATGATGGGCTCAAGCAAAGCGTCAGGTGAAAATCGTGCTTACGAAGCGGCCGAAGCAGCTATGGCAAGCCCATTACTTGAAGATATAAATCTCTCTGGTGCTCGTGGCATTTTAGTGAATGTGACTGCTGGTATGGATATGACGATAGGTGAATTTGAAGCTGTCGGTAATACAGTTAAAGAGTTTGCTTCAGACGATGCAACGGTCGTGGTTGGGACTGTTATTGATCCAAATATGGGTGATGAGTTAAGAGTAACGGTTGTCGCGACAGGTTTAGGTCAACAAAACACAACGAAGTCTCAACAGCCTTTAAAAGTTGTTGCTGCTAAAACAGCAACGGGCGAAGTGGATTACGCCAAGCTTGATAAACCTGCTGTGATAAGAAATAAAGTAGCGAGTGATCGTTTTTCTGAAGCGGAAGAAGGGATGGATTACTTAGATATTCCTGCATTTTTAAGACGTCAAGCTGACTAAGTCCATAGGGATGATTCATCATTACGGATAAATATTTGAAAAATATGAACTAACCCCCAGTTTTATTAGTCATATTTGTGAAATTTTACCGAAAAATTATTTAAGGAAAGATAATAATGGACGCTAAGTTAATATAACCAAATAAAACAGGGTTATAGACTAGAAAGAAAGTAAAAATATGTGATAAAATGGTT
>JASFYW010000020.1:0-41969 GCA_045046865.1 Woeseiaceae bacterium | reverse complement strand
AAAAAGAACAATAGAAACTTTAAAAATATTTTGTACACACACAGATTAAAGAAATTACTAGATGGAATTTAAGAAATGCGTCCTGCACATTTAAAAACAGTTTTAGATAAAGAATTTTTAAGTACGAAAGAGGGGTTTCATACGCCGGTTATGTTGTGGGGTGCGCCGGGCGTGGGTAAATCACAAATCATTTCTCAAATTGCTAAATCACATAATGCACCGTTGATTGATATTCGTTTATCTCAAATGGAGCCGAGTGATTTACGGGGTATTCCTTTTCGAGATGGCGATAAAGTTGAATGGGCGATTCCTTCTATGTTGCCGAATGCTGAAACGCATGGTGAGGAGGGTATTTTATTTCTTGATGAAATTACCTCTGCGCCTCCAAGTGTCTCTGCTGCTGCGTACCAATTAATTTTAGATCGTAAGTTAGGCGATTATGAAGTCCCTGATGGTTGGGCAATCTTTGCTGCGGGTAACCGTCAAGGTGATCGGGGTGTTACTTATACAATGCCTGCACCATTAGCTAATCGTTTTTCTCATTTTGATTTTGAAGTCAATGTTGATGATTGGGTTGCTTGGGCTTATAAAAATAACATTGATGATCGCGTGATTGCTTTTGTTCGTTTTCGTCCTGAACTTTTATTTGAATTTGATCCTGCACATAATCCTGTTGCCTTTCCATCGCCACGTTCGTGGGAATTTGCGCATCGTGCGGTACAAAAATTTGAACATCAACATGAAATTCGTTTAGGTGCTTTGCAAGCGTGTGTTGGTCCTGCAGCAGGTATTGAACTTAATGCCTTTATAACAAATCTTGATCAGTTGCCTGATATTGACGCAATACTTCAAGGTGAACAAGTAACCGCCCCCACAGAAATTGATTTACAGTATGCCGTTGCTTCTTCATTAGTCGGCCATGCGATACGAGTTCAAGAAAAAGACAACGCACAAACGGTACATGGTCACATTTTAAATTATGCTTCTGTTTTTCCTCAACGTGAAATGGGTGTAATGCTCGTTTCAGATATGCACCGTGCCATTGGTAATGATATTTTTGCTGTACCTGAGTTTGCGCAGTGGTCTAATGCCATAGCAGACGTTTTGTTATACTAAATAATTATGTCTGTGGAAAGTTTAGCGCCATTAAGTAAGGTCGAACTAAAGTTAACGGCAGCGCGTACGCGTTTAATTATTGACAAGCCTTTTTTAGGTGCGCTTGTTTTACGTTTACCCATGGAAGAAGCTGATCCCGAGTGGTGTAAAACAACCGCTACCGATGCACGTAAATTTTACTACAACGCTGAATATATTGATTGTTTATCAATAGAAGAAGCTCAATTCATGCTTTCGCATGAAGCACTACACTGTGCGCTTTCACATTTTTCTCGTCGGCAACACCGTGTTACTCATAAGTGGGATCTTGCTTGTGACTATGCGATTAATCCATTGTTAGAAAAAGATGGTTTAACACCACCGCCCGGTACATTACGTCTTCGTGAGTATGAAGGCATGACAGCGGAAGAAATTTATCCATTGATTGATGACTTGGATGATCAAGAAACACTTGATCAGCATATTTATGATGACTCCACATCAGAGAGTGAAAATAATGTTGCACCTCCACCCAAAGATGATTCAGATACCGATAATACGCGTAAAGAAAAGTTACCCAGTCAGGGAAAAGGATCGCAAAATAATCCAGAACAAAAAGATAGCAGTGGTGGTAACTTACCTCAAACAAAAGACAACGAAGGCAATAATGGCAATACCGAGCAAGCCGAACCTAAAGATGAAAATTCAGGTAAAGGTGCAGAGAAACCTCAACCATTAAGTCATCAAGAAAAAGAAAACTTAAGCGTGCAATGGCAACAACGTTTAGCCGGTGCCGCACAACAAGCTATGCAAGCCGGTAAGTTGGATGGGGAAATGGCTCGCATGGTTGATTTTTTATTACAGCCACAATTGCCATGGCGAAATTTAATTTCACGCTATTTAAATTCAATGGCGCGAGATGATTATAGTTATACCCGTCCATCAACACGTCGTGGTGATCCCGCTATTTATCCTAGCTTACGTAGTGCACAACTTGATATTACTATAGCCATTGATACCAGTGGCTCTATTAGCATGAATGAAATTCAAGAGTTTGTTTCTGAAATAGATTCTTTAAAAGCACAAATGCGCGCACGTGTGACCTTGATTGCGTGTGATTCTGAACTAGCTAAAGATTGTCCTTGGGTATTTGAACCTTGGGACGAGTTTAGTCTACCTAAAAGTATTAAAGGGGGCGGCGGTACACGCTTTACTCCTGTTTTTGATTGGGCGCAGCAACAAGATAAAACACCTGATATTTTAGTTTACTTTACTGATGGTGAAGGTGAGTTTCCAAAAGTTGAACCTTTCTTTGATGTTTTATGGTTAGTCAAAGGCAAGAAAAAAGTGCCGTGGGGGCAACGCGTGCAGTTGAATTAAATTATGAATCTATCTAATGAAGACAATTTAAGAATGAACGTATTGCTGCATCAAGAGTTGCAGGCAATTCGTATTGATGAATCTAAAATGATTGTCTATGGCTTGTCTGAAAAAGGTGAAGCTAAAGTCCCTTTAAAAGCAAACTGCAAAGATGAAGTCTATATCAAGCAAGTGAAGGAATTAATCTCTACTAAAATACTAGGCTCTCCTGGTGGGTACCCTATTTTTCTTCGTCGTTGGACACGTATGGGGCAATCACGCACCCATGAAAGCTTGGAACGTTTATTATTACTTGGTGAATCAGAAGCGATTGTCGCGGTGGTGAATGCAGACAAAGTAAGCAATGAAATAGCAAGACGTGCATGGTGGGCTATGCCAACAGCAGCTAATGCACGTTGTTTATTACGACATGAAGACGTTGTAAATGGAAGTATAGGAAAAGAACTGGCTGAATTCTTAGTTGAGTTTCTCCCTTTTGAAGAAGAACCGCGAGCAATGATAGAGTCGGCTCGATTAGTTTTACAAAAAGATCTGATCAATGAAGAAACACGCAATAGTCTATGGAAAAAAGGCCAACGTAAAAATGCATTGCTGGTTGGTTTTTTAAAGACATTACCCGATAAATTACCCATAGAGACGAATGCGCATAAATTGCACTCACATTATCAAGATAGATTTACTTCTTTTGAAGATAATAGGTTTGTACAAATAATTTTACGACTATTAAAAAAAGAAGGGCAAGCATATTTAGAGACTATTGATGCTGTTATGAAAAAGCCTTCGAATCAAGACGTGGTTTTATCTTTATTTAAAACGATAAACATATATTTTGAAAGTGTTCGTCCCAATGATAATGAATATATAGACATGGATATGTTGTTAGCGGATGCAAATAAATACATTGATGTTACGGCAACTCAATTTGATGATCTTAAAGTTATTTTAAATGAAGCTCCTGAATTGTCTGAGGTTATCAAATCGATCCTTATTTTATCATTAATTCACGAATCATTACTGGGCCCCATTTTTTCTCGTACAGATGCCATTGGCTCATTGATGAGAAAGAAAATAGCTCACATTGTTAGCCCATTTTTAAATGAAATATCAAATATAAAAAATAATTCCATGGCTGAATAGATCACTATTTAAAGCCTTTGATTCACGTACTTTCTATATATTTTCTGATTTTTTTCGAAGACTTGTCGTTATGTGAAACAGGTCTCAATTTCTACTGTGAACCACGCCTCAATACAATTAATTGTCGATAACAACTTATATTAATAAATAGTATATTACTTATATACAAATAATTGTGTCATTTATTAACATCTGTTTTTTTATATTAATCATGGACGACAGAAAAAATAATTTTTTATTTTTTTCATAGGAAATCAAAGTGCTAAGAATGCAACCTCAGCAGCGTTATTTAGTTAAATTTGGAAGTGTCATTACCTTCGCTCTAGCCCTCTTGATTTCTGGTTGTGGAGGAGGCGGTGGTGATTCATCTTCAGGCGATTCTCCTTCGCAAATGTTCAAACTCTAAAGGCCAATGCAGGAGATATTATTGGTATTCGAGTAGGCGACACCGCAAATTTGAATGGCAGTGCATCAACAGCGCCTGCATCAGCTACTTTGACCTATGCATGGTCTTTTACCCATAAACCAGATTTAAGTAAGACCGCTGTTTTAGTCAATCCGACCAGTGCTACCCCTAGTTTTTCTCCAGATGTCATTGGAACTTATATGGTTCAACTGATTGTTACATCTAATGGTGTTAGTAGTCAGCGCGCAATCGCTCTTGTTGAGGCTTCTGTTTCAGGTAACTTTACTGGTGATGTTCGTGTTCATACCAGTTTCTCATCACAATGCTCTAATTGTCATGATGGTCGTTTTCTTAATGCTAGTGTTAATCCTGGTGTTATTCCTCCAAAATCAGGTGTTCACGTTGCGACCAGTAATGTCTGTGAAGCATGCCATACGACCTTTGGTTTTAAACTTGTTCGATATACTGATCATAAAGAAGTAACAGGAAGTTGTAGTAGCTGCCATAACGGTGTTGATGCAATCGGTAAATCAGCAACGCATGTAAAAACGACGAGCGAATGTAATGATTGTCATAATACAAATAGTTTCTTAACACTGGTTAATGGTAAATATGACCATACTGGTATTTCTAGTGGTTGCGTAGCATGCCATAACGGTAAAACAGCCATTGGAAGAAATCATAAAAAGCCAAAATCTACAGATAAAGCGAATAATGATTGTATTTTCTGTCATACCACAGATGCCTTTACAGGTGCATTCCCCGATCACAGTGTGATTCTTACAGATGTCAAAGCAGGAAATAAAAGATGTGATAGCTGCCACGGTGTTGATGCAACGGCTCCGAAAAATGGGCATCCTGATGTAACAAGTCCAAATGTTGATTGTGTTGACTGTCATTCAGTTAAACAATTTAGTCTTGGTGGTGTTTTTTAATCACCGAGTCGATACCTCAGTGATACTTTGTGAAACTTGCCATACGCCAGGTAATTTTGCGACAGGTACATTTGATCATTTAGCACCGAATAAAGGATCACTAGTTTGTTCAGATTGCCATAACAACATCAATTCAGTAGGTAAAATTTCTAATCATTTACCGACAAGTTTGGAGTGTGACAGCTGCCATACTGAAGATACTTCTAGCACACCGAGTACTTTTACGGGGACCCTGTACCATTACAATCCAATTAGTGAAAATTTTCCAAATACAGGTTGTAGCTCTTGTCATGATGGTGTGATTCAAAAAGGAAAATATATAAACCATTTATCTACTGTACGTGATTGTTCGTCCTGCCATACAATTTCTAATGCCGCAGCTTTAACATTTACTGGTGGAATTTATGATCATGATGTTTCAGAGGTGAGTAATAATTGTGCCTCATGCCATGATGGTAAAACCGCGATTGATAAAACCAATAAAGGAACAAAAATAAATCATATTCCTTCACAAAAAGAATGCAGTGAATGCCATATTGATACAACCGTTACTGGAGGTTTTTCTAACAATCAATTTCTTACGAATTCCCATCCGAGTAAATTAAATGGTTGTGCAGGTTGTCATACAAGTAAGTATCTTTCAGCTCAACCTACACTTTTGAAATCAGGCTCAGTAAATCACGTGCCGACAGCACAAGACTGTCATTCATGTCATTCGAATTCTGACTTTAAAGATAAAACACAATTCACTCATGCTGGTATAACCGCTAATTGTGAATCTTGCCATGACGGTAACTACTTTACTTCCGCCAACGCGATGGGTAAAGCTCAAGCACTTAATCCACATCCGGTAACGGCTGCAGATTGTGGCTTGTGTCATGGTATTGGCAATAATTTCAAAGATGGCATATTTGATCATACCGGCATTATTGATAATTGTTCATCGTGTCACGCTGATAATGCTCCAGCTCCACCAACAGGTGCTGTTACAAGAAAGTCTGGATTCCCTTCTCATGTGGTAACGACACAAGATTGTAGTGTTTGTCACATACCAGGGACCTTTAAAACAGCTGTGTTCAACCACAATAAAATTAATAGTGGCTGTGTAGATTGTCATTTAGACCCTGGGGCAACAGCAACAGTGAAGCCACTATCAGGTCATGTAACAACAACTAAAGATTGTTTTGAATGCCATAATACAACAGGGTTTGCGGGTGCTCAGTATGATCATACCGATATCGTGTCAAACTGTGCCACGTGTCATGATGGTGTAATTGCATTAGGAAAAGATGGTAATCATGCTTGTGATTCTTGTCATGGTAACACAGTTGGTCCAATTCCATCGTACCCATCAAACTTTGTTAAGTCGCTTAAGTCAGGTGAAACGAATCCTGACCCATACTGTGCGGCATGTCATGAGAATGACTTCGATAGTGTTGATAAACATATAGGTGGTAAAAACGGCACTGTTAAACAGAATCAAAACTGTGCAGCTTCAGGTTGTCATGATGTGGGAGCTAGAGCTTTTAACTAATAGATATAAGAAAAATATTTAAAGACTTCTTTTATAAAAACAACCATTTTTCTTTGCTTGAACGATTATCATTATTCGCTTCCGAATTAACTTGTAAGTAACAGGTCGTCATCTCTGCTTCTAAAAGCTTAACGTCGAATAACATTAATTCATCACGTCTAAAGGCATGCACTTTTAGAATCGAGCCAACAGGATAACTTTCTATCTGTTTTTGAAAGTGACTAGTACTTACCTTTAAATCATTAACCGCAATAATCACATCACCTGCTGAAATTCCTGCAACTTCAGCGCTTTCATCTGAAAACACGTGAGAAACTTTTACTCCTGATGCATGTTCGACAAATCGAGCACCAAAACTAACGGTATTCGTCATTTGTTGTGAGCTTGCTTTTCCGCCTTTATCATTAACGGAAAGAGTAGGGAGCAGGTTTAATTGTATGCCAACAGTCGATAAACACTCTGCTAGTGGAAGTTCTTTTACACCGTATAAGTAATTTTCAAAAAATGGGCTGAGGTCTAATCCAGTGACTTTATTTATAATGCTTTCTATTTCACCTTCTTTGATGCCTATAGATTTTTTACCATGGTTTACCCAGAGGTAACGCATGACATCATCAAGCGATTTTTTATTATTGGTTTTATCTCTAATAGTAAGATCTAAACAAAGAGCAAGTAATGCTCCTTTAGCATAGTAACTAACAATATGGTTTGGTGCACTTTCATCTTGTTTATAAAACTTAGTCCATGCATCAAAACTAGATTCAGCAATAGTTTGGTTGAAGCGTCCCTTTGTTCGTAATACACGTGTAATGGTTTGACCGATTAATTCAAGGTAACTTTCTATAGATATGACACGAGTACGTACTAATGCGAGTTCATCATAATATGAGGTTATACCTTCAAATGCCCATAACTGTTGGGTATAAGTTTCACTGCTTAAATCGTAAGGTACGAAAGCATCGGGTTTGATGCGTTTAATATTCCATGTGTGAAAATATTCATGACTACACAAGCCTAAAAAATTACGGTACTCGTCATTAGGTTCTTTAGGATGATCGATAAGGGGTAAATCATCTCTACTACACATAAGGCTAGTTGAACTACGGTGCTCTAAGCCTCCATATCCATCACCTGTGACCATGGTTAAAAAAAGATATTGATTGATATCGCTTGGTAACTCACCAAACATATCACAATGATGTTGGCATATTTTAGTTAAATCTTGGATTAATCGATTATTGTCTGCGCGATGAATACCTGTTAACGCCATTTTGTGATTGATATTATTTATAATAAATTCAAATTCATTATGTGTTCCTATTTCAACAGGGTGATCGATAAGATCATCGTAATTAATCGCTGTATAGACACCGAACAGTGAATTATCTACTTCTTTACTAGATAAGCTCGTCGCCACCTTCCAACCTGCATATTTATTATTGCTTGGTTTTAATATTTCCACATTACATTCATTATTCTCAAAACCATGCGGCATTAAAAATAAGCTAGTGCCATTGAAAAATGCGTGAGTGATATCAAAATGAGCTGAACGGACAGAAAGATCCCATGCGTAAATTTCATATTCAAATTTTAAAGAGGTTATGCCTGCTTCAGCTTGCCATGTTGTCTTGTCTATCTTATTAAGTTTAACCGTTTTACCTTTTGAACTAGCACGAAGCGTAGTAATGTTTTTAGAAAAATCTCGTATCATATAACTACCCGGAATCCACGTAGGTAGAGAAACAATTTGTCCTTTTACAGCGGGGGATAAGATATCAAGTGTGACTTTAAAAAGGTGGGCGTGAGGTTTATATAGTTCTACAGTATAGCGAATATTCATTGAGTGGGTTCGATTGTTGTTTTAATAGGTTCTTCTGTGCCTAACATTATTGTTTTTGCCTGCGCTTTAAGGATTCTAACGTAGAGATATAAGTGACTAGAATCTCTGTTTTCTGTTGTATATGTGGCGCCACTGTTATTTTGGTTTATGGGTTTTCGCGAAGCAACTTCTAGCCATTCACCTGTTTTACCAATGATAGTGGTATCTAGTTCAGTATTTTCAATAGCACCAGCAACTTGTTTGCTTAATGAAGAGATACTCAAGCCTGCTTGTATGACCGACCAACCACTAAACTCATGCACTTTAAAAACATAAGACTTATTTATTTTTTTATAGCGGAATGTCTGGGATTCAGTGCCGTCAGGATTGCGTCTGCGTTCTGCAATAGGAATAGACATGCCGGTATTCAAGGTGACCCATTGTCTTTCAGTTATAGCTAATGATTGGATGGTGTTACTGTTTTTATTGGATTCATAAGTATTAGCATTGTGTTTGAAATTAATTTGTTTACTTGATGCAATAAATTCTATTGTTAAGGCGGAGGCAGGCGTGTCTATCTCTTTCAATATAGGTAAAATATTTTTTGTTTTTTCAGCAGAAGCGTTGATATGGAGAACATTGTTTTCTTCTACCAAAGAGACTGATTGATCAATAAGTGAACGAAGTATAGAAATGACTTCTTCACCAGAAATATACTTAAGGTTGACTTTAGTTGTAGGGTCGCTTTCAGACAATGCGTTAGCGCTGAAAATGGATAAAACAAAGAGGAGAGGAAGATGTTTCATAATAATCACAATATCAAACGTGTAGTCTTCGTAAGTTTGAGTCTGGTTCGCTATGTTCCCAAACTTCATTAAAGAAATTAGTTAACTCTGTAACAAGCCGAGGACGGTTAAAATTTGCAAAACCGTTATAACGATCCGCGTAACGTAAATAAATTACACCCTTACCGTCGTATAAATTAAATGCTTCATTAAATGACTGGTATTCCTCGGATATAATTCTAACCTCGATGCTACTTGTAAGTAGTTGTATCAGCTCTACCATGCGAGGACTATTTTGCCTCATAGCCTCAGAGCTTTTTATTAAGATTCTAACTTTTGTCATTTTGCTTGAAATAGACAATTGTTTAATAGCTCCAATAAAATCTGCATTATCAAACACACCAGAATCAAGGTGTTTTGAAAGGATATCAATATTTCTTGATGTTTGTTGAGTTAAAGCAGTATTCATAACCTTAACTTCATCACGATAGGCTAAAGTGATATCTGAATCATTACTTTTAAATTTATATAATTTATTATCGGATTTCATAAGTAAACCATTTATAACCTGTACTTCATATCATAGTGAGGAATATTAGCATCTAAATAACTATCACTAATGATAGTAAAGCCTTGTTTTTCGTAAAAACCTATTGCATGTTCCTGTGCGGATACTTCAATGTGTTTTAGACCACGAGCCTGAGCTAAAGTTAACATAAAATTTAGCATTTTTTTGCCAATATTACGATTCCGATAGGCTTTTAATACTGCCATTCGACCAATATGTCCATTTTCAAGAAGTCTAGCTGTTGCAACGGCTATATCATCAAGAAAGGCCAAAACATGCGTGGAGACAAGATCAAGCTCATCCCATTCGAGTTCTTCGGGAACATGCTGTTCTTCAATAAAAACAGTTTGTCGGATATCTCTTATTGGAGAGTTCTTTTCACTTATATCTGATATTTTAAATATTACTTCATTCATCTGTAAACTCAATGTATCCTGATGTGTACAAATGATATAAGAAGTCTATATTTATTGACTCAGTGAGGTATTCACATAAATTAGTATTGTTATAAAGGTGCTGATTACAGAATAACTTCGCTAAGTTCACATTAGTGACGTTGAAATCTTCACCATTAATAAATAATGATAATTCAGATTTCTCATTGATAATATAATTAGCACGCACATTAGCAGGACGACGAAGCACTTTATTTGGTAGCTGTTTTTTAAAATCATCAATACTCATATCAGAATCATTCAATTGCTCTGAATCAATATGATAGCCAGTTATAAATTTACCAAACCATTTTTCAATACGATTGCGATCTGAAAATTGAGAAATTAAAGTTTCCTGTATCTGGTTGATAGCTGTAGCAGAAATTTCGCCATTTTCATTATTAATAGATAAGCCTTCATCTTGATAGCGAATGTTATCTTCAAGCTTAGGCATATGATCATCAACAAATGATGATAAAAGTTCAGCATGAGAAGGGGCTCTAAAACCAATGGAAAAGGTCATGCAATCATCCATGCCGATACCATGGTGAGCAACGTTAGCTGGTAAGTAAAGCATGTCTCCAGCTTCTAAAATCCATTCGTCGGTTGCGGTAAAATCTTTTATGATTTTAAGAGACGTGTCTTTCTCAAATTGATAGTTTTTATTCGTATCGTCATTGATTATCCATTTTCGTCGACCTTGTGCTTGTAGTAGAAAGACATCATATTGATCAAGGTGAGGACCTACACTTCCGTTAGGTGAAGCATAGCTGGCCATTAAATCATCAACGCGCCAACTAGGAATAAAATTAAATTCTCTTAAAATATCATCAAGTTCTGGGTATAAAAAATTAATATTCTGTATAAGAACAGTCCAGTGAGAGTCTGGAAGTGAGGTGAAATCATTTTCAACAAAAGGGCCGTTAGATAAAGACCATTTAGGTTTAGTTGTGTTTTCTTGAATTATTCTGGATTCTACAAAGTCTTCACAGGCCAGCCCTGCGAGTTCTTCTGCTGAAACAGGAGACTGGTAATTAGGGAAAGCCGACCGAATTAATAATGGTTTTTTTTGCCAGTAGTGACTAATGAAGTCTTGTATGTCGAGGTTATTTATCAAAAATATTTCACTTGATTAATGGGTTAAAACAGCTCGATATCACCTTCATCGATTTGTTTGGGTTTGATTTTATTGTCTTCTATTAAGTTTTCAAAACTTGCAGCTTGGTTTCTTCCATTTTCTTTTACAAAATATAAGGCGCTGTCTGCGTGCTCTATATGAATTGTAATGGGCTGTTTATTATTGAATTCACAATATCCAATACTAGTTGTGACTTTATTTTCCATTGGGAAAGAATGGTTTTCAATATTTTTACGGAATCTATTTAAAATAGATTCTGCTTGAACGAGCGACACGCTATCCAATAATACTGCAAATTCCTCACCACCATAGCGGAACAATAAGTCATTATCTCTAAACGTTTCTTTCATTATGTTAGAAAACAAGATTAAAACTTCATCACCATAAACATGACCGTACTTATCATTAACCTTTTTAAAGAAATCAATATCAAGTAAGGCAAAAACATATTGGTAGTTGTTATCTGCTGAACGTTTATCACAGCTTAAATCCGAGTATAGTTTATTAATTTTTTCATCAAAAGCATGCCTATTATAAAGGTTTGTTAACGAGTCATTGTCCTTGTTTCTAAGTAGGTGGCTTTGATTATTATAAACATCTAACAAAGCAGAGATGTATTTTTCATTAATAAAGTTTTGACTGGTAGTAATGAGTAACCCATGTGACGCGTGGTCTTGTTCAACAGCAAAAACTTGAATATATTCATCTGTTGGCAAATGTCGAAAGCCTTTAAAATAAATATCATTTTGATCTGACTCTACATTCTTTGTATTTTCTAAACAGTTCCCATTTTTTGAACGACAAGAAAGAAGATAAGGAAAAAAGGAATGATCTTTAGATTTAAAAACACCGTTACCATGTTCATATAAGTAAACATTGGTTGTCTCTTGAGAGTTATGAATTAAATCAAGCAAAGACTCTCGAAGTTGTTCAATATCAGCCTGCTTAATTAAAAATAATATGTCTTTAATTGGGCAGTCTGTAGAATTGAGTTCATTTGAGTCCATACGATAGGTAGAATTAAGTAAAATTAAATGTTATTTGTTTGTTCAATAGCATTACCAATATAGGTCATTGGCGTGAGCTTAATAAGTTGTTCTTTTGCATCTTCAGGTATTTCAAGTTTAGAAATAAAGGTCTTAAAGTCTTCTTCTGTTACGCGTTGACCTCGTGTTAATTCCTTAAGTTTTTCATAAGGTTTTTCAATACCATAACGACGCATCACAGTTTGAATAGGTTCAGCTAAGACTTCCCAGTTATTATCTAATGTTTTGTTTAACGTCGATGCATTCACTTGTAATTTACTAATGCCACGTAATGTAGATTGATAAGCAATGATGCAGTGAGCAAAACTCACACCAAGATTCCTTAATACCGTTGAATCGGTTAAGTCACGTTGCATACGTGAAATAGGTAGCTTGGCAGAAAGGTGAGAGAAAATAGCATTTGCAATACCAATGTTACCTTCAGAATTTTCAAAATCAATCGGGTTTACTTTATGCGGCATGGTAGATGAACCGACTTCACCGGCAATCGTTTTTTGTTTAAAGAAGCCCATAGAAATATATGTCCAAATATCCCGATCAAAATCCATCACTATATTATTGAATCTTGCGAAGGCATCAAATAATTCAGCCATATAGTCATGCGGTTCAATTTGAATGGTGTAGGGGTTTTGTTCTAAACCTAAACTTTCAATAAAGTTTTTACTTATATCATCCCATTTTAAATCAGGATAAGCAGAAAGGTGTGCATTATAGTTGCCAACAGCACCATTAAGTTTACCTAAAAGGGGTACTGATTTAATTTGTTTTATTTGACGTTGTAAACGGTAAACCACATTGGCCAATTCTTTACCTACCGTAGTAGGTGAAGCAGGTTGACCATGTGTATGAGCAAGCATAGGTTGTTCAGCTAAATCTTTTGCTAATGAATGGAGTGCTGCAATTAACTTATCCATTAAATCTAGCATCACAGTATCACGCGCTTCACGTAACATTAGGGCATGAGATAAATTATTGATGTCTTCCGAGGTACAAGCAAAATGAATAAATTCAGTCACCGCTTCTAATTCAGCGTTACCCGCAATCTTTTCTTTTAGTAAATATTCAACGGCTTTGACATCGTGATTTGTCGTGCTTTCAATTTCTTTAACACGTAACGCATCTTCTTCAGAAAAATTATCAACAATGTCATTCAACAGCTTTTGTGTATCAGATGAAAAATTTGGGACTTCAGTAATGTCTTTTTCATTAGATAAATGCTGTAACCAACGCACCTCAACGAGTACACGATGACGTATTAGACCAAACTCACTGAAAATAGGGCGTAATGCGCTTGTTTTACTGCCGTAGCGGCCGTCAACAGGTGAAATTGCAGTTAGTTGGCTGAGATCCATTGTATTTCCTTAATCATGCGTATTTAAAGCGCATATTCTAACTGCTAAGGCAATGAATTGATATTAGAGCAAGGTTAAATATTATCAATTGTCTATTAAAATCAGTAGGATAAGACTATTTTATGCCACACAGATTTGATGTTAAGAGTCTTTTTAGATACTCTTTAGCCATAAATCATCATATGGAGAAAAGAAATGATTGTAAGTAATTTGGAAATTGTCCCAGGTAAACGAACGGTGAAACATTTTGGCCTCGTTCAAGGTAGCTCCGTTCGTGCTAAACATGTAGGGCGTGACATTATGGCCAGCTTTAAGAATATCTTTGGCGGTGAACTAAAAGGGTATACAGAACTACTGCAAGAATCTCGGGAAGAAGCCTATGAACGTATGATAGAACAAGCAAAAGCCACAGGTGCAAATGCCGTATTAAACGTTCGGTTTTCTACCTCAAGTATTGCAGCAGGTGCAGCCGAATTATTTGCTTACGGTACTGCCGTAACACTTGAGTAAAACTTAATACAAGGAAGATATTATGTACGATCTCATTATATTCTTGATTTTATTAAGCCTAGGTTATGGCTTTGGTCGTTACGCTGAGAAAAAGCATTACAAATCTATTATTAAACGTGAAAAAGAACTGAGTTATATCCCCGCAATAGCCTCGAAAATACCTCCATTTAGACGGCAAGATTTAAACAGTCAACTGGTTGCAGGAAACGTGGTCATCTCTGTGGATTTCTTTAAACGATTTATAGCTGGCTTACGTAATATTTTTGGTGGACGGATTACTGCATACGAAACATTGTTAGATCGTGCGCGTCGAGAAGCTATTTTACGAATGAAAGAAGCGGCAAAAGAACTCAACGCAGAAATGGTTTTTAATATTAAATTAGAGACTTCAAGCATATCCAAAGGCAGGGGCAAAAAAATAGGTTCGGTAGAAGTGCTTGCTTATGGCACCGCCTTTTTTCCTAAGTAATAGTATAAATGGAGTATACAAACCCAGAGTTGCCAGAAGGCATCAATACCAGTAAAGAACATCCGTTAAAAGATTTCTTTGTGCTAACGATTGGTTTACTCGCCTTTGTTTTTATATCCATTTCAATATTGATTGTTATCGTCGATAATTTCGCCGATAAAATTCCCTTTGAAATGGAAAAAGAACTGCCTATTTCAAATATCCTCAAAAGCCAAAATGAAGAACCCTTACCGCCGTATTTAAAAACATTAACGCAAAAGATACTTAACAGTTTTACGCTACCAGATGAAATGGAAATCACGTTTCATTATGTGAATGATGACACCGTGAATGCCTTTGCCACATTAGGTGGTCACATTTTTTTATACCGAGGCTTAATAGACAAGCTAAAACATGAAGATGAATTGGCAATGGTCATTGCGCATGAAATAGCACATGTAAAATATCGCCATCCGATATTAAGTATAAGTCACGGTATCGTGGTGGGCGTTGTATTAACCGCAGTGAGTGGCGCATCAGGTAATGAATCAGTAAATAATTTTATGGGGCAAACAACCTTAGCTTCATTAATGCGCTTTTCTCGTGACTATGAATACCAAGCAGATAAAGACGCTATTAACAGTTTAATTAAACTGTATGGTAATGCCGATGGAGCAAAAGGCTTGTTCAATGTATTTAAGAAAGAATTTGGTAATAACATTCCTTTTGAGTTTCTTGCCACGCATCCTTTAACGGACAATCGGATTTCTCAAACAACAAAAATTATAAATAAACTCAATTTGCCACCAACTAAAGTAAAGGTGAGCTTTCCAAAAGAATTTAAGTTGTGGTTAAAAGATCAAAAAGAAATGACTAAGCCAAAAATATTAAGTCTTGATAGGACTGCTGTCACCACGCAAAGCAGACATTCACATCCCTTTTAAAAAGATTAGGGTTTACGCCTGACTCTCTATTATTATGGTTTTTATTATGTAAAATCTTATATGATATTTAAATGAAAATACTTATATAATCACTGTATTTCCTTCCTTCCCCCCTTTTTTTTTATAGGATACTTAAAGATAATAATTTAATTATGACTGTAAGAATTAAAATACTGCTAATTATCACTCTGACACTAGCTGGATTGCTGGTGTTGGTCTATGTTGCTGGTAATAGGATTGTATTGAGTAGTTTCGAACGTATTGAGAATCAACAAACATACGATAATTTGCAACGTGTCGTAAATGCCGTGGCTGAAGATTTAGATAAGCTTTCGAGCTTCGCCGGTGACTGGGCTACGTGGGATGACAGCTATGCGTTTATCAAAAATAAGAACGACGCCTACATAAAAAGCAACCTGACTGATAGTTCGTTTACTAATAATGAACTCCAGCTTATTGCATATTTAAACACTGCTGGAGAGCTTGTTTATGGGCGAGGATTTGATCCTAATAAAGAAGAACAGATTCAGATATCTAAGAATATTGTGAAATATTTTGGTGCCGGTAGTATCTTTCTCGACGCAATGAAAGGAAAAATGGAGCCGATTTCAGGTATTTTGCATCTACCCGAGGGCATTTTACACATTGCATCTCGCGCTATCTTGACCAGTAATCGTGAAGGTCCTGCTCGTGGCGTATTGATTATGGCGCGCTTTCTGAGTGACGCGTATATAGATGAACTTGGAAATCGAACGCATTTGTCATTAAGCATGCGTCCAATATTTGATCAGGAACTACCCGCAGATTTCTTAGCAGCGCAAATGCAAATTGGCACAGATGAGGCTAAGTATGTAACACAAATTTCAAAATCGAACCACATCTCCGGTTTTACCATAGTCCACGATATTAACGAACAGCCTGCGCTCATGTTAAAAGTCGATAGCCCGCGAGTGATTTATCAACAAGGGCAACGTACATTAAATTACCTATTGTTGGCGCTCATCGTCACTGGTTTTATCTTTGGTGGCATCATGCTTGTCCTGCTTCAGAAAACTGTCATTGGGCGTCTGTCGAAGCTTAATAGTAGTGTCGACTTAATTCGTATTAAAGGAGAACACTATTTGATGTTAGATTATGATGGTGACGATGAAATTAGTAATCTAGCCAAACAGATAAATGCCATGCTTGGCTCGCTAAGTGAATCGCATAATGTTTTGCAACTTCAGAAGAAACTGGCTGAAGAAGCCAATCAGGCAAAGTCACAATTTCTATCTTCCATGAGTCATGAGTTACGCACGCCCTTGAATGCAATTCTTGGGTTTTCTCAGCTTCTTGCGCTGAATGAAAGGAATGAGATAAAGAAACAAAATATTAAAGAAATAATTAATGGAGGTAATCATTTATTAGTATTAGTCAATGAGATACTTGATTTATCTATAATAGAAACTGGAAGTATTGATTTATCAATTGGAAATCATTCCTTACATAAAATTCTTAATGATAGCCTATCTTTTATTAAACCTTTAGCGGATAAACATGCTATCCAAATAGACGATAAGGTAAGTTCTTTATTTGATGTTAATATTAATGTTGATGACATGCGATTTAAGCAGGTTTTATTAAATATCTTATCTAATGCCATAAAATATAATAGTGAAAAGGGTAAAGTGACCATTGATTGTTCATCGAATGATAAAAATATGTTTTGCCTTTCGATCTCTGATACAGGGGAAGGTTTTACAGTTGAGCAACTTAGTCATTTATTTGAACCATTCGAAAGATTTGGAGCAGCAAACTCTCATATTGAAGGTACAGGCTTAGGCTTGGTAATAGCTAAAGACTTAATTGAGTTAATGGGGGGTACAATTACCGTTGAAAGTGAGATTGGAAAAGGAAGTCGCTTTATGATTTATGTTTCCTTATCTTAAAGGTCTGCTAATGGCAGTAGCGGACATTCGAAAATTTATTCAAATAGCATCTGAATGCAAAATACTGACATTTAAAATGGAATTAAAAGTAGAAATAATTTTGCATGTCTGTAATATATATAAGCTAAATTTTATCTATTAAGAGAAAATTAATATGTGTCACATATAGCGGGCACATTATCAAACAATATGAGAATTTAAATGTTATTGCGATGTAAGCAGTTTGGCTTTGACCGAAAAAAAATTAACCAACATCTTTTATTTCTGCGTTTGACCAAAGCGGATCATAAGCTGGCACAACGCTTAAACAAAGAAGTGATTATGCCTAATATCGATAAAATCATAGAATTATTTTATGTTTCATTGCTATCTAACATTGAAACACACAAATGGCTCAAGGACAAAGAGTTAGTTGAACGTCTAAAAATGACACAGCGCAGTTATCTTTCCAGCTTAGGTATCGATTTTGATAGCGATGAATATTTTGAAAATCGGTTACAAATTGGAATTATGCATGCCGTTGTTGCTTTGCCTTTGAGTATTTACCAAGGTGCTTATAGCAATATGATTCAATTCATTCTTGATGTCTTCCCTCAGTCGATTCGGGAAAATAGTCAAGACAATTTAGCGCTAACAAATTTTGTTATCAGAATTACATCTCTAGACATGTCACTTGCGATTGAAACCTATCATCATTCGTTTATGGTTAATTTGGAAGATGAAGTTAAAACTGCATATAGACTTGAAAGTACGTTACGAAGCGAAGCAGAAACGGATTCATTAACGGGATTGTATAACCGCAAATATGCTTTTAGTCACCTTAATGAAGCAATAGGTAACGCATATCAAAACTCTTATAACGTTAGTATATTGATGTTGGATATCGATTTTTTCAAAAAAGTTAATGACACATATGGACACCAGGCAGGGGATCAAGTATTGAAAGAAGTCTCACTGGCAATTATGAAAACTTTACGTGACCATGATATTGTTGGCCGATACGGTGGCGAAGAATATATTGTTGGTTTGGTAAACATTACACCGGAACGAGCAAATCAGGTTGCTGAACGTATCCGTAATATTATTGCCGATGCATCTATAACAATAGATGAACACACGATTAATGTAACTGTAAGTATTGGTATGGCTAGTCTTAACGGGGAAGAAAATTTGCATAGCTTAATCAAACGTTCTGATACAGCTTTATATTCAGCTAAAGGTGCTGGCCGTAATTGTGTGATTATTAATTAATATAAATGAATGTCTATTGAGTTGATGGCCGATAGATGGCAAACAGCTTAGTAATAACTGGGTTAGAATAATATAAAGATCGGTAAACGACCGATACTGTTGAAAAACTATTGAACTTTTAAGCATTGTGCTGATCTGACCCAGAATGATATCTTTTAGGAGATATGACAATGATTGGGGGCTTGCTAGTAGAATAAAAGGCCTTATTTTATGAGTTTAATCTTGATCAGCACATAGCTGATAATCATTTACTATCACCCGATAGATAAGTTCCTAGACTTCGTTCAAATACGGCCATACCTTGAATCTTTTTACAATAATACTGGTCGACCTTCAGTTGATCCAAATATTAACCGTGGGTTATTACTATGGTATTCGTTCTGAGCGTCGATTATGACTTGAACAAAAGTACATCCAAGATGTATTTCTCTTACTGATTAAATGGAACGACAAACAACAACATCAAGCCCCATTATTGATACTTATTCCACAACAAAAAAAAGTTGAAATGTAGTTTGAATACATGAAACGACATTTAAGATTTGATCGATTACGAGTTAGTGGAATAAAGGGAGGTAAGCAATGAGTTTTTATAGTTAAACTATCTAAAGTTAGTTTTAGCTTAAAGTTTAAGTTATTAAAATAATAAACAAGATCTGATTGTTTACTAATATATAACCATGATGCTATAGTGGTTATATAGAATTAATATTAATCAGGGTTTAGTGGTGTTTTTATCGATATGATTTTAAGCTCTACTATAAAGGAATGAAAATTGAGTAATAGCAAACACTTTAACACTATCTTATTTAAATCATTACCCATAGGCCTTGCATTGACGCGTATGGATGGGTCAATAGTAGAAATAAATCCAGCCTTTGCTCAAATTGTGGGTCGAACAAATGATGAGATTAAGAAGTCATCTTATTGGGATCTAACACCGTCTGACTACGATGAGCAGGAACAAAAACAGCTAACAATATTACATAAAACTGGACAATATGGACCTTATGAAAAGGAGTATTACCATATTGATGGGCATCGTGTTCCTGTTCGACTACAAGGGAGAATTGTATGTCATAACGACGAAGATCTAATTTGGTCAAGTGTTGAAGATATCTCTGAAACTAAATTAGCAGAAAGAGACATAAAACGATTTAAAGCGACGCTTGATGAAACCCTTGATTGTGTGTTTATGTTTAAATTACAACCGCTTCAGTTTTTTTATGTTAATCAAGGGGCAATCAGCCAACTTGGGTATGATGCCGATGAACTGATGAAAATGACGCCATTCGATATTAAACCGGAGGTCAATGAAAGTCAGTTCCGCGATATCATTGCACCATTAATCAGCGGTGAAAAAAGAAAAATAATGTTTGAAACTATCCATCAGCACAAGGATGGACATAAGATTCCTGTTGAAATATTTTTACAATATTTTCACTTACCTAATGAGGATTCTCATTTTATCGCTACAGTTCGTGATATAACTGAACGTAAACTAACAGAACAAATTTTGATGTCTTCAAATGCAGAATTAGAAGAACGTGTACAACAGCGTACTGCAGAATATTATCAAGCTAAGAATGAAGCCGAGAAAGCTAATCGAGCTAAATCACAATTTTTATCTTCAATAAGTCATGAATTACGCACACCTTTGAATGCAATTATTGGGTTTTCTCAACTTCTTGAAATGAGAGAGAAGGATGAGGACAAGAGAGAAGACATCCAGGAAATTATTGTTGGAGGTAATCATTTATTAGAGTTAATCGATGAGATACTCGACTTAGCACAAATAGAATCTGGCAATGTAAATTTATCAATTAAAAAACATAGTTTAAACATAATTATTATTGATAGTTTATCTATGATTAAAATTTTGGCTGACAAACATGCTATCCATATAGACGACAAGGTAAGTTCTTTACCTGAGATAAATATTAATGTTGATGAGCTACGATTTAAACAGGTTTTATTAAACCTCTTGTCGAATGCTATTAAATATAATAGTGAAAAGGGTAAAGTGATAATTGAATGTTTGTCTAAAGATAACTCTATGCTTTGTCTATCTATCACTGATACAGGAAAAGGTTTTACAGTAGAGCAACTTAATCATTTATTTGAACCTTTCGAAAGGTTTGGGGCAGAAAATTCTAAAATTGAAGGCACAGGGTTAGGCTTGGTAATAACTAAGGATTTAATTGAGCTAATGGGTGGTAAGATTACCGTTGAAAGTGTTCTTGGTAAAGGAAGTCGATTTATAATTCATGTTCCCTTATTTTGAAAAACTTACTTTTTTACGAAGCTAACAAACATAACACATAATGAAATATACCAGTGATACTTAATCAAACCGAATTTGATTGCGGCCTTCTTTTTTAGCCTTATACATTGCTGCGTCAGCTCTCTTGATGATCTCGTCAGGGCTCTCACTCCCATTAAAAAATGCAATACCAATGCTTACGGAGCAGTGATGTTCCACGATGGTGTCAGCTTGCCCCTCATTTTTTATTGTCAATATGTAAGGTTCTGATAGTGAAAGTCGAATTTTATCTGCAATTATTTTAACCTGTGGTTTTAATATAGGATCATCAATATTTATATTATTCAGTAAGACGATAAATTCATCGCCCCCGTAGCGTGAAACGTCATCAGTATCTCTTACACAATTTAGCAGACGTTTCGCCACTTCAACCAAGAGTAAGTCACCAACAACGTGACCATAAGTATCGTTTAGCGGTTTGAAATTATCTAAGTCAAGGAACAGCATTGCGCTATCATATTTTGTACGCTTGCTTTGAGCTATTGCCTGTTTTAAATGGTCATTAAATAAATATCGATTTGGAAGCTTAGTTAGTGAGTCATAAAGAGCTGCTTTTGATACATCGATGAGAAGCTTTTCACGTGCAAGTTCGGCTGTTAGACGGAGAAGCTCTTCCTTACGCAACAATTTAAATGAAGTGCCTATTACCAAACCAAACAAAAGTAGGAATGAGCCAAAATAAATCATAGTCGAATTTCGATATTCAGTGAAAAATTTAGGTTGCAGATAATCAGCAATTAACCATGAACTGTGCTTTATAGAATGACTGGCTAATATCTTGCTGAGTTCTTCAGGCGTGAGCCGGTAATTGTCGCGAGGCGTTTTATCTCTCCCTCCCAACGCAGTGACTTCCAGTAACTGAGGATCGTTATCCGAGATTAACATTAGCTCATGCCCAGGATATTGTGCCACCTTAAGGATGTTAGCCAATTCAGTAGGCTCAAATGTCACCATCAGAAAATGAGGGGGGGCTTCTTTATTAGTAGACTCTGCAATTACGTCATAGTGAAATTTATAAGTGTTTGGATGAATGCGGGCTGAGTATCGCTTTGTTTTCGAAAACGTCTGAATATCTTGGACGCACATATCTCCTACATAGCCTTCGAAATCGATGAAAAGTGGCTCACCTTGAGTGTCTGTGATAGTAAAGGCGAAATAATCAGGAAATGTGCGTTGTAAAGAACGCTTAATTTCCTCAAACTTAGTATCGTTTTCAGTATCTATTAAAAATTCTTGAATGAGTGATTGGTTGTCCTCTAAAAATAATAGAACATGTCGTTGCCGTTCCTTCAATATAAAGGCAATCTGATTGGCTGCTTCAGCACCACTTGTTTGTGCTATCGCTTTTTGTGCGTTTTCAAAACTAGAAATTCGATCAAAATATACTAAGCCTAAAACAAAAATTATTAAGAGGCTTATACTGGAGAGTATTAATTGTGAAATTGAAAAATTTTCGATGAATAATCTTTTAGACGAACGTGCTTGCTTTGCAGTCATCTTTATTTCTCTCTCAGAGTTATTCATAAATACTGTCTAAATAGTTTATGGCATACATTTTTATGAAGCTAGTTGACGCAACACATAATGCAAGATACCGCCGTTACGCATGTAGATGATTTCTTGAGGTGTATCAATACGCACCTTAGCAGTAAAGGTTATACCGTCTTTATCACCAGAAGCTACAATATTCACTTCTTTAGCTTCACCATTGTTTAAGCCTGTAATAGAGAAAACTTCATGACCTGTTAGACCTAAACTTGTAGCTGTATCACCTTCGTTAAACTGTAGTGGAACGATGCCCATACAAACGAGGTTAGTACGATGAATGCGTTCATAACTTTCTGCTATAACTGCTTTTACGCCGAGTAGACGAGGGCCTTTGGCTGCCCAGTCACGTGATGAACCTGAACCATATTCTTTACCTGCGAGAATTATGCTGGCAACACCTTCTTTTTGATATGCCATTGCCGCTTCATAGATAGAAGTTTGTGTGCCTTCAGGAAGCTTTAAGGTGATGCCACCTTCAGTTCCTGGAGCAAGTAAGTTACGTAAACGAATATTTGCAAATGTGCCTCGCATCATCACTTCATGGTTACCTCTACGTGAACCGTAGGAATTGAAGTTTGATTTTGCGACACCATGATCTATTAAATACTTTCCAGCAGGGCCGTCTTCTATAATCGCGCCGGCAGGTGAAATGTGATCGGTTGTGACTGAGTCACCGAGTACAGCAAGAACACGTGCATCTGTTATGTCATCTACAGTGCCTGCTTCTTTACTCATATCTGTAAAGTAGGGTGGGTTTTGTATGTATGTAGAATCATTGTTCCAATCAAAAAGTTGCTTTTCAGGTGATTCAAGATTAGCCCAGCGTTCATTGCCAGCGAAAACATCTTGATAGGATGATTTAAACTGTTCGCGAGTTACGTTGGCGTTCACCATTTCTTGAACTTCATGTTGCGTAGGCCAAATGTCTTTTAAGTAAACATCGTTACCTTCTTTATCTTTACCTAATGAATCATTTTGTAAATCAATATTCATCGTACCTGCGATGGCATAAGCAACAACAAGTGGTGGTGAAGCTAAATAATTCATACGCACTTCTGCATGAACACGACCTTCGAAATTGCGGTTGCCTGAAATAACCGAGGTAACGGTTAAGTCTTCATCACTGATGGCTTTACTTACTTCAACAGGGAGTGGGCCAGAGTTACCGATACATGTCGTACAACCATAACCAACAACATGAAAACCAAGCGCTTCAAGGTCATCCATTAAATTTGCATGTTCTAAATAATCAGTAACCACACGAGAGCCGGGGCCAAGCGATGTTTTAACCCAAGGTTTAACATTTAAACCTAAAGCGCGAGCCTTACGTGCAACTAAGCCTGCACCTAACATAACAGAAGGATTAGAGGTGTTCGTGCAAGATGTGATGGCAGCAATCACAACTGCGCCGTCTTTGATTTCTACGTCTTGCTCTTTAATGTTTGTTGCTGCGACGCCTTTACTTGTTGAACCACGTTCTTCTTTCATTTGTTTTAATGAAGCATTGAACATGGTTTGAGATTTATTCAATGGTACACGATCTTGTGGGCGTTTAGGTCCTGAAATACTCGGCACAACCGTTGAAACATCTAATGAAATAGTCGAGCTGTATTTTACTTTAGGTGAATTCTTAGTGCGGAAGAAACCTTGCGCTTTTGCATAGGCTTCAACAACAGCGATAGACTCTTCATCACGACCTGATAAACGTAAGTAGTTAATCGTTTCATCATCAATCGGGAAGATACCGCAAGTCGCGCCATATTCGGGAGCCATGTTAGCAACGGTTGCACGATCAGCAAGAGGTAAGTGATCTAAACCCTCACCAAAGAACTCAACAAATTTTCCAACTACGCCGTGTTTGCGTAACATCTCAACAACGATTAATACAAGATCGGTTGCGGTTGTGCCTTCAGGGAGTGAGCCCGTCATTTCAAAACCAACAGCTTGTGGAATCAACATTGAAATTGGTTGGCCTAACATAGCCGCTTCTGCTTCTATACCACCGACACCCCAACCAAGGACACCTAAGCCATTGATCATTGTTGTGTGTGAATCTGTACCAACAAGTGAGTCTGGATAAACTTGTAGTACGCCATCATTTTCTTGTGTGAAAACAGTACGGGCTAAATACTCAAGGTTAACTTGATGCACGATACCTGTTTCAGGCGGCACAACTTTAAAGTTAGAGAAGGCTTTTTGCCCCCATTTCAAAAACGCATAACGTTCTTGGTTACGGCTATATTCTAATGATTCATTTTCTTCGAACGCTGCTTTGTTACCAAATTTATCAACTTGTACTGAATGATCAATAACCAATTCAGCAGGTTGAAGTGGATTAATTTTATCTGGATCGCCACCTAATGCTTTCATTGCATCACGCATGGCAGCTAAATCAACAACGGCAGGTACACCGGTAAAATCTTGCATCAATACGCGGGCAGGGCGGAAAGCAATTTCTTGACTTGGCGTCGCTTGTGGATCCCAGTTTGCTAAGGCTTCAATATCTTCTTTACTGACGGTTAAATTGTCTTCAAAACGTAATAGGTTTTCAAGCAACACTTTTATAGAGAAAGGAAGATTCTCTGTTCCTTTGATTGCATCTAGGCGGTAATATTCATAATCCTTACCATTTACAGTAAGAGTATCGCGAGAATTGAAACTATTTTTGTTACTCATGCTAAATTCCTATTATTGTTCTGTATATTTGAGCAAAACGCTATAAATTCTAAAACTATATAAAGTCAATTGAAGTATTATAGCGTGGATATGCTTGAAATGTGAGCTGAATTTGACTGTTAGTTATTCATTTTCAAGGTAATATCGTGTTGTTTTTAAATACTGACCTCTTTGAAAAAAGATATGCCAGCGTCGCCCACCGAGTTGCTGCCATAGCACGGCACTGCGAATGCCCGAGAGTAAAATTGTGCGTATTTTATTTGAAATAGCGGTATTTTCTAACAGTGCTTGATCACCATTGACCATAATTCTTGGGCCTAGTTGGCTGATGGTTCGACTATAAAGATCAGCAATATTTGAAATAACATTTTCATGTGTGATTGAAAAATGTTCTGACTGACGCGTGGCTAATTCAATGCCTGATGAAAGTGTTTCTAACATTTCAGAATTTTTAATTAATCTGCGTTCTAGAAAAAGCATACTGACAACATAGCGTGCAATTTCTATGTCTCTTGATTTTGAGTCCTTGCCAAGCTGGTTACACAGTGTTTCAAAACCAATAGACAAGTTATGTGTGCCACCAAAAACTTGGTTAACGTTATCTGGAGAGGTTTCAAAAATACTGGTCACACAGATACTTAATTCATTATCGGCAAGTGTTCCTTTGTTCGCTAAAATTGTTACAAGTTTCGCTGCTTGAAATACACCTGAAAGTGCAATCACTCTTTGTTGAAAATTATTCATTAGTTATAAATATCTTTAAATTGAATTAGATAAAATCGTACCACCGCCCAAACATTCTTCACCATCATAAAACACGATAGCTTGCCCAGGAGTAATTGCCCATTGTGATTCATCAAACTGTATCTGCCAATATTGTTTTTCTTCATTGTATTCAACTAAACAATCGGCATCTTGTTGACGGTAACGTGTTTTAGCAGCACATCTAAAACTCGTTGAAGGAGCATCACCTTGTACCCATGACATATCATCAGCAGTACATTCTTTATGATGTAGAAGAGGGTAATCATTACCTTGAACGACGATAAGTATATTGTTTTCTAAATCTTTATCAGCGACATACCACGGCGTATCATCAAAATCTCTTAAACCACCAATACCTAAGCCTTGACGTTGACCTAATGTGTAATACATTAAACCGTCATGCTGACCAATTTTCACACCTTCAGGTGTATGCATTTCTCCTGGTTGAGCAGGTAAGTACTTTTGTAAAAATTCTTTAAAGTCACGCTCGCCAATAAAACAAATACCCGTACTGTCTTTTTTATTAAACGTAATTAAATTATTGTCTTCGGCCAGTTTTCTAACAACCGGTTTTTCTAGCTCGCCAATAGGGAAGAGACTTTTTGAAAGTTGTTCTTGACCTAAAGTATATAAAAAATAAGTTTGATCTTTGTTGTTGTCTTTGCCTTTAATGAGTTTATAAACGCCGTTATTTTCGCGTATACGCGCATAGTGGCCAGTGGCAATTTTTTCTGCACCTTGAGCAATAGCAAAATCTAAAAAGGCTTTAAATTTTATTTCTTTATTACAAAGAATATCGGGGTTAGGTGTTCGCCCAGCAGCATATTCTTGTAAGAAATATTCAAAGACCTTATCCCAGTATTGATCTGAAAAATTAACAGCCTGCAAATCAACATTTAAGGTATCACAAACTTTTTGTGCATCACTTAAATCTTCTTCTGCTGCACAATAACCGTCTTTATCATCGCCTTCCCAGTTTTTCATAAATAAGCCATGCACGTCATAGCCTTGCTGTTGTAATAGTAAGGCTGCGACAGATGAATCTACACCACCAGACATACCTACATAGATGATTGAGTTTTGTTTTAAAGGCATACTAATTATTTAACGTATTAAGCCAGCTAGAGATTGTATTTAGCAGGGCTTCATCTCGATCAGTAAAGTAGTGGTTAGCATCTGGGATAACAACTTGTTTTGATTTCATAATGCCTGTGGATTTAATCATACTTAATCTTTCTGGTGCCATTTTTATCACTGCTCGATAATCATTTTTTGCGTAGATATCTAAAATTGGTATTTTAAGTTTATCTAAAGAAAAGGGTTTCGCCATATATTGTTTTAGATCGGTTGCTCCCATTCCTATGCCAATATAAGCATTTATATCTTTACCTCGTGTTTTATCAAGCCATGCCATGCCCATGTGCGCACCACAGCTATGAGCAATAAGAATGATGTTATTAATATTTTTAGATTTTATAAATTTAATAGCAGACTCTATTCGAGGAAATGATTCTTTGAATAAAGGCACATAATCATAGTACTTAGCATCTTTAGTTAATACCGGCATTTGAATTGATAAAGTATGCCAACCTGAATCTGGCAATCCTATTCTTAAAGGGTGAATGACATCTTTCCAGTTAGGATGGTAGCCACGACCATGAAGAAGAATAACTGTGCCTTTAGGGTTTTTACTCTCTGATTCCATATAAATGGATAAAAACTTATGCTTGCCTGCTTGAAGGTAAACAGGTTCTCCATCGAGAATAGAATCAACAATTTCATTGGCAAGTCTTTTTTCACGTTGCAAGTCTGATGCAAACACTGATGAAGTAAGGGGTAAAAATAACAACAATAAAACTATTTTTATATTCATATTTGAACTCACTATTAATATATCTCTTGAATTAAAGATATAGGAAACTTATGTCCACTTAGATAATCATCGATTGATTTTATTACTAATGGACTACGTAAACTTTCATGTTCTTTAATTTCTTGCTCGGACATCCAAATGACTTGTTCGATACCTGTATCTAAATTTAATTGGCTATGTTCTTTTGTAATATCACCGACAAAACAAATACGTAAATAGGTTTCACCATTTTCATGTTGCCATTGATAGAGACCGCTTATATATTTGGGTGAAAAATCCCATCGTGTTTCTTCTAAAGTCTCTCTAATCACTGCCTCAATCAACGATTCATTACTTTCTAAATGCCCCGCAGGTTGATTGATAACGAGCTTACCTTGGATTGTTTCTTCGACCAGTAGGAATCTTTCTGCTTGATGAATGATGGCTGCCACGGTGACGTGAGGCGCCCAATAATTTAATGGCATCGGCTTGTTGACTTAGTTGTGGAGGAGTTTCTATTTTACGCCATTCTCCGGGTAATAATCTATCTTCACTTTCATTGGCTGTATCAAGACTAAAATCACCAATGGAAATGCGAACAAGTCGAAGAGTAGGGAAGCCCACGGCGGCGGTCATACGGCGTACCTGTCTATTTTTCCCTTCGGTTATGATTAACTCACACCAAGAGGTGGGGATTTCAGCGCGGTAGCGGACAGGTGGATTACGTGGCCATAATTCAGGTTCTTCAATTTTTCTCGCTTTTGCGGGAAGTGTGAGTCCGTCCTTTAAAATGATACCATTTTCTAGTTCCGCAATGCCTGCATCTGTAATTTCTCCATCAACTTGAACCCAATAGGTTTTTGGCTGTTTATGTTTTGGATGGCTTAAACAATGTTGAATTTTGCCTTCATCAGTCAGAATCAATAAGCCTTCACTGTCGTGATCTAATCGGCCTGCGGGGTAAAACTCTTTTTCTTTGATATATTCAGCGAGAGATACGTGTTTTTCGTGTTCACTAAATTGCGTAATCACGCCGTAAGGCTTATTAAAAAGTATGAGGGACATGGTGTTAATCTTACTATAGCGAAGGGTGATGCACTAATGAGAATCGAATAAACAAAAAAATACCCCATCTAATAATAGAAGAGGTATGTATTTTAAATGCTAAAAATTAATTAATGTTGCGTATCGTTGACTTCTTGATCTGGAATATCCTCAAATTTGATATCCGTGGCATGTTGCCCTTTTGGACCGGCAATCACTTCGTATTCAACGAATTGGCCTTTTTTAAGCGTTTTATAGCCTTCCATGGCAATAACTGAGAAATGGGCAAAAATATCATCGCCGCCTTCTGTGGGTGAAATAAACCCATACCCTTTACTGTTACTGAACCACTTAACTGTACCTTTAGACATTGCTTCCTAGCCTCCGTGTCATTGAAAAACATCAAACCAACCCATACATTAAATGAAGGTGGTAATAGAAAAAACCACATGAATTGTGGAACAACTATCCACCTAAACAAATATATGAACTAAGTGTTTAATATAGACAATATTTAACAATCTGTACAAATAATAAACAGTGTTTTTAACTACAGAGATCACAAAATGGAACGAATACGTTAGAATTTAACTATGAGCAAAGATATTAAAAAATACCCTGATGACGAGGGCGGTCTTGCGGTTGCAGAAGCAAAGCCTAAAACGAAAAAACCAAAAATGTACAAGGTTATTATTATGAACGACGACTACACCCCAATGGAGTTCGTTGTACATATACTGGTGTCATTCTTTAATTTAACTGGAGATAAGGCACAAAACATCATGTTAAATGTCCATACTAAAGGCAAAGGCGTGTGTGGCGTCTATACTCGTGATATAGCAGAAACAAAAGTTGAGCAAGTGAACGAATACTCAAGAGAAAATCAGCATCCATTGTTATGCACAATGGAAGCAGACTCATAAAAGAAGGGCTATAAAAATATGTTGGACAAAGAACTCGAACAGACGTTGAATCAGGCTTTTACTGAAGCGCGTAATAACAACCATGAGTTTATGACGGTTGAGCATTTGTTATTAGCATTGCTAGATAACCCTGCATCACGCGATATTCTAATGGCTTGTGGCGCGGATATACCTGCATTAAAAGCTGAGCTCAATACCTTCTTACAAGAAACGGTGCCATTGCTGCCGGCGAATGATGACAGAGATACGCAACCAACATTAGGTTTTCAGCGCGTTTTACAGCGTGCTGTTTTTCATGTGCAATCATCAGGCAAGCAAGAAGTGTCTGCTGCGAATGTTCTTGTGGCTATTTTTAGCGAACAAGAATCACAAGCGGTTTATTTTTTAAAGAAACAAGATATCAGTCGTTTAGAAGTAGTGAATTATATTTCCCATGGAATTAATAAACTCTCTGCAGATGAAGACTTTGACGAAGACATTGATTTAGGTGATGAAGTACAAGAAGCTGAATCACAAAATCCGTTAACGCAATACACAATAAACTTAAATGAACTCGCCACGTTAGGTAAAATTGATCCACTTATTGGTCGAGCAGATGAAGTGGAACGAACCATTCAAGTATTGTGTCGTCGCAGAAAAAATAATCCATTATTTGTTGGTGAAGCAGGGGTAGGTAAAACTGCGCTTGCCGAAGGTTTAGCAAAACGTATTGTTGATAAAGAAGTCCCCGATATTATTGCAAACGCGGTGATATATTCACTGGATTTGGGCGCACTTCTTGCGGGAACAAAATATCGCGGTGACTTTGAAAAACGTTTTAAAGCTGTGATGTCACAACTTAAAAAAGAAGACGATGCGATATTATTTATCGATGAGATTCACACTATTATTGGTGCCGGCGCGGCTTCTGGTGGCGCTATGGATGCGTCTAATTTAATCAAGCCTGTTCTATCAAATGGTGATTTGAAATGTATTGGTTCAACCACCTACCAAGAATATCGCGGTATCTTTGAAAAAGATCGTGCTTTAGCGCGTCGCTTCCAAAAAATAGATGTGCCTGAACCAACCGTGGAAGAGTGTGTACAAATTCTACAAGGTTTAAAAACAGTCTTTGAAAAACACCATGGCGTTAAATACACCCAACCCGCGTTACGTGGCGCAGCTGAATTGGCGGATCGTTATATTAATGATCGTCATTTACCCGATAAAGCGATTGATGTGATTGACGAAGCGGGGGCGTATCAACAGCTTCAACCTGAATCTAAGCGTAAGAAAACTATTGGTATTAAAGAAGTTGAAGCTATTGTAGCGAAGCTTGCACGCATTCCACCTAAAACCGTTTCTAATGATGATATGAGCGTGCTTAAAAATCTTGAGCGTAACCTTAAACTGGTTATCTTTGGTCAAGACAAAGCGATTGATAGCCTTGCTACAGCCATTAAACTCTCTCGTGCTGGCTTAGGTAATGAAGATAAGCCTGTTGGTTCTTTCTTGTTTGCTGGGCCGACAGGCGTCGGTAAAACAGAGGTCACGCGTCAACTTGCTCGTATTATGGGTATTGAGCTCATTCGCTTTGATATGTCGGAATACATGGAACGCCACACGGTTTCACGCTTAATTGGTGCTCCGCCGGGTTATGTCGGCTATGAACAAGGCGGCTTATTAACAGAAGAAATTAATAAACATCCTCATTCTGTTTTATTACTAGATGAAATTGAAAAAGCTCATCCTGAAGTCTTTAATTTACTTTTACAGGTAATGGATCACGGTACCCTAACTGATAACAATGGACGTAAGGCTGACTTTAGAAATGTCACGATTATTATGACCACCAATGCCGGTGCTGAAATGTTAAGTCGCTCTTCTATGGGCTTTGCTGATCAAGATCATTCAAGCGATGGTTTAGAGTCAGTGAAGAAAGCCTTCTCACCTGAATTTAGAAATCGTTTAGACGGCATTATTCAATTTAAACAACTTGGCCAAGATATGATTGCTCAAGTGGTTGATAAGTTTATCTTTGAATTTGAACATCAATTAGAAGAGAAAGGTGTCACGCTGAAAATTGATGATGAAGTACGTACATGGTTAGCGATTAAAGGCTATGACCCCACCATGGGCGCGCGTCCAATGACACGATTGATTCAAGATAAACTGAAAAAACCATTAGCGGAAGATCTGCTATTCGGTAGCTTAACCAAAGGTGGCTCAGTGACAGTAACAGTAAAAGACGATGAATTAGTGTTTGTAACAACGAGTAAGAATTTGCCAGTAAAGCAGGATGCTTAGCCAGTGAGTATTTTGTAGGTTGGTCTAGTTAATATAGTTACAGAACCAACCTACAGAATGCTATCTACCGCGGAAAACGATACGTCCTTTGCTCAGATCATATGGCGTAAGCTGAACAGTCACTTTATCGCCCGTTAAAATACGAATATAGTTTTTACGCATTTTTCCAGAAATATGTGCTGTCACAACGTGACCATTTTCTAGTTCTACTTTGAAGGTTGTATTCGGCATCGTGTCGATGACCGTGCCTTCCATTTCAATATGTTCTTCTTTAGCCATTTAAATATCAAAACCACAGTTAAAAATCAGGCGCAATCATGCCTGAATCAGCCTCAAACATCAAAGGCTGATTGCAGTTGCGGCTAAATAAATGTGGTTTTACGGCTACGCTGTGATTTTAGTCCATTCTATGGGCTGCCAAACAACATGTGGGTGGACGGCTTCTTCAGAAAAGACCATATCCATCCCTAAAAACTGACTCAGGGCTTGGAGATCTTCTATTTCTTCAAGCTCGTGTCGTAAGGCTTGATAATGACGCTGACTAATATAGAGTAGATTTGCTCGATAACCGTGAGTTAATTCAAAGTCATGAGCTAGGCGGTAAAGGAAGCTTAACATGGTGAACCTCCGTTCATCCTCTATGGATGAGTTGCTTAGGTTAACGTCTAATACAGAACAGTCTGTATTAATTACTTTATCGGCACTTTTTCTCTCTGTCTTAATAAATATAGCTAATTTTTGTGACAAATCTGTTAAATAATGATAAATATTCGTGATCTAGCACAAGATATTGTGTTTTATTGTGATTTTTACACTAAATGTAGTGTTTTCGGCTATTTTTACAAAGTAACGAGTAGGGAAATGTGAAGGGTAAAAAGTCTCTAGAGTGAAAAATAAATCAAGTTTTCTTGAGCCATTGCCAATCATGCCCGTCAAAGAACTCCATTGGCTGGTAGTTACTTTTATAAGACATCTTATTCGTTTTAGGATTCCAGTAACCAAGGTAGAGCCAATCAAGATTAAGGGATTTTACATATTCAATTTCAGATAAAATACCAAATACGCCCAGTCCTCTATTTGAATATTCAGGATCAAAAAAAGTATAGACCGCAGAAATGCCATCATCAAAACAATCAACAACGGCGACCATTACGAGTTCATTGTTTAAACGAAATTCTAATAATTTAGAATCACACCACGCGGCACTGATTAATGTTTCATAACTATCCGGCTCATCCTTATCCATGCCGCCACCGGCATGGCGGCCCTTCATATATTTTCTGTAAAGTGCGTAATGCTCTTCATCAAAAACTGCATCTTTAGCCGTCATTAAAATATCAGCATTAGATGTTTTATTGCGGCGTTGACTACGGTTAGGTTTAAACTCGCCAACAGGGAGTCGTACAGGAATACATAAACCACAGTCACTGCAATGTGGACGATAAACATGTGAGCCACTGCGTCTAAAACCTAATTGCGCAAGCTGACTGTATTGTTTCATTACAATGGGGTGGTTAGGGTCAACGAAAAGAGTGATGGCTTGTTTATCATCAAGGTAACTGCACTCGTGTTCAGGTGTCACTTGAAACTTCATTTCTTCTAACGAGGTGTCATCAATAGAGCTGTCATCATTCGAGTCGTTATCATTATTCATCATCTAACTGCCATTTCTTTTTTTCGAAATCAAGAGGTGTTAGTTGATTAATTAACGTTATAAATTTTTCTCGGCTGATCATGCCCGCACCTAAGCTTTCTAAATGAGATGAATAAACTTGGCAATCAATTAGTTTGAATTTCCATTTTTCTAATTGCTTGGCTAAGGTAACGAAAGCAATTTTTGAACTATCAGACACGCGAGAAAACATAGACTCACCAAAAAACACTTTACCGATTGCTATACCATATAAGCCACCAACTAATTGTTCACCTTGCCAACATTCAACGCTGTGAGCAAAGCCGGCGTCATGTAGTTGAACATAAGCTTCAATCATTTCATCTAAAATCCAAGTTTCGTTTTGTTGCTGGCCTTTTTCTAATCGTGATTTAGAACATTGGGTGATTACTTCTCTAAAATTTTGATCTAAAGTCACGTTAAATGATTGTTTACGCATTGTTTTAGCAAGGCTACGAGAAACTTTTATATCTTTTGGTTCTATCACCATACGCGGGTCAGGAGACCACCATAAAATAGGTTGATCTTCACTGTACCAAGGAAATATGCCTTGTTGATATGCTGAGACTAAACGTTCGATCGTAAGGTCACCACCTACGGCTAATAAGCCATCGGGCTCAGTTAATGCCAGTTCAACATCAGGAAAAAGTTGTTTTTGGTGCTCATCAAGTAAGTAAGGTGCGGTCATTTATTTATTTGAACGGACTATGGCCATTTAGTTCTTCTATGTAATCTAACATACCTTCAGTTTCGTGAGATAAGAAGTTTTTAATGCTTCCACTGAATTGTGGGTGAGCTATCCAATGTGCAGACCATGTTTTCGTTGGCATAAAGCCGCGTGCAATTTTATGTTCACCTTGAGCGCCTGGCTCAAAAAGTTGTAAGTTATTATCAATACAATATTCTAAACCTTGGTAATAACAAGCTTCAAAATGAAGGTTATCAAAATCTTTACTGCAACCCCAATGCCTTCCGTATAGTGAATTTGAGCCTCTTAAATTAAAAGCACTCGCAACATACACACCTTCATGTTTTGCAAGTACCAGAACAATATTATCTGGCATGGTCCGCGCTATTTCTTTAAAGAATGCGTTAGACAATGTAGGCATGCCACTTTTACGTTCAAATGTACTTTCATAAAAACGATGATAGATATCCCACTGTTCTTCTGTCGCAGTATGACCATTGAGTATTTCAAATTCTATGTTTTGTTCATTGACTAAGCGACGTTCACGTTTGATTTGTTTACGTTTTTTGGAGGTTAAAAACTCTAAGTAATGAGAGAAACTTTTATAATTATTATTTTTCCAATGAAATTGACAGCCTAACCTCATCATAAAATTGGGGTTGTTTTGAAAATATTCGGTATCTTCTTTATTTGTAAATAAACAGTGGTATGAAGATACTTTAGATTCTTCAGCAAACGACAAAACAGACTGCGTTAAAATATTAGCTATTTCTGTATAACGTTGTGTATCTTCAATCAGAATTCTAGGCCCTGTTGCAGGTGTGTAGGGGATAGATGTTACAAGTTTAGGGTAGTAGCGCAAACCATTTTGCTGATATGCATCAGCCCATGCCCAATCAAATACGAATTCGCCGTATGAATTAAATTTTATATAAACCGGCAGTGCACCGACAAGTTCATCTTCATCGTAAGCTAAAAAAAAATGTGTTATCCAGCCAAACTCTTTACCAACAGCGCCGTTGTTTTCAAGTGCAACAAGGAATTCGTGTTTTACAAAGGGAAAGGTCTCATCGATTAAATTATTCCATTGATGAGACGTTACGTCATGAAGAGATTTGATGGTGCGTACGGTGAGTGTCACAAGTTTTATTCGTTAGTAATACTAAATTAATCTTTGGTCATTTGTTCGTAAACAAAGCCATGTAACAATAATTTGTCATTGTCTTCTAGTAGAACAAATTCAATACCATATTCAAATGATTGCCCTTCTTCTTCTGGCTCAACAACACGACGTATAATGCCAGAGATAGTAAGATACTGTTCCATGCCAGCAACACTGATTTTACTTTTAATGGATATGGTATCGCCTTTTTCACCAAGTGGTTTTAAGGTATTGAGTTGAGAGCCTGCGGTACTAATATCTTCCATAGAAGCACTAACACCTTCGTCCATCGAACGCTCTTCTTGAACATTTTGTACCGTAACGATGAGTTTACAGTTGACGCGCTCTGCTTTTCTTACGGTAATCGATTGTAAATCTTTTGGGTAAGTTAAATGCATGTGCGGGTAAGGTCGAGAGGTTGAATGCATTGCCGTAGCGGTAAAACCTTGCGCGGCATTACCAGAAATCATTCTAATAATAAATTTTTGATCAGGTTGGATTTTTAGCGCACTGCCATCCATTCTCGGCGTGGTTACGACAAGGCTTTTATCTTCCAGATAACCTATCAGCTTTACGTAATAGCGATCATCCGCATTACCTGGGGTAAATTGAAGTTGTAGGGTTCCCCCAATATTATGTTTTAGATCTAAGCTAGTGTCTGACACAGATAATGCTCACTTGTAATTTAACTTAACCATTATCATCTAAAAAACGTTCTGCATCTAGCGCTGCCATACAACCTGCGCCGGCTGAAGTGATCGCTTGACGATAAACGTGATCAGCAACATCACCTGCGGCAAAAACACCTTCAATACTGGTCATTGTAGAATTTGCTTCACGGCCACCTTTGGTATTTAAATAACCATGATTCATATCTAACTGGCCTTCAAATAAACTGGTATTTGGTTTATGACCAATGGCGATGAAGACACCCATGAGCTCGATATCTTTGGTGCTGCCATCTTCCCTGTTTTTAAGACGCGCGCCTGTAACACCTGTTGCATCACCTAACACCTCATCTAATTCTGAATTCCACTCTATTGTTACATTGCCATTTTTAGCTTTTTCAATGAGTTTTGCAGAAAGAATTTTTTCTGAACTGAATTTATCACGACGATGAATTACTGTGACATGAGAAGCAATGTTTGCAAGGTATAAGGCTTCTTCAACAGCAGTATTACCACCACCAACAACTGCGACGTCTTTACCTCGGTAAAAGAAACCATCGCAGGTTGCACAACCTGAAACACCACGACCTTTGAACTCTTCTTCTGAATCAAGCCCTAAATACATAGCAGAGGCACCCGTTGCAAGAATAAGGGCATCACAGGTATACGTGCCATTATCACCCGTTAAGGTAAAAGGGCGTTTGCTTAAATCTGCTTTGCTAATGGTATCGGACACCATTTCTGTATCGAAGCGTTCTGCATGTGCTTTCATGCGATCCATTAATGCAGGGCCTTGTAAACCTTCAACATCACCGGGCCAGTTATCTACCTCTGTTGTTGTCATGAGCTGGCCACCTTGCTCAAGGCCCGTCACAAGGACAGGATTCAAGTTAGCGCGTGCTGCATAAACAGCAGCTGTGTAACCTGCAGGGCCAGAACCGATAATCAAAACGCGACAATGTTTTACTTCACTCATGAAAGAACTCCATATTCTAAAATATTATAATTTGAGGGCTATCTCAGTATGCTGCCAAAATTCGTTGTACTGTATGGCAACACGATATTGAAAAAGTTTTATGCATGTTACGGAAAGCATGAGAAAGGGTAAAGGAAAACAGCTTTGATAAGCCAATATAGGGCGACTATTCCACAAAAAGAGGCGCTTTTTGTTAAACTAATGCATTGCACGGTTAAATCACACTTGCAATTAGTTTGGATACGAAATATTCTATATAAATTATATGTTTACATGCTTTTGTTCATGTGAATAACCACGATAATAACAATAAAGAATTAAGCCATTGGCACCAAAAAAACAACTAAATAACGATAAAAAGCCCTTAGCCACACACATTACCCGTGGTTTGAAAGAAGGTGCATTATTTATTTTTGGATTTACAGCCATTTATTTCCTGATGACGCTCTATTCATATAATCCAGCTGATGCGGGTTGGTCTCACAGTGGCCTAGCAGATCAAAAAGTGACATTAAATTTGGGTGGGCCAACAGGCGCAATCATCTCAGATATTTTCTTTACCTTGTTTGGTTACCTTGCCTATCTTTTCCCCATTATGGTGGCTTACACCGGTTTATTGATTTATCGCGACCGTCGTAATGAACATATCTTTGATAAACGCAGTATGGCTTTTCGCACATTAGGTTTTATTTTAACGCTGTTTGCTGGCTGCGCTCTAGCAAGTATGCATGATGCTGCGGTCGTTAGTCCTTTGCCTGTCAATGCTGGGGGAATATTGGGAGATATTCTTGGCGGTAATATGCAGCAAAGTTTTAATGTTATTGGCGCAACCTTATTATTGCTCGCTATTTTCTTTGCCGGTATCACCTTGTTTACCCACTTATCTTGGTTAGGCTTAATGGATACAACAGGTGCGTATACGTTATTTGCTTTAGATTACATCAAGCAGGGTGTAATGCGTGTTTATGCGGTGTATCAAACGTATAAAATAAAGAAGCAGCGTGATGAGAAATATAAAGTCTCTGCCCAACGTGAAGAAACGAAAAAGAAAAAACGTAAAGATCCGATCATCCAACAACAACCAAAGCCCGTTGAACCGAGTCCTCGCTTACAGCAAGAAAAACAAGCTTCACTTTTTATTGCTGACTCTGATGGGTCATTACCATCACTGTCTTTATTAGATGTTGCAACGCCAAGTAAACATGTTTTATCAGAAGATGCGCTTAAAGCGATTTCACATCAAGTTGAAATGAAGCTACAAGACTTTAATATTGAGGCTGAAGTAGTTGCGGTACACCCTGGACCGATTATTACACGATTTGAGTTACAACCTGCTGCGGGTACTAAAAGTAGTCAAATTTCAAACCTTGCTAAAGATCTTGCACGTTCTTTATCTGCGATCAGTGTTCGTATCGTTGAAGTTATTCCGGGCAAAACGACGGTTGGTTTAGAAATTCCGAATGAACATCGTGAAATTGTTCGGTTGAGTGAAATCATCAGTTCAAAAGTGTTTGCTGATTCTAAGTCACCATTAACATTTGCTTTAGGTAAAGATATTAGTGGTGTCGCTTCGATTGCTGATCTGGCAAAAATGCCGCATTTATTAGTGGCAGGTACAACGGGTTCAGGTAAGTCGGTTGCATTGAATACCATGATATTGAGCTTGCTTTATAACTCAACACCCAATGAAGTTCGATTGATTATGATTGATCCTAAAATGTTGGAGCTGTCTATTTATGATGGCATTCCACACTTATTGGCTCCCGTGGTTATAGATATGAAAGAAGCGGCTAATGCATTACGTTGGTGTGTTGCTGAAATGGATCAACGTTATCTCTTAATGTCTAAATTGAAAGTACGTAACATTGTTGGCTTTAATAAAAAAGTGAGTGATGCAATTAAAGCAGGGGAGCCGATAAAAGATCCTTTGCATCCAAAAGATTCAGAATTACCTGTCGCTGACTTGCAACCCTTGCCGTATATCGTTGTCGTAGTAGACGAACTGGCTGACATGATGATGTTGGTTGGTAAGAAAGTAGAGGAGTTGATTGCGCGATTAGCACAAAAGGCGAGAGCCTCGGGCATTCATCTTGTTTTGGCAACACAGCGTCCATCAGTTGATGTTTTAACGGGCTTAATTAAATCTAATATACCGACGCGTATAGCGTTTCAAGTTTCATCACGTGTTGATTCAAGAACCATTTTAGATCAAATGGGTGCAGAACAATTATTAGGTCATGGTGATATGTTGTATTTACCACCTGGAACCGCGATACCCACACGTATTCATGGAGCCTTTGTGGATGATCATGAAGTGAATAACGTGGTAGAAGCCTTAAAGAAAAGTGGTAAGCCACAATATATTGAAGAAGTGACCACCGGCCCTAAAAATGATAATGCAATGCCAGGATATAATGACGACGATGAAGGCGATGAGTTATACGATGATGCAGTGAGAATAGTAACTGAAACACGTAAAGCTTCTATCTCTGGTGTTCAGCGACGACTTAAAATTGGTTATAACCGTGCAGCACGCATGGTTGAAGCAATGGAACTTGCTGGTATTGTCGGGCCTGCTGAATCAAATGGCAGCCGTGAAGTAATAGCGCCACCTCCAGTAAAAGATTAAACTTAAAGATGATTAAAATGAATATTAAAAAATTATTTCTTGTTAGTGCTATTAGCTTTGTCAGTTTACAACTTCAAGCAAGTGAGCTGACAGATTATTTAAATAACTTACATACATTTAAAGCTGGATTTACTCAATCAGTATTTTCAAAAAACAATAAGCCTAAGCAAAAAAGTATCGGCACCATTATTGTTAGCAGTCCAAATAAATTTTATCTTGATTATCAAAAACCATTCAAATTGCTTTATGTGGCTGATGGAAAAAAACTTTGGAGTTATGATGAAGACTTAGAACAAGTCGTTGTTAAAGAGCAGGGTGATTTATTAATAGATTCACCCGCCATGTTATTAGGCAATCCAAAAGATTTAACAGAATCCTATAAGATAGAAAAAACAGGTGTTATTAATGATTGGCTTTGGTTTGAACTCACGCCTAAAAGAGACAGTAATAATTTTGAGTCTGTCAGTCTTGCCTTTATGGATGAAAAATTGATTGCAATGGAAATGCGAGATAACTTTGGCCAAACTACACGTTTAGAGTTTGACCACGTTGAACGTAATCCTACACTTAATAAAAATCGTTTTCGTTTTACTCCACCTAAAGGGGTGGATGTGATCGGACAGTAAATACCGCCATCATCATGGAACAGGAACAATCCCTCTTTTCTCAGCAAGACTCAAATGAATGGCAGCCACTGGCTGACCGTATGCGGCCACAAAAATTAGAAGATGTTGTCGGCCAACAGCATTTACTCGGCCAAGACAAACCTCTAAGACAAGCGATTGAAAAGGGTAAGCTGCACTCCATCATTTTATGGGGGCCACCAGGCACTGGAAAAACCACATTATCTAGAATGATTGCTCATTATTGTGATGCTGAGTTCATTAGTTTGTCTGCCGTTCTATCGGGCGTAAAAGATATTCGTGAAGCTGTTACACGCGCTAAAGTTTTTCAGCAACAAGGTAAGCCGAGTATTCTATTTGTAGATGAAGTACACCGTTTTAATAAGTCGCAACAAGATGCCTTTTTACCTTATGTAGAAGATGGCACATTTACATTTATAGGCGCAACGACCGAGAACCCCTCGTTTGAATTAAATAATGCTCTTCTCTCACGTGCTCGTGTTTATATTTTAAAATCTATTGATGAAGAGGCTTTAATACAGGTTTTAAAACGCGCACTATCAGACTCAAACCTAGGTTTAGCTGATAAAAACATCACAATAGATGACGAAGCTTTGAGTTTGTTAGCGCAAGTAGCCGATGGTGATGCGCGTCGTGCTTTAAACTTATTAGAAATTGCCAGTGATTTAACTGAAGACAACAATATAAATAAAGACACCATTCAACGTGTTGCAGGAGAAACGTTACGACGTTTTGATAATCATGGTGAAGCATTTTATGACCAAATCTCTGCATTACATAAATCAGTCCGCGGTTCTGCACCTGACGCTGCACTTTATTGGCTAGTCAGAATGTTAGACGGCGGCTGCGATGCTTTATATATTGCACGAAGAGTCGTACGCATGGCGAGTGAAGACATTGGTAATGCTGATCCTCGTGCTTTAACAATTTCCATGCAAGCATGGGATGTTCTTGAACGCTTAGGAAGTCCGGAAGGTGAGTTGGCCTTAGCTCAAGCGGTTCTTTATTTAGCGAGTGCGCCGAAAAGTAATGCGGTCTACGTTGCATATAACCAAGCTCGCGCTCAAGTTAAAGAATATGCCTCTGCCGAAGTACCCGTTCATTTAAGAAATGCGCCCACCAAACTGATGAAAGAACTCGGCTATGGAAAAGAATATCGCTATGCGCATGACGAACCGGAAGCCTACGCTGCGGGAGAAAAATACTTCCCTGATAACATGCCTGAGCAAAACTATTACCAACCTGTTGAACGTGGTTTAGAAATAAAAATAAAAGAAAAACTGGCTAGACTTCGAGAGTTAGATCACAAGGCAGGAAAGAAAGGGTAAACTACACGTTATGAATAATTTATTTGCTATAGCAATAGGTGGTTCTCTTGGCGCAGTGATGCGTTATTTGACATC
>JASFYW010000019.1:0-49498 GCA_045046865.1 Woeseiaceae bacterium | reverse complement strand
GATGTGAGTTGGAAAGGTTTGTTCATTTTATTTATACAAATATCCAGATTGATTTTTGAGAATTGTCGTTACTAATATCAAATCATTTTTGTTTGCTCTCTTGCTCACATCGTGTCATTGCGAGCCATGATTTTTATGGCGCGGCAATCTCATGATGAGAGTATTGAAGCTAGAGATTGCCGCGGTCACGTTGTTCTCTCGCAATGACACGTTGTTTTTAGCCTGTCATTGCGAGCCATGAATTTTATGGCGCTGCAATCTCATGATGAGCGCATTGAAGCTGGAGATTGCCGCGGTCACTTTGTTCTCTCGCAATGACAGTGTGTTTTATATCTATAATCTTTAATTATTTTGCAGTATATTACAGACTTTATATTAGTAATGTTCTATAAAAGTAAGAGAATCTTTATTTGGATTAATGCTCATGAGAAAGATAGAAGAAATCGAACAAGATATACAGAAATTAAATAATAACGAGCTTAGGTCTTTTCGGCAGTGGTTTAGTAATTTTGATAATAAGCAGTGGGATAACCAACTTCAAGAAGATGTTGCTAACGGTAAGCTTGACTCTATGGCGGATGAAGCGATTGAGCAATTTCGTACAGGGAAGGCAAAAAAGCTTTGAAGCATTTCGCATCTCCTAAATTTTGGGAATGCTATGACTCCTCCCTCCCCCCTCAATATTCAAAAGTTAGCTGATAAAAACTTTGAAATTCTTAAAAACAACTCAAAACATCCCTCTCTACATTTTAAGAAAGTTGGCAACTTTTGGTCTGCAAGAGTTGGGCTTTCATATCGAGCCTTAGCCGTCTCTGTCGAAGGCGATGGTTTTGGATAGGAAATCACAGTGACTACGATAAACTATTGAGTTAATAACCTAATAACTTTTTGGCCACTGAAAGTGAAGGTGAAACCCTAGGTTGAGAGGCTAGCCTAGGCTGTACAGTAAACACGGATAGATCAAAGCTTTGTTTGTTCACTTAATCGTGTCATTGCGAGCGCAGCGCGGCAATCTTTAGATAAAAGTGGTTCGCTATGAGATTACCGCAGTCACTATCGTTCCTTCGCAATGACAGTGTGTTTTGAATATATTATCTTTAAGTAATATGCAGTATATTACACGTCTTTGTAGTGTCATGTTTAGAAACAGATATGTGGAGATATCAAGTTGGATTTCAAGCTTTCAGATCGCGTACAACGCATTAAACCTTCCCCTACTTTGGCGATCACCGCGCGTGCGGCTGAATTACGTGCTGCAGGTAAAGATATTATTGGCTTAGGGGCTGGTGAACCGGATTTTGATACGCCTGAGCATATTAAAGCGGCGGCGGTTCAAGCGCTGGCTGATGGTTTTACTAAATACACAGCGGTTGATGGGACACCTAGCCTGAAGAAAGCCATTATCGACAAATTTTCTCGTGATAATCAGCTTGATTACACGCCGAATCAGATTCTTGTTTCTTGTGGTGGCAAACAGAGCTTTTTTAATCTGACTCAAGCGCTATTAAATCAAGGTGATGAGGTTATTATTCCTGCGCCTTACTGGGTTTCTTACCCTGATATGGTGTTGCTTGCTGATGGTGTTCCGGTCATTGTTGAGGCGGATATTAAGCAAAGCTTTAAAATCACACCAGATCAACTTGAAGCAGCGATTACGGATAAAACTCGTTTGGTTGTTTTAAACAGTCCCTCGAATCCATCGGGTATTGCTTACTCTAAGAAAGAACTGACAGCATTGGCTGAGGTTTTACTCAAATACCCCGATGTTTTAGTGGCTACGGATGATATGTATGAACATATCTTATGGGCTGATGAACCTTTCTCAAATATTGTCATGGCCTGCCCTGAACTTTATCCGCAAACCATTGTTTTAAATGGTGTTTCTAAAGCTTACTCGATGACGGGTTGGCGTATTGGTTATGCTGCGGGGCCTGCAAACCTTATAAAAGCGATGAAAAAAGTGCAATCTCAAAGCACTTCTAACCCCACCTCTATTTCTCAAGTTGCTGCTGAAGCGGCATTGAACGGTGATCAAGCTTGTTTGAAGCCGATGCTTGAGGCTTTCAAAGAGCGTCATGAATATGTTTATAACCGTTTGAATTCGATTGATGGGATTACTTGTTTACCTTCAGATGGTACATTCTATTCATTCCCTGATGTGCGTGGTTTTATTGAAAAACTTGATGGCGTGAATGATGATTTAGAGTTGTCTGAATATCTGATTGAAAAAGCAGGCGTGGCGCTTGTGCCTGGTTCAGCCTTTGGTTCGCCGGGGTATATTCGTATCTCATTTGCGACGAGTTTAGATGTTTTAAAAGATGCGTTAGATAGAATTGAGAAGGTTGTTTTGTAGTTGTTGTTTTGTAGTTGTTTTTTTATAGTTGGTTAATAAGTAGTTAATGTTGGTTGTTTCAGCACCGCGTCAGCTTGAAAGCTGACCTACATAAAGCCATCGGCCATTGCGAGCCATAGTTTTTATGGCGCGGCAATCTCCAGAAAAGTGCGAAGCATCATGAGATTGCCACAGTCACTTTGTTCTTTCGCAATGACAAGTGATTTTTAAACCTATGACAGAAAGCACCAGCTTCACTAAATATTGATATTTTTCAATATGTTACGACAAGCCCAGAAGAATACGAAATCATTTGTAGGACAAACCCTACAAAAAGTGACCGTAGATCCCTACAAATTTTCGCTTCCAACTATTGCCGAACTTGTCCATTATACAACCTACAAGGACGTGGGGGGTGACACGGAAGTCTCTACTCAATATTCCGGCCATGGAATAGGCTGGAGTAAATACACTAAGCAATCAAGCTTCTTGTAAAACCTATAAGGATATGGGGTTGATATGGATATCAAAAAACATTGTCCCAGCCAAGGATTTGGCTGGGACAACTTTTCTTTTAAAAATCATGGTTTTACCTTATTAGAATTGCTTGTCACTTTGGCTATTGCCTCGGTGCTTGCTGCAATTTCGTTTCCCAGCCTGTCGGCTATGCTCTCACAAAACAGAATGGTCGTTACCACAAATCAGCTCGCTGGTGCACTTGCTTATGCTCGCTCAGAAGCCGTGATGCGGGGTGAAAATGTTGTTACCTGCCATAGTATTAATCAAACAAAATGCCACCGTTCACAATACTGGAATGGCAGCTATATTATCTTTGTTGATAGCAACAGAAATAGACTACGTGAGCCAGAAGAACAACTTCTCAGAGTATACGTAGACTCAAATAACGATACGCAAATAGAACTATCCGCGAGTGGACGCGCCATAGAATATTATATGAGATACCTACCGACGGGTGAAGCATACCCCAATGGTACTTTTCGTATTTGTTCTTCAAGTTCTAATAGCAGAAATGCCCTTATTATGACGCAATCTGGCCGATTACGATTAAGTAAAACAATGAGAGATGGATATCCTATTACCTGTAATTAATCCCATATTTTAATGCTTTCTTTGTTGACCCATGGGGGGGATATCATTACTATACGCCTCGATTCCCCAATAGCTCAGTTGGTAGAGCAAAGGACTGTTAATCCTTGTGTCCCTGGTTCGAGCCCAGGTTGGGGAGCCATTTTTGAAAGCCAGATTCTAGTGATAGGATCTGGCTTTTTTTATTTCTAAACTATTTCCCACGTGTCATTGCGAGCAAAGCGTGGCAATCTCGATAATAGTGCTGCCTATCATGAGATTACCGCGGTCACTTTGTTTCCTCGTAATGACAGATTTTGCGTAACTGTTCATTAAGTGCAATGACAGTATTTCTATATGAAATAATCCCTATTCCCGTGTACACTTTGTCGAACTATCTATTTGATTCATAAGAGATACTAAAATGTTACGGTTTGTTTATTATCTATTCTCACTCGTTGTTATCGTGATTGGTGTTGCCTTTGCCGTTCTCAATGCAGAGAAAGTGCAACTCAATTATTATCTCGGTTCCGTCGAATTGCCACTTTCATTAATCTTAGTGGTGACCATGATTTTTGGTGCGTTGTTAGCTATTTTTGCCAGCTTGGGTTTTATCATTAGCTCACGAAGAAACACTGCTAAGCTTAAACGCTCAGTTGATGTTGCAGAAAAAGAAATTGCCAACCTTAGAAATATTCCTATTAGAGATGAACACTAATCCATCCAATGTTACTTGAAACACTTTTCCTCTTATTACCCCTTGCCGCTTTAACCGGATGGATTATGGGGCGTAGAGCTTTAACTAAAAAGAAAACCAACAGTAATGGTCTTCCGCTTGATTACCTCAAAGGCTTAAACTTTTTGCTCGATGAGCAACCCGACAAAGCCATTGATCTCTTTATTCAAATGCTTGAGGTCAACAATGATACGGTTGAAACGCATTTAGCCTTAGGTAGTTTGTTTCGGCGTCGAGGTGAAGTTGATCGCGCCATTCGAATTCACCAAAATCTTATCGCGAGACCGACTCTTTTACCTGCGCAACGTGCCCATGCTCTTTTTGAGTTAGGCCAAGATTATATGAAAGCAGGCTTATTTGATCGCGCTGAAACATTGTTTGGTGAACTTGTTGATATCACACCACACAGTGAGCAAGCCCTCGAATACTTGCTTGATATTTATCAACAAGAAAAAGATTGGCCTAACGCCATTAAAATAGCACAACGTTTAGCGGTTAAATCAAGCAAAAATCTTAATGCCATTATTTCGCATTTTTATTGTGAGCAAGCTGAAACGGCTTATAAACAATCTGAACCCACGCGAGCAATGAAGCTGATTAAAAAAGCTGCATCAATTTATAAAAACAGTGTGCGAGCCAGTTTGCTTGAAGCAAAAATTGAACATGAAGCAAATAACGACCATGCCGCGATTAAGATTTTAAAACGTATAGAACAACAAGATGCAGACTATCTACCCGAGATACTTGGCCCACTACTGCATTGTTATGAAGGTTTAAATAAGCCAGAAGAAATGCTCGGTTACTTACGCGATATTCTTTCTCGCCATGATGCCATCAGTATCATGCTAAATCTGTCAGAGTTATTACAGCACTATCAAAACGATGAAATGGCTGAAAACTTTATTGAAGAGTTTTTACATCACCGCCCTTCTCTTAGAGCGATGGATAGACTCATTGATATCAATATAAAACACGCAAAAGAACCCGTTCAAGAAAAGCTGCGTATTTTAAAATCTGTGACTGGCAAGCTATTAGAAGACAAGCCGATATACAAATGCCATGTCTGCGGCTTCCACGGCAAAACATTACATTGGCAATGCCCTGGCTGTAAACGCTGGGACACGGTTAAACCCATTCAAGGTGTAGAAGGCGAATAACATGAGTTCATCCCCCATTATTGTTGCATTAGATTTTCCTAACGAGAACGAAGCCTTAGCCCTCGTTGATCAGTTAGACCCCGAACGTTGTCGCTTAAAAGTCGGTAAAGAACTGTTTACACGTTCAGGCCCTGAATTTGTTAAAAAACTCGTTAAACAAAATTTTGATGTTTTTTTAGATTTAAAATTTCATGATATTCCTAATACCGTGGCTCGCGCTTGCCAAGCCGGTGCAGATTTAGGTGTATGGATGATAAATGTGCATGCCATGGGTGGTCGCAAGATGATGGAAGCCGCTCGAGAGGCGCTGCCTAAAAATGAAAGTAATCCTAAGTTAATTGCCGTCACCGTGCTCACAAGTATGGGCGCTGAAGACTTACAAGAAATTGGTTTAAACCGAACACCAGCCGAACAAGTGAAGCAACTGGCTACACTAACCAATGATTGTGGGCTTGATGGTGTCGTCTGCTCTCCACAAGAAATTACGTTATTAAGAGAAAACTTGGATTCAAACTTTGAATTAATTACACCGGGTATACGTCCAATGTGGAGCGTCACAGGTGACCAAAAAAGAATTATGACACCAGCACAAGCCATTGATGCCGGCGGTAACTACCTTGTTATTGGTCGTCCTATCACGCAAGCCGAAAATCCAATGGAAGCTTTAGAAAAAATTGAACAAGAACTGAAAATGTAGGACAACGCTGACAAGAAAATCAGCCCTGTCCTACATCACTTTAACAATAATTTATGTATAGTTAGTTTTCTTAAATAAATGACATGGAGTCACTATGAAAACACTACGGATCATTCTTACCTGCCTAGCTTTCAGCTTCTCTTCTTTTTTATATGCCTCACCGGTTGATATTAATACCGCGGATGCGTTAACCCTCAGTAAAAACATCAAAGGTGTCGGAATTAAAAAAGCGCAAGCTATCATCGCCTACCGTGAGCAACATGGTGCTTTTAAAACAGTTATTGACCTTAAAAAAGTCAAAGGCATTGGCCCTAGATTACTCGAGAAAAATGACGGGATTATTAAGGTGAATAATTAAATATGCCACATTTTAAAAAGTATTAAACTAGCCCTAGCTACCCATTAGGGCTATGTTTATTTCACCTCTAAAATCATGGTAAAATAACGTATTACACTAATCACGAGTTATTATTCCCATGAGTCACATTAAAAAAGCTGTATTCCCTGTTGCTGGTTTAGGCACACGTTTCTTACCTGCTACGAAAGCAAGCCCTAAAGAAATGCTACCCGTGGTTGATAAACCATTGATTCAATATGCTGTAGAAGAAGCCATTGAAGCGGGAATAAAAGAACTTATTTTTGTTATTGGTCGTAATAAAACATCGATTACCGATCACTTTGATAAAGCCTATGAGCTTGAAGCTGAACTCCAAGCAAAAAATAAAACAAAACTTTTAAAAATTGTAAAAAACATTATTCCTTCTGATGTTTCTTGTATTTACTTACGTCAACCTGAAGCTCTTGGTTTAGGTCATGCTGTGTTATGTGCTAAACCTGTTGTTGGCGATGAACCTTTTGCGGTTCTTTTGGCGGATGATTTAATTGATAACGATGCACATGGTTGCGTTAAGCAAATGGTTAAAGCTCATGATCATCACCGCTCAAGTATTCTTGCGGTACAACAAGTAGATAAAGATGAAACGGATAAATATGGTATCGTTAGTTTAGAAGAAAGCGATACTAAAGAAGGCTTTATTTCAGGAATCGTAGAAAAACCAGCTCCCGCTGAAGCACCATCAACACTTGCTGTTGTTGGCCGCTATATTTTAAACCCACGAATTTTTCACTTCTTAGAAAAAACAAAACGTGGCGCAGGTAATGAAATTCAATTAACGGATGCAATTGCAGACTTATTGTCTAACGAAAAAGTCTATGCCTATGAGTTTGATGGCATACGTTATGATTGCGGCAGTAAAATGGGTTACTTACAAGCGAATGTAGAATTAGGTATGAAGCACCCAGAGATTGGCGAAGAATTTACTCGTTATATAGCCAAAATAAATAGTAAAACTGTTTAGCTTTTTATCCATTTAAAAGCATCATCCATATCGGTGAATGCTTTGATGGTGATAGGTAGATCAGTTTTATGAGAATCAAACAATATAGATAAACCAAGAACAAGCTCTTTCAAAGCGACCAATGCAATTTTATAGTCTGTGCCGCGAGTATCTCTATTAATCGACATAAAGTTAACGATCGATGGAATATCAACGGTGACCAGATCTGTAGCATCTGCCTCCCTTAAATCCCAAATAACATGCATATCCTTTTTAAACTCTTCCATAGACAAAGAGCTGTTGAATGCATCTTGAATCGCGATTAAAGATAATTTTCCAGACACAGTACGAATTATTGTGTTGATACTTTCGTCAATTCTACTTTCTATCGGCATACTGCTAGCTTATATCAGCTAACTTGAGGTGTAAAACAAAAAAATATAACAATGAGCTGAAAAAAGATTAATGCTCACCTTTAGTACGTAACAAACCCGCTAAACGATTACCCTGCTTTTGTGGCCCACCATAAGGGAATATTTTATGTAGGTATTTACTGTTGCCACGTTCTTCATCCCACTCTACTTTAAAATGTTTTACCATTTTACGTACTTCTGCTTGTGCACCATGTTTTTCATAGAATGCACGCAAGAAGCGGACGACATCCCAATGCTCTTCAGTTAAATCTAAACCTTCGGCCTCGGCTTGAGCTGCAACAAAGCCTTCGCTCCATTCATCGCGATCAACAATGTAACCTTCGCCACACGTTCGAACTTCTTTGCCATCAACCATCACGGTTTTAATTTTCATATTTGGATACATAATATTCTCTTACTTAAATTCAAAAAACGTCTTTAATGATTATCAGGGATAACGCCAACTTGATGCATATTTGCTAAACCTGTTTCTCGAGCATGCTCTTCAAAACCTTTATTACGCCAGAAAAATGCGCCAGGCATAGTCGTTGGTATAACTAACACATAAAATAATGCGCGACTAATAACAGCACTTATAACTAATGACGCAACAAGTAACGAGCCCATAACCGCACCAATAACATCGGTTAAGCCTAATAAAATCACAGTAGTTAGTGCTGCAATATTAATAACTAATAAAATATTACGTAATAGATAAGATTTACCATAACGCGTTGTTTGTTCAAAGTGCGAAGCAGCACCTTCATCTTTACTTTTCTTTAAGTCACGAGCGTGAGCCATCAAACCCACCGACTCAAGTATTAAACCTATTAAAGCAACCACTGCAGCTTGATGAATGAGTGAACTCTCTAACATTGAGGTAGAAATACTTGCAACAAAGGCGATGCTCATAGCACCAAAGATCAACACTGTTGATACAAAACTACTTGCCGTTTGCCAATGGTTCCAATAAGGTCTTGCCGGAATTAAATAAAGTTTGATCATGTAATACAAACCAACTACCGCTCCAAGCACAGCAGCAACGGCTGAAGCAGAAATTAATACTTCAATAACATTAATATTAAAAACGTCGATATTATTAAACAAACCAAACAGATCTAGAGTGTAAAATAAACCATACCCAGCAAAGCCCATAAAGAATAAAGTCACACCTGCAATTTCACGGCTCAAGGGGGATAAACGCCAGTTATTCATACCACGATAAAAACGCATTGGTTTACCTAAATGTAAATTAAGCTTGATCATGCCAAAGGTTAAAATAACAAATAAGCTTGCCATCACAGGGATAAATGAATTTTTAAAACTATTAGTAATACTTTCTACACCAATACCTGCACCAAACATTAATAGTAAAAAGGCCCCTATTACAGATTGAGAGGTTAGAGTGAAAATAATATGTGCATTTTCATGCGAGGAAAGTAATTTTTTCAAATTCCATTCACGTTTATAGCCATTCTTAGGATCTAACTCTGGTTTGAATCCATCATTCCCTTTACTATCATCACGATGGTATTTTACTGATGTACTATCAACACGAACCATATCTCGTTGACTAGTTCGCGTTTGCTGGAAACGAATATTAGGCTGGGTAATATCAGTACGTGGAAAACCAGGGATTTCTGTCTTTGCCTGTGTTCTACCTTCAGGAATATTTTCAATAACACCAAAGTCCAGAGCATTACCTAAACATGCGGATACGCAAGCAGGTTTCAATCCCACTTCAAGACGATCAACACACATATTACATTTGCTAACCGTGCCTTCAATCGGATCAAGCTGTGGTGCATTGTAAGGACAAACCCAAGTACAGTAACCACAACCAAAACAAATGTCTGGATCTTGCAGTACTGCGCCATACTCAGCAAATTTAGTATAAGCGCGCGTAGGGCAACCTTTTAAACACACAGGGTCGTCGCAGTGATTACAAGCCATAGAAATGTTAAGGCGTTGATAATCGGGATAAGTCCCCCCTTCAACAAAGCCAACTGAACGAAAAGCAATGTGTGCAGGGTTATCATTTTTTTCACTACAAGCGGCTTCACAAGCATGGCAAGCTATACAGTTGTCAGCATTAAAATAAAAACCATGTTGTTTATAACGGTTGGGATTTTCACCAATAGCATCGTCGCCATTAATTTTAAGGCTCTTGCCATGTAAATCATCACCTTCCGCTACAGTATCAATCAGATGATCATAGACATTATGACTTTTGCTGGTCAGATCTTTTAATAAAGCGTATTCAGGTTCATTGTCGCGTACTTCAAACATAGTGTGTCCTTAATCCTTAAAACTTGCGCATTTCCATACTTAGACGTGCAGCTTCTTCTTGATTAGCAATGCGTTCAATTCTTATCGCAGACTGTTTATAGGCAGGCTGACGTGAATGCGGATCGAGTAGACCCAGAGTCAATCGATTTGCGCAATCATGAAAATGAAATGGTAAGAAAACCATATTTATAGGTACGCGTTGAGTAGGTTGTACCATTACAACAGCATCAGAACGACGTGAAACAAGTCGTACGTAGTCACCTCGTTGCACTCCCATCTCTGTTGTGAGATCAGGATTGATTTCTATAAAGGGGATAGGACTATACTTGTTGTTATTACCAATCTTTCCGGTCTTAGTACGACCATGCCAATGTTCGATTAAGCGTCCAGTATTTAACCAAATTGGAAACTCATCGTCTGGTACTTCATTGTTATCAATAAAAGGAAGTGGGATTAGTTTTGCTTTGCCATTAGGGTAACTAAAAGAAGCATCCTCGGTATAAAGGCGCTTGCCACCACTTGGCGGCGCTTCACCCTCTTTAAATTGTTGCTCTGTGTAAGGCCACTGAACACCTCGATGTTTTTCAATTAGCTCGTGATCCATGCCAGATATATCAGCCAAGCGGCCTTTCGATATTTCTCGCATTTCTAAAAATATATCAGGTGCTAGTTCAGGAAAACTCACATTACCTTTCGTATTAAAACGTTCAGCCATGCGATTAAAAATCCATAGATCAGGTTGAGCCATGCCAGGCGCCTTCGAAATCGGCTTCACTAAATTAATACGTCGTTCAGTATTGGTCATCACTCCTTCTTTCTCAGCCCAAGTACCGGCAGGTAAATAAACATGCGCATATTGAGCACTCTCTGTATCTTCATAACAATCTTGCACGACGCAGAATTCAAGTTTCTCCATTGCCTTACGTACACGAGCACTATTAGGTAAAGACGTCAGTGGGTTAGTCGCAATCAACCATATACCTTTTATTTGTCCAGACTCAATGGCGTGATAAATATCCGTTTGGAACATACCGCGTTTCTTTGGGAAAAATTCAGGATCAACATTCCAAAACTTTGCAATCTCTTCTCGATGCTCAGGGTTTTCAAGTTGACGATAATTAGGTAGACCAGAACAAGAAGACCATTCACGTGTCCCCATCGCATTACATTGACCAGTAATAGATAGACTCGTGCCACCCGGCTTACCAATGTTACCTGTGATGAGTGCTAAATTATTAATGCCAACGACACCATCAGAACCATGAGTAGACTGATTGATACCCATCGTCCAAATTTGCATTGCAGCACCAGCATTAGCAAGAATTCGTGCAACACTACGAATAGTATCTTCGTCTATACCACATATTTTTGAGGCCGTGACAGGATCATGTTTTTCAACTTCGGCGCGAAGTTCATCTATGCCGACAGTATTTGCTTCGATGTATTTTTTATCTTCAAGCCCTTCTTTTAAGATGACATGCATAAATGCATTTTGTAATACAACATCTGTACCAGGAGTGATGGGTAAATGTATATCCGCATTCTGCGCTATCATTGTTACTCTTGGATCGACTACGATCAGTGGGAAACCACGTTTCTCTTGTGCTTCTTTCATGCGCCAATAGATTATTGGATGTTGTTCGGGAAGATTAGAACCCCAAGCGATTAAGCAATCCGTGTTGTCAAAATCATCATAACAACCCGGCGGTCCATCTGAACCAAATGAACGTTTGTAACCAGATACCGCCGACGCCATACAAAGAGTTGTATTACCATCGTAATTATTTGTTCCAATCAAACCACGCGTTAACTTTCCTAATGTATAAAATTCTTCCGTAAGCATTTGACCTGTAGAAATAATGGCAAATGAATCACGACCATGCTTTTCCTGAATACGACGAATCTCATCATGCACTTTATCAAGAGCAGTATCCCAGTTCGTTGGCTTCCATGACTCATGCCACTGATCGCGCATCTTAGGTTCCATGCCTCGACCATCAGAATCAAAAATCTCATGTTCAAAAATACCTTTTAAACAAAGCTTGCCACGATTTACATCAGCATCAGCTACGCCTCGGGATGAAACGGCCTTACCCTCGGCATTCAATCCTACTTCGATAGAACAACCAGTAGAACAATATCCACATGTAGCATACTTCCACTCTACTATGCCCTTATCTGCAATTTTAATGGGATTTTTTTTCTTTCGACCGAAGAGCATTATTATGTAACCTTAATTTTCACAGGTAAAATTTAGTTCTTCCTGTCATTGCGAGGAAATATTTAAAATGTATTTTTAATATGTTGACGCGGCAATCTCAAGTTTTAACCACATACGATGAGATTGCTTCAGTTATTTCATTCCATCGCAATGACAGGTAGTTTTTATTTGTTTGGACAACCTTCAGCAGGCGTTAACGACAACATAATTTTTTCGCCTTCCATTTTAATTGGGAAACTCGCCGCACAGCCTTCGTCGGGAGCCATGGCAATACCGTTATCCAGTCCGATTTTCCAATCGTGCATCGGGCAGGCTACGTGGTTACCAACTACGATACCTTGTGATAACTGGCCACCTTTATGCGGGCATTTATCGCGTAACGCGAATACCTTATCTTCTGCTGTTCTGAATACGGCAATATCACCTTCAGCACGCGATACAATGCGTGCACCTAATTTAGGTATATCGTTTAATGTTCCTACTTCAATCCATTCGCTCATCATCTTTTACCATTTTTTAAAATGTAGGTTGGACGTTAATCCAACCGCTGCGTCAGACTCATAGAACCCCTCTAAAGATATTATTAGAGGGTAGAAATCTGACCTACAATATATATTTTTATCCAATCACTTTAATGGGTGTAAATTCATGCGCTTCGCTGCCTTCTGCACGTTCTGCCCACGGGTCATTTTGCATAAAGGTTTGCGAGAAGTTGAATCTATCTGCTAGCTCTTTACGTAACTTATCATTATCAACCAATGCTTCTTTAATATGCGCTAAGCCAACACGCTCAATCCAAGGTGCAGTACGTTCTAAGTAATATGCGCCTTCGCGGTATAACTGAATATAAGCAGCACTGAATTCTAAAACTTCTTCTTCAGTCTCAACATTACAAAGTAAATCCGTCACACGAACTTTAATACCGCCGTTACCACCGACATGAATTTCATAACCTGAATCAACACAGACTACGCCGTAATCTTTAATGGTTGCTTCAGCACAGTTACGCGGACAACCTGATGCGGCCATTTTAAATTTATGTGGCATCCATGAGGCCCAACTCATTTTCTCTAACTTAATACCTAAGCCCGTTGAATCTTGTGTACCAAAACGACACCAGTCTTTACCCACGCAGGTTTTAACTGTACGGAGTGCTTTACCATAAGCGTGACCGGAAACCATTCCAGCTTTACTTAAGTCTCCCCAAATTTCTGGAAGCTCGTCTTTTTTCAAACCATATAGTCCGATACGTTGTCCACCGGTGACATGTATAGTATCTACATTAAATTTATCAGCCGCATCTGCAACAGCGCGCAACTCTTTCGATGTTGTCATACCACCCCACATACGAGGGATAACAGAGTACGTACCATCACCTTGAATGTTTGCGTGAGCACGTTCATTAATGAAACGAGATTGCGCATCATCAAGATTTAATTCTGGGAATTTACAAACTAAGTAATAGTTCACAGCTGGACGACACTTACTACAACCATTTGGCGTTTTCCAAGCCATGGCATCCATCACTGTTTGTACAGACTTGTAGCTGTGCTCTGCAATTGCACCACGTACTTCGTCATGCGTTTTATCCGTACAACCACACATGGGTTTTAAATGCGGCGCGGTTGAGAACTCACCACCTAATACATGAGACATTAATGATTCAACAAGTCCAGTACATGAACCACAAGAGCTGGATGCTTTTGTATGTGCGCGCACTTCATCCAGTGTGAAAATTTTGTTTACCGTAATGGCTTCTACAATCTCGCCTTTAGTGACACCGTTACAACCACAAATTTCAGCATTGTCCGACATTGCAGCAACACGACTATCATCGCCATGACCTGAATCACCTAAATGAGCTTGGCCAAAGAGTAGGTTTTCACGAAAGTCTGTAATATCGGTTTCATCGCGCATTAAATCGAAGTACCACGTACCATCAATGGTATCGCCATACATGACTGCGCCAAGAATTTTATTATCTTTAACGACTATCTTGCGATAAACACCACGCGCTTTATCTTGGAATACAAGTTCGTCTGTAGAATCATCACCGATAAAGTCACCCGCTGAGAATAAATCTATACCGGTTACTTTTAATTTGGTTGATGTCATTGTGCCTTCATAGCGACTAATGCCCATCTTCGCTAAATGATTAGCACACACTTTTGCCATTTCAAATAGTGGCGCAACTAAACCATAAGCAATACCACGATGTTGTACACATTCACCAACAGAATAAATTGAAGGGTCGTAGGTTTGTAAAGTATCGTTAACAACAATACCTCGCTCACAATGAATGCCCGCTTCTTTTGCTAACTTAATATTGGGTTTAATACCGACGGCCATTACAACCAAGTCAGCATAAATTTCTGAGCCATCTTTAAAGCGAACTTTTTCAACACGGTCTTTACCGATAATGGATTCTGTCGCAGCTTCCATTAAGAAATGTAAACCACGTTCTTCTAAAGATTCTTTCAGCATGGCTGCGGCTGGCCCGTCCATTTGACGTTCCATCAGTTTATCCATAAGATGAACAACCGTCACGCTCATGCCTTGCTGCATTAATCCGTTAGCGGCTTCAAGTCCTAACAAACCACCACCAATAACGACGGCATGCTTATGATCTTTTGCTGCTTCCATCATGGTATCGACATCTTTAATATCACGGAAAGCGATCACACCATCAAGGTCATTACCTGGAACAGGAATAATAAAAGGATCAGAACCTGTTGCGATTAAGAGACGGTCATACGGTTCTTCCGTACCATCATCGGCAACAACTTTCTTATTTACGCGATCAATTGAAGTGACTTCTTTGCCACTGTGCAACGTCACATTATTGTCTTTGTACCATTGCATATCATTAAGCATGATTTCATCAATGGTTTTGTCGCCCGCAAGCACTGGAGAAAGCATAATACGGTTATAGTTACCGTAGGGTTCTGCACCGAAAACCGTGATGTCATAACGTTCGTCATCAATTTTCAATAACTCTTCAACGGTACGCATTCCTGCCATTCCGTTGCCAATTACAACCAGTTTCTCTTTCATCCTGCGCTCCAAATTGTTCAAAAATTCTCAGTAAAGTGAACTGAGTATTATAGCTGATATTCATAGAGCAACATGCGTGCCAGAATATAAGGAAAAGCTAAATAACCACCTATCTTATTGATTATATTGATATATTTACCTATTAAATGTATAGGGAAGAACTTATGGATGCTGTGTTGATGCACAGAACTGGTGCACTCATTTGATGCATTGCTCTGAATTTAAGCAAATTAAAAATTGCACTAATAAAGCATTTAGCGGACGAATGACCAATAAAGAGAAGGAATTGAAGAAAACGTAATTGTGGTATAAATTTTGAGAATGTTACTTTCGTGAATCAGCAAAAATCTATCGATAAAAATACTTAACGCTGAAATGATGGTGAATGCAAAAACATTTTATATAGAAACTATATTTCTAGAAACATTAGAATAATGCTTTTCGTCTGTTCAAATATTGGAGAGTTCTATTTCAATCCAAAAGGCACAGCCTTTACCTTTTTCACTCTCCACGCCAATTCTCCCCCCCATAAGTTCAATTAAATTTTTAGTAATAATAAGACCAATGCCTGCACCTTCAATATATTTAATAGATGAACACTCGACAAACTAATGATAAGTCACTTAAGAGTACATCTCATATTGGTAGCCCCGTATCATTAACTTTTGACTGATACTTAATTTATAGCGGCAATATTACAAATATGTTTAATCTAATTATTGAGTAGTTTAATGGCAAGGTCGACTTACTTAAATGGTTAAATTAACCATAAAAATCAAACCGTTAGGAAGGGGGGGAGGTTGGGATAAGTGGATAACTTTAACACACAAATAGAATGTGGAAATTTTGTTATTAACGATGATTTTAATGCGTAGCTCTATCGCCCCAAATATCTTTTAATCTTTGGTCTCTGCCACAGCTCCAGCGATAGTATTTGTAGCGTACTGAATTATTTTTGTAATAATCTTGATGGTAGGCTTCATTACCTTTTATAGGGTAAAAAGTGCTAGTGCTTAAAATAGGTGTGATGACTTTTTGATTCGGGAACTGAACAACAACCGCTTTTCTGGATTTTTCAGCTAGCTGTTTTTCTTTGGCGTTGGCAACAAAGATAGCACTTAAATAGCTAGGGCCTTTATCGCAGAACTGGCCGCGAGCATCGAATGGATCAATATTAACCCAGTAATGTGCAAGTAATTGTTTATAACTGACTTTAGATGGATCGTAAGTCACCTCAACCGCTTCATAGTGACCGGTGTGATCACCTCTATAGGTTGGGTTTTTAGCCGTTCCTCCAGTAAAGCCAGAGATAACACCAGAAACACCGTTTAATTTTTCAAAGTCTGATTCCATACACCAAAAACAACCGCCAGCAAATATTGCTTTTTCTGCGGTTGCTATTGGGATGTAGCTAAATACGGAAATTAATAAAATGAGTAATGGTTTGTTTGTTTTCATTTTTGCTCTCGTAGGTAAATGTCTTGGTAAAGAGACAATGCAAAAAAGAAGTGGTTCAACTTTTGCTTAAGGGGGCTCCACAAAATTTCGTGTCGCGTGTCATTGCGAGCCATGTTTTTTATGGCGTGGCAATCTCATGATGAGAGCAATGAAGCTTGAGATTGCCGCAGTCACTTTGTTCCCTCGCAATGACGCGGTTTTATTAATTTGACTCCGACCCTGGGCTATTTTTCCCAAGAGAACTCTTCGTCTGAGTCATCATCTTTACGGTGTTGTATTTGTAAGCCTTTTAAGAAAATACGTAAGATCTGATCTTTACATTCACGATAATGCTTATGCCCTTCTTTTCTAAAGAAGGCACTCAGCTCATGCTTACTCAATACGAATTCTGATAAATTCATAATTTCTATAATATCTTCAGACTGTAAATTCAAAGCAATTTTTAATTTCATAAAAATAGCATTATTGGTTAAACGCTTTTCTGGAACAGGTTGTGCGCCTTCTCTTTTACCGCGCTTTTCATTAATAAAACCATTTAAATAAGTGGCCAGAGTTTCATCGTTTAATTTTTTATATTCCTCATTTTCTTCTGACTTCATCCAGTCACTAATTTCAGAACGAGTAACAACGCGATCAGCTTGTCCAAATATGGAAATCATTTTGTCATCATTTAAATCAAAGATATAACGGACACGGCGTAAAATATCATTATTAGTCATCTTGTTTTCCTGTTAATTTCATAATCAATTTTTCAGATGAAAACTCAATAACATCACCTGATAGTATTTTTTTTCTTTTACGGGTTTCTATTTTTCCATTCACCCTAACCAGCCCTTGTTCGATGACTAATTTAGCCTCTCCACCGCTGGAAGCAAGCCCCTCAAACTTGAGGATTTTATACAGCTCTACAGGCTCGGTGGTAATTTCAATTTCTCTCATATTGCTACTGACTCATTTGCGCATTTATGTGTATTATGACCATTATATCGTAAATTAAACGTCTATAATATTTAGAATATGTTCAGCTTTCGTTCAAATAAGAAACTTTAGGCTACTAACAATTAAGTTAGGCCCATAAACTCAGGATCAATAAAATGAATAAGTATCTAATCCCCATCCTCATATTAGGTATGTTGACTTTAAATGGTTGTGCTCGACATGCTCAAATCATCATAGACCCTAAAGGTGTTGATATGGGCTTATATCATCAAGATTTAGCTGATTGCCAGCACCTCGCCGATCAAGTCGAATCCAAAGTCGGAGAAGGCATTGTGACAGGGGCTGTCGTAGGAGCACTTTTTGGAAGTATCTTTGGCACTCATCGAAGCACTGTTAGAATAGCTAAATTTGGTGCTTTAAGCGGTGGGCTGAGTGCTGGTGGGGCAGAAAAATATGAGCGTGAAAAAGTAATAAAGAACTGCTTACTTAATAGAGGTTATCAAATTCTTAACTAATTTTAATGTGCACTAATATGAAAGGTATTCGTGCACACTAACCCCCTGATGCACTTAATATGTGCATGCTCCCTACCTGAACACTTCACTTAATCTAGATTAACTTATATTTATCAACCGGTTACACTGTTGGCATATCATTTGCTTTACAGTCCAAGAGAACAAAAGTAAAGATTAATCATTTTGGAGTGACAAGGTATGTCGATAGATACAAGTAAGCTTAACTTATTTTCATTTAGCGGAAAAATGCGCATATTGCATTTGAGCTGGGTCGCATTTTTCATTAGCTTTTTTGTTTGGTTCAACCATGCCCCCCTATTAGGCATGATGCGTGAGTCTATGGGCTTAAATGATCAGCAAATCAAAACTTTACTCATCTTAAATGTCGCCCTAACCATTCCCGCTCGAATTATTATTGGTATGCTGGTTGATGCATTTGGACCTCGTCGTATTTATTCCATTCTTCTCTTTATATCAAGCTTCCTTTGTTTTGGTTTTGCATTAGCAAAAAACTTTGAACAGCTCGCAATTATGCGTTTTTTATTAGGCTTTGTTGGTGCCGGTTTTGTTATTGGTATTCGCATGATAGGCGAATGGTTTCCTGCAAAACAAACAGGTATCGCACAAGGTATCTACGGTGGCTGGGGTAATTTTGGTTCTGCTGGTGCGGCCGTTATTCTTCCTAGTTTAGCGTTAATGTTTGGTGGTGAAGACGGCTGGCGTTATGCCGTAGGAACAACCGGTGTTGTTGCTCTTATATACTCTGCTGTATATTTTTTCAGCGTTACCGATACACCAAAAGGCTCAACGTATTTTAAACCAAAGAAAAATGGTGGTTTAGAAGTTACGAGTGTCTTTGATTTCTTTTTATATTTAATCATGAACATTCCCCTCTTCGCAGCATTAGCGGTATTAACCTGGAAACTAAGTCCAGAAAATTTAGGTATGCTAAGTGCCGCTGTCAGTACTTTAATCTATGGAATTTTAGCAAGCTTATACGTTTTTCAAACAATTCGCATTTATCAAATCAACAAGCATGTATTCACTCAGAAAGCACCTGACATTGATAGTTACAAATTTAAGCAAGTCGCCCTATTAAACCTATCTTATATGGTGACCTTTGGTTCAGAGCTAGCAGTGGTTTCTATTTTACCTTTGTTCTTTATGGATACATTCAACCTATCAGCCATTCAAGCAGGTTTAATCGCATCAGTATTTGCTGGTTTAAATTTAATTATGCGCCCAGCTGGAGGTTGGATTAGTGACAGGTTTGGTCGTAAGTCATCATTAACCATTCTTATGCTCGGTACAGGCGTGGGCTACTACTTAATGAGTTTAATTACGAGTGATTGGGGATTACCTCTTGCAGTCTCTGTCGTTATATTTGCTTCAATCTTTGTTAATGCGGGTAACGGAGCGGTATTTGCTATCGTGCCTCTGGTTAAACGACGTATGACTGGTCAAATAGCAGGTATGGCAGGTGCTTACGGTAATGTGGGGGCAGTAACATTTCTAACAGTCTTGTCCTTTGTAGCTACGAATGTATTTTTTATCGTTATTGCTGTATTTGCGATTGCTGTATTTATTCTCATCGCCTTCTTCTTAGAAAATCCTAAAGATCAAATGGCTGAGGTACTACCAGATGGTACTGTCCAAATGATTGAAGTCGATTGATAATGGCCTATGAGCTTGATGGCGGCGTTAAAAGCGTGCTCGAATCTTCATGTATAACCCATACACTTCAGATTCTCCGCTCACTTTTGCCTTGCCATAAAACTCATATTCTCATTATCAATTGTTAATATAAAATATTATCTAACACTATTTAAAAAGTACCGTTATACTTTAGCGAGATGCTTAAAATAGAAAAATAACATGTCTGCAAAATTACAAATAAACAGTGGCCACTACAGCATTGCTGGAATTAAAGAGCAGAATGAAGATTCTTGTGGTGTCGTTATTCCAGATGAACCTTTATTAACCACGAAAGGTATTGCAGCTGTCGTTGCTGATGGTATGAGTGCAAGTGATGATGGAAAGCAAGCATCTGAAGGCTGTGTTAAAAGTTTTTTAAGTGATTACTTTAGTACACCTGAAACATGGTCTGTTAAAAATTCTGGACAAAAAATTCTCTCGGCTCTAAATAGATGGCTACACGGGCAAGGACAACGCCAATACCAAAGTGATAAAGGCATGGTCACCACCATCAGCGCTTTGATTTTTAAATCTAATACCGCTTATATATTTCATGTCGGCGACACGCGTATTTATCGGCTTCGTGGTAATGACCTAGAACAACTCACGAATGACCACCGTTATGTGGTGAGCAAAGAAAAAAGCTATTTATCACGCGCTTTAGGTATTGAGCTTCGCGTAGATATTGATTACAAAACAATGCCTGTTGAAGTCGGTGATATTTTTATTCAACTCACTGATGGCGTTTATGAGTTCATCACTGATAGTTTGATAAAGAAAACGGTGATAGAGAATAAAACTAACCTTGAATACACCTCTAAAAAAATTGTCGATATTGCTACGAAAAACAAAAGTAATGATAACCTCACCTGTCAAGTTATCGAAGTCACACATCTGCCCTCTGAAAATGAATCAGAGTTTTATGAAAAACTAACTGAACTTCCCTTCCCCCCACCATTAGAACCAGGGTTGATTCTTGATGGTTATAAAGTCATTCGTCATATGTTTTCGAATAAGCGTACCGAAGTTTATTTAGTGGAGGATACTGAAACAAATGAGAGTATTGTTATGAAAGCACCGTCAGTCAATTATGCTGACGACCCCGAGTACATTAACCAATTCCTGCATGAAGAATGGGCAGGAAAAAGAATCAACAACCCACATGTACTAAAAGTCTTAGATATTAAGCGTAAAAGAACCGCTTTATACTACATAACAGAATACATTGAAGGTTCAACATTACGTCAATGGTTAGATGATAATCCTCGACCTTCTTTAGCCTTGGTTCGTACCTTTAGCAAACAAATTGAACGCGGTTTACGCGCTTTTCATCGTTTAGAAATGATCCATCAAGATTTAAAACCTGAAAATATTTTAATTGATAAAAATGATACCTTAAAAATAATAGATTTTGGTTCAACTAAAATAGCAGGAATTGAAGAGATTTATTTACCGATTGAAGTAAATAACATTCTTGGAACGATAAACTATACTGCCCCGGAATATCACACCGGAGACACAGGCAGCAACCGTTCTGATATTTTTTCATTAGGTGTAATCGTTTATGAAATGTTAACAGGGCATTTACCGTACGGTAGCGAGATGTCTGTAAAAAATATTAAACGTATACGCTATACTTCTATCAAGCATTACAACCCAGGCATTCCTATATGGGTGGATAAAGCGGTTGAAAAAGCAGTCAATATTAACCCAGAAAATCGTTTTACTATTTTAAGTGAGTTTACTTATGCGCTTAATAAACCCGACTCATCACTTATTAATAATGATTATGTTCCATTAATAAAGCGAAACCCTATTCGTACTTGGCAAGCCATAACTGCAGTAATGTTTGTGATTAACTTTTATCTCATTTATATCATGAACGTTTAATGATATACGCCCCTCCACCACATACTGGTCATAATATTCTTTACCAAGACAAATATTTACTTGTCATTAATAAACCCAGTGGTCTTTTATCTGTTCCTGGGCGTGGAGAAGAGAAACAAGATTGCTTAATTAGTCGGTTACAGGTTGAATACCCGGATGCATTGATCGTACATCGATTAGATATGTCGACATCTGGGCTAATGATGATAGCCAGAGGCAAAGAAATAGAACGTGCATTGAGTATTTTATTTCAAAAAAGAGAAGTTAAAAAGAAATACATAGCGATAGTATCAGGTCGACTCAAAGAAAAACAAGGCAGAATTGATGTGCCTATTATTACAGACTGGCCAAACCGCCCTAAACAAAAAGTAGATTGGCTAGATGGTAAACCCTCTATTACAGATTACTCTGTCTTTAGTTATGACTCGAAGAAAAATACCAGCACCGTCGATCTTCAGCCCGTCACGGGACGCACCCATCAGTTACGATTACATTTAAAACAGATTGGTCACGCTATATTGGGGGATGAGTTATACGCTACTATGGAGGTAATTAAACAATCTAAACGACTACTATTGCATGCTTGTTATTTATCTTTTAAGCATCCCGTCACATCAGAAATTATTGAATTAAATGCTAAAGCTGAATTTCAATAACATGCAAAAACTAATATTTTAATGATTCAATTGTAGAATCAGCCCACTTAACTGCTTCAATATAACATTCAGAAAACATATCAGCATTCACTGAATTTTCTAACAGCTTATCCCACTCACCTTTTTCATAGTGAATAATATTATGTAAGATACTACCGCTTTCACCCTCATAATCCAACAAAGCCAATTTTATACTTGTTGATAGTGTTAGCTCATCTAATAGATCTATCATTTCCATATCCATCAAGGCATCAATCAAGGAAAGTAAACCAATGGTAAACATTTGTTCATTATTGATGTTTTTCTTTTCTGCAACGAGCTCACACATTTTAGCTCTAATTAATGCAGTCACTAATAAAGCTTGCGGCTTACCTTCCATCAATTGGGTCATCAAAATTAAGGTTGCCCACTTTTTAATGGTATTTCCTCCCACTAAAAATATAGCTTCTCGAATAGATTCAATTTCTTTACGCTTTGCAAAGGCAGCGCTATTCACATAACGCAGTAACTTAAACGTAAGAACCGCATCCATAGAGAGTGTTTTTTCAATATCATCTAAATCATAAAAAGGAGATTCTAGTTTTTCTAAAATATTCAGAACAACTATTTTATTTGACTTCGCATGTTTTTTTGTAACCAGTTGAGGCTTACAAAAATAAAACCCTTGGTAATAATCGAAATCAAGAGACACACAAAACTTATACATTTCTTGTGTTTCAATTTTTTCTGCTACGAGCTTTACATTATGATTTTTAAGTATAGTGATAAGGTCAATCACTTCTTCTGTGGTTAAGGCTATAACATCAACTTTTACATAATCAGCGACAGCCAATAATGCATCATACTGTGGTGTATATTCAAAATCATCCAGTGCTATTTCATAACCTTGATCTTTTAATCGTTGTACACCTGCAATTATTTCTGCAGTAGGCTCAATATCTTCTAAAATTTCTAGTACGGTTTGATTTTCAAACATCGGCGTTAATGCCTCATTAAGCACTAACTCTTTGGTTATGTTAATAAAAGCCTTGGCACTCCCTACTAAACTATCTACACCGATATTCATAAAGCTATTCATAATAACTTCAGATGAAGCCACACTACCGTCACTAAAATCTGCTGTGTCAGATTTTCCTGAGCGGTACAGCAGTTCAAAGCCCATTAGTTCTTGGGCTTTATCATAAATCGGCTGTCGAGCAACAAAGATATTTTCCATAAAAAACTATAGACCTCTGTCTATGTCTCCAATAATATCGATGATAGATTCTAAGCCTACTGAAATTCGAATCAAACCATTAGTAATGCCTGATTTTTCTTTATCTTCATCACTGAGTCTTCCGTGCGTTGTCGTTGCGGGATGCGTGATTGTTGATTTTGCATCCCCAAGGTTTGCCGTTATAGACAGAAGCTTGGTTGAGTCAATCACTTTCCAAGCAGCAGCCTGACCACCTTTAACCTCAAAGGACAAAACGCCACTGCCTGCAAACTGTTGTGAGCGAGCAAGTTCGTATTGCGGATGCGATTCTAAACCTGAGTAAAAAACTTTAGCCACATTTTTATGTTGCTCTAAATATTTTGCTAACTCGAGAGCATTGGCACTGTGTGCTTTCATTCTTAATGATAGTGTTTCCAAACCTTTTAGAAATATCCATGCATTAAACGGACTCATAGTTGGCCCAGCCGTCCGTAAGAAACCAAACACCGTTTCGCCTACCAGTGTTTTATTGCCTACAACGGCACCACCAATTGCTCGGCCTTGACCATCAATGTATTTTGTTGCTGAATGAATAACGATGTCAGCGCCTAATTTTAAAGGTTGTTGTAAAATAGGTGTACACAAGCAATTATCAACCACCAGCAAGCAATCATTTTCATGCGCCAGATCTGCCAGTGCTTTTAAATCTGCAATTTCAGTTAATGGGTTAGACGGGGTCTCTAAAAACAATATTTTTGTTTCAGGTTTAATCGCTTGTTTCCATGCATCCAGATCAGTGAGATCAACAAACGTGGTCTCGACACCAAAAGGTTGTAAATATTTATTAAATAAAACAACGGTGGTGCCAAAAACTGAACGTGATGAAACAACATGATCGCCTGACTTTAATAAAGCAATAAAGGTACTTAAAATGGCTGACATGCCTGACGAAGTCGCAACACAAGATTCCCCGCCTTCTAATGCTGCGAGTCTATCTTCAAAGGTTCTTACCGTGGGATTAGTAAAACGTGAGTAAATATTACCTGGCGTTTCACCACTAAAACGTGCCGCTGCTTCTGCGGCAGTAGGGAAGACATAACTCGATGTTGGAAAAATAGGTTCGCTGTGTTCACCTTCAGCCGTGCGTACTTGCCCTGCTCTTATTGCTAAAGTTTCGAGTGACCATTCTTCATCAAAATCTGACATTACTTTCTCCAAATAAATACATTTTAACTAATAGATCATATTAGCTCTTAGATCAATAAAAAAAGTCACAACAATCCCGTTAAAACTAGATTAAAACCTGTCATTGCGAAGGAATAAAATGACTGCGGCAATCTCATAGCCTATCTGAGTAATCATGAGATTGCCGCGTCAGCACTAAAAAATATATTTTTTAGTACTTCCTCGCAATGGCAGGTACTCTATATTTAAGCATTATTATGAAGTTCAATCACTTCATTATCTGAATCATCATTTGATCTCGTTGCATCATTTCGTAATGACTCGATATGTTTAAGATATTTCTCATCAATATCGCCTGTCACATATACCCCATTAAACACTGAGGTATCAAATTCTGTTATGTTCGGTGCTTTTTTACGTACGGCCTCTATTAAATCATCCAGTTTTTGATAAAACAATTTATCAGCGCCAATTTCTTTGGCAATTTCATCTGTGTCACGACCATGACCAATGAGTTCTATTGCAGCAGGCATATCAATACCATAAACATTTGGATAACGAACCGCAGGGGCTGCTGAAGCAAAGTAGACTTTATTCGCGCCAGCTTTGCGTGCCATTTGGATTATTTGTTGTGAGGTTGTACCGCGAACAATAGAGTCATCGACCAATAAAACATTTTTACCTTTGAACTCTAATTCAATCGCGTTGAGTTTTTGTTTAACTGATTTTTTACGTTGCTGTTGCCCTGGCATAATAAATGTTCGGCCGATGTAACGATTTTTTATAAAGCCTTCGCTGTATTTCACACCTAATGTATATGATAACTCTAACGCTGATGTTCGACTGGTATCTGGAATCGGTAAAACAACATCGATATCATGATCAGGAAATTCTTTCAGAATTGTTTTTGCTAAATAATCGCCCATACGTAAACGTGCTTTATAAACAGAGACACCGTCGATAATAGAGTCAGGGCGTGCAAAATAAACATGCTCAAAAATACATGGCGATAGTTTTGGATTTTCTGCACACTGACGAGAATGGAAGTGACCGTCGTTATTTATGAAAATGGCTTCGCCGGGCTCTAGATCACGAACCATTTCAAAACCGAGCGATTCAATAGCCACAGATTCTGAAGCAACAACATATTCAACGCCCTTTTCTGTTTCTCTCTTACCAAAGGCAACCGGACGAATACCATAAGGATCACGAAAAGCAACAATACCTCGCCCCGTAATCATAGCAACAACCGCATAAGCACCTTTGCAACGTTTATGCACATTCTCTATTGCATCAAAAATATTATCTGCCGTAATATCTATATTGGGCGTCATTGATTCTTGTATCTCATGAGCAAAAACATTTAATAATATTTCTGAATCTGAGTTTGTATTAATATGACGACGGTCTTGAACAAACAAATCATGCTTTAGATCTGCCGCATTGGTTAAGTTGCCATTGTGCGCTAAGGCAATACCATACGGTGAGTTCACATAAAATGGCTGCGCCTCAGATGAAGAAAAACAACCTGCAGTAGGATAACGAACATGGCCAATACCAATATTCCCTCGCAGATTCATCATATGACGTGTATGAAAAACATCTTTAACTAAACCGTTATCTTTACGCAAAAACATACGGTCAGCTTCACAGGTCACTATACCCGCAGCATCTTGGCCACGGTGTTGTAATACCGTTAAGCCATCATAAAGCTGTTGATTAACGGGGGTATGGCCAACAAGTCCAATAATTCCACACATAAAATATTTTCCTGTGAATTAATATAAATTTAATATTTAAAGTATCTAGCAATATCGCTCGGCAACAAATCTTTTAGCCAAGTTGCAATCACTTCAAAACGGAACATAAAAAAGGATTCATCCCACCATTTTTCTTTCGGTAACGTCGTCAATCCCAGTAGCATAACAATAATGGTGACTAATAAGATGCCACGCAAAACACCAAAAACACCACCGATGGTTCTATCAACACCAGACAAACCGGCGCGCTGAACTAATTGACCGGCAAAAAAATTAATGATCGCCCCCACCACTAAAGATAAAATAAATAATGAAACAAAGGCTGCAAGTAAACGTAATGTTGGATCTTTAATTGAACTACCAAATAGTTCGGCCATGCCAGAAGAAAATGTCATAGCAACCCATAATGACAATAACCAACCGGTTAACGATAATGCTTCTTTTACGAAGCCACGCATTAAACTCATGACCACCGAGATAACGATAATCGCTAAAATAATATAATCTGCTGCAACCATGAACCATCAATCCAATTAATTTATTAAGGGTGTCTTACAATTAAACCATCAAGTTTGAATTCCGCTTTAAGTTTTTTCTTTAAACTCTTGGCTTTCTTTTCGCTAGATACAGGCCCAACACGGACACGATAAACTGCTTTATTATTTTTTACCAAGCGTTCAACAAACGCATGCCTTTTTTTCTTACGCAGTTTTTCTTTTAAAGATAAAGCATTTTGTTTTTTACCAAAGCTGCCCACTTGTACAGCCCAAACATGCACTGTACTTTTTTGCTTTGTATTGCTTTTTGTTAAAGTCGCTAATGTATCAACCGATGAGGTTTTCTTAGCCACTTTGGGTAATTTAGGCTCAACCATATTAGGTGCGATAGGAATACTTTTGGGTTGAGCTTGTTGATTTGTATTTTGTTTTGTTTTAGAAATGTCTAAATGCTTCATATTTTTTATTTGTTCACTGCGTTCAGGCACATTACTACCAAAAACAGGCATTTCCATTTTTTGACCACCGCCGAGCAACATAGGAATAAAAATCACAGCCAACGCAATGAGAACCACAGCCCCAACCAAGCGTTTTTTTAATTGACCTTCTTCCACACATCCTCCCAGTTTCTAAATTTACGAGCCATTTATGTGACTAGTATAAGTCCTAATTCTACCGTATAAAAGGAGCCAAAAATAATGACCCTATCGTTATTTTCTGCCGCCTCATCTGCGGCCTTTATCGCTTGCTCGACACTGGTAAAACAGCTCACATCTGAGCTTTCATCCAAGCCCTTCAAAACGGAGGCTAATTTTTCAGATGTTGCCCCTCGAGGTACATCAAGATCAGCCACATACCATTTACTGATTTCTGGCATCATCTCAGCCAATGCATCTGTATGGGCTTTGTCATTCAACATGCCTAATACGGCGATATTATTTCCATCACACGCTTGGAGCTTAAGTGATTCGGCTAAACACGCCATACTGCCTTGATTATGCGCCACATCCAGTATGTGCATCGGTGTGCCAGGCTCACATTGAAAACGTCCTGCGACAGAAACAGATAATAAGCCATCTTTGATTTGCTTTTGATTAACGGAAAGCTTGCCTGCCAATAACTCAATAGCCATCAACACACCCGCAGCATTATCTAGCTGATGTCTCCCTCTTAAATTAGAATGGGGTAATGCCGTGCGCTGCTGCTTGTTTGATTTCCATTCCCATGAGGCAGAGCCCATTCCCTTTTTCCAATCAAAATCTTTGCCGCGTTGGAATAAAACCGCCCCTTTTGATTTAGCCGTTTCGGCAATGCTTTGTGGCATGTCTGGGCTACTGTAAACAACGGGGTGATTTGCTCGCATAATGCCCGCCTTTTCAATCGCGATGGTTTCTCGGTCATTACCCAACCAGTTTGTATGATCAATGCTTATCGATGTAATCAAGGCGACATCGGCATCAACAATATTCACCACATCAAGCCGACCACCTAAGCCCACTTCTAAAATTATGACGTCGGGTTCAGTATGATAAAATAGATCTAACGCTGCTAACGTACCAAATTCAAAATAGGTTAACGATATTTCTTCATTATTTTCTAAACGTGCTTTATCTATTCGAGCGAATGCTTCACAAATTTTTTCATCTGACACTTCTTCGCCATTAATATGAATCCGCTCGTTATAACGTAACAAATGTGGAGAGGTATAAGTCCCAGAACGATATCCCGCGTTCTGATAAATAGACTCTAATAAAGCGACACTAGAACCTTTGCCATTGGTACCAGCAACGGTAATGACAGGAATGGAAGGTAAGGTAGGATGTAAGCGTTTAAAAACTTTAGAGACACGTTCAAGGCCAAGCTCTATTGTAGAAGGATGTAGTCCTTCTTGCCAAGTTAACCATTCAGGGAGAGAGGAGAAGCGCATTAATAAAGGCTCAAAACTTTTTAAGAAAAGTGGCTGTCATTGCGAAGGAACCTTTAGCTGCGAGCAAAGCGTGGCAGTCTGTGACTGCGGCAATCTCATGATGGTTCGTATTTTTCAGGAGATTGCCGCGTCAGTAGTGAAAATATTATTTTCACTACTTTCTCGCAATGACGTGGGAGATTAGGAATATGGCTGATTTTTTAATATGTAATTAAAAACCGAATTCTAAGCCGCGGGTTGTTGCATCATTATGGTTAGTAGCGACGCCACTTTATCTCTCATATCTCGACGATCAATAATCATATCAACTGCACCATGCTCTAATAAAAATTCACTACGTTGAAAGCCATCAGGGAGGACTTCACGTACTGTTTGTTCTATAACACGTGGGCCTGCAAAGCCAATCAAAGCATTCGGTTCTGCAATATTGATATCACCCAGCATGGCTAAACTTGCTGATACGCCACCCATGGTTGGGTCAGTTAAAATAGAAATAAAAGGTAAAGACTGTTTACGCATACGCCCTAAAGCTGCACTGGTTTTAGCCATTTGCATAAGCGAAAACAAAGCTTCTTGCATACGTGCACCGCCACTTGCTGAATAACATACCAAGGGTAAATTTTCTTTCAAACAAACATTAACCGCACGAACAAAACGTTCACCAACCACTGAGCCCATCGACCCACCCATGAATTTAAATTCAAAAGCAGCAGCTACAACAGGAACACCTTTAACCGTCCCTTTCATTGCGATTAAAGCATCATGTTCACCCGTGGCTTTTTGAGCTTGAGTGATTCTGTCTTTATATTTTTTTATATCTTTAAATTTAAGCACATCAACTGGTTTTAAATTTTCACCAATTTCGCTGCGACCTTCTTCATCAAGAAACTTTTCTAAACGGAAACGCGCACCGATTCGAGCATGTTGATCACATTTTGGACAAACATCTAAATTTCGTTCCATTTCTGCGCGGTATAAAACGGCGCCACAGGCTGTACATTTTGTCCATAAACCTTCCGGCACACTTTTACGTGACTCGCCATCAATTCGGATACGTTCTGGTAATAATTTGCTAAACCAATTCATATAAAACCCTATCTATTTGTTATCGAGTGCTGCACGCATCTCAGATAATAATTCACATACTGCCATAATAGCATTATCGGCTGAATCGAGATTTTCCTCAATACGCTTTACGATGGCACTGCCCACTATTACGGCATCTGCTGCACTGGCAATACTGGCCGCTGATTCTGCATCTTTAATACCGAAGCCTACGCCAACAGGTAAATCTGTCAATGAGCGTATGCTAGAAACACGTTCTTGTACCGCATTAATATCCAAATGACCCGCACCCGTGACGCCTTTTAATGAAACATAGTACAAAAAGCCACCACTCGCCTCATTTATCGCTTTAATTCTGTCATCGGTTGTTGTCGGTGAAATTAAGAAAATACGGTCGATTCCCTCAGCTTTCATCACTTTGACATAATCTTCGGCTTCTTCTGGTGGAATATCGACCGTCAGCAAGCCATCGACACCTGCTTTAGCAGCAGATTTGGCAAATTTTTCATACCCCATCACTTCCACGGGATTAAGGTAACCCATTAATATTACGGGTGTTTCTGAATCTTGTTGACGAAATTCAGCCACCATTGCCATCACATCACGCAAGCTCACATTATGTTCTAATGCACGTTCCATCGCTCTTTGGATGACAGGGCCTTCTGCCATCGGGTCTGAAAAAGGTACACCCAGTTCAATTAAATCTGCCCCTGCTTCTACCATTGCATGCATCATTGGCACGGTATTTTCGGGCTTTGGATCACCGGCTGTAAAATAGGGAATTAAGAGTTTACGGCCTTCTTTTGCGCGTAGCTCAAATCTTTTTTGAATACGACTCACAGCTCGATCCCCTCTATCGTTGCAACCGTGTGGATATCTTTATCACCACGACCAGAAAGGTTCACAATAATGATTTTGTCTTTATCCATCGTCGGCGCTAATTTAGTGACATAGGCCAAGGCATGGCTAGACTCTAAAGCAGGAATAATACCTTCAATTTTGGTGAGATCGTGAAAAGCCTGTAAAGCTTCATTATCATTTATAGCGACATATTCTGCGCGGCCAATATCTTTTAACCATGCATGCTCTGGTCCGACGCCGGGGTAATCTAAACCGGCTGAAATAGAATGTGTTTCTATGATTTGGCCGTTTTCATCTTCAACCAAATAGGTACGATTTCCATGCAATACGCCCGGTTTACCTGCACATAACGGCGCGGCATGTCGCCCCGTTTCAATACCATCACCTGCCGCTTCAACACCAATTATTTTGACATCTTTGTCATCAATAAATGGATGGAAAAGACCAATAGCATTGGAACCACCGCCAACACAGGCGACCAAAGCATCAGGTAATCGTCCTTCATGAGCTAGAATTTGTTCACGTGCTTCACGACCAATAATCGTTTGGAAATCGCGCACCATTGCAGGGTATGGATGAGGCCCTGCTACCGTACCGATAATATAAAAGGTATCGTCAATATTCGTCACCCAATCTCGCATGGCTTCATTCAGAGCATCTTTTAATGTGGCGGAACCTGATGTCACAGGAATAACCGTCGCACCCAATAACTTCATACGATAAACATTGGCTGCTTGGCGTTGAATATCCACCGCCCCCATAAAGACCACGCATTCCAAACCTAAACGCGCAGCAACGGTTGCGGTTGCAACACCATGTTGACCTGCTCCCGTTTCAGCAATAATGCGTTTTTTGCCCATGCGTTTGGCGAGTAATGCTTGGCCTACCGTGTTGTTAACTTTGTGCGCACCGGTGTGATTTAAGTCTTCACGCTTAAGGTAAATTTTTGCACCGCCAAGCTTTCGTGACCAACGTTCAGCAAAATACAATGGTGATGGTCGACCGACATAGTTCTGTAATTCCCAATCTAACTCAGCAAGAAAATCCTTATCGACCATATACTTTTCATAAGCAAGACGTAACTCGGTTAACGGTTCCATTAATGTCTCTGCGACAAATAATCCGCCATAAACACCAAAATGACCTTTGTCATCGGGTTGTTGATACTTTGATTCTGATTCAGCCAATGCGCTGTACCTCTTTAATAAATTGTTCAATTTTTTTATGATCTTTCACTGCAGGCTCAGACTCAACACCACTGCTCACATCCACTGCATAGGGTTTTGCTATTTTTACTGCTGAAGCAACATTTTCAGGATTAAGCCCACCGGCTAAAATGAAGGGAATCGGCATGTTTTCAGGAATTAAATCCCAATCAAATGATTGACCAGAACCACCGCCCGCTTTCGAGTAGGTATCCAATAAAATGCCTGCTGCATTAGGATATTCTTGTGAAAAAGCAAGCACATTAACATTTTCACGCATTCGCAAAACTTTAACGTAAGGCATTTCAAACTGGTCACAAAATGCTGGAGATTCATCTCCATGAAATTGCAATAAATTCAACGGCACGACCTTCAATGCCTCACGTACCACTTCTTCCGAAGCATCCATGAATAAACCAACAACAGTAACAAAAGGAGGTAATGATTCGGCTATAACTCGTGCATCAGTCAAACTTACATAACGCGGACTTTTTTCAACAAAAATTAGCCCGATCGCATCCGCACCACACTCAATCGCTTTGAGTGCATCATCTAAATGCTTAATTCCACAGATTTTAATACGTGTACGCAACTGAAAGCCCTAAACATAAAACTAACTTGAAGCCGCATATTTTACAGTAACTTAGTCGAATCCGCTAACTAGAAAAAACACCTTTTTTAAATAGTATGGTAAAAAAGGTGTAATGAATAAATTTGAAAGAAGGAAAGTAGCCCGCCATTTCAATTAATAACGGACATTTATTTTAAACTTTAAACATACAGATCATTTTTTGCAGTTCATTTGCAGTGCGCTCTAATTCTTGACTTGAAGCAGCTGTGTGTTCTGCGCCTTGTGCAGCCTGAATAGAGAGCGTATTGATACTCACAATATTTTGGTTTATTTCTTCCGCAACCGATGACTGTTCTTCAGCCGCCGTGGCAATTTGAGTGTTTTGTTCCGCTATTTGAGATACTGCTTGTGTAATTGCAGATAAAGCTTGGCTTGCTAAGTTTGCCTTTTCAACCGTTGTTTTTGTATTTTCCTGGCCTTTATCCATTGCCTCCACCGCGGAAATAGCGCCAGATTGAAGGCGCTCAATCATTTCTTGTATTTCTTGAGTAGACTCTTGAGTTCGGCTTGCTAATGTCCGCACTTCATCCGCTACAACAGCAAAGCCTCGACCTTGCTCGCCTGCACGTGCTGCTTCAATTGCAGCATTTAAGGCGAGTAAATTCGTTTGTTCTGCAATGCCTTTAATAACATCTAATACACTGCCAATTTTCTCAGTATCATCTTTCAATATGTCAATCGTAGCTGATGCATTCGATACATCTTCAGCTAAATCATTAATCGCTCTAGTTACTTCTGTAACAACCTTCTGTCCTTTTGTAGCCTCTGCATCTGCAGCTGTAGCAGAATCTGAAGCATGGCTTGCATTACGCGCAACTTCTTGAACGGTTGCCGTCATTTCGTTCATTGCAGTGGCTACTTGCTCAATTTTTCCTTCTTGTTGATTTACATTTAGCTTTGTATCAACACTTAATTCAGTTAGTTGTTTCATTTCAGAAATAAGCTGCCCACTTGAATCCGCAACTTGGATGATGAGGTTTTGAATTTTTTCAACAAATGAATTGAAGCCGATTGAAAGTTCTTTAACTTCTTTCTCTCTTGTTACTTCCAGTCTTTGTGTTAAATCACCTTCCCCATTTGCAATATCATTCAGGGAGTTGGTTACATTTGAAAATGCATTTTTAATACTTTTAATAATCAAAAAGTTAATTGCTATGCTAAGAAGTATTGCGACTAAGGCTATGATAATTGTTCGCTTCATACTTGAATCAGTATGAGCGAGTATGCGTTTTTGTGTTTGAGTGTTTTTAGCTAATTCTTTGTTCGTTAATTTTTGCACTGCAATACGTACTTTACGCCAATGAGGGTGTTCAACTTTTTTTAATAACTCTATAGCTTGCTCAACTTCTCCTGATTTTACTAATTCAAGCACTCGAAGCTTTGCAGCACGAGATTTTTTCCAGTTTTCATCTATCGAAGCATATTCAGATTCTAATAAATTTTTATTTGATGGCATTGATTTAACAAGTTTAAAAGCATCATCAAAACGTTGGATTGCTGCAGGAACAACTTCATGTGGTTTTTTTGCCTGAGGTTTAAGAACAAGGTTTCGTAATGCAACACCAGACAGCAGGCCATCAGCAAACATAGTTTGATAAGCATTTTGACGTATTAGGTTTTCATTAAAGAATTGATCTGACTCATTGGCGCTTGAAAATAGCCCACCAAGAGCACTCCATAAAGCCAAAATAAAAAGTAAAGTTACGATGCTGCTAGCAACAGTTAATTTTAATTGAATACTCATACTTCTAAACATAAAACGGACTCCAACAACCCAGGTTGCGACTGATTAAATTAAAAAGGGTAACTCTTTAGCGGCCAGAACCAATATATATTTAGTTTTAATTGAGATATCAGTTGATTTGATACAGATAAAAATTTGAATATTTCATTTCGCACCACAACAAACACACACAAATAAAAACAAAATATTTATCGTTATTGACTAAGAAAAACAAATTATTTGTAAGGCGTTGATATGTATGGTTATTTTTGTTTCACATCGGTCCTGTCTTCTTTATATCAATATAACTTTTAGGTAGATTAAATCCAGAGATAGACCAATAAAAACACGTGATAACGTCCACCAGTAAAAGGGTTTAGTCTCTATGCACAACAATTCGAATAGCTATATTATTAAAGGGAGAAAGCATCATGTCCACAGGTCTACTCATTGCTATTATCTGTGCCCTCATCGGCATCGCATATGGCGTCATTACAATTTTCAGTGTTTTATCAAAACCCATGGGTAACGATAAAATGGTGGAAATTGCTAACGCAATTCAAGAAGGCGCAATTGCTTACTTAGCGCGTCAATACACCACCATTGGTATGGTGGGTATTGTTTTATTTTTCGCTATGGGTTTTGCTCTTGGCTGGCACTCTGCTATCGGTTTTGCTATCGGCGCCATACTTTCTGGCCTTGCGGGTTACATTGGCATGCACGTATCTATCCGGTCGAACTCACGCACTGCAGAAGCAGCAAGACACGGTATTAATCCGGCCCTTCAAGTCGCATTTAAAGGCGGCGCTATTACCGGTATGTTAGTGGTCGGCCTTGCTCTTTTAGGTGTCGCAGGTTACTACAGCGTATTAACCGTTATGATGGGGGTTTCGCAAACGGATGCATTACACGCATTAGTTGGTCTTGCATTTGGTGGTTCACTCATTTCTATCTTTGCTCGTTTAGGCGGCGGTATCTTCACTAAGGGTGCAGATGTTGGTGCTGACATTGTTGGTAAAGTTGAAGCAGGTATTCCAGAAGATGACCCACGTAACCCAGCAACCATCGCAGATAATGTTGGTGATAATGTTGGTGATTGTGCAGGTATGGCAGCTGACTTATTTGAAACATACGCAGTAACCCTTATCGCAACGATGCTACTGGGTGGCTTAGTGATGAGCCAAATTGGTGAACTCGCGGTTACTTACCCACTCGTTCTCGGTGGTGTTTCAATTATCGGTTCTATCCTCGGTACTTTCTTCGTGAAAACTTCTGATGGCGCAAAAATAATGAACGCGCTTTATAAGGGTACGATTATTGCGGCCGTTTTCTCTGCTGTTGCCTTCTATTTTGTTACTCAGAATATGATGAGCGAAGTTGCTCTCACACTGGATAATGGCAACGTGGTTGGTGCAACTGAGTTTTATTATGCTGCGTTGATCGGCTTAGTTCTAACCATCGCGATGATTGTTATCACTGAGTACTACACCGCGACTGAATATGCGCCGGTTAAAAATATTGCAAAAGCTTCAACCACAGGTGACGGTACCAACGTTATTGCTGGTTTAGGTGTTTCAATGAAATCGACAGCATTACCTGTACTTTCAATTTGCGCATCTATCTGGGGCGCATATGAATTAGCAGGTTTATACGGTATCGCGATTGCAGCAACCTCAATGTTGTCTATGACTGGTATTATCGTTGCACTTGATGCATACGGTCCTATTACGGATAACGCGGGCGGCATCGCTGAAATGGCTGAGCTTCCTGAAGATGTTCGTAAAACAACGGATGCACTAGATGCAGTGGGTAATACGACTAAAGCAGTAACTAAAGGTTATGCCATTGGTTCAGCAGGTCTTGCAACGCTCGTTCTGTTTGCTGACTTCACTCACTCATTAAGCGCTAACGGTGTTAATGTCACCTTCGACCTGTCAAACCATATGGTTATTATCGGTTTGTTTATCGGTGGACTGATTCCTTACTTATTCGGTGCCATGGCGATGGAAGCAGTCGGTCGTGCAGCAGGTGATATCGTAACGGAAGTACGTCGTCAGTTTAAAGAGCATCCCGGCATTATGGATTACTCTGAAAAGCCTGATTACACTAAAGCGGTTGACCTGTTAACTAAAGCAGCAATTAAAGAAATGATGATTCCTTCTTTATTACCTGTCGCGGTGCCTATTATTGTTGGCTTAACACTCGGTGCTGAAGCATTAGGTGGCGTTCTAATCGGTACTATCGTTACAGGTCTATTCGTTGCAATCTCTATGACCACAGGTGGTGGTGCATGGGATAACGCGAAGAAATATATCGAAGATGGACACCACGGTGGTAAAGGTTCTGATGCACATAAAGCAGCAGTAACCGGTGACACTGTTGGTGACCCATATAAAGATACAGCAGGTCCTGCAATTAACCCGCTGATTAAGATTATGAATATTGTAGCGTTACTGATTGTACCGTTACTTTAAAATAGCTTTATCTTTAAGAATAAATAAAGGGGCTTTCGAGCCCCTTTATTTTTTACCAAAATATATTATTTTATTTAGTGATATACATATAATCTTTATCTAAAGAATACGTCCATGGCAAACCCGAATTTTTCCAACCATCCTTCATTCGTTTACCTTTGTTCTCACCTTTCTTAACCTTTCCACCTTCATAGCCATCAACCACACTGTACACTTTTGTATAACCATTATCGGCCAGTGTATTTGCTGCACTTGCACTACGTTTTCCTGAGCGACACATTAAAATAATGGTATCACTTTTACTTAATCCTTTTTTCTTTAGTGCTTTACCTATATCAGCAACAAAGTTTTTATTTTTTGCTCGGTTATAACGATGTTTTTTATCATTCCAACCTGTTGTATCCATAAATACTGTAGGCACATGTGCATCCATAACCGTTGCAGCACCAAGATAGTTCAACTCAGAAGGTGTACGAATATCAACAAACAAAGTTTGATCCATCTTATCCATTGTATGTTTATATGCTTGTTTAGCCGTCATATACAAACCCAATTTAGTTTGTTTCTTCGAGCTTAACTTTGACCAGTCATCCGCTATAGTAAAAGTAGAAAATGAAGCTAGCATTACAAGAGCGACAAGAGATGTGAAGATTTTTTTTAATTTTAGTGTAGACATAGAAGAACTCCTTCTTTGTTAGTTAAATAATAAACTTACGTTATAGAATGATCATTTTGCGAAATTTTCATGCAAGTAATTTGTATCTTGTTAAACCAGTTTTCTGTTATGGGTTGATACCAGCTTCGTTGACTCCTGTCATAAGGAGGGATAAAAAAATCAAGCATGCGACACTCTTTACTAATTGATTTAAGCGCATGAATATTTCCTTTAGTTGGAGTCAGCACTGCTGTATCTCCTGCTCGTAAAATCGTATGTGATGTACGAACTAAACGTACGATATTCTGACCATCAATTTCTTTTTTTTCTTCAACCTCATCAAACTGCCAAACTTCAGTTTCACCGCTGATAATACGAACTAATCCTACTGCACCAGGATGGTCATGTAGCTGCACAAGTTGATCGTTAGCAATATTAAGAATGCCACCATTAATATTTTGTAGTTTAATCAGCCGTTGCCATAACCAATATTGATTACCGCTTTCATAAGAAGCATCAACCGCTTGCTTAAACGCGGGCAAATTAATATCTAATTGTCTTAAATATTCCATTCCACGTTTAACAACTTCCGCATTGCTAATCTGACCCTTTGCGGCTGTATTAGCCAACTTGGTCATTTCAGCTTGAAACTCCGGCCAGTTAATCCTTCCCTGAATTTCCTTTGCCACAACCTTATTTGCAAATAATGCTGTTAATGCGGTTGCTAAGACAAAGTCACGACGACTGGTCATTTAAGCACCCTCAGTAACAGGATTGCCTAAACCATCTTCTTTTACTTTTTTATCAGCTGCTTGCTCATTATTCTTTTGATCGTTATCACCATTAGATTCTTTAGTTACTCGATCAAAATATTTAACAGCCAATTCATCATTCGGATGTGACATCAAGTCTTTAAAACTAAAACCGGTCAATCGCATTCCTCGTTTGATACTCGCATAGAGCAACCAAAAGATAAGTACTCCATAAGCAAGACCGGCAATAGCCTGCACAACAGGATCATGCCCAAAAAAGTCTGGGACATGCTTAACTTTTGTAAAAGTTGTTTCACGGGTAAGATCAATCCAAAAATCAGTAAACAAGGTATAAGGTAAATAACCAAGCAAGAAACCAGGAAAAGCGGCTACTGCAGTCATATACCCCAAACCTAAACGCATATACGTACGAATTTCACAACCTATCATTGCAACGGATCCAAAACCTTGAAAAGCTGCACCCAACAATAAAACCCAGCTGGTGTTCATACCTAATGGCAATTTAATATCAAAAAATTGCCAACCGATCATAATTGCCGCCCAAACTAAAAATATTTCTATAAAGATGGCGGTAAATGGAGACATAGAACGAAACATAAATCGTGTTGAACCAGGAATTCTCCATTTTTCCTCAAAGAAATTTTCTTTATGCTCAAGCCCCATTGAAATTTCAGGCGTCATGAAAGCACACTCAGTTCCGAAGCCTGTCTTTGCCATACCAACACCAGCAATAATACCAATCAACAATAACCAGATCATCATGCCCCAGCCAATAGAACTAATCGCATAGTTCCAGCCGAATAGTCCGTCTTCAGTGCCATATACAAAGGAGCCAACAATGGCATTCATAAAAAAGGCAAACATTAATACTAATATGGAAATACGTAACCAATCACGGTTGGGATTGTAATTACGACTAGCCTCACACGCTAAACCATCGAGAGCCATTTTACCGCCCTCTTTATAACCCAGCTCAGAGGTTGCCTTATTTTCCTGACCTTTAAATACATGCCCAATTTTCATTACGCTCATAAGATAAAAAGTAAGAAAACCAGCAGGCAAAATAGCTAATAAATAAAATAAAGAGGCTGTCGACATTGAAGGTAAGCCACCAAGAAAATGATGTGTTGTACATCCCGCAGCTAACCGTGTTCCAAAACTAAAAACAAAACCACCAACAAATGCCAGAATTAGTTCTTTAACAGGATATTTAACCCAAGATCGAGACTCACCCTCTGCACGCGCAACTAACCAAGCCCCTAAAACAACACCAATAATTATCCAATGAACATTAGGATCGTAGCCTCTAGACCACCAATCAACACCGGGAATAAATGTTTGCTCAAAAGCCGCTGTCATTTCTACCAACCCGGTGGTTAAACCAATTGGTTTTTCCAGTGCAATATAGTTCATGATTTCAGCAACACCAACAAAGACACCACTAATCCAAAAAGGCCACTGCTTACGTAAACTTAACATGCGTCATACCCCCAAAAATTTAAACTAGATAATTAACAACCACCTTCTTCTGAAATGCGGACGACTATTTTTTCAAATTTACGCCATGCGTCTTTATTTTCAACATCCTTTTTTATAGCATTACGATATGCTTCTAATGCCAATGATAGCTTTCTTTTCTTGGTTAGCTTATTTCCTTTCGCCATACAGTCACTGACAGAGCTACAATTAACCTTGAATTCTCTAGCTTGAACTGTTTGGGTAGAAAGTGGCGCCACAATAAGACTTGCAGCCATTATTGCCATTGCTGTTTTTGAAACCATAAAATAATCTCCATAATGTTGTTTAATAAATACATACTGCTTTAGTACATTATTCATTACTTATAATAAAATAAGATTGACATACATCAATTTAGAATATTATTTTCAATAAATATATTTTTTAAATATAACTGACATGTATGACACATAAGTTAAACTACAAAACATAGACGTACTATCTAATGAGAGAGTTACACTAATAAAAAATCAGTCTAGAGGAATATGATAAGTAATCATACTGTAGCACTGGCTATGAATTGTATACATCAAAAGTGTGCTGAGGTAATCCTAATTTATTAATTTATATTCTTGCTGGTACTTTTATATTTAATAAAAACACCAACAAATGTTATTAACGACAATAAAACTAAAGGCAGAATAGTAGAAACGTTTAACAAATCATCTATAGATGCCGTTGTTGTTAAGTTATAAACAATATCTGCATAAACATACGACTTTATCCCTACCCCCAAAAAAGCGGCTACGATAAAATGACTTAGTTTCACTCTTAATACACCCGAACTATAGTTTACTAAGGCATGAGGGAATGCAGGAAATATTCGTAATGCAAATAAAGCGAAAAAATTGTCTTGGTTTTGGAGTATTTTATATGTGTGTGATTTCTCAACTTTTTTAACCCATTCATCCGTCATGTATCTTGAAAAAAAATATGCCCCCACTCCGCCCAGTGTTGCTCCAGCAGCAAGAATTAAAGTTGCTATAAAAGGCGGATATAATGGTGCAGTCACCCAAAAAATAAGAGAACCTGCTAAAGCAAAAGTAAACAATAAAATTTGCAATATAATCAAGATTACGATTAACCACCACTCACCAGCGTATTCTCGTGTAACGGATAGCATTTTATCAACATCAAGCAACCCTGTAACATTTAACAGAGCACCCAGTAAGATAAGTAGCACAACAATCGATATTTTTTTAATATGTGTTTTAATCATATTTTTCGCTACCTAATAGAATGAAAAATAACTTACAATAAACTCATTATAGAGTACTGAAACATATCGAGATAAAATATGAATGGTTTAGACCAATTAAAACTTTGGGCTCGTTACAACCGCGTAACAGCAACATTAATTTCTTTAAGTATTATCGTAGCTTTGATGTCTAAACTTGGCAGAGACTTCCAGTTTATTCAAGTTTTATTTATTTCCGAATTCCGTCAAGGGTTGCCTGAAATTATCAGAGGCCAACTATGGCGTTTGTTTACCCCGATTATAATTCACTTCGGCATTATGCATATTGCATTTAACTTGTTGTGGCTTTACCAACTCGGCAGTGCTATTGAACAACGTCAAAACTCAAGGCGTATGTTGATACTGGTTATTATTATTTCAGTATTATCTAACTTGGCACAGTTCATTTGGAGCGGCCCCATCTTTGGAGGCATGTCAGGTGTTGTCTATGGTCTGCTTGCTTATGTCTGGGCACAAGGCAAATTTAATCCTTACTCAGGACTGCATCTCGATAAAAACACCACATTGTTGATGATGTTATGGTTTTTTGCTTGCTGGTTTGGCTTAGTCGGCAATATTGCGAATATGGCTCATACGATAGGCTTAGTATCTGGTATTGTGTTGGGCCTAATATATTCTCCGCAATTTTTACGAAAATTTAAATAAAAAAAAGCGCGAGAAATTATTTCTCGCGCGAATGCAATATAAACTATAATTCTATAAAACGGTTATATTATATTTAACCTTTGCGTTATACCCCGTAGTTATTACTTTATTTAACCATGGTTAAACCGAGGTTTGCCCAGTTTTGCATACCACCACGATACCATTTGATTTTACTTGCTGGGTAGCCCATTTTTAACAATTGCTTAATGTTGTTAGGTGACTGACCACACCACATACCATTACAGAACATGACTAATGTTTTAACTTTACTGAAGTTCCAGATACCTTCTAATTCAGAGGCACCAAACTTAGCCATAATGTCACCCATTGTGAGAGGATCTGCACCTTTAGCAGGATTTAATTTAGTCCAAGGAATATTTACTGAACCTGGAATTGTACCTTTTTTAACCCAGCTAGGTGTACGTGAATCAATCACTAAAATTGATTTATCACCTTTGTTATGCATACGGTCTAAATAATGAATCACTTCAACTTCACCAATAGTTTCAACACCGATAGCTAAAGTAGATGGCTGAATACAAAATGGAGGACACTTACGAGAAGTTTTAGCAAATGCAGCGATGACTGTTGCCTTTTGATTTTGGTCACGCTTAATCGTTACTGATTTACCTTTGTGCGGGACAGTAATCGACGAAAGTTTTTTGTTGATTTTAACTTTCAAGTTACTGTTTGCAGCGCATGCCGACGCAGAAAAACCTACGACAACAGCTAAAGTGATATTTGCTACTAAATTTAATTTGTTCATTCTTAAATAACTCCCCATCAGCTTACATTAAAATAATTTTAGTTATGTTTATTCACAATCATCTTCAGGATTTTTCTCATCACCTTCATTGGTGTCATCCGTCGAGGCATTACCCGACTCTGCTTCCTCATTACAAATCATAATCTGATCAAGGTTAGGTGAAGCAATAACTTGGTTAAAACTAACTAAATTAAATGCAAACAGCATGAAGATGAAAAAATTTCTCATTTTATTAATCCCTATTAGAAAACTATTACACTAATTGCACATTGCGTACCAAAACATAAGTCATTGTAATTTATAGCTTTTATTTGATTTCACATCTATTAATATGTCAATTATGGCAGGCATTACTGTATATACTGTCATTTTTGTCTAAACACCCCATTTATCATGTAACTACTGGCTCTTGACAGTCTAAGTACATTACAGCAATATAGAAGCAATTGATTACTCACAAATATTGCAAGGGTTGGCAATGGGAAAGTCACAAGAACAACGTAAAAAAGAAATTGTTCAAGCAACAATGGATCTCGCTGCGGAGGTAGGCATTAAAAAAGTTACTACTCAGGCCATTGCAGACAAAGTGGGCATAGCCCAACCCACTATATTTCGTCATTTCAAAACTAGAGAAGCCATATTTGCGTCAGTGATTAGCTGGATATCTGAAAACTTATTTATAGCTATCAGCAAGGGAATGAATCCCTCAGCACCTGCAGATGAAAAACTGCAGACCCTACTACAGCGACAGCTTACTTTTATTAACAAACACCGTGCGATCCCTAAAGTTTTGTTCTCTGATCTTCTTCATCTTGAATCACCAAAACTAAAAGCAGCATTGCAAGAAGTAATGAATAGCTACATGAAACGCGTCACACAGTTGCTTAAGGAAGGCGTTGAAACAGGACTATATTCTAAAGATCTCGATCCTGATGAGACAGCTCGGTACATAACGGCATTAATACAAGGCTTGGTTTTACGTTGGTCAATTTATGAATATTCATTTTCTTTAGAAAAAGAAGCCGATTTAATTTGGAATTTTCTACAGCCTATTTTACGAAAATAACAATTGAGAGTTATCAATATGATCGATAAAAGAAGAATACTTATGATTTGGCCAGCAATTATCATCGCCATAATTTTTGGTGTAATGACAATCAAATCTGGTAGTGCCGTGTTGTTTACTGATGGTCCAGCACGTTTGGCTGCAGGTAATTATGTTGCTTTCGTTTTATGGTTCAATTTTATTGCCGGCTTCTTTTATGTTATTGCAGGAATAGGATTATGGTTAAAGCAGCCATGGGCAGCGAAACTATCCATACTAATAGCCGTTATGACTGTAGTAGTATTTACAGCATTTGGGGTTCATATTGCCATGGACGGTAGTTTTGAAATGCGTACAGTTATTGCAATGGTATTACGGTCAGTTATATGGGTAACCATTTCAATACTCGCAACAAATTATTACAAAAAAAAAGTACTCCATTAAATTTTTATATCAATAAAGGTCAATAAAATGTGTAAATCATGTTGGACAGTGTCAGGAATATTATTAGTCGCTATACTCGTTATGTCATATAAATTTATTTTAACTGGAGCTGTCGAACCCTCAACAGATGGACGTCAAGCTATCGTACTCGAAGAAGCTGAACGGAACATTGTACTGGGTGAAATGCGTATGTTCTTAGCCAGTGTACAAAAAATATCAAATGGCATAGCAATAGAAGATATGAACATTGTTGTTAAGGCTGCTCGTGAAGTGGGTTTAGCTGCTCAACAGGAAGTGCCAGGGGCATTAATGAAAAAGTTACCTTTAGCATTTAAAAAACTTGGGTATGATACACATAAAAAGTTCGACGCATTAGCGCAAGATGCGAAAGATTTAGGTGACCCTCAACATGCATTACAACAGCTATCGACACTGATGAATAACTGTGTCGCCTGTCATTCTGCTTATCAAATTAAAGTAATGATAAGTAAATAATATAGGGTTTAAAGACATTTAATAGAGGGGACGACCGTGGTAACTTTAATTTTTGGCCAGTTTAAAAAATATAAACGTATTTTATATACTATAGCCAGTTTTGTTCTGCTTCTTCAAAGTTCACAAGGAATGACTCAAGAACTTGGATTAGACAGCTTTGTTTCCTCAATATTAAATAACAACCCTGGCGTACAAAAAATATTATCCGAAAAAAATATTGCAGAATCAGCCCGAGATGCTAGCTTAGGTATTAATGATGGTACTTTAGTTTCAAGTCTAAATTCTTCTCACAGTGAACCTAACAACATATTTGGAATTGAACCTAATGAAAGTGACAGTTTAAACTTAAACCTAAGTTATAACCGAATATTTTCTGATACAGGAACTCGGCTAACATTAGGCTATAGTAACTTATACACAGATCGTAACCCTGCAGCAGTGACAGCCGGTACAAAATATTACCAGCCAAGCTTTACCGTAAAACTCACCCAGCCTCTGTTAAAAAATGCGGGGGGAATACAAGACAGTTTAAACATTAAACTCAGCCAACTTGATTTTGAAATATCCAAACTAAGCAGCCAAGAAAATTTAGAAAGTTATATTACTCAACTTTCATCACTCTACGTAGATTGGTATTTGTCTTCTCGTGAATTAAAAATTGCAACAGAGGTACATCAAAAATCAATACAGCAAGAAAAATTAACACGTACTAAAGTTAAACGACAAGTGAGTGAGCCTTATGAATTATTACGTGCCCAAGAAATTCGAGAAGACTATTTTTCACGTTTACAGCAAGCTCAAGGGCGATATACAGGGCTAACACATCAAATTAAATATCAAATGAATCCCTCTCAACAATCATCTAATAAAATAATACAGCCCGTTAACCCACAAGACTCAACAATATTGTCTTTATCTAATAATAATCACAGAGAAGACAATTATTTAGGGACAATATCTAGACTTAAAGACATTCTTGATAAAACGAACAAACAACAAATTATTATATTACAAGCTAAAACAAACGCCACATCATCAGACCTTAATTTGACTGTTGGATATACCCAACACAACGTAGGTGATGTTTATGATACCAGTACCAATAAAAATGATTATTCCGTTATGCTTGAATATAAATATGTATTAGGCAACCGATCCGCAGAAGGCGCATTTCAAGTACAGCAAGCAAAAAAACACCAAATCGAAGCCGATACTAAGCAACGATTAATTGATGCAAAAGCGAACCTTGCTAATTTAAAGGCACTGTCTTCTCAGTTAAAGATGGCTATTAAATCAGTTGAAAGAAAACTAATCCTCGGCAATAAAAAGATAAAGAAAGAACAATATTTATATCGTATTGGTAAGTTAGATTTATTTGAGCTTTTAAGAGATCAAACCTCACATATGGAAAGCCGATTAAATAAAGAAAAGTTATTTTCACAACAACTTAGTCTTCAATTGAAGATTGGTGAATTACTCGATACAAACCTTGAAAATTACAATAATTTATTAACAAACAACATCACTGCGGTAAAATAATACATTATGAATAGCTTAATTCAATTTTTCTTGCAACGCTCCATGCTGGTTAAACTTATCTTTTTTTCTGTGTTCGCCTTTGGACTCAACCAAATGCTGAATATTCAAAAAGAAGGCTTCCCTTCTGTTGACCTCAATAAGCTAACCGTAAACACCATATATCGAGGTGCATCTGCTGAAGACGTTGAGCTTAACGTCACCACAAAACTAGAAGAACAAATACGTGAGGTAAATGGACTCTATGAAGTAACTTCAACCTCTAGGGAAAATTTCTCTTCAATTATTATTCAGGCAGATGAAGATGCTGATTCACAAGCATTAACCATTATTGTTAATGATATTAAACAAGCAGTTGATCAAACACAGGACCTACCTATTGATTTAGACGAACTTCCTGTGGTTGATGTTATCTCAACAAGTGATACCCCTATTATCTCTATTAATATTTTTGGTGAACACAAAAAACTCCGTGAGTTATTACCTATTTATGAGCGAGGTATCGAATCTCTTAATGGTGTTGCCGGTGTCGATAAAATTGGCTATTTCGATCGTGAAATGCACATTGAAATTAATCCAACCAAAGCAAAAAAATTACGTATTAGTTTGTCTGAGGTTTTATATGCCATCCAATCTAGAAACTTACGCACGACGGGCGGCACATTAGAATCCTATTTAAATGAACAAACAGTGATCAGTTTAAACAAGTTCAATAATCCTCAAGAAGTAGAAAATGTTATTTTACGTGCCAACATATCTGGACAAGTGGTGCGAGTTAAAGACATAGCAACTGTTATTCTTCGTGAAAAAGATGAAAACTTTATTGTTAGGAATGATGGTAAACCGGGAATGAATCTGGTTATCCGAAAAAAGAAAAATGCCGATATTATTAAAACCTTAGATGGTGTTAAAAAATATATGGCTGAGCAACCGAAAATAGAAGGAATGGGTTACTCGTATTCGAATGATCAATCTGCTCGTACTCGTTTACGTTTACAAGTTCTCGGGGGAAACGCGCTGCTTGGCTTTGCGCTTGTCACTATTATTCTCATGTTAGCCTTAAATCGACAAGCCGCATTTTGGACGGCAATGAGTGTTCCCTTTTCATTACTCGGTAGTTTTCTTATTCTTCCATATTTTGGTGTCACAATTAATGCCATCTCTCTGGCAGGTTTTGTTCTTGTGCTTGGGCTACTGGTTGATGATGCCATTGTTGTTGCAGAAAAAATAACGCACTACAGAGAAAAGGGGTTGTCCGCGCAAGAAGCCTCTTTAAAAGGGGCACGGATGATGTGGCGACCTGTCGCTGTTGCTAGTATTACAACTATTCTCGCCTTTAGCCCGATGTTTTCAATTGGTGGGATGCCTGGTAAATTTGCATGGGCCATACCCGCTGTTGTTATTGTTGCATTGGTCGTTAGTTTAATTGAAAGCTTTTTCTTATTACCCCATCACTTAAGTGCAGCCACACAACAAAAGGAACATAAAGGCAAAGCTGCTTGGATTATAAACTTAGAAAACAAATACTCTACACTGCTTCACGAGTTGCTCCACCGTCGTTATTTAGTACTGATAGCAATGATCATGATATTACTTTCTAGCATTTTTCTTGTTAAAACATCAATGAAATTTCAAATTTTCCCTCAAGATGGTGTAGAAACATTTTATATTAAATTAGAAATGCAGCGCGGTGCTTCACTCGCAGCAACTGAAAATCGTCTAAAAGAACTTGAATCCTATATCCATGCCTTACCTAAAAATGAATTAGAGTCATTTTCAACTCGGGTGGGCACTTTATCAACTAACCCTTCTGTCAATAAAGGGGAGCATAGTCATTGGGGAATTATTAGTATTTTCTTGACAGGAGAAGCACATCGAGAACGCTCGGCTGATGAAATTATTAAAACTTTAAGAAATTCAATTACCACTTATTCAGGTGAGATCCTTCTATTCGATAAAAAACGTGTTGGCCCTGCTATTGGTAAACCAGCAGAAATTCGTATTAGTACAAATAATGATGAGCTAAGAGAAAATACAGCAAAAGAAGTTATCACTTTTCTCAGCGGCTTAGAAGGTGTCCTTGATGTTGAAACTGACAATAAGCCCGGTAAAGATCAACTCATTGTCAATATTGATTATAAAAAATTAGCTGAAGTTGGTTTAAAAGTTAAAGATGTTTCCGATGCACTACGAATCACTTACGATGGCATGATCGTTAGCTCAACAACAAGTGTTGATGAAACCATTGAATATAGAATAATCGTCGCGCCAAAATACAGAAATAGTGAAAACATGCTGTTTAAAATTCCTGTTAAAAATAACCGAGGTCAAGTATTAAGTCTGAGAGATGTACTCTCTCTCTCTCATGGTCGCGGCCCATTAGAATTTAAACATATCGATGGTGTTCGTACAGAAATGATCAGTGCCGATATTAATCCACTTTTAACGAGCCCAGCCATAATTCAAAAACAAGTTTCAGATCACTTTAAAGAAAGTTGGCTCAAGTCTCCACAATTAGATATTGGTTTCGCCGGAGAAGCACGTGAACAACAAAAAATATTTGGTGGTTTTTTAACAGCAGGTATTGTTGCGCTTGTCTCTATATATCTCGTCGTTGCATTACTACTTAATTCTTTTGGACAGTCTTTTATCGTTATGTCCGTTATCCCCTTTGCTGTCATTGGTGTGATTTGGGCTTTTTACGCTCATGGAATGCCGCTGTCCTTTTTCTCAACCATGGGCACGCTTGGACTGCTCGGGGTTGTTGTGAATGATACGATTATAATGGTGACCGAAGTCAATCAAGAACTTAAAGATAAACATAATGCCAACCTTGTTAGTACCGTTGTTGCGGCGGCAAAAGATCGATTGCGCCCGGTCTTACTAACAACATTCACAACCGTTGCCGGTCTTCTTCCTACTGCCTATGGTATTGGCGGTAAAGATGGATTGATCATGCCGCTAACGATGTCGATGGCTTACGGTCTTCTATTTGCAACATTAATAACATTGATATTAACCCCTTCTCTTTTAATTATTGGACATGATATTGCACATTTATTAGGAAAAGGTTCAGAACATGAACGGGGACGTACTCCTATATAATTTATAAATGCTTTATACCTGAAATTAAGGGACACACAGGAATGGCAACACATACATTCTTTCTTTATCTTCTCACTATATTATTATCTGCTCGGCTTATGGCAGAGATTGCTGTTCGATTTAATTTCCCATCAGTCATTGGTGAGTTAATGGCAGGCATCATTCTTGGGCCAAGTTTATTTGGCTGGATGGAGCCTAATGAAGTTCTTAAACTCCTTGCTGAAATAGGAATTATCCTGCTCTTGTTTCAGGTGGGATTA
>JASFYW010000018.1:0-8458 GCA_045046865.1 Woeseiaceae bacterium | reverse complement strand
GGTCAAGTTTGAGTTTTGTGAGCCAATATAAGAAAGGCGTACACAGGGCTTCCATAAGACCTATGGAATCAGGCGGTTTAAGAGAGGGTAAATTTTGCCAAAAAGCACAAATAGGTGCTGGCAAGGGTGGGATAAAACTTTTTTTGCCAAATAGTGAAAATAAAATTTGGGCAAAGGGCATTCCTGACGTAATATTCGTATTAGCCATAGTTAACTCCTTGAGAGTTGGTTGTGGTCAGCAGGTTATTGGTGCTCAATACACCTTTAGCCTGCGTTTAAGTTTTTAAAAATACCGCGTTTTTATTACCTCGCTTTTTGGTTTGAGATGGGTTTGAAATGCGTTGTTTATGGTTAAAGAATAATTTCTTTAACTTGTTCATAGTAGACAATGGGATTTGTAGTTGTCAAATGAAATTATGGGGTTTGAGAGGGAAATCATAAAGAGTGTGGAACTTTGTTTCTTTAAATAGATCTGGAATTCCCCTTTATTACAAACCCGCCTTCTTATTAAGCAACAGGAGGAAACTAAAAATATTCCTATTATTGGTTTATCTGCTCATGCACGAGAAATAGATGCAATACGCGGAAAAGAAGCCGGTTGTGTTGTGTGTTGCATATGAAACATATGCCAATTTATCTTGATCAATTAATTAACACTATGCAAAGTTTGCTATAAATCAAACTGTATAAAGTGTTTTACAATATGGAGAAAAACATCACTCCATATTCTGCGCCTGAATACACAAGCGAACTTGATTTACAAAACAAAAATACTATTAGTTTTTCATATAGCTACAACACCAGCTACAAATAATTTTATTCTTGAATAATAACAGGGTCTTCATGACCATCTCGATAACTAATAAAATCATAGTCATCTAACCTAATCATTGTTTTATATTCAGAAAGAATAACATCTGATTCACTACGTAACTCTATGCTTGATACAAGAATACCTTCACTATCATCTAAATCGATATCAAACTGATTACTTATCTTTTGAATAGCTGCATTTTGAAGCTCAGATTCTTCCACCAAAAAGGAAACTTCCACATCATACGGTTCTTCCAAACTACCCAATTTCTGATCGTTTGGGTCCAATATTATATAAACAGCCTTGAGTGCATCGAGATCCTGACCACTCTTCAAAGCATCTCTTAAATTATTCAGCGCGACTCTTGCTCTACGATTGAATTCGGTAGGTAGCGCATTACGGATATATCGTTTCGCAAACCAGTTCCTTATCGTTGAGCATTCTCGTGGAGCTAATTTTAAAGTGGGGTTAAGAGCCTTTCCAACAAATAAGGAATGATCTATAAAAAAGCGATCATGAATAGAACCGTTAGCATAAAATACACCGACATCTCCCTGTATCTCGATATTTAGCTGTCGAGGGCTTCTTCCAAATAATAACCCTCTATTTTTTTTCCTAATTCGACGAACCCTAAAGAGCTCTATATTAGGTTCTTTGTCAAAATCCATTTGAACAACGGCACAGCTATATGGAAGGACTATATAGATATCATCATCACTATAGTCATGGACGCATCTAGCCAAATTAGGAAGATCACTTCCCAAAAAAATAGAGCATTGCCTCCAACCTAACTCCTCCAACGAAGGAGCTACTTCCTCAGTAGTCATATATTTTTATTCAGGCAATAAAACAACTTCCGAGTCATCACTGGAATGATTCTTTTGTTGCTCTTTAATTTTTCTATTAGCAATAATTTCTATATCTCCCTTAATAGAATCATAAACTGCTAATAGCTTTTCTTTGTCCAGCTCATTATCCGCAAGCACATCGAATACAGTTGTTTGATCAGATACATAACGCTTAGCAAGCTTACCAAAATACTTACTATGCTCATAAGGAACCACATCCAACATAGAGTAGATCACAGAGATCTTCTGATTAAAGTCTTCTCTTTGAGGTATTACCGATCCCTCTAACCATTTATACAGTTGAGGCCTACTTGCGTCTAAAATTTTCGATAATTGCGATAGATTAAGACCCAACTTTTCTTTTATATCATGCAACTGATCTGAAATAGATGCTTTGTTTTTATCGCTAAAAAGCGATTGAGCCACCGCCACGATATAAACTGCCGATGGTGCGCCTGTTCCTCTATCATCAACAAAAATAAATTTTGATAGAATTTTAGAGTGTGCACCTGTTGGAACAACTGGCGCTGGTTGTATCATAGCTGTTGGGAGAGACTGAGTGTCAACTCCTATGTCATGACTAAGCATCATTTCCATTTCCCTATATTATCTTCATTTATAGTCTTCAAGAAAGCTCTCGAGATAATATCATGCATCTTATCTACTTTTTCTACAAGCTCTTCTAAGTTAAGCTCAAGCACTGTGTCGTCTGGTGCCATAAAAGCATGATCAAAGTCTAAAACACAGAATGAACCCTTCTTTTCCTTTTCTTCAAACCTTAAAAGACTTGAAATATCTCGTAATTCTGGTGGAACACTTACATCATTCTCTAACAACAAGTTAGCCTTCAACACCAAAACGCCTTCACTCGTTGTGTAGTGATTAATTTGTCTTGATGCAACACACTGAGATATTGATTCATCATCAATTTCAAAACTTAATAATGAGTGATCCAATAGATCTTCTAAAGATTCATTATTTTCATAATCAGGAATAAGCGCATCAACATACCTAATACCAATACTTTCATAATGAGAAATCTCTAAAGCATCAACTACAGCCTGAGTTGCATCCATAAAACAAGAACTAAACTCTACAAATCCTGGATACACTGTAGTATGAAAGACAACCCTATCATCCTTTACAAGAATTCCCTTTTTCCTTTCACCATCAAAAAACAAATGCTCTGTTACAGCAAAAGTACTAAATGACTGACCATCTTGGCCTTGAGCAATCTCAATACTCTGCTGAACACGAGTCTCGTAAATAGGATATTCTTTTTTTAACGATGCTTGAATAGAGGGCACAACACTATCTAATGTAGTCTGTTTGGGAAAACGCAACATAAATAGGGTATATACAAGAGGGTGATTATTTAAATCACCATGTTTGTCTGCAATAAGACCCATTTCTTTATAGTCTCTCTATATTTATTGTGTAATGAACATTCTTAAATCAGAATATTGGACCGAGACTTTACACTAAAGTTTACATAAATTAAATAATAGTTGAATATTTAAGTTTTTGTATACTTTTTGCCAAGATAGATAAGCATTTAGAGATACAAGTACTGCTGAAACTCAATAAATACATCCCGAATCTCTTCCACACTACCCAATTCAGCCGCAGCTTCCCTTACAGCATGGTATTTCAGCTCAAGTAAATCAGGCAACTTCTCCTGATCCAGCACTCCAACGCCTTTTTTAATGCATCGATCCAACACAAAACCCAAGAATTGCTGCTGTTTGTAGTCATAATGGGAGAAAATCTCTCCTTTATGCTCAGAAACCCTTTCATCGCGAGTAATAGGGACCTGTACAAAGGCTATGTAAGCCAGCACATCAAATAAATCGCTTTTCTCTGCATCAATAAGCTTCCCAACCTCCACCAACTGCTCCTTTGCGTAACCTTTCTCTTCCAAGCCTGTCATTAGTGCTTTACGGGTATCAGGCTTATTCCATATAGCTCGTAACTCATCTTCGTTTTTAATTAAAGGGGACTTCCTTATTCTTCAGACGAACCTATTGTCTTGTTAAGACTCTGTTTCGGTTTTAGACTCGATTATTCTTGCCAAACCGGGTATACCGCCCTTTAACTTAGCTTTACGTATATTATTTGGAAAGTATACTGGTAATGATTCTAGAAACTCATCCGTTAATGCTTGGTTGATGTTACTTCTTATGACATTAAACGACATCATTTCAAGATTTTTCGTAGTGAGGTATTGAATAACATTATCTCTTGCTACTTCCCTTTCTTTTTGTTTATTAACGCCTACAAGCATTGCAATAATGCCAACAATATAACAAGCCAATATTATTCCTAGAGACCAGAATTTAGCACATATACCGAATTCTAATTTCTCTAATACGCCTACCCAGGCATCAAAAATGAAAGGCAATAAAAGAAATGATATTAGAAAAATATCGAAGGGAGATGCTCCCTTAAGTGTATTTAAGATTGTTTTAGGGTCCATTATCTATATTCTCTTAGTATGCTAGGGGAGATTCAATCTGACTCCCATTATTTTATAATCCCAAATTAATCCTCGAGGGGTCGATGCAAGTCTCGAAGAAAGTGAATAGGCACCGGAAGTCTATAGTGCCTACATGCCATCATAATCAAAGGCCAATGCTGTGTAGTTATTGCACTTAATTGATTGAACTGTGGTGATTCATCACACTCATTAAAAAGTGAGTCTAGAAAATTATTTTTATTATCATCAATAGAGATCTGAGAAAATGCAGATCCATGATTTTTACCGTTGTTATAGAAGTTCTCTTCAGATATATTATTTGGATACCAGACTTGAAAATTGCAATGCTCTAAAAAATCTGTCTTTATCTTTTGTACAACCGAATAAGTCTCATCAAAATCAAACATTGCAGAAAACATAGCAATAGTTGGATACAAAATACTCCCAGCGGTAACTTCCTCAAGATACCCTTTCTTGCTATTTTGAGGATGCTCGATAAGTTCGTAGTAGCTCTGCAAATTGCATGGGTAGCTACTATCAATACTTAAATTATAATAAGCCGCATCCATCATATTTGATAGCCAACCCTTTAAATTACTATGGTTATATTCATCTAACGATAGAAACCAAGCAGCAAGTGTTATATCAATAGCTTGATCATCTTTATAGGGAGTAAATAAGACTGGGTTATTTACTATTAACTGAATTAGTACTTCTTGATGCTTTTTGTATCTCGCTATAGCGTTATTGATTAACGCTGAATTTTCTTCTACATTTTGAATTCGATGCAAATACCAGTAAGACCATACCCCTGATAATGCAACACGTCCTAAAATATCGAATAATTTTAAGTTTACATCTACAGCACACGATGGATAAACAGCACTCGATAAAGCGTACAACTTATCTGCATAAGGAAACACTTTAAGCTCCACAAATTCACTGGATATTTGTATATGGAGATTCAATATGGCTGTTAATGCCTCAAGGATAGATCTATCCAATTTTTTATTTTTATTAAAATATGGTTTGCCGATGTCCCATGCATGTAAGGCTGTAATTTCACTGGCAAGATAAACACTTTCTAAATTATTTTGTTCACGACACCATGCATAGAGAATCCAAAGACTAATATATAACTGTCTAATAGCTGTTAATGTATCCTCCTGTTTTTCATACTCAACATTCGAGAGTGACCTGACAAGTTGACTAAAATGGACATACGATGTCTCTGGTTCATCTAATAAAGCTAATGATTTCCTCAGTAATGGCCTACAGTTTTTGGGCAATAACTCCTCACGTAATAGAAATTTTTCTATATAGTTTGCTAACTTTTCTCCATTCCATTCACTAAACTTGATATCTTCAGTAGTGTACCGATTTTTGTATGAAGTAATATCCTGCCTAACAGTAACCTTAATGCTGCCACCAAAACATAGGCATATTTCAATAGGTTTACCTTTATATTCTGCAGGTAAATGAGTTGGAATATAGGTATCTAAAATATCGTCAAGTGAAGGCCTAAGCGCCTGAACTGAACCACCATTCCAATCCGTACGACCTAAATCTCCCGACTTTACTGAAAAGAGATAAACAGTCTCTTCACCTCCGTCTATACTGCCAATGGCAGCAATATCTACTCCATATTCGCGAGGACCTGCACTCGGTTTAGAAAATACATCCAGTCCCATCTGTGATAATAGATCAGGCAATAATGCATCTAATTCATTACGTTCTCGCAAAGAAGCTAGATACTCTCTTATTATCAGCTTCATGAAATACAGCCCTCCAGCCTAAAATTACGTAATTTCATTTCTAGCTCAAGTGGTGCTAGCATTTGAAGAGATGGAAATTCAAATGATGTTTTAATGCTTTGCAATGGTATTTCTTGTCTGCTTTTCTCTCCATCAGGACCATTGTAAATATAATGAATCGAACTATTCCCATAAAGCAGAACAGACGTTTTCCCAAAAAACATTTGCCCTAAAAATGATCCTTTTTGTACTTCCTTATAACTTTCGGACATTTCTCGGTTATTTTTTCGATAGTAAGCTTCACGTTGAGAAACAGAAGGCTCAAACTCTTTCAAATTTCTTGTCGATTGTAGACCCTCATGGTAATCATCCAAATCAGCTAATAATTGAGCAACAATATTCTTTACTTTTTTTGATGACTCTTCAGGAAGATTTTGGAGATACTCTTTAACGCTTCCTGAATAACTGATTAACAATGGATTAAATAATATTTCAGATATTGATTTCATCTCACCATCGGAGGCGCTATCAATTAGTGAGACAATAAAACTCACGGCAGGAATAGGATTCAAAAAAAGCCAGCCACATGCTTTCTTAGCAAGAAAGAAGTGAGCGCCATCTGATTTCTTCTCTAGTTGCTTCAAGTCGGCTGAAAGAATATTTTTTTTGCCACCGAAATCATTTATTAGATCAAATGCAGAACGACCTAGCCATACAACGTCAGACATTAGCCAACGTGTAATAGTCTTACTCAATATATTGTTCTGATTCTTTAGTAATGCGTGGCCAACGCTATCAAATTTAGAAACTGAGAAGCTAGAACCATTTTTAATTAGTAATACCTCTAAAAAATTTATGACTTTTTCTTCTTGGTCTTTCTCAAGCAAGCTCTTAAGACCATAATCTATATTGTTTAAAGTTTCAATTTGTTCGGGATTTACATCTTCAAAGGCTTTCAATAAGTGATCAATAATAGAATCGGGTAATGCATTTTTCTCAAACATAAACAACTTAGAAGCTGAATTCAGGGTAAGACATCCTCGCTTTACTAAAGCTACAGCGATCAAATCTGATACAAGAATTTCTTTGGTTTTATCCGCAAGATACAATTGATAAGAAGCTCTCAATACGTCGGAAAATAATTGATCATCGCACTCACTCTGAGTAACTAACTTCAACGCCTTTAGTACTTTTGCAACTAGATCGACATGATCATCATAATTAATACGCCCTAAGGCTGATATTGCCAGAGAACTTATCTCTACATTTTGCTCAGTAGTTAATTCAATGGCCTTACCAACATAACCTTTTAGGTTTATACGTGCACCTGCAACGATTGCAGGAAAAATAAAATATTTCCAATCTTCATGTTGATCTATAGCTAAATCTAGCACAACATCAGGGCGCTCATTATTAGCCTGACAATAAGCTGTGAATGGTGAAAAAAACAACCCATCATCCATGACCTGACCGGCTTGCTCTGTTAAATGTTTTACACATTTCATTACATCCAATACAGGAGCATCTATTTCTGGTAAAGCACCGTCTAGTGCTTGTCTAATGGTAAAGAATTTATGACCAACAATTTCTTTCTTTAGCTTAATAAATTCAGTTAATGCATTTAGATATTTCTGATTATGCAGTAAGGCTAGTTCCTTACCAACAGCGGTGTGATTTCCTCTATTTTCAGAGCAGAGTTGGTAAGTCGTTTCAAAAAGAGAATCATCATTTATCGATACTAATAACCGATCTCGTATATTGCACATAATAACTACCCTTAAATCTTGTATCTATGGTATCAGACTCGATTAAAACATCAGTCATCAATTAATTCAGTGGCAATGATAACCACCATGCACATTATCGTTATGACAACCTTCTGAATTAGTTCTACCACTATGTGAAATAGAATCACCTTCGTGATTATGATCTGACGCTATTAGTTTTGAGGCTATTACAGAACCCGCATTTAAAAGTAAAACTACGAAAATTACAGTGAATATTTTTTTCATTTAGGACACCTCATTTCTTTCATAACACTTAAAACTTTATTATTTAAAATAATAATAGTCTTATCGCTTGAACAAACAGGAACGTTAAAGAAATCTGTCACTTTGGCACTGAGCACCATTAACTGATTTTTTGCTAAGTGAAATTGATGCTGGACACGAGTTTGCACAAACTCGTTTAGATTTTGATTTAAATCATTTGGGTTACTACTAGTCATTCGCTGTATTGCCCGAGCATTTAATACCGGGGCATCCCTACTGCTTATACATTTATGTTCGTCCCTGCTCAAGCGCCTCCATGCACTTTTATTGCTCTTGAATATAGCACATAGTTATTATGGTTTTAAAGGTTTCTTTTAAGTGCCTAATGTCACAGAAACATTAATAATAACTAACATGAATAAAGCTCCCTAATCGACCCCTTTCGATAAATGGGGCTATATTAGAAACAACTAGGTTCTGGTCTTACCCCACTTATTATTTTTCCTTTCATTGCTTAAGCTTACTTTCTTTTAGTAGGCGCCTATATTTCTCTTTAGCAAAACCCTGCAAGTCTT
>JASFYW010000017.1:0-21371 GCA_045046865.1 Woeseiaceae bacterium | reverse complement strand
TTAGGTGAGATTTTTCAATACCAATGATCCAACCACTACCATCAGCTTTAGAGGTTGTGGCATATAAATCACCACCAAAATTTATGAGCACGCTAACGTTTGTTTGAGCGCGTATCAACATGGCAGTGCGGTCTACTGCATACTCTTTGCCGATACCGCCTAAATCTACTTCCATTCCAGTTTGTAAAGTAATGCTAGGATTTTGCCACGATACTTTTTTCCAACCGATAAAAGGCAAGATCCTTTTTACATCTTTATTCTTTGGAATATTATCGCTTCCGTCAAATTTCCAAATTTCACGTAACACGCCCGAGGTAATATCAAATAAACCATCACTTATTTGAAAACATTGGTTAGCATAATCAAGCAATAATGCAGTTTCTTCATCAACAGTAACGGCTTGTCCGTTACTGTTATTTATTTTATGGATAACATTATTTTTACGATAACGACTGAACTTATGTTCAATACGCAAAGCTTCATCGTAGGCGAGTTTTGTTAGTGAGAGGGCGAGCGTTTTATCTTCGGTTTCTATCAATAATTCACAAGGACTAGCCATGGCTTTAAATTTTCCACGCCAGTAGCCATCTTCATGAATAAGTTCATAACCGATTTTCGATGCCATATAAGACTAAGGATGTAACATTAGCTGTAACACCCTATTCCATTTTAAGAAATTAAAAGTCTATATTGTAATTTAATTGGATGAAAGTAGCATCAACATCTTCGAATGGTGCGTCACCATTACTGGTTTGGTTCATCACACCAAAGCGGACAGCAAATTCACTGTCTTTATTAAGGTCAAAACCATATTTAAAAGATAAAGTCGTCGATTTTAAATCTGCTAAACGATAATCTGCACTCGCAAAGGTAGGGATAGTACCATCTACTAAATTATAGTTATAAAAATTCGCTTTATCTTGTACGTAATAACGCACTTCTGGTTGTAAATAATGATTAGCACCCAATGAAAAACGATATTTCATTTCAATGGTATGTGAGCTTACATCCCAATCATCCCAGTAATATCGATAAGATATATTAAGTACATCATTACCTAATGCTTTCACCGTTTTCCAATATAAAGCTTGTCGACTTCTGCTATCAGGTCGATTTTCATATAGGTAAGGATCAGTGGCACGTAAATTACCTCCTCCGTCTAAGACACTCAATATTTTATACGGATCAGTTAGGTAACCACTATCACTGCCTATATTAAGATTAAATTGCATCAATGTAGTACGGTTAATAACTTGAGTTACACCAATAATAAAATCTGTTACTTGTTTAGAGTCGTCTGAACCTGTTGTGAGTTTTGAAGCATCCAAAGCCGTTAACCCCGTAGGTACTCCGCCAACAGGATTTATGAGATCTGAATTAAATGAAACTCCAGCCGTTAATGTTGTGTTACGGTTATTAAAATCCCATGAGTAATTTGCAGAAACACCAATAGATAAGTAGTCATATTCTTTTGATATATTTGCACCATAAATCGCCTTAGTTGTGTTGTTTACAGGCATTTCCCATTCAGCATTTACAGACACTCGAGTATCGAGAAAAGAAGGATCTAATGGCGTTTCATTAGCTGCCGTTGTGTACGAACTACCTGATGGCGTCGTAAATGTCTGTGCACTGGTTGTTTTAATAGCGCCATTTGGAGAAGCCCCTGTTAAGCTATCCAATACTACGCGAAAATTTAATACCTCATCGTCGCCTAAATTTTTACGTGCACTAACAACGGGTTCGATAACGCTCACGCGATCTGCTTCTGAATAAAACAATATTGCAGAATCTACTTCCCAGCTGTTGTCTTCGCTATTAGTAGTATTAGCAGAATATGCAACCCCCGATAATAATGATGTCGTTGCTATCGCCAATAAGCTTCGTACACATTTTTTATTTTTTAATTGCATCCGCAACCTCCTCCACCTACTCCTGCGCCACCACTAGAGCTTTCTTTACTGTAATAAATATGTGCATCCAAGTAACTGTCTAGTGCAGCTGGTTCAAGTTGCATTTTTTTCTCTGCTAGTATGTTACGTTCCCATGGTTGTACGCCCAATGAGCTACATCCAGAGAAGAGAGTAGTTAGTATAAGTAAAATATATATATTGAGTTTCACAACAATACTCCTGCTATTTCATCAATAGCTGTTTAATTTTTTGTTCTAAGGCTGGAATTTCTTTTTTACGAAAACCAATATGAGAAAAAGTGATTTTTCCTGTTCGATCGATAAGATAAGAACTCGGCATACCTTTAACTTTATAGGCTTTGGCTGAGATACCTTCTGCATCATACGCAATAGTAAAATTTGCAGGAATTTTATCAAGAAAATCTTTAGCCTTGTCTTGTTCCTGATCAAGATTAACAGCGATAATTTTAAAACCTTTATTACCAAAACGTTTTTGTAAATCATTCATCCAAGGAAATGATTTCCGACAAGGTATGCACCATGAAGCCCAAAAATCGAGGTATATTACTTGGCCTTTATAATCAGATAATTTGATATCGCCTTTGGCAGTTTTAAAGCTCATGGACATATCTGGGGTAGCATTTGCAGAGAAAATAAGCAGCATGCTTAAGACAAAACTCAACATCAATTTCATTTACACGTCTCACTATAGTTTACAGGTAGTAGTATATAAAAAAGAGAGTAAAAACAATGTGAAAGTAATGTCAAAATTAGGTAAAAATCTAGCTAGACCGTGATTAAATTGGCATTATCGAGAGTAAACATGGTTTGATATTAGAAGGTAATATCGGCTAAAACGTCCAGCTCACTGTGGTACCTTTGTCTTTGATACTTTCAATCGAGAGCTCCCATTTATAATAATCACATATTCGTTTTGCCAGAGATAAACCCAGCCCTGATCCTTGGCCTAATGCATTTTCTCCACGATAACCTTGCTCGAATATATGAGGTAAATCATCGTCTAAAATACCGACACCAGAATCACTAACAACAAATTTGTTATGCTCTAGCAAGATTTTTACAGTGCCCTTTTCAGTATAGAGAAAAGCATTTCGTATTATGTTGCTAATAAGAACACTCACAATATTTGATGGCGCATTTATTTTAGCCGAGTCATTCAGGCTAACATTGAGTAGAAAGTTTTTACTAGAAGATACTTCCTGAAATGATGCAATGGCCCCCTCAACAATTTTAGATAATTCAGTTTCACTTTCAATAATAATATCTGTAGAAGGTTCTCGAGCAAGAACAAGTAAAGCGGTTAAGTTTTGATTCATATCACGCGCTGCACGTTCAATACGTTCAACCCTTTTAATATCGTCCTCGGTCATATTCCCTTTAGCTATCATTACTTCTACAGCACCTTGTATTATGGCTAAAGGTGTCCGTAATTCATGGCTGGCGTCAGCAGTAAAGCTGCGTTCACGCTCAACAAACAAATGTAACTTATGCATAAAGTCATCAAAAGATTCTGCTAATTGTCTAACTTCATCATCAGCGAATTTATCTGAGAGCTTAATTTCTAATTGGCCGGCCTGTAACTGGCCAACTTGAATAGCTAAATGAGAAATGGGGAGGATTATTTTTCCAGAAATCCAATAACCAAACCAAAGAGCAAATAAAATAGCGAGAATAATACTTAAGGAAAGTGTTACTAATAAAAATGATTCCCGGTTTTCGAAAGCAGTTTCGTCATACAAAACGTAATATTTTTTATCCCCTCTTTCCTTTACAGAAATAGTATAGGAGTGATTATTGAAATCTTTTTCATGCATCCCATCATTTAAATTATCTAAGAATGGATACGCTTTAACTTTATTAGATTTATGTATTTTAAATGCAGAAAACTTATTCGTTTTGATATGAGAAACGTTTTTATTATTGTCAGTAAGAGCAATAAAATACTGCATTTCATCTTCAACATGCTCATAAACTAACATCTCTTCTAATTCATTCAATGAAAGATAATGGACTAAAGCCATCAATCCACCAAGACTGATACCAAAGATTAGGTAAGAGAAAAGAATACGAAAACGTAAACTATTACGAAATTTCATCAGGATTAACTAAACGGTAACCTAAGCCACGTTCTGTTTGTAGTAGTTGAATATCAAAGGGTTTGTCGATAGAACGACGAAGATTATGCATATGTGCACGTAAAGCATCACTGTCTGGTGGCATATCTCCCCAGATCACATGCTCGAGTTTTTGACGACGAACGAGTTGTGGAGCAACACGCATAAGTTCTTCCAATAGCTTTTTACCTATTGGAGCAAGCTCAATCATTTTATTACCACGTTTAACTTCCATTGTTCCCAAATCAAGTTCTAAATCGGCTACCAGAAGCTTATTATTTACCATCGATTTTATTTGTCGGCGACTTAAAACCTGTAACCTTGCATACAGTTCACGCATTGAAAAAGGTTTAACAAGATAATCATCTGCGCCAACGGAAAAACCATTCAATTTATCTTCAACAGTATCTCTGGCAGTTAACATTAGAATAGGCGTTTGTTTTAAGGCTTCAGTACGGATTTTTTTACAAACTTCAATACCATCCATTCCCGGCAGCATTAAATCAAGAATAATAACTTCATAATCATTAACCACTGCCATGTGCAAGCCCGTAATACCATCTGCAGCTGCATCTATTGTGTTGCCTTGATTTTCTAGATAATCAGCAAGATTTGCCGCAATATCTTTATTGTCTTCGATGATTAAGATTCGCATTCAATATTCTCATTCTAAGTTTTAGGCATTATTCCCTGATACAAATATATTAATCTAAGTTATGTCAATTTATCGTAAAATTACTGAATAAAATAAAAAATAATGTCATGAAATAGTAGATAATTTTAGAACTTTATTTATGCATCCACAATGCAGCTAACACTGGAGTAACTCAGTGCCTCCAAATCAGGCATTAAGAAAATCGATTACGGTGAAGAAGATGGTCGAATCATCTTCATAGAAGCACCTAGTATTGACCCAATGAAAATAATCAAACTTATACGAAGCCAACCCAACAGCTATAAACTTGAGGGTAATGACAAGTTACGTGTAGTTAAACCTAATATTGATATTGGTATTGATATTGATATTGATATTGAGTTTAGAATTAAAGTGTTAGTAGAGTTGTTTGATTACCTCTTGTAATAATACCGGCTTTCTACCGATGCTATTAAAAACAGCCATACAAAATATTAAAAAACCCACACCACTGTCCGAGTTAAAGCAACACTAACAATATAGCTGAAACTAAATATTGCCAAAATAAAAAATATGATTTTATTTCTTTTTTCTTTTGCGCGTTTTAATGCAAAGGATCCAAGTACAATATATAACAATAAAGCAATAAATTTTGCTGTTAGCCAATCATGTGTGAAGGGATATTGATGTAAGCCAACGGCAAGAATAATCGCAGAGATTAATAAAACGGTATCATTAACATGAGGTAGTATTTTTACCCATTTTTTAGCCAGCCTTTTTGCATCCATGGGTGAATCTCGAAATACCCATATCCCTCTTATGATAAAAAATGTAATGCTGATAAAAGCGGTGCTCATGTGAATAAACTTAATCACGCTTATGCCTTATTTTCATTTGATGAGAGCTCTTCTTCAAAGCCAAAATCTCTCATATTTTCTATTCTTGTTGGGTATAAAATACCGTCTAAATGATCGACTTCGTGTTGTACAACACGGGCATGAAAATCATCGGCTTCTCGTTCAATGACATTCCCTTGAGCATCAAAGCCTCGGTAGCGAATTTTGGTATATCTTGGTACCAATCCACGTAAATTAGGCACACTTAAGCACCCTTCCCATTCTGACTCACGATGAGTGTCTAGAATGGTTATTTCTGGATTGATTAAAATGGTTTCTGCCACATATTCAGCATCCGGGTAACGCGGGTTATCTGTGATGCCAAAAATAATAACGCGTTGACTCACGCCTATTTGAGGAGCAGCAAGCCCTGCACCGTCTAAGGCTGCCATGGTTTCTTGCATATCTAAAATCAGTTGATCTAATTCTGGGGTATTGAACGCTTCTACTTCAGTCGCACGAGATAGTAATAATGGATGCCCCATGCGTATTACTTGTTGTACTGTCATCACAATTATCCAATCATCTTAAAATAGCTTTAGCAATTTTATCTCAACAATGAGAAAATAGAGCCCAGTAAATATAACAGGAATCAGGCACTTGAAAACATTTATCTCCATTATGCTTCTTTTAGTAGTAGCAAATCTTAGTTTTGCAGACGATTTCCGTTATTACGACGTGGAAATTATTGTGACTGAAAACTTGGGTGATACAGGTCGAAATGCTGAAAACTGGCCGTTACAGGTTAATTTAGTCCAAGAAGAAAAAACTGTCGAATTAGGCCAACCTGTTACAGCCGAATGGTTACCTGATGATGTTAATTTGAAAGCCAGCTATAAACTTTTAAATTCAAGTCATTACCATCTTAATGATCTCGTCGAAAAAATTACCGAGTCTAAAACTAAACGGGTTATTCTTCATACCGCTTGGCGTCAACCTGGATTAGATAAGAAAACATCTTTACCCATCCATTTCAAATATTTGGTTCCTGCTGCCCCCGTTATTGATGATGAGACAAATCCAAATATTATTAATCAACGAGAAGAAGAAGCTGAAACAGCTACTTTACCTATTCAAAATTCACCCTCTATACTCGAAGGCATTTTACGAGTAACACTGGCTCGTTATTTACACTTGGAATCTGAACTGACACTACAAAGTCAATTACCTGAACTTATTAAGACGGACAATCCTTTTGAAGATCTTGATAATGAAAATATTCGGTCAGAATTAGAGAAACAAGGCGTGATCCATTTTAAACAAAAAAGACATCGTATTCGCAGTAATGAACTTCATTATTTAGATCACCCCGTTTTAGGTATCTTAATAAAAATCACAAAATATGAGTTACCTGAAAAAGTTACTCAGTTAAAAAAATAAACCTAGCTTCCGGCCTCGGCAATTGCTCCTGCATTGCTCTACCTACGCCCGTCCTTGGGCTAGTGCGCCGGAATGACGGTGAGCTCCATATCTTATTTCAAATTAGGAATAATACTTTTTATTAAATCTCTTACTTTTTCCATTCCAGTAACTAAATGTTTTTCAATCATTTCCATTGTTAATGGCTCATCTCCTCGTCCTGCGGCTAAATTTGCAACAACCGCGATACTGGCATAGCAAATGTCTAGTTCTCTTGCTAATGCCGCTTCTGGCATACACGTCATACCAACAAGATGACAGCCATCATTTTCTAAACGATTAATTTCAGCCGCTGTTTCTAACCTTGGTCCTTGTGTTGAAGCGTAGGTACCTTCATTTATTGTATCGATTGAAGCCTTTTTGGCTGCTGAGATGATAGTTTGTCTTAGCGGCTCACAAAAAGGTTCTGAGAAATCAATGTGTACGACTTTTTTCAAACCTTCTTCAAAGAATGTGTTAATTCTTGACCCCGTGTAATCTATAATTTGATCGGGAATAATCACTTTTCCTGGCTGCATATCTTTCCGAATACCACCGACAGCATTCACGGCTATTACTTGTTCTATGCCTGCATTTTTTAAAGCCCAAATATTGGCGCGATAATTTATTTTATGAGGTGGAATAGTATGTGCAGCACCATGCCGAGGTAAAAAATAAACATGCTGCCCAGCTAAGTTTCCATTCACTAAAGGTCCTGAAGGTTCGCCATAAGGCGTTTGAATAATTTCACGGCCTACAATTTCAAAACCTTGGATAGAGGTCAAACCTGTTCCACCTATGATGGCTATTTTTGACATTGATTACATTCCTTTCACTGCATAGATTGCATTGGTATTACGTAAGTAATTTTTATAGTCCATTCCAAAACCGAATAAATAACGATCTTCAAGTTCTAAACCAATATACGTGGGAGTATATTCAGTTTTTCGGTTATGACGTTTATTCACTAAAACACATGAATGAATTTCTGAAGCGCCTGATTCTTTACAGTACGCGGCTATCTCTCGCAGAGTAATACCTTCATCGAAAATATCATCAATAATTAAAACCACTCTACCTTCTAAACTGATAGATGGTTTTTGAACCCAGTGAAGTTCACCTCCACTGGTTTCTCCTTGGTAACGCGTTGCATGAATATAGTCTAGCTGTAATGGAAAAGTTAGACGTGTCACTAAATGACCTGTGGGGATTAGTCCACCTGTCATCACACAAAGGAGTATTGGGTTTTTATCTTTTAAATCAGAAGTTATTTTTCTAGCTAGCTCATCTAAAACATTATTTAAGCCTTGGCTATCACACAAACAGTCTGCTTCACCTTCAATTTTTTTGATTGTTTCTATATTCATTAAGATAATTGTTTAAGCAACGCATCATTTTCAATATGAATAGTCGATGTTGGGAATGCTATTTCAGCGCCATTGCGTTCAACGATGTCTGTTATTTTAAATAACACATCTTGTTTCACTTCATGGAATTTTATCCAGTTTGTTGTTTTTGTGAAGGTGTAAATAAAGAAATCTAAAGAAGATGCTGCAAATTTATTAAAATTCACCATTAAGGTTTGTGTGTTGTCAATTTCTGGATGCTGGGCTAACATCTCTTTTACTTCGTTTATGATTTTTTCTAGACATTGAATATCATCATAACGCACACCAATTGTTTCATTAATACGACGGTGCGTCATGCGTGATGGGTTTTCTACTGAGATGCTAGCAAACATAGAGTTCGGTATATACAGTGGACGTTTATCAAACGTTCTTATTAAAGTAAGGCGCCAACCTATTTTTTCAACTGTTCCTTCAATATTTCGATCAGGTGAACGTATCCAATCGCCAACTGAAAAAGGACGATCAAGATATATCATCAAGCCACCAAAGAAATTGGCCAGTAAATCTTTTGCCGCAAAACCAACCGCTATGCCACCAATACCACCAAAGGCGAGAATGGCTGAGATATTAAAACCTAAAGTTTGTAGACCTACAAGAGTTGAAGTAATAACAACTGAGAGTCTTAATATCTGGCTAACAGCATCTGCCGTTGTTTTATCAACTTTTTTGCCTTTAATTTTTTGTTGATTGATGACATTTTTTTCAATAAAAGTAATTAATCGAATTAATGTCCAACTAAAAGAAATAATACAGCCCACTTCAAAAACTTTAAAACTATTTGAGAATTTTGCTACATCCATCGCTAGAGAAATGCCAGACAACCAGATAAGAACACTTAAGGGCTTAATAATGGCATGCACTAATGCGTCATCCCATAAGTTTGGTGTTTTCTCAAACTGTTTTTGTATTCGTCTAAAAACTTTCTTCTGAATAAAATCAAACAATAATGCAGTAAAGATAATGAAAAATATTTGTAATATCCATGCATCTGTTTGATATAAAAAAGGAAAAGTTTCGTGTAATTTTTCTATCATGCTCTTATCATTCCATTAATTTTTATAGCGATTAAAACTCTAGATCAAGTGTCGGGTCATCTTGATAACGATTAAGTAACTCTGATGATTTTTTCCACTTTGTAGTCTTATGTAACTGAGGCAAGGTGGTATCTTTTTTTCCGTGCATTCTCGCTAACCTAAGATGCGCAACTGGATCATTATGCCCGGTTAAGTTATCTAAAATATTTAAAGCACCTGCACGGTTATTACAAACCAATACCATATCACAACCCGCCGAGAGTGCTTTTTCTGCCCTATCGGCATATTGCTCACCCGCAACACTAGCACCTTTCATATCAAGATCATCGCTAAAAATAACGCCTTGAAAGCCTAAACGTTTTCGTAATATATCTTTTAGCCATACTTCAGAAAAACCAGCCGGTAAGGCATCCACTTTTGAATAAATAACATGTGCTGGCATAATGGCAGCAATACCATGATGAATCATTCGTTTAAAAGGAAGAATATCATTTGCATAGATCTCATTATACTCTCGCTCATCCACAGGAATATCAACATGGGAATCAGCTGTAACAGCGCCATGCCCCGGAAAATGTTTACCTGTTGCCGCCATTCCTGCTTCATTCATGCCAATGATATAGGCATGAGCAAGTTCAGTAATAATGTTTTTATCTTGATGGAATGCGCGGTCACCAATAACGTCACTGACACCATAATCAATATCTAAAACAGGTGCGAAACTAAAATCGATACCTACAGCACGAAGTTCAGCGGCCATCATCCATCCTGCTGTTTCAGCAAGTAAATGTGCACGTTTAGGGTTGCGTTCATAATTTTCTCCGATATGTCCTACCGCAGGTATCGCAGTAAATCCATCTCGAAAACGTTGAACGCGGCCACCCTCATGATCAACAGCAATTAATAACTTTGGTTTACGAACGGCATGAATATCTTTTACTAATTGTATCAGTTGTTCAACTGATGAGAAATTGCGTGAAAATAAAATGACACCACCGACATAAGGATTTTGTAAAATCTCTTTCTCTTCTGAAGTTATTTCAGTTGATTCGAGATCCAGCATAATGGGGCCAAGTGACATAAACCTTCCTGTTTTTATAATTATTTATACTATATGACGAATTAGTTTAGTGAAGTCTATATTTTAACAAGATCAAGAATCTGACGTGTTTTTACATTCATTAAAATAATGTTTGCGCCGACCTGGACTCGAATCATATTTAATGGCAGTGACGATAAGTCACGTTCTAAAATCAAAGGTAAGGGTACGACCTGTAATTCCCTTGAGATAATTTTACCAACCACCAATTTAGCTTGTTCTTTTTTCGTTATGCTTGTATAGCTAATCATGTTTTTACGAATCATTTCATTGCTAGGGTCTGCATAATAAGAAGAAATAATTTCTATGTCTCTTTTCTTTTGAACATGATGGATGGGCGATTTAGAGATAGATTGATTTTCTTTTTTTACTTTATCTAAGCTAATATTTTTAGTTTCTATCACAGCAGGCATATTTTTACGTTTAAACATAATGTCACAACTTGCTTGTAACAGAAGGCTAGACAATAGTAATAATTTTAATATTTTCATGATTAAACCTAATTTATTCCATTCTTAATTTCAACCACTGCACCAACAGTAACCCGTTTAAATAAATCTATCACATCTTTATTGCGCATTTTGACACAGCCATGAGAGGAAGGTACTGAAAATGAGTCCGCATCAGGGCAACCGTGTATATAAATATATCGGCGCATAGTGTCTACTTCTCCACCCCTATTTTTACCTAATTCTAAGCCACTTAACCAAAGAATTCGACTCAGAATCCAGTCTCGTTCAGGTTGTGCTTGACGCAAGCTTTCAGTGAAAATTTCTCCCGTCTCACTTCTACCAACAAAAACACTGTTTTCAGCAGCTTTTTCACCCAGTTTTTCATGAATGCTATGCTTTCCCAACGGAGTACATTCACTACCGTTTAATTGCCCTGTGCCATTTTTAGCGGTTGACACCGCATACGTTTTAATTAACTGAGTGTCTTCAAATAGACTCAGTGTTTGAGTAGAAATATTAACTTCAATAGTCTTAACCAAATCAGTCATATTTTACCAATCTTTATACGGATGCTTAACTAAACAAACATTGTAATAACGTGCATCATCTGAGACTTCTTCACCCAACCAATCAGGTATAACAAATTCTTCGTCTTGATGTGAGAGTTCAATTTCAGCGACTATCAAACCTTCATTATCTCCATCAAACACATCTATTTCCCAAACATGGGGTGCCTTGTGTACATGGAATCGCGTTTTACTAATTAAAGGTTTCTCGCATAAAGTCTCTAACATTTCTTTCGCTTCATCGAGAGGAATTTCATATTCAAATTCTTGACGAGTAATATCAATGGTTGCTGACTTTATATTAATAAAAGCTTGTTGACCTTGAAGCCGTACACGTACCGATGATTTTTCACTGCCCACTAAATAACCTTGTGAATATTTTACTCCCTCATCTGCTGACTTACGCCACGCATCACTTTTAAGTAAAAATTTTCTTTCTATTTCCGTTGGCATATTATTTTTTCGTAAACAGCGCGATAGATTCAACGTGAGCAGTATGTGGAAACATATCCATAATGCCCGCTTTATTTAATGTGTAACCCATTTCATTTACCAAGGTACCTGCATCTCTCGCAAGCGTGGAAGGATTACAAGAAACATAAACAATATGTTTAATATTTAACTTGGCTAATGTCGGTAGTATTTCTTTAGCACCACTTCGAGGTGGATCCAATAATAATTTATCATAACTTGGATTAAGCCATTCGCTTCCGTCTACATCTTCCATTAAGTTTGCGACATAAAGATCGGTGTTTGAAATACCATTCATTTCAGCATTTTTATTGGCTCGTTCAATAAGTTCGGCATCCCCTTCTACACCCGTTACCATTTTTACTGTTCGTGCCATCGGTAAGGTGAAATTACCTAAACCACAAAACAACTCTAAGACATGGTCTGTTTCTTTTAAGTCTAATAAATCAAGAGCCAACTTAATCATTTTAGGATTAATATCTTGATTCACTTGAGTAAAGTCCGTCGGTTCGAAATTTAACGTAACATCATAGTCAGGGAGGCTATATTGTAATTGCGGATTTTCAGGGTACAGTGGCGTGACCGTTTTAGGCCCTTTGGGTTGTAAGTAGATAGCAATGGATTCTTCTTTTGCATAAGCTATAAGTATTTCTTTATCTTCGCCGGTTAATTCAACCAAGTTTCTAAAAACAAAAGCACTAATATTGTCTCCAATCGCCACTTCTATTTGTGCTATTTTGTCATAACAACTTAAACGACGAATCACTTTAGCAAAGGACGTTATACGTAAACCTGCATCAGGATGTAAAACTTCACACTGTTCAAGTTCAGCTAAATACGGAGCATTTCTTTCACGAAACCCAACTAAAACCTTTTCTTTTTTATAAACAAATTTAACACCCAAACGTGCTTTTCGTCTGTACCCCCAAGGGTGCGTTGTCAGTGGAGGTAGAATTTCTTCTGCTTCTACTTTACCAATATGCTGCAACGCATCGATTAACACTTTTTGTTTTTCTTCAATTTGTTTTTCGCTGCTTAAATGCATAAAACTACAGCCACCGCACAGGCCATAATGCTGACACTTAGCTTCAATGCGATCAGGCGATGCTTCGAGCACTTCAACTAAGTTTCCTGCATCATAACTTTTTTTATGTGGGCGAAATGAAAAGCGAACACGTTCTCCCGCTAAAGCGCCTGTTACAAAAATTGTTTTACCGTCAACGCGACAAATACCTTTACCATCATGACTTAATGATTCAACGGTCGCTTCATGTTCTTCTAAAGGCTTTTGTTTTCTTCTTCTTGCCATTTTTTTCTTAGTCCAGTTTTAGTTAAGTTCATACAAACATTGCTATTTTATAACGAGAATAACGGTGTTGAAAGATACCTGTCACCACGATCACAGATAATACTAACAATAATGGCATTTTCAACCTGTGACGAAAGCCTTAGTGCTGCTGCAACAGCTCCACCTGACGATATTCCACAGAATATACCTTCTTCTCTTGCAAGTCTTAATGTCGTTTCTTCTGCTAAATTTTGATCCATATCCATCGTCATATCAACGCGGCTGGACTCAAAAATTTTCGGTAAATATTCTTTTGGCCAACGACGAATCCCCGGTATAGAAGCACCCTCTTCAGGTTGCACACCGACGATTTGTATCTCTGAATTTTGCTCTTTTAAGTAACGAGAAGTCCCCATAATGGTACCCGTTGTTCCCATTGCACTAACAAAATGTGTAATTTTACCGTGAGTATCACGCCAGATTTCAGGGCCCGTGGTATCGTAATGAGCGCAAGAATTATCTTCATTAGAGAACTGATCTAATACAGTCCCTTTGCCCTCTTTCTCCATTTCCAAGGCCAAATCTCTCGCACCTTCCATACCTTGTTCTTGGGTTACAAGCAGTAACTCTGCGCCATAACTTTTCATTGAGGCTCGTCGCTCGATACTCATGTTATCCGGCATAATAAGTATCATTCGGTAGCCTTTGATTGCTGCAACCATGGCGAGTGCGATGCCTGTATTACCACTCGTCGCCTCAATCAATGTATCGCCTGGGCTAATATCACCACGAGCTTCGGCATGTTGAATCATGCTAAGAGCAGGTCTATCTTTGACAGAACCTGCGGGGTTACTACCCTCTAATTTAACCAGAATGATATTACTCGTTTCACCCGGCAAACGCTGTAAACGTACCAGCGGGGTATTACCGACAAAAGACTCTATTGTTGGAAACTCTGATTTTTTATCTGTTGGACTCATTATAATTTACTCAAAATAGGTAATTATGTTCTTTATTTATGGCTTATTTTATATTAAAACGCCCAATATTTGCACTAAACCCATGTTCAACAGTACACTTCTCATCACATAAGACAAAGTGCTAAATAATGACTCAAATTCTCGATATTCAAAAATCCATCATAGCGGCTAACGGCAACACATCTCTCGCAAAAGAGCTTTTTACGATGCTTTTAGATGACCTAGATCAACGGCTAGAACAAATAGAAATCAGTTTCAAAGAAAAAAACTTAGAAGCCTTGGCTGAGCATGCTCATAAGCTTCATGGTGCAACAGCATATTGTGTTGTGCCTAATTTGAGAGAGTATGCGAAAACATTGGAATATAGTTTAAAAGAGAAAACTCAACCGAATTTAACCGAACTAGTAGAAAATGTTTTAAGTGAAATGCTCGTTATTATTAAAGAAGGCCCTGCTTTATTAAAGCAAAAATGGAATTAAACGCTTAACCAGCTAAGTGACCATCATGGTAACCAAGATAACATAGGCAACAGCATATTCTTTTTCATCTGACAAACTAATATGAGACTGCGTTACTTTATTTTCCGCCACAAACTTTTTTGCTGACTCTAAATAATACAAACTGGGTTTACCCGCCTCATCATTTTCTACACCAATATGCCGTAGCGATAAACCCTGACTAAACCCTGTGCCCATCGCTTTAGCTGTCGCTTCTTTAGCTGCAAAACGTTTAGCCAAGAAAGCCGCTTGGATAGATTCGTTTTTACTTTTAAATATCTTAAATTCTTTTTCAGTTAAAATACGTTGTGCAAACGAATCACCGTGCTTAGCTAAGCTTTCACGAACACGTTGAATATAAACAATATCTGTACCAATGCCTAGTATCATTTAGGTGCGTTTCGTACTGAATCCATTAATGCTTTCATTTCTTTTACTGCACTATCTAGACCAGTAAAAATACTTCTAGCAATAATAGCATGACCAATATTAAGTTCTTGAATCAAAGGTAATGCCGCAATCTCTGTTACATTATGGTAATGCAAACCATGCCCCGCATTAATATGTAAGCCTAAACTGTCTGCATATTCTACAGCTTCAACAATGCGTTGGTATTCTTCTTGTTTTACAGCAATAGAGGTTGCGTCTGCAAAATGCCCTGTATGAATCTCTATTACCGGCGCCTGACATTCTGCAGCAGCGTCAATTTGTTTTTTATCAGCATCAATGAAAAGTGAAACTCTAATTTCTCTATCGGCTAAACGAGAGCATGCTTCTTTCATTTTAAGCATCTGCCCTGCTACATTTAAACCACCTTCAGTGGTCAATTCTTCTCGTTTTTCGGGTACTAAGCAACAGTCTTCTGGTAATATTTTTTCAGCATAACTTAGCATGGCATCAGTAACAGCCATTTCTAAATTCATACGTGTTTGCAGAATATCTTTTAGCATATCCACATCACGTTCTTGGATGTGACGACGATCTTCTCTTAAATGCAGAGTAATTGAATCTGCTCCAGCTTGTTCTGCAACTAATGCTGCTTGAATAGGCTCTGGATAAATTGTGCCACGGGCTTGACGTAAGGTGGCAACGTGATCGATGTTAACGCCAAGTAATAGTGAGTTGTTTTTATTCATAGTGGTTTGTACCAATGTAAATTTCGGGTCTTTAAAGGCTTGCCGCCTAAATGATGATTTAATACCATTCTCATTAACTGTTTTGCTTCTTTTTTACTTTGACTGCAGCTCAGGTTGTCTACCGATAATTCCAACAAGGTTTTACCTGAGATAACCAGTTCAGTTTGAATTGTATCACTGTTATCTTCTGATTTAACAACAACAGGACCATGCTCAAGATGATAATGGTAAAAGGCATCATTGCGAATTTTATCGCCTGAAACAAAATCAGTGTCTAACAATAAGCCATAGCCTATTTTTGCTAATAAGTATTTTTCAAAGCGCCTTAACACATGCTCTTCATTATCCTTTTCAAAGCTGAGTAAGGTTGTTTGATAAATATCAAACACTTCTGGGTGAGGATCATGCGACGTCATTAATCGCTGTAATAATTCATTAATATAATAGCCACTCATTATCTGTTTACCCGATAAGTGAATATCATTTTTTAATGATTCTGCAGAAGTAAGAGTTTGTACATCACCTTTACCCGACCAAGAAATGAGTAATGGTGTAAAAGGTAATAAAACACCTTGAAGCTTTGACCGTGCCGAGCGCGCACCTTTTGCAACTAAGGTGATTCTGCCATAGTCTTGGGTAAATATATCCAGTAAACGACTGGTATCTCGAAAGTCACGACCATGAAGGATATAGGCCGGCTGTAGTGAAACACGATGACTGGATTGACTCATAGTTTCTAATGTTAGTAGTCGTCTAAATAACCTAAACTATTTAATGCTCGTACATCATCAGACCAACCGCTTTTAACCTTGACCCATAACTGAAGAAATACTTTGTCTTGGAAAAGTTTTTCCATATCTATTCGCGCTTTAGTGCCCATCTCTTTTAACTTTCCGCCACCCTTACCAATAATAATGGCTTTTTGGTTTTTACGTTCAACCCAAATCACGGCGGAAATATCAAGAATTTTTCCATCATGTTCAAACTTTTCAATTTCTACCGTTAAATCATAAGGTAGCTCTTGTGTTAAATTTCTTGTTAATTTTTCACGAATAATTTCAGACGCCATGAAGCGTGAACTGCGATCGGTAATTTGATCTTCTGAATAAAAAGGTTCTGATACAGGTAAGTAATTTAAAAGAATATCTTCAAGGTTTTCAATATTGTCCCCTTTCATTGCAGACAAGGGTATGTATTCTTTAAATTCAAATTTATTTCGTATCTTTTCTAAAAAAGGTAATAGATCTTCTTTTTTCTTTATTAAATCAACTTTATTAATCGCTAAAATAACAGGAGATTTTGTATTTTGAAAACGTTTAATAACCAAATCATCTTCGGCTGTCCAACGCATGGCTTCGACTAAGAAAACAATCACGTCTACATCTTTAAAACTCGCACCTGCAGTACGATTCATATAACGGTTCATGGCCTTTTTTTCGTTATCATGTATACCAGGTGTATCTAGATAAACAAACTGGGCATTATCTGTTGTTTTAATACCGACAATGCGATGCCGCGTAGTTTGTGGTCGATGTGAGGTAATACTAATTTTCTGACCCAAAATATAATTCATTAGGGTAGATTTACCCACGTTTGGTCGACCAATTAAGGCGATGTAACCGCATTGAAAATCTTTGTTATCTTTTGATGTTGTGTTATTCATGAGTAATACTTGCTAATGCTTTTTCAGCGGATGCTTGTTCGGCTTTACGACGACTTGCACCCTTGGCGACAGATTTATTGGTAAAACCTTTAATGGAACATGAGATTTCAAATGTTTGTTGATGCTCTTTACCTGTTACTGATTCAATATTGTAGACAGGCAAGGGTAAATTTTTAGCTTGTAGATATTCTTGTAATCTTGTTTTTGGATCTTTTAAAAGACTTGATGGCTCAGAGTCGTTAAGTCGTTGTTGAAAAACATCAAGAATGATTTTTTCAATGATACTGAAGCCTTTATTTTTAGAATCTAAATAAATAGCCCCGATAATAGCTTCAACGACATCGGCTAATGTAGAAGCACGGCGATAACCGCCACTTTTAAGTTCACCCGAACCTAACTTTAAAAAATCACCTAAATTTAATTCAACGGCTATTTCACTAAGAGTATCACCCTTAACCAAGTTTGATCGTAGGCGGGTTAAAACACCTTCTTTTTCATTCGGGAAACGTTTAAACAATTCCTGACTGATCACCATACCCAGTATAGAGTCACCCAGAAATTCAAGCCGTTCATTATTTCTTGAGCCCATGCTGCGATGAGTTAATGCGAGATCTAATAATGCCTTGTCTGAAAACTCATAATTAAAAAGTTGACTCACTTTATCTAATTGAGAATTCGCAATCAAATGGCAGGCGCCTCAACACTCTTTTTAAAACTAATAATAACATCAAGGTTACCAAACATTGGTTTACGCACTTCGTATTCAACATCAATAAAAATATCATCTTTTGTTTTTTCAACAAAAATATCTTCTGCAGTAACATCTGAAACCATATTGACGTCTAAACGTTTTAGAATCATGCTTTTAATTTCTTTACCTGACTTATCACCCAAACCACGTTCAGCTTTCATACTGCTAACAACGTCAGATACTTTAAAGGAATCAAAATAGATAGGCATGATTTTTAAGAAGATCACAGCTATAAATGCGAGAGCCACCAAAATCACCATAATACTGACGCCGGTCAAACCTTTTTGTTTTTGTTGATTCTGCATAATAACTCCCTGGTATAAACTCATTATTGTATAACAGTGCCAACACGGTGCCACTTAGGCCAATTACCAAATTCCCAACTCATCCAAACAAAGAAAGCACGGCCCACTAAATTTTCATCGGGTACAAAACCCCAAACACGACTATCTCGACTATTGTCTCGATTGTCACCCATAGCAAAATAACTTTTCTCTGGTACAACTAAAACAAAATCAGATGCGGGCTGTAGATCGGCCACCAGTATATCGTGAGTAACTGCTGGCTCAGCGATGCTTTCTGATATTCGTTTAAAGTTGTAGTAACCAAATGGATAGTCACCCTTTGGCTGCTGATTTGCAATTTTCCCGTTAATATACAATATCTTATTATAGTAACCAATTTCATCCCCAGGGACACCAATGATACGTTTTATGTAATCAATTGATGGGTTTTCAGGGTAGCGAAAGACCACCACATCCCCTCTTTCTGGGTTACCTATTTCAATAATTTTCTTATTGATAACGGGTAAGCGTATGCCGTAGTTAAATTTGCTCACCAGAATAAAATCACCAATTTCTAACGTTGGCAGCATTGAACCTGAAGGAATTCTAAACGGTTCCGCAATAAAACCGCGCAATAAGAAGACGACCAAGACAACAGGTAAAATGAATCTTGAAAATTCAACGATGGCCGGTTCATTTGATGATTTCTTACTGTCTGAATCAAATTGTATAAAGCCTTCTCTTTTTGATGCAAAGAAGAAATAATCTATTGCCCATATACTCCCTGACACAAGAATAATAATGGCAAGTACTAATGAAAAATCTATGTTCATTTATCTTTCCCTGTGTTTAAAACGGCTAGAAAGGCTTCTTGTGGAATTTCAACACTGCCCACGGTCTTCATTCTCTTTTTTCCGGCTTTTTGTTTTTCTAATAATTTTTTCTTACGTGAAATATCTCCACCATAACATTTAGCGGTTACATTTTTACGTAGCGCTTTTACATTCGTACGTGCAATAATTTTCCCACCTATCATAGCTTGAATTGCAACATCAAACATTTGCCTAGGAATGATTTCTTTCATTCTTTCAGTTAAATCACGGCCAAGAGAAATAGATCTATCTCGATGAACAATCACAGAAAGCGCATCCACTTTTTCACTGTTGATCATAATATCAACCTTCACAAGATCCGCCACTTGAAAACGATCAAACTCATAATCCATTGAAGCATAACCGCGACTGACTGATTTAAGTCGATCAAAAAAATCAAGGACAATTTCATTCATCGGCATTTCATAAGAAATGGATACTTGATTTCCAACGTACAGCATATTTTTTTGTACCCCTCGTTTTTCAATACAAAGGGTGATGACATTACCAACATATTCATGAGGCACTAAAATATTTGCAACCACAATAGGCTCACGAATTTCATTTATAAAGTTAGGTTCTGGTAATTCAGCAGGGTTTTCTATTTTTCTCACTACGCCTTTATGGTCTTCTATTTCAAAAATAACGGTAGGTGCGGTAGTAATCAAATTGAGATCATATTCACGCTCTAAACGTTCTTGAATGATCTCCATATGTAACAAGCCCAAGAAGCCACAGCGAAAACCGAAACCTAATGCTGTTGACGTTTCAGGTTCATAAAATAATGCAGCGTCATTTAAACGAAGTTTAGCAAGGGCTTCACGTAAGTTTTCATAGTCATCACCCGCAACAGGAAATAGCCCTGAAAAAACGCGAGGCTGAACTTGCTTAAACCCTTCAAGAGCCGTTTCTGCGGGATGATTAGCGTCGGTGATCGTATCCCCCACTGGCGCACCATCAATATCTTTAACCCCAGCAATGACATAACCCACTTCACCCGCACTTAAAGTGTCTAAATCCTGACGCTTTGGTGTAAATATACCAACATGATCCACTTGGTGATCTCGCCCAGCAGACATAATACGAATTTTTTGTTTTTTCTTTAATTGGCCATTAATGACACGAACTAAAGACACCACACCTAAATAATTGTCAAACCAAGAATCGATAATGAGCGCCTGTAATGGTGCATTTATATCGCCTTTTGGTGGCGGCACAAGACGTACAATATCTTCCAATAAATCTTCTACACCAACCCCTGTTTTAGCAGAAACTCGCGTCGCTTCAGCGGCTTCTATGCCAATAATTTCTTCAATTTCTTGGCTCACACGCTCTGGTTCTGCTGCGGGAAGATCTATTTTATTCAATACAGGAACAACTTCTAAGCCCTGTTCTATAGCGGTATAGCAGTTGGCAACACTTTGCGCTTCGACACCCTGAGCAGCATCAACCACAAGTAATGCACCTTCACAGGCTGCCAATGAGCGTGATACTTCATAAGAGAAATCGACATGACCCGGGGTATCAATGAAATTGAATTGGTAAACTTCTCCATCATTGGCTTTGTAGTCTAACGTCACACTTTGCGCTTTAATGGTGATACCGCGTTCACGCTCGATATCCATGGAATCCAAAACCTGGCTGCTCATTTCACGTTCCGTTAACCCTCCACACATCTGGATAAAACGATCCGCTAAGGTCGATTTACCATGATCTATATGGGCAATAATGGAAAAATTACGAATATGGCTTAAATTAGAATTACTATCACTCACTACCGTTACTCACATACTGCGGGATTAAACATAAAAAAGGCGCTTTTTAGCGCCTAGACATTGACCAAGTTCTATACCTGATAGTTTAACGGATTTCGCTGTTCGCTTATATACTGTTG
>JASFYW010000016.1:0-12200 GCA_045046865.1 Woeseiaceae bacterium | reverse complement strand
TAACCATTTTTCGATAATTTCACGGTCAACACCGGTTGTTTTGATTAATACAAAGGCCAGAATTGAAGCCATGATTAATTCCCATACGCCTTCTACCCACAGGTGAACAACAAACCACCAGTAGTACTTATCTTTAACCAGATTATCAGGGTTATAGAATGAGAACAGGAAGAAGATAGCTAAACCAGCCAGACCAATTAGTAGTACCAGCGTAATAACTGTTTTACGACCTTTCAGAACTGTAAAACCAACGTTATACAGGAAGGACAGGGCAACAATTACGATACCTATCTTGGTAATGGTGGGTTGTTCGAGGAATTCTCGTCCCATGGTGGGTAATAAATGGTTGCCCGTTATTTCCGCCAGAGTTGAGTAAGGTACAAGTAAGTAACCTAAAATGGTTAACACACCTGCCGCTAAAAATACCCAGAACATAACTTTAGCCAGCATCGGACTATGCAGTTCGGTTTCGGCCTCTTCAGGTATTAAGTAGTAAGCTGCGCCCATGAAACCAAACAGTAACCAGACGATTAATAAGTTGGTATGCACCATGCGGGCAACGTTAAAAGGAATCTCAGGAAACAGGAAGTCTCCCATGACATATTGCAAGCCCATAATCAGACCAAAAACGATCTGACCAACAAACAGGCCTATTGCAGCGATAAAGTACAGTTTTGCAACTGACTGTGATTCATATTTCATATTATCTCTACCTCTTAACCTTGAATATTAGGTGGCCAGCCGTTAGTGTTAATCCCGGATGCGTACTTCAGGAACTGAGCAAGCGCTTCCAGTTCTTCATCATCGAAGTTGAACTGGGGCATGCTACGACGACCTGGAATACCTTCTTTAGGACGACTCATAATGAACGCCTTGATTGCTTCAGTGCTATTTCCATAACGCTGATATACATTACCCAGTTCTGGTGCAAAATATGCGCCTTCACCTAATAATGAGTGACAACCAACACAGTTATTGACTTCCCATAACTCTTTACCATGTCGAACCGTATCAGTAAGATTCTCGTGGTTATCTCGCTCAGGCCAGGCTTGATGGGTCTGGTATGTGAGCGCGAGTAAAAGTAAGAAGAAAAACACGCTTCCACCATAAAAGATGTTACGTGCCATTGATTTAGTAAAAACCTCAGACATAGCGCAGTATCCTCGCTGTTATTATTATATATATAAGGGTTTATATATTCGTGTGTGTATTAGATAATGCCTGAAGATTAGAAACATTGATATTTATCAAGCTTAAATCATCGACTTTCAAGTACTTATCGGCGTGATATATAATGCCGATAAGTTTAAAATGAAATAATATATATACTGGAGCTCATGTGTTAACCCCATTACATAAAGATTTTGTCAAAAACATACATATATTTGATAACCTTTCTGAAAATCAGCTTGCCGGTATCTGGGAGCACGCACATCTGCATAAACTTAAAAAAGATCAATCTCTGTTTTCTCAGGGTGAAAATGTTGCCAGTTTCTATCTGGTTTTCAGTGGTTTGGTTAAGTTGTTTAGAATTTCAGCTGATGGCCAGGAAAAAGTCATAGAAGTTGTTAATAGCGGTGAAACATTTGGTGAGGCGCTAATGTTTTTAGAGCAAGCTCACTTTCCGGTCTCTTCATCCGCGCTTAACGAAGCAGAAGTCATTGCGTTTGATGCTAAATGTTTTTTACATATGTTGAATGAAAACCCACAAACCTGCCTTGTTTTGCTGGGTAAAATGAGTCAGCGTATCAGGGGGTTGATACATGAAATTGATCACCTTAGTGTGCAGACGGGGCGAAATCGTCTGGCTGCCTATTTACTTGAGCAGGCGGGAGATAGCGATAAACTACATTTAAAGATGCCTAAATCAGTTCTTGCCTCGCGTCTTTCTATAAAGCCTGAAACCTTCTCCCGCATTATTAAACAGTTAAGAAATAGCGAAACAATACAAGTATCTGGTTCAGATATAACCATATTAGACAGAGACCAGATGAAAGAGTTTGCAATGGTCTAAATTTCTGTCGATATATTAAGAAGAGAATTTTGCACGAAAGATATCATGTGAAAATAACACCGATTTCGTCATCTCAGCATGTTTGTAGCTGGGATCCAGTGACTTTCAACCTAAAGACACTGGAATCGGGCTCAAAAGCAACGGGTCATGACGGGAATATCTTTTGTGCAAAGCACTTAATAAGTATAAAAATCATAAAATTGATTTTTGTTAAGGTCGTTCAGTTTGATTTTGAATAGTATTTTCTCCTTATAAAGGAAAAAATATGATTTCTATTCGAGATGTAATGACCACTGATCACAAACGTTGTGATGCGCTTTATGCGAAAGCAGAACTGTATGTCTCTAAGAATGACTGGGAAACAGCGCATGTAATTGCAAGCGATTTTATCGAAAGTCTACTATCCCATTTCACACACGAAGAAGATATTCTTTTCCCTGCATTTGAAGATGCCACCGGCATGCGCCATGGGCCAACAGAAATGATGCGCCATGAACATGAGCAAATGAGAGCGCTTATTACCGAATTGGGTAAAGCGTTAGAAGATAAAAATGGTGATCGTTATCTTGGTTTATCTGAAACGCTTCTTATCTATATGCAGCAACATAATATGAAAGAAGAGCAGATACTTTACCCTATGATTGATACAGATTGTGCAGACAAAGCAGAAGAATTAACAAAGGATATTATTGATAAAACTAACCATGCGGCCTGATTATGTGTAAAGAAATTATACTGGATGTACATGAAATGCAATCACCTGAACCGATGGAAGTTGTGATGAAAGGTCTGGACGATTTACAGCAGGGGGAGTATTTGAAAATGTTGCATCGTATGCAGCCTTTTCCACTGTATGATATTTTGCTGGAAAATGGATTCAGATATAAAGTCACTGACGGTGAGTTTGGTTTTGATATTTATATGTGGTTTGCTAAAGATAAAAGGACCGGTGAGTTAATAAAAAAATTAATTTAATTATTTTATCACTTCTGTCCGTTAACTCGAACGATCGTCATCTCCGAATGCTTAATTACATACTTATATTTTGGGATAAAATTAGCTTATATTTAATGTTTCATAAAGTTCATGGGGAGTAGTGTTGTTTTATATAAATTTAATATTGTTATAAATTAACTTAAGGCTAAACACATTGAACTTCTTTTTCTAAACTTAATCTACATACCATGAATTATACCCAGCTATCACTGGATCAATCGCCGGAGATATGGACGCCACTACGATTTTTTATTAGTGCGCCCATTTTTGCTATTGCAGCCGTTTTATTATTAATGTTTTCGGGGCCCGATGTCCTTCAACATCGTTGGTTACCTGAAACGTTGGCAATTACTCATTTATTAACGCTTGGTTTCATCAGTATGATAATGATGGGTGCGGTGTTCCAGTTATTGCCTGTTCTGGCTGGAAGTGAAATGTATAAATCTAAGATTAGTAGTAAGATAATACATTTTTTGATGTTTTCAGGTGTGACACTATTCTGCACAGGACTTGCTGTTCAAGAGTCGTTATTGATAAAACTGGGTTTGCTTTTTTTAATACCCGGCTTATTAATCTTTCTTATTCTAGCTTCAATAGGCTTGTATAAAGCGAAATCCAGATTTGCTTCGGCTGTGGGTATGCGTTACTCGATAAGTGCTTTATGGGTTGCGTTGCTATTTGGTAGTTTGTTAGCTGTAGGGTCAGCATGGGATTCTATGCCTTTATTAAGACAACTTACAAACATACATGTTTTATGGGGTGCTTTAGGTTGGGTTACCTTGATGATTGTAGCCGTTACGTATCAGGTGATTCCAATGTTTCAGGTGACCAGTGAATTTCCAGATATTTTTAAGCGGTTTTTTTCTTTAATAATTTTTATCTGTCTTATTGTTTTGTCAGTGCAAATAGTGGCTGATTATTCAGAAAAGATAATGGTGTTAGTTGTTAGTGTTTCTCTATTTGTATTTTCGATAATCAGTATAAAATTGTTATTTCAACGTAAAAAACGGTTGAGTGACGCCAGTTTGTATTTCTGGTTAACGGGTTTGTCTTCACTTATCATATGTGTGTTCGTATATAATTATAGTTATTATTATGATGTAAATTTAAGTGTGTTTATTGGGTTTATGTTTTTTTCCGGTTTTGTGTTTTCAATTATAAATGGTATGTTATTTAAAATTGTACCCTTTCTTGTTTGGCTGCATTTAAATAGAAAGCTAGCTTTTACTGAAAAAGGACTATCCGGTGTTCCTACGATGAATGAGGTGATTAGTCGCAAAAAAATGCTGCGACAGTATTATTGTCATATGGCTGCATTGTTACTTACAGTTTTAAGTTTTTATAAGGCTGATGTTTTTTTCTATCCTGCAATGTTGAGCTGGTTATTAAGTTTGGGTTTGTTATTTTATTATCTTCTAAACTCAGTTCAACTTTATTATATTTCTTTGAAAAACTAGTAACGTCGCGACATCCAGTATGCATCAACCCAGTAGGGGTTACTTAATTTAGATTTCATTACACCGCGACTACTTGAGGCATGAATGAACTCACCTTTACCCACGTAAATGCCTACGTGGCGAACCTTAAAACCGGTTTTAAAAAATACAACATCACCTGGCCGGAGTTTTTTAATATTAACCGGTTTTCCTGTTTCAGACATTAATTCAGTAGAGCGAGGAATGCTTTTATGAAGTTTTTCCTTGTATGCTATCTGTACAAAAGCGGAGCAATCAACACCTTTTTTAGATATTCCGCCTTCACGGTATTTTACACCTCGCCATTCGTTATAGTGCTTATAGAGCTTTTTGACTATAGGTGAATCACTTGTAGATATGCTGGCGGGTGGAGCGGTATATTTCTTTTGCCCGCATCCGTTTAAGACGGTTAATAATATAAGTAATAATATTAGTCTGATCATAATTTAGAAGTAGGGGGCTAAATAATGAAAATTATAGCAGAATTCCATCCTTTATTACTGTGAGCTGCATTGTAAATAATTTAACAGGTTTTTTAAGATTGATGTGTTTAGATATAATACACTCTACATTTTGTGTTAATTCAGAAGTGTATATTAACGGCTTACCTGCTTTAAAATTTCAGCTAACTGTTTTGTGGCCGGGCCAACTCGGTTAAGGTCAGTATAAATAAGATAGAGAATACTTGTCTGTCTCCTTCCTTCATTTAAAGGCAGATATTTTAATTGTCCATTTTTAATCGGTTGCTCAATTTCTTCTTCCAGTAACCAGCCATAACCCAGCCCGTTACTAATGATTTTCTGAGCTGATTCCAGGCTATTAACAGACCATCGTTGTGAGCCACTAAGCCAGCCCGCATCTATGCCTTTGCTGCCAGAGTCACTGATAATTACCTGAGTTTCCCGGCTTAAATCATGAGTTGTGATTTCTCTACCAAGTTGATGTAATGGGTGCTCTGGATGTGCCACAGCGACAAAATTTACCTTGATTAATTCTTCACCTAAAAAACCCTGTGGCACAAATGGGCTGATAACCAGATCGGCATTACCGGACAGTAAAACTTCTTCAGCTCCGGATAAAACAACTTCCTGTAGCCGAATACGTGTCTTATTACTCAGTGGTTTAAACTGTTTCAGGGCCTTCATTAATTGTTGAGTCGGATAGGCTGCTTCTACTGCCAGACGGATCTCTGCCTCCCAACCCTGTTCAAGATGATGTGCCTGCACCTCAATGGCACTGGCATCTGATAGTAACTGACGTGACCTTTGAAGCAGAATTTTTCCTGCTTCACTCAATACCGCTTTGCGTCCTTCTATATGTAATAGCTTTAACCCAAGCTGACTCTGTAGTTTATTAACGGCATAACTAATTGATGACTGGCTACGATTCATCTTTATTGCGGCCTGAGCAAAACCACCAAAATCAACCACTGCATGCAGTGCGCGCCATTGATCCAGAGTTACTTTTGGAATTTTCATACAATGAATATATATCTATTTATTCGATAGTTAAAGCCTATATTATGCGCTTTTTAATCTATTTAGTTGAATTATACTACTTACATACATTAATTAGACATGTGGAGAAAACTTATGAATAACGTAATTGAGTTAGTTGGGCGACTGTTTTTAGGTCATATTTTTCTATTAGCCGGATTAAACAAACTGGGTGAAAGTTATGCGGGTACGGCAGGATATATGGATAGTATGGGGGTTCCCGGTGTTTTACTGCCTGTGGTTATTGCGCTTGAAATTATCGGTGGTTTGATGGTCATAGTTGGCTTTAAAGTGAAATGGGCTGCATATGTACTTGCGGGTTTTACCCTGGTCGCTGCGTTGATATTTCATTCAAACCTGGCAGAACAGATGCAAATGATTCTGTTTATGAAAAATATTAGCATTACCGGTGGCCTGTTGTTGCTGTCAGTGCATGGCGCTGGAATATTGAGTGTAGATAATAAATTTAATAACTAAAATTATAATAGTTTGTAATTGCTGCCCGGGTAGTTCTGGGCTGCATCTACAGGTTTAATGATTTGTTTAAAAACAGGATATTAAAATGGGTATGTTAATCAAAGGCAAACTGGTTGAAAACTGGTTAGAAAAAGAAGTCGAAGAAGGTGAGTTCAAACGCATGGAATCCAGCTTTCGTCATTGGGTAACAACAGATGGGAGTTCGGATTTTGCAGCCGAAGCTAACCGTTATCATCTCTATGTGTCTAATGCATGCCCATGGGCGCATCGAACCGTTATTTTTAGAAAGCTTAAAAACCTGGAATCTGTAATTGGATTATCAGTTGTAGAAGCCGATATGTTTGATGAAGGCTGGACCTTTGAAAATGAAGGGCAATATCGTGATGAGCTGTATGGCTTAAAGTATATGCATCAAATATATACCCGGGCAGATAAGGAGTTTACGGGTCAAATTACCGTTCCGGTACTGTGGGATAAAAAACTGAATACTATTGTTAATAATGAGTCGTCAGAAATTATTCGTATGTTGAATTCACAATTTAATGAATTTACAGATGTAAAAACAGATTTTTATCCCCTGCATTTACGTGAAGAAATTGACCGTATCAATCAGCCGGTTTATGAAAATATTAATAATGGTGTTTATCGTTGTGGTTTTGCTACAACACAAGAGGCTTATGAAAAGGCGTTTGATCGCCTCTTTAATGAACTTCAAGAGATAGAAAAAATACTGGCGAAGCAGCGATACCTGACGGGTAATGAAATAACGGAAGCAGACTGGCGTTTATTTACAACATTAATTCGTTTTGATGCGGTTTATGTAGGGCACTTTAAATGTAATTTAAAACGTATTGCAGATTATCCTAATTTATCTAATTACCTTAGAGAGTTATATCAAGTGAAAGGTATAGCAGAAACTATAGATTTTGAATATATAAAAAGGCATTACTATTATAGTCACACCAGTGTAAACCCGACACAGTTAGTGCCAAAAGGTCCTGAATTAGATTTCACCTATACCCATGATAGAGCTGAAAAATTTGGAGAATAAGATGGATATAAAAATACGAGATGTAACACTTGTGCCTGAAGGTGACGGAGTCGATGTTAAGCGCCTTTTTCCTTTAAATGGTTTTATGAATTATGACCCTTTTGTATTATGGGACCATTTTGATATAGGCCCGGACCGCGGATTCCCAGATCATCCCCATCGAGGTTTTGAGGCAATTACTTATATGTTTAAGGGAGGGATGAATCATAAAGATAATCTGGGTAATGAATCATTTGTTACTGCCGGTGGCGCGCAGCGTTTTACCGCGGGCAAAGGTTTGGTTCATTCTGAAATGCCAGCAGAGGATGACAATAGTAATGGTATTCAGTTATGGATTAATCTGCCTAAAAAATTAAAACAAATAGAACCTTCTTACCAGCAGGTAAATGAAGATGAATTTCCAGTGCTTGAAGTGGGCGGTGCTCAGGTGAAAATTCTGGTGGGTGAAAGCTCACCCCTTAAGTTGAATACAGACGTTATATATCAACATATAAAGCTTAATAAGAGCGCAAAATACACAGTAGATATTAAGGCTTCTATGCGTGGGATTATCTATTTAATAGAGGGTGAATTAGTTATTGGGCAGTTTAATTTGAAAACAGATCAGGCATTATTTGTTGAAAATAGATTAACGCTGGAGTTATTAGCGAATGAAAACAGTGAGTTCATGTTGTGTTTTGGTGTGCCTCATAATGAACCCATACGTCAATATGGCCCATTTGTTGATTGAAACCGTCTTTATTTTTGAAAAATGAAATTTACTTGTTAGAATACTGGTTCAAAAAATACCACTGTTGTCCGTTACCTTAAAAATCGTCGTCATTCCTGCGAAGTGATGTTATTAATTGTTAGTGAGATAGTAGTGAAAACAAATACAAATATTAAGACGCAATGAAAAAAATCATATTCATCATTATTTTAATAGTAACAACTTATTTTATGTTTTCCCGTGACTATGATCTAGATCATCTCGATCCGGGTATCGGGAAAACAATTATCGATACTCACGTGCATGTAGCCGGCCTGGGTTATGGCGATAGTGGTTGTTTTGTTAATCGTGAAATGCAGGATAACTTTCGTTTCCCTGTTTACCTGTGGGCAATGAATGTATCTGAAAATGAGTTAGTTGAACAGGGTGATCAAGTTTTAATAAGCCGACTTAGCGAGAGCCTTTCTCATTCCAAAAGTGTAAAACAGGCTGTTGTTCTGGCTCTGGATGGTTATGTGGATACCAGTGGAGAAAATGCAGGTGAACTTAATAAAACAAAAACACAGGTTTATGTGCCTAATGAATACCTGGCCAAAGAAACATCCCGTTATGATAATTTATTGTTTGGTGCAAGTATTCATCCGGGGCGAAAGGATGCACTGGCACGCTTAAGAAAAGTAAAACAGCAGGGGGCGGTATTGGTTAAGTGGATTCCATCGATAATGAATATTGACCCGTCAAATAAGCAATATAAGGAATTTTATGAATTAATGGCAGAATTAAAAATCCCTTTATTAAGTCATACTGGAATGGAAAAATCATTTTCTCATGCGATTGATGAGTATGCGGATCCCCTGCGATTAAAATTTCCACTTGAGTTAGGTGTGACGGTTATCGCTGCTCACATTGCTACAACAGGTAAAAATGAAGGGCAGGATAATTTTGATAGAATCATACCTATGTTGCATAAGTATCCAAATTTATATGTGGATATTTCAAGTTTAACGCAGCTTAATAAATTAAATTATTTATCACGTGCGCTGGAAGATGATGTCATTATATCAAAAATGATTTATGGGACAGACTGGCCATTGCAGTTTTTTCCATTAATGTCACCCTGGTATCATATAAACCATATCAGTATAAATGATGCCTTTCATGTGGGGGGAATTCGTAACCAGTGGGATCGTGACGTTGCTTTAAAGAAAGCGCTGAAAGTACCAGATGATGTATTTAAGCGGTCTGTTATTGATTTAATAGAGTAAAGTAAATGGTGTATACATATTAGTTTATTCATAAAATTGATATATATCAGTTTAACGCATACGAATATTAGTTAACCTTTAAATTCAAACTCAACACAATTCCGAGGCTATAAATCATGTCGACTGTTACCAAGGGCATCAGCATGCTGATCGTATCAATATTGATATTAGGTTTGCTGGTAATGATTGTACTGGGCTTTATGCTTGGTTTTTCACATCCGTTACCCTGGATATTAATAGCTGTACTGGTTCTTATCCCTATTATTCATGACAAGATAATCGCTACGCGTTTTGTTAAATGGAAGGATTCATACAGTGTGGGTATTGATTCTATCGATACAGACCACAAAAAATTACTAGGCCTGATTAATCAGTTGCAGTCAGCCGCTCATTATAAAACTGATGATCAAATGATCGAAGATATTCTTAATCAGTTAATTGATTACACTAAATATCATTTTACCCGTGAAGAAGGCTTGATGCAGGAATGTGAATATCCTGATTTTGATGCCCATAAACAACAACATGAAGATATGATCAAACAGGTAACAAAGTATGTTGATGAGTATCGGGTAGATAAAACGCGTACGATTGAAGAGGTTGCTGTTTACCTGAAAACCTGGCTGGTCAATCATATTAATGGTACTGATCAGAAATATACACCTTACCTGAAGGGTAAGGTTCAGTAGGTTCAGGTTTTTAATTGGGTCTAAGTGTTAGTCATTTGCCCTGTTATGGAGTATCTCCATCGGGGATAGATAGCATCCACTTCAATGGATATGGGTGCTCTGTACCTTGTGTGATGCCATCAAGAGATTTACGGAGTAGGTTCGTTACTCTGCCAGTTTTTGGTGGTATGGGGTAAGGGGACAGAGCTTAAAAAGCAAGTTCTATCCCCGAGGTTGCCCAATCATATGCTTTCTTCTTCCAATAATTTCTAACTCAATGAGTAGGCTATTTTTTTCTTACGCCAAGTGCGCTTTTAGCAAGAGTTTCCTTGAAAATCTTGTCATATATCTAAATAACCTTATTTTCTTAAATGCAATTACTTATATTGACGTAAGTCAATGTTACGTAATCGGTTATGGCTTCTACTCTATACCACCAGGGAGGTAGTTAATGCAAAGGTCGAGTTACGCTCTGTCTGCTGAATGAACTACTGACTCAAGTACAACTGAATAGATGATTATTGGTCATTAGGTTAGCGACATCGATCTGTACCAATAGCATCAGCAAAATAACTTTTTATCCATCAGGAGAGAAGAAAAATGCAACGAAGAATGTTATCAAAACTAATCACTGCAACTGTGCTGGCAGCATCTGCCATTGCAGTTAGCCCTATTGCTGCGGCAAAGGCCAAGCAGCCAACCATGAATGAGACTGATTTTAAAGAAGCTCAGTCATTATATTTCCAGCGTTGTGCTGGTTGTCACGGTGTTTTAAGAAAAGGTGCTACAGGTAAGAATCTGGAACCTAAAAACACCATGAAAAAAGGTCAGAAACGTTTAGAAAAAATCATTACGCTGGGTACTGAAGGCGGCATGAATAATTTCGACGATATTATGACGAAAAAACAGATCAGTATGCTGGCAACGTATATTCAGATTGATCCACCTAAACCACCTGAAATGTCTTTAGATTTAATGAAGAAGCGTCATCAGGTTTTTGTTCAACCAAAAGATTATCCAACAAAACCAATGCATGGTCGCAACTGGGAGAACTTCTTCCTGGTTATTGAACGTGATGCGGGCAAAATTGCAATCGTTGATGGTGATAAGCATGAAATCGTAACGCATATCGATACAGGTTACGCAGTACATGTATTGAAAACAGTTGAACATCATGATTTCTTACATGCAAAAGATAAAGGTCGTTTCTGGTACATCATGGGTCGTGATGGTCTGATGACTAAAGTTGACCTTTGGGCGAAGCCTGACAAGATGAAGGTTGCTTCAGTACAGGTTGGTTACGATGCACGTGATGTTGCGGTATCAGGTGATGGTAAATACGTAATTGGCGGTGTTTACTGGCCACCACATTTCGTAATTCTTGATGCTGAAACGATGATGCCTATCAAGGTTGTTTCATCTCGCGGTGTAAACGTGGATGGTAACTATGTTGAAGAGTCACGTGTTGCTGCGGTTTATGATACGCCTATGGCAACTACCTGGATGGTTTCTATGAAGGAACTGGGTCAGATGTGGCAGGTAGATTATTCTGATATTGATAATTTACGTATCGACAAAATTGATTCAGCTAAATTCCTGCATGATGGTTTCTTCGATCCAACCGGTCGTTACTTCCAGATCGCTGCGAATGCATCTAACAAGATGGTAATCATTGATACTAAAGAACGTAAGTTAGAAGCAATGATTGATGTTGATAAACTTCCACATCCGGGTCCTGGTGCAAACTGGATAGATGAAAAGTGTGGCCAGGTTTCTGGTACAACTCATCTAGGTACGGGTCTGGTAACTGTTTGGGGTAATGATCCTAAGGGCAATAAGAAGCAGGCCTGGAAAGAATGTTATACCGTTGAAACAGATGGCCCGGGTGTATTCTTACGGACTCATCCCAAATCTGATTATGTATGGATAGATCAGACTAAAACACCAGAACCAGAAATTCAGCAATCAGTACAGGTTCTCGATAAGAAAACCCGTGAAATTGTTAAAACAATTCGGTTAACTACCAAGAAAGGTTATGCGGCAGTTCAC
>JASFYW010000015.1:0-20532 GCA_045046865.1 Woeseiaceae bacterium | reverse complement strand
CCAGGGCGAGTAGATTCACCACCAATATCAATAATACTGGCGCCTTCTTTTATCATGCTTTGAACATGAGAGAGTGCGATGTCTTTATTTAAAAATAATCCGCCGTCAGAAAATGAATCCGGCGTGAGGTTTAATATTCCCATAACAATGGGATGAGAAAGTTCGAGGCTTTGGTTGTGGAGATTTAGCTTCATGAAGTCATCTTATTGCGAGAAGGTAACATAAAGTTTGCCAGCCTCTTCTCGCAATGACTCATTTTATTTAGTATTTCAGTGTTCCCCTGCAGGCCCACCAATTTTACTGTCTGTTTCTTTAGATGTAGATTTTTTAGACGTAGATTCTTCAGATGAAGATGCCGCTTTACCCGTACTACCGCCACTAGATTCATCATCCCAACCTTTTGGTGGTTGAGGTGTTTCACCTTTCATAATGGCAGCAATTTGCTCTTTATCGATCGTTTCATATTTCATTAAGGCATCTGACATTGCATGCAGAATATCAATATTCTCCTTAAGAATTTTTTCTGATCGAGCATAGTTGCGGTCAACAATATTTCTGACTTCTTCGTCAATTACATGTGCCGTTTCATCAGAAAGTGATTTGTGCTGAGTAACAGACTTACCTAAGAATACTTCACCTTCTTCTTCACCAAAAACCATCGGGCCTAATTTATCAGACAAGCCCCACTGTGTAACCATGTTACGTGCAAGCTCAGTTGTGCGTTGAATATCATTGGATGCACCTGTGGTGACTTTTTCTTTACCAAAAATAAGTTCTTCAGCAATACGGCCACCAAACAAACTTGATATTTGGCTTTCTAAACGTTCTTTAGAATAACTGTAGCGATCTTCTTCTGGCAAGAACATGGTGACACCTAATGCGCGTCCGCGTGGAATGATGGACACTTTATAAACAGGATCATGTGATGGTACTTTTAAACCAACAATAGCGTGTCCTGCTTCATGATAAGCCGTGAGTTTCTTTTCATCTTGGCTCATTACCATAGAACGACGTTCTGCACCCATCATGATTTTATCTTTTGCTTTTTCAAACTCGTTCATTTCTACCATGCGATTATTCGTGCGAGCAGCATATAGCGCAGCTTCATTAACAAGGTTCGCTAAATCAGCACCTGAGAAACCGGGAGTACCTTGCGCAATAACTTTTGCATTCACGTTGTCTGAAATAGGCACTTTACGCATGTGCACTTTTAAGATTTGTTCACGTCCTAACATATCTGGCAGTGGCACAACCACTTGTCGATCAAAACGACCCGGACGAAGTAATGCAGGATCTAAAACATCAGGTCGATTGGTAGCAGCAATAACAATGACACCTTCATTGCCTTCAAAACCATCCATTTCAACAAGCAGCTGGTTTAAGGTTTGTTCACGTTCATCGTGTCCACCGCCTAAACCCGCACCACGATGACGACCGACAGCATCAATCTCATCAATAAAAATAATACAAGGCGCATGTTTCTTTGCTTGCTCAAACATATCGCGCACACGTGACGCACCAACACCGACAAACATTTCAACAAAATCAGAACCTGAAATTGTGAAAAAAGGGACTTTCGCTTCGCCTGCAATGGCTTTAGCTAATAATGTTTTACCCGTTCCTGGCGCCCCTACCATTAAAACACCGCGTGGAAGTTTTCCGCCTAATTTTTGAAATTTACCGGGGTCACGTAAGAACTCAACCAACTCACCGACTTCTTCTTTAGCTTCATCAACACCAGCAACATCACCAAAGTTGATTTTAATTTGGTCTTCACTGAGTAAGCGTGCTTTGCTTTTACCAAAAGACATCGCGCCACCTTTACCTCCACCTTGCATTTGACGCATAAAGTAAAGCCAAATTGCGATAATGATTAAGAAGGGGAATGAAGAAATAAAGATTTGCATCCAAATAGATTGCTCTAATGGTTTTGCTTTAATGACAACACCACTTTTTAACAAGTCGCCTATCATCGCTTTGTTATCTGTTTCAGGGCTATAGGTGCTGAATTTTGAACCACCTTGAAGCGTGCCATTAATCACGCGGCCGGTAAGCATGACATCGGTCACTTGATTTGACTTAATACTCTTAATGAACTCTGAATAGCTGAGTTCTTGTATTTTAGTATTTGTGGTTAAGTTGCTGAAAACAGACATTAAAATAATGGCCACAACAACCCACAAAATGATATTTTTAACTAAATCGTTCAATTTATTTCTACCTTAAATCATGCAAATATTTATAATATATACGTTTATTCTAGCTCTTCTTAAACTGCTTCGCCATCAAATAAATTTCAGACGAACGTGCTCGAGAGGCCTTGGGTTTTCGTACAATAATACTACCAAAATGTTGTCGTAATTCCTTCTTATATTCATCAATCCCCTCGCCAGTAAACACTTTTGTGATAAAAGTCCCCCCCGGCTTAAGTACACTGACAGCTAATTCCAATGCTAATTCAGCCAAATACATCATTTTTGGCTGATCGATGGCCTTAGTACCACTAATATTGGGGGCCATATCTGAAATTACAAGGTCTACCCACTTACCGCCTAAGCTAGTAACCAGCTCATCGTAGACGCTTTGTTCAGTAAAATCGCCTTCAATAAAAGTCACATCACCCACGGGATCCATCGGCAGTATATCTAATGCAAAAATTCGGCCAGATGCGCCTAAACGCTTGCTCAATAATTCACACCAGCCACCGGGTGCTGCACCTAAATCCACCACGGTCATGCCCTTTTTTAATAGACGATCTTTATCATCCATTTCCATCAATTTGTAGATTGCACGGGAGCGGTAGCCTTCTTTTTGCGCGCGCTTCACAAATTCATCGTTAAAATGCTCGGTTAACCAAGTGTGACTTGTTTTAGATCTGGCCATGGTGTGTATTCTCGAAGTAAAAACTAACAGCGCCCTATTATAACCTGAATAGATGGTGATTTATTAGGGCTGACACGTTAGAATGCTCGCCCTTCAGTACACTAGCCCGTTTGGACATTTTCATGAATAACGAAATCACAGATAAACAAATTATATTTTTACGTAAACGTTGTCACCATATCAAACCCGTTGTTTCAATCGGCGCCGCAGGTTTAACTGAAAATGTGATGGGTGAAATTGAACTGGCTTTAAGTTGCCATGAACTTATTAAACTAAAAATCAGTGGCGATGCGACAGAACGAAAGATCATGGTGGGTGACATTGTTACAAAAACCACCGCAGTACTTGTGCAAACCATTGGTCATACTGCCAGCTTTTATCGTCCTGCAGATAAACCTGTTATCTCTTTACCTAAGATTTAAACTTCAAAATAAAGATCAATGTTATGACTGGATAAACTCTAAAGCATTTCCATCAGGGTCACGGCAAAATAAAGCCTTACGACCTGATTTGCTCTTTGTATAAGGCATGTTGAGTGTCTCTAAAGATTGAGCAAGTGTCTCAATAGATTCAACACTAAACGCAATATGATGATCACGCCCGCCGTGATCAGGACGAACACTTTCACTGTCTGGATTATCAATTTCCATTAAATGAATTTGCTGGTTATGAGACAAAATCAACCATGCACCGGGATAACCTAAGTCAGGACGAGAACCTTCAACCTCTAAGCCCAAAACACCTTGATAAAAAGATAAAGCTCGCGCGAGGTCTTTAACAATTAAACTGGCATGATGGAGTTTGATGATGTTTGTCATTTTAATCGCCCTAAAGTAATAATTAATCGTTTGTATTTATCGCGGTTAAGTAAGCCGCTAAAATCACCAAGCCGCCACCTACCCATTCTTTTAGTTCTATCACTTCATCGGTTAATAATAATGATGACACCGCGCCCACAACAATTTCAAATAATAAAATAATGGCTGAGCGATGTACGGGCATATTAGTCACACCATAAACCACGGCTATATTCATCAAGGTCATTGCAAACGCGCCTAAGAGTAATGCGCTGGTGATTGTACCGGCAGAAACGTTAATGCTTTGCCCTGTTATTAATATTAAAACAAAGGCCACTAAAATTACACCAAGCCAGCCCGTTGCTGTTTTCACTAAGACCGACGCTTTATTTAGTTTATGAATTAATACATTAGTAATGGCAAAAGCAATACCTGCTGATAAAGCTAACCAGTCCGCCGTATCTTTAGGCGCAGGAAAACCCATGGACTCGTGCCATAACATAATAACGGCGCCCACCATGGCGATACCTAAAATATAAATGGCGCGACGTGAGAGTTTTTCATCTAAAAAGAAAATACTCAGTAATGTTGCCCAAAGTGGTGAAAGATAAAAAAGCAGTAATACCCGCACCACATTGCCATCGAGCACAGCGAGAATAAAAGCAATGTTTGTCCAGCCGGTGGCAACCGCCATAAAAAAGAAAAGCCATGGATGCATTTTCCATTCACGCCAGCCTTTAAATAAAATAGGCAAAGCAACAACCATGGTGCCGCAATACATTAAGGCTGATGCCCACAGGCCATCCAGCCCGTTATTTTCTAGTAACCGCAAGGGATACCAAATAAGCCCCCATAAGGTTGAAGCAAACAATAAACCAATCACAGGAAGCATGGGGGTTTGCATGAATTTGGTTGGAGAAGCACTCTGGCTTATACTGTCATTTTTATTATTCATAAACTCAAATTATAATTCAAAATATTTTTATTGTTTGGAATCTCTGAGGATATGGAAACAGAATAGAAAAATAAAGACCGTCTGCCACACGACGTGGCAGCCGAGCAGCCATGGATGGCAATCTTTTTGCGTGTCTGTTTTTTCTATTCTGTTTCCATATCCGGAGCTAATTAAGCGCACTATATTAAACGTAATACTTACTACAAGAAACAAAAACTATGATGAATCCAGATCTTAATAAGCTACATCCCTACCCGTTTGAAAAGCTGGCCACGCTTAAAAAAGGGATAACACCAAACCCTAGCCTCGACCATATCCCGCTTTCCATTGGTGAGCCCAAACATGCCGCGCCTGAGTTTGTTATGAATGAGTTGCAACAACAACTCAATGGTGTTTCTGCTTATCCACTAACCAAAGGCGTACTTGAACTTCGAGTTTCAATTACTAACTGGCTAACACAGCGTTTTAATTTACCAGCTGATAGTTTAGATCCTGAAGTAAATGCCCTGCCCGTGAATGGAACGCGAGAAGCCTTGTTTGCTTTTGCCCAAGTGGTCGTTGATCGAACTAAAAACCCGCTGGTAATAATGCCAAACCCGTTCTATCAAATTTATGAAGGCGCAGCCTACCTTGCCGGTGCAGAACCTTTTTACCTGAACACCACGGCTGAAAATAATTACCTGCCAAATTTTGATGCGGTTGATGAAACAACATGGCAACAATGCCAACTGCTTTATTTATGCTCTCCCGGTAACCCGACAGGCTCAGTCATTGATAAAGCCACATTGCAAAAGCTCATTCGTCTGGCTGAAAAACATGACTTTATAATTGCTTCAGATGAATGCTATTCAGAACTTTATTTTGATGAGGCAAATCCACCGGTTGGTTTACTTGAAGCCGCAGCAGACATGGGGAATATAGAATATTCACATTGCGTTGTATTCCACAGCTTATCTAAACGCTCTAACCTGCCTGGTTTACGTTCAGGATTTGTTGCCGGCGATAAAGAAGTACTTGCACAGTTTTTAAAATACCGCACCTATCATGGTTCCGCTATGCCACTTCATCACCAAAAAACCAGCATTAAAGCGTGGCAAGATGAAGAGCATGTTATTCAAAATCGAGCGCTCTACCAAAAGAAATTTACTGACGTGATAGAGATATTATCCCCTGTTCTCACAGTAAAAAAGCCGGACGCCAGCTTTTACTTATGGATAGATGTCTCTAAAAACACATCATTTAATGATGAAAGCTTTGCACAGAAACTTTTTGAACAAAAAAATATTACCGTGTTGCCAGGCAGTTATTTATCCCGAGAATCTAAAGGGATAAACCCAGGCACAAACCATGTGCGTATGGCGTTGGTTGCTCCATATGAAGAATGTATCGAAGCGGCAAAGCGGATTCGTGATTTTATTGAGAATAACTAACAGGTAGCCCCACCATTTTGAGGGAATATATCTGTCATTTTTTGTAAAAAATCATCAAAAACTAGCATCCTGCAAGCTCGACCTATAAAATACCCCTCTTTTACAACCACCTCCAACCGAATTTAATACGAGATAAAAATCATGAGCAACGATTTACAAACAATTATTGAAAGTGCCTTTGAAAACCGTGCAGATATCACACCTCGCAGTGCTGATGCCATTGTTAGAGAAGCGGTAACAGAAACGATTAACCAACTTGATGCAGGCACACTTCGTGTTGCAGAGAAAAAAGACGGCGACTGGATTGTAAATGAATGGTTAAAAAAAGCCGTTTTACTTTCATTCCGCATTAACGATAACGAATTTATGAAAGGTGGTTTCACTAACTACTTCGATAAAGTTGAATCTAAGTATGCTGACTTCAATTCACGTGATTTCCGTGAAGCAGGTGTTCGTGTTGTACCACCTGCCACCGTTCGTAAGGGTGCTTACATTTCTCCGGGCGTTATCCTTATGCCATCTTACGTTAACATCGGTGCTTATGTTGATAGCGGTACCATGGTAGATACCTGGTCAACCGTTGGTTCATGTGCACAAATTGGTAAAAACGTACACCTTTCAGGCGGCGTAGGCATTGGTGGTGTTCTTGAACCATTACAAGCATCACCAACCATCATTGAAGATAACTGTTTCATCGGTGCACGTTCTGAAGTTGTAGAAGGCGTTATTGTTGAAGAAGGTTCGGTTATTTCAATGGGTGTTTACATTGGTCAAAGTACAAAAATTTATGATCGTGAAACAGGCGAAGTGACTTATGGGCGTATCCCTGCAGGTTCTGTTGTTGTTTCTGGTAATTTACCATCTAAAGATGGTTCTTACAGTTTGTACTGTGCAGTTATCGTGAAGAAAGTAGATGCTAAAACATTAAGTAAAGTGGGCATTAACGAGTTGCTTCGTGGTATCTAATTAAAGCTTAGGTTTAGATATTAATAAAAACTCCCGCTACGGCGGGAATTTTTTTAACTAAAAAAAGGTAACGTATGATCACTTTATATGGCATTAAAAATTGCGACACAGTAAAAAAAGCCCGTCGTTTTTTAGAAAGTAATAACAAAGAATATCAATTTCATGACTTCCGTGAAGACGGACTCGATAAAAAGCAACTAACAGGTTGGGTTGAGCAACTCACATGGGAAGCCGTGGTAAATAAACGCAGCACCACTTGGCGTAACTTATCTGATAAAGATAAAACCATAACTACTAATGCTCAAGCTATTAAACTTCTATTGGCCAACCCCACTTTAATTAAACGCCCAGTTGTAGAAAAAGATAAAACTATATTAATCGGCTTTAAAGAAAACGAGTTTAAAGAACTTTAGTTCAATTAAACATAGCATTTACCACAATCCATATTAATACTTTCCTTTCCCTCTAGAACATTCTTTTTCGCCGTGTTTTTTATGTCTTCTTCTCATCATATTTTTAAATTGTAGAAATTTTTCCTCTCCTAATAATGACTTTACAGCATTACGATGTTGTTCACGTGTAGCGTGATGCTGTTCTTTACTCATGTTTCGGTGTTCGTGATGTTTAGAACGATGAGATTTCATTAATTCTAGCAACGCCTTTGAAGTAGAGTCATCCAAATTAAGTTTCTTAACTATTTGTTGATGATTACTAGAATCATTTTCAAATTGTTTACTTTCATGTTCTGACGCTCTAGCGTTAACAACTGAAATTAATAATAAAGTTATTAATGCCAATACTACGTTTGTTTTCTTAATCATTGAACTCTCCTTTTAAATATAATAATAAATATATTATTGAATATAACCATCACTCAGTGTATTAAGGAATGCGATAATATCGTCAATTTCACTTTGAGATAACTGAAAATTACCGATTTGATTGTCTTTATTTAAATCTACTTCAGCAGCTTCTTGTAGTGGATTGGTATCTCTCGTATTATAAAAAACTATAACTTCTTGCAAACTATTAAATAATCCGTTGTGCATATACGGGCCTGTATTAACAATATTACGTAATGTAGGTACTCTGAATTTTCCGTTTTGATTAACGTCGTTTTGCACACCACCTAAACCCAAGTCTACAAAATTACTTCCATCAGGATTATATTGACTATCCAAAGCATAAAATGGATTATCAAGATTCGCTGGCACACCTAAATTATGATATGAAAAATCGGTAAAATTATGTTGTCCGCCACCAACAATATGACAACGAATACAATTAGCTTTACCTCTAAACAAATCAAAACCACGTTGTTCAGATTCTGTAAAAACATCGCTTCTTGTTCTTACTGCATCAAATTTAGAAGTAAAAGGTGAAAATACCGCAGAGCGTTCAAATTGTGCAATCGCCGATGCAATGAGGTCGTAGGCAGAATCATCATTATCAAGTGAACCAACACCAAAGATAGCCTCAAAGTCACTTGCGTAATCAGATAGCTTAACTGCTTCAACAACACCTGTTTTAGTATTATTCATTTCAAGTGGATTTAGAAAGGGTCCTTTCGCCTGCTCTTCTAAGGTTGATGCTCTACCATCAAGAAATTGGCCCCCTATAAAGCGAGTACCATCGAAATGAAAATCAGGAATTTGTGATGCATAACTTGTCGTCGGAGAGTTTCTGTTGCCAAAAAGGCCGCTAATAATACCTTCCGAAACAGGTAAATTTCTGTCTGGATCGACGAATCCAGCCTCAGGTAAATGACAGCTGGCACAAGATTGACCGGCGGGGCTTGATAAATTGGTATCAAAGTAAATTTTTTGACCCAATAATTGCGTACTATTAAGTATGACCGTAGTGACAGGTTGGTCACTACTCGGATTGCTAGCACTTCCCCCGCCACAACCCGCTAATGAAAACATTAAGACGGAATAAAAAATAATATTGAGATTAAATTTAGAAATCATTGCCACATCCATTATCTTAAGAATTAAGATGAGTATGTAATGCAATGTTGCAAACAATGTGCAAAAAATAAGGAATCAGATAAATTTCAAATAATATCTGATTTATAGCATTCCATTGCTATTAAAGAGGTTCAAATTTGTAGCCCACACCATAAACAGAGTAAATGATCTCTTCTTTATCATTTATTTGATTGAATTTTCTTCGTAATTTTTTTATGTGGCTATCTATCGTACGAGCGCTAACAATACGATGATCGTCATAAATTGATTCCATTAATTGTTGACGAGAAAATATTTGGCCCTGATGGTCGTACATCACTTTAAATAGTTGAAACTCTATCGCCGTTAAATCAATTGCATGTCCTTGATAATGAACTTTATAAGTTTTTTCGTCTAACGTTAAGACTGAATCAAGAGTAGATGGCGGAGACACCCTCCTCAACACAGCTTTAATCCGTGCAACGACTTCACGTGGACTAAAAGGCTTGCAAATATAATCATCAGCGCCAAGCTCTAATCCTAATAAACGATCAATTTCATCTACACGTGCAGTTATAAAAATAATGGGGATAGTAGATGTTTGGCGAATTTCACGAAAAAGAGTTAACCCATCTTTTCCAGGAAGCATAATATCAAGCAATATCAAATCTGGCTTATGATTAGCAAACCACGGCATCACTTCATTGCCATCTAAAATGATAGATGTCTCATACTTACTTTGTTCTAAATAATCTTGTAGCACACGCGCTATTTTCTCTTCGTCTTCTACAATAAGTATTTTAGTCATAATCAATATTCTAAATTAAAAGTTATAATAACACCCAGCCCACCTAACTCTGAGTGTATTAATTTAACATTCGCATTATGTGCCTCAATAATATTTTTACAAATACTCAAGCCCAAACCTGAACCACCTTTAACTCGATTACGAGATTTCTCAACCCGATAAAGCCTGTCAAATAGAAAAGAGAGATCCTCATCACTCACTCCAGGACTAGAGTCTTCCCAAAAGAGAGAAACTTGATGTTTGTTTTTTATTAAACGAATACATAAAGCTCCTGGGGAATCAGTATATCGTAATGTATTTTGTAATAAATTATTTAAGCATTGTTCAAGACGATCTCCATCTGCAAAAACCATACAATTTTTATCTGGTAAATCAAGGGTAACGATAATATTGGAATTTTCTATACGCTGATCATGCGTATCAATAAAATCTTCAAGCAATAAAACAAGATCAAGTTGTTCCTTGTTATATGAAAGAGCACCTAAATCAGAAAGTGATAATTCATGCAAATCATTAATCAAGCTGCCTAAACGACTACATTCTTGTTGAAGTGAAATCAATGCATCACGATTAACTTCCCGAACGCCATCAATTAATGAATCCAGCTCAGCTTGTAATATGGTTACGGGAGTTCGTAGTTCATGAGAGATATCTGCTATCCATTGCTGTCTGGATTTTTGATTCTTATTTAAAGTACAAGTTAATAAATTAAAATCTCGTGCTAACTGTCCTAATTCATCACTGCGTTTAATATTTATCTTCTGCTCAAAATGACCCGAAACAAGTTTTTGCACTCCCTGCTTAATTAGTCGAATAGGGCCAAGAAAATATGCAGCTAATAAGAATGCCAACAACACAGCGACAATTAAAAATATAGAAGCCATGTAAATAAAATTTTCTTTTTGATGTTTAGCAAATAAAACGTCTAATTCAGATGACAAATTATTTAACATTATCACTCCCAGTTGACCTACTACTTCATTATCAACTTTAATCGGTAACCACAGAGCGTTACTGATATTTGTGGGGTTACCAATAATTAATTCTGTTTGTTTTCCTTGCAGCAATAGCCGAGGATCAATATTTAACCGAGTAATATTATATTCATGTGAACGGTTTTGGAACTGACGGAAACCAATATGAGGAGGTCTATGAAGTTCATGCTTAAATCGTTTATTTTTATGGTTCATTTGAGAAAATCGGAGAGGCCTTCCTCGGACATGTTTATTCATCAAATCACGCCATAAGTAGTGCTCAGACTCAATCCATTGCCATCCATTCTTGTTCCGATAATTTTCTGATAAATCGTCCAATAAAGGTTGTAGTTTTTTGAGCTCAACTTGATTAACGTATTGCAAAAACCCACGCGCAAAACTTTGACTAGTATGCCAATACATATACCCTGCCAACGAGGTATTCGCGAGCATCAAGCTAAAAATAAGTTTTGATTTAATTCCTAATCGCATACTTTAAAGAATAACATGCAATCTCAAACTCCGCAGAACTCAAATTGAAAATCCATATTATTTACACACTTCATGACTTTCTTGAAAATAGACTCTATAAGAAACAACCAAGCCATAAAACTCTTGCTTGCTAATCCCACGCTGATCAAACGCCTCATTGTTGAATGTGGAAAGATCTATTAATTGGATTTAAAGAAGCTGAATTTAAAAATCTAAAATAATCAATCAAAAGAAAAAGTTTCGTATCGGCTTATTTTTGCGGCATTATCCCACCAGTGTATTGGTAGATTCGCTTTCATTTTTAAATGACTTAAAAATTCTTTTTTATCCGGCAACTGTTCCCATACACTAGGTAAAAAAGTACCCCGGTTATCACCGTATTCAAGTATCAGCCCGTCAATGTTTGGTTGAATTTGTTGTAATAAATCTTCTTCACTTTCAAATGTCATTGGTTCCGGTTTACCAAGTACGGAAATTTCAACCTCAAGTTGCTCATATTCATTATCTTGCAAAGAAGGAAATCGGGGGTCTTGAAATGCAGCAGCGTAAGCATGTTCAGCAATATCATTAATTAATGGTTGGTGGGCTTCTAGTGAACCAATACAGCCTCGTAACTCTCCATTTTTATGCAAGGTAACAAAACTTGCGAGTATTTGTTGCAAGTCACTTGAATAACCACTCGTGACAACTTGTACTGCACTACTTTTTTGCAAACCATGTTTAATGGATTCATAAGCTATTTGTAAGCAGATTTTCTGATCTTCAATTGATAATTTAATGGAAGACATAAGCACCGTATCGTATCCAACAACACGATTTTTATCGCCCGCTGTGTCACCTGAATTTCTCAGATCAATAGTATCAACAGAAAGATTTTTTTCTTTAGCTACTGTCATCATGCCTTTTAAACCATTACGGCCACAAGCATCGTCATAACCAATAAGATCTGGTTTTAAGTTTTCAATGGCCTCACTCGTAGCACGGTCAAGTTGTTTCGCTTCATTGTATTCATGGTAATGACTAAGATCAGTACTGATAACAATTAATGTATGCTCTTCATCCCATAACCTGTTAATTACTTCAGCAACCTCATGACGTTCAGCATCCCCCACCACCAAAGGTATAAGAGAAAACTCACCAAGAACTTCTTGTAAAAAAGGTAACTGAACTTCAAGGCTATGCTCATCACGATGGGCTTGTTCTGAAACTATCACCTGAGTAAGTCCCGCTAAAAGTTTAATACCTTTTTTATCTATTGGGATGTTGCCCAAGGGTGTATTAAAAATATCAGATTCAGGAACAGCCAAACCTCTAAATCCAACTCGATGAGAAGGACCAAGCAGAATGACACGATTTATTTTATCTTTAAGTGGAATAATTTGTTTGTAAGCTGAAGCAGCTATCGGAGCAGAATAAATATAACCCGCGTGAGGAACAACAATCGCTTTAGGCATTATTAACTGCTCGCCACGTGGATCATGTACCTGGTTCAAATATTGGTGAATATCGTCTTTCAGGGACTGTTTATCTGCAGGGTAAAACATGCCTGCTACAGCGGGCTGTCTAATATGATGCATGGACAACACTCCCTCCTTCGAAGACTTTGATATAGAGGATTCGTATTTCTTGATCTATTATAATAATAGGGTCTTTTTCCATACTTGCAAGAGCGTCTCTTGTAATCATGTTATACGACATTATATACGGAGTATAAGTTTAATTTAGAGGTGTTGTGATGACTGACTCATCCATTGTAAAAACAAAGTATTGGCATTTACTTGATGATGGACGAGTACAATGCGATCTATGTCCACGTCAATGCGAATTACATGAAGGCCAACAAGGTCTATGTTTTGTTCGCGCAAATCAAAACAACGAAATAGTATTAACAACTTATGGACGTTCGAGTGGATTTTGTATTGATCCGATAGAAAAGAAACCTCTTAATCATTTTTTACCCGGAACCCCGGTTTTCTCATTCGGGACTGCGGGGTGTAATTTAGCCTGTAAATTTTGTCAGAACTGGGACATTAGTAAATCACGTGAAATGCATACCTTAGCCGATGCAGCTAGTCCTGAAATCATTGCTAAAACAGCAGATGAATATGGCTGTAAAAGTGTTGCATTTACGTATAACGATCCCGTTATTTTTCATGAATATGCAATTGATGTAGCCAAAGCCTGTCGTGAAAAATATATTAAAACTGTCGCAGTTACTGCAGGCTATATCAGTGCTGAACCACGCGTCGAATTTTTTCAATGGATGGATGCTGCCAATGTCGATTTAAAAGCATTTACAGATCGCTTTTATCACAAAATTACTGGCGCACATCTTGAACCAATTTTAGACACTTTAAAATATATTAAACATGAAACAGATTGCTGGCTTGAAACCACAACATTAATTATTCCCGGTGAAAACGATTCAGAAAAAGAGCTTACTGAAATGTGTGAATGGGTAGTGGAAAACTTAGGGCCAGATGTCCCTATGCATTTCAGCGCATTTCATCCCGACTTTAAAATGATAGATATCCCTTCAACCCCTTCCCCAACTTTAACAATGGCTAGAGATATCGCAATGAAAGCTGGTGTACGTTATGCCTATGTAGGTAACGTACATAATAAAGATGCAGACAGCACATGGTGCCATCAGTGTGGTGAATTATTGATAGAACGAGACTGGTATGAATTAGGAAAATGGAATTTAACGTCTGAAGGTTCTTGTAAGTCTTGCGGTACAACAGTCGCCGGCGTATTTGAAGCAGCCCCCGGCAACTGGGGAGCAAAACGCCTCCCCGTGAGAATGGCAAAGCAATAACAAACAAAAAGCCGGTATCCATTAAAATGAATACCGGCTCTTTTATTTGTTTGGTCGGGACGAGAGGAATCGAACCTCCGACCCCCTGCACCCCATGCAGGTGCGCTACCAGGCTGCGCTACGTCCCGAAAATGGTATTAAAAAAGGGCCAGACTCGGTTTTAATTCGAATCTGACCCTTTTTCGATGAAACTTTTTTAAACGGTAAGAATTTCTAACACTTCTTCCATTTCCATTCTTAACTGTTGAATGGTATTTGAATCACATTTTGTTGTGCCTTTGTCTGATTGGTTATCGCTTAATTGTAAACGCGCACCACCAATCGTATAGCCTTGTTCATATAGGAGACTACGGATTTCACGAATCATCATCACGTCTTGACGCTGATAGTAACGACGGTTACCTCGACGTTTAACAGGCTTTAATTGTGGAAATTCTTGTTCCCAATAACGCAACACATGCGGTTTTACCGCACATAATTCACTAACTTCACCGATAGTGAAATAGCGTTTACCCGGTATTGGGGGTAATTCATTATTATTCGTGGGTTCCAGCATATGCTTCAACTCTCGCTTTTAATTTTTGTCCAGGTCTAAACGTGACAACACGTCTAGCCGTAATGGGAATCTCTTGCCCTGTTTTAGGGTTTCGACCGGGTCGTTGTTTTTTGTCTCTTAAATCAAAATTGCCGAAACCAGATAGTTTTACCTGCTGACCATTTTCAAGTGCATCACGCACTTCTTCAAAAAACATTTCAACCAATTCTTTGGCTTCTCGCTTGTTGAGACCTAATTCCTCAAAAAGTCGTTCTGCCATGTCGGCTTTCGTCAACGCCATTTTTTATTCTCTATTATTATTCGTTATTCTCTCAATGTCGCACCAAGACTTTCTTTCAGTACGCCTATGATTTTATTGAGTTCTTTGTCGACTTCCGTATCAGTAAGAGTGCGTGAAAGATCTTGTAAGGTCAAGCCCAAAGCTAAACTTTTTCTACCAAAATCAATACCTTCGCCGCGATACACGTCAAACAACTCGAATTTGCTTAAGCTTTCGCCAGCTGATTGTTTAATGCAATCATGCACAGCTTGCGCGGTGATTGCTTCATCCATAACAAGTGCAATGTCTCGTCTAATGGTGGGGAATTTAGATAAGGGGTGAAAATGAGGTATTTCCCCTTCTTCAATATATTTCATAGCAATTTCAAAGAGATACAGGTTTTGAGATAAACCTAATTTCTTTTGCAAGCGTGGATGAAGCGCGCCTATCCAACCAATAATAGGTTGATCTTTTGCCGCTAAATCACGGATTGCTGCGGTTTGTCCTGGATGTAAAACATCATGGGTATTGGTTTCAAATTGGAAATCTGCCCCTCTTCCAGTCATTTCTAGCACAGCTTCGACGTGATTTTTTAAATCATAAAAATCGACAGATTCTGTTAGCTCGCCCCATTGTTCTGGTGTTTTTGAACCGGTGATCACACCTGCCAACATTTTTTCTTGTTGAATTTCAGTACCTTGATCGTCTAATGGTACAAATTTGAGGCCATATTCAAATAAAGAAACACGGTTTTGCTGGCGATTTAAATTGTACATCACAGCTGAAACCAACCCTGGCCATAACGATGTTCTCATAGAGGCAAGATCGGCTGATATTGGATTAGCCAGTTCAATGGCTTTTGTTTTGGGATCAAATAATTTCTGCATTTCAGGGTCGATGAAGCTATAAGTGATGGCTTCTTGGTAACCTTGTTGCACTAATATTTGACGCAAGCGGTTCATTCGCAATTTTGCTTCAGGTTTAGCCACCATTGTTAATGCTGAGGAAGCCTGGCTTGCGGGAAGATTATCGTAACCAAAGATTCGACCGATTTCTTCGATCAAGTCTTCTTCAATACTAATATCAAAACGGAAGTCTGGTGCTATTATTTCCCAACCTGCTTCTGTTTCTTTTGGATTAAGATCTAAGCGCGTGAGCATGCCTGTGATCTCTTCACGACTTAAATCAATACCAAGTACTCGCTTCACCCGCGCAGCGCGTAATGAGACCACACCACGCTCAGGTAAACCTGCTTTGTTAGTTACATTAACCACAGGGCCTGCTTGGCCACCTACGATGTCGAGTAAGAGTTCAGTAGCACGTTCAATTGCTGTGATGGGGAGTGACGCTGCCACACCCCGTTCAAAACGATGAGAGGAATCTGTGTGCAAGCCAAAGCTACGTGCCTTACCGGCGATCACTAGTGGGTTAAAGTGAGCGGCTTCTAATAAAATATCTGTCGTTGAGCCTGAAACGGCTGAATCTGCGCCTCCCATAATTCCCGCTAAGGCTAATGGATTTTTATCATCAGCAATGACGAGACAACCTTCCGTTAAGGTTATTTCTTGATCATTGAGTAAGTTTAACGTCTCGCCTGCTTTTGCATGACGAGCATGAATGCTGCCACTGATTTTTGCTAAATCAAATGCATGCATCGGTTGACCAAGTTCAAGCAATACAAAGTTAGTAACATCAACCACGGGGCCTAAGCTACGAATACCTGAACGACGTAATTTTTCTTGTAACCAAAGCGGTGTTTTAGCTTTTGGGTTAACGCCTTTAATCACACGCCCGAGATAACGTGGGCAGTCTTTGCCTGCTTCAAGTTTAACGTCAACCGTGTCTTTAATTTTTGCTTCTATGGTTGCTTGTTTAAATTCATTGACTGGCATTTTGTTGCTTACACCAACTTCACGTGCAATACCTGCAATGCTAAAACAATCCGCACGGTTTGGAGTAAGGCTCAGTTCGATCATGACATCGTTTAAATTTAAGTAGTCACGTATGTCTGTACCAACAGGGGCATCATTCGGGAGCTCCATTAAGCCATCAGCCGTTTCTGTTATGCCTAACTCAGAGGTTGAACACAACATGCCATGCGAAGGTTCACCACGAAGTTTGGATTTTTTAATTTTGAAATTGCCGGGTAACACTGCGCCCACTAATGCCGTCGGTATACGTAAACCTGTCCGAACATTCGCTGCACCACAAACAATATTTAACGGTTCATCTTCACCGACGTTAACTTGGCAAACATTTAATTTATCTGCATCAGGATGTTTTTCAACAGACAACACTTCACCGACAACGACTTTAGTAAACTCTGCCGCAACAGGTTCAATGGCGTCCACTTCAAGACCCGCCATTGTTAGTTGGTGTGATAATTCATCTGTGGATATATTTGGATTGATCCACTCTCTTAACCATTGTTCGCTAAATTTCATTTTTAAACCTTATAAACTAAAAAGTCACTGTCATTGCGAAAGAACAAAGTGACTGTGGCAATCTCATGATGAATCGTACTTTTCAGGAGATTGCCGCGCCCGATAAAACTGGGCTCGCAATGACAGGTAATTTTAATAATGTGCTTTTAATTAAATTGTTTTAAAAATCTGAGATCATTCTCAAAAAATAAACGTAAGTCATTCACGCCATAGCGCAACATAGCTAAACGTTCGACGCCCATACCAAAGGCAAAACCAATATATTTTTCGTTATCTATATCAACAGATTTAAAGACATTAGGATGCACCATGCCGCAACCTAAAACTTCTAACCAACCGGTGTGACTACATACGCGACAACCTTCTCCGCCACACATCACACATTCAATATCGGCTTCTGCTGAAGGTTCAGTGAACGGAAAATAAGAAGGACGAAAACGTACAGACAAATCTTCTTTTTCAAAAAACTTCTGTAAAAAATCAATCAAAATGGCTTTTAGATCAGTGAAGGAAACATTTTCATCCACCATTAAACCTTCAACTTGATGAAACATCGGTGTGTGAGTGATATCTGAATCACAACGATAAACACGACCCGGTGCAATAACTCGCAACGGTGGTGCCTTCTCTTTCATGGTGCGCACTTGCACTGGTGAAGTATGCGTTCTTAACAAACGACCATCAGGAAAATAAAAGGTATCGTGCATAGCACGAGCAGGATGTGTCTCTGGAATATTTAACGCTTCAAAGTTATGAAACTCATCTTCAATCTCTGGGCCTGTAGCAACTTCAAAACCCATTTGTGAAAAGAGTTCTTCAATACGTTCCATCGTACGAGTAACCGGATGCAAGCCACCAGCTTGCTGACCACGACCGGGTAAGGTGACATCAATGGTTTCACTTGCAAGCTTTGCTTCTAACTCATCGTTATTGAGTGTTTCTTTACGCACTTCAAGACATTTTTGAACGGCTTGTTTCGCAAGGTTAATTGCTTGACCCGCTGCTGGCTTTTCTTCTTTTGGAAGTTTACCTAATGATTTCATGAGTTCAGTAATTGAACCTTTTTTACCTAAGTAGGTAACGCGAATATCATCGAGTGATTTTAAATCAGCAGCATCATTAATAGCTTTCTCTGCTGCTTCAACTAATTGGTTTAATTCGTTTTGCATTTCTTATGCCTTAAAACTTAAATCTGAATTGCGGCATACGCCACAATGACAACCTTACGTCATACCGGCGCAGGCCGGTATCCAGAAACATACCTATAGTCGTTACTCTCTGGATTGCGGCATACGCCACAATGACAAGCATTCATAAAAAAAGGGAAGGCTTTTGGCCTTCCCTCTTTAATCGTTTTGTTGCAGCTATTTTAAACTAATCAAAAGATGTCAAAATAGTACAGTTCCGATTTACGCCAGGTTAGCTTTAGCTTGTTCTGCTATTGCTGCAAAGGCTGATTTGTCATGTACCGCGATGTCTGCGAGGACTTTACGATCAATTTCAATTGCGCCTTTCTTCAAACCGTTTATAAATCGGCTGTATGTAATACCGCACTCACGAGCAGCAGCATTAATACGCGCAATCCATAAAGCACGGAATTGACGTTTACGTTGTTTACGATCTCGGTATGCGTATTGTCCAGCTTTAGTAACCGCTTGAACTGCTACACGAAATACATTTTTACGACGTCCTGAATAGCCTTTAGCTAATTTAAGGACTTTTTTGTGACGGGCTCTTGCCGTTACACCACGTTTTACTCTTGCCATTTTATATTATCCTCTATTAACCGTAGGGCATCATGCGACGAACTAAACCCATATCATTTTCATGAATAGATTCAGGTGAACGCAAGTGGCGTTTTCGCTTGGTGCTTTTCTTGGTAAGGATATGGCGACGATGTGACTGGCCACGTTTTACTTTGCCAGAGCCAGTACGCTTGAAGCGTTTTGTGGCACTGCTGTTACTTTTCATTTTAGGCATTTCTTTTACTACTCCGCATTTACGGTTGCTACGAAACCAAATTACTTCGTTGAAAACTTCTTCAAAATGCTCATTCACTTAACGTAAACTTCGCTTTTTTCATCAGCTTTCGCCTTGTTCTTTGCTTTCTCGCGGCCCGTATACATTTAAATTTAAATATTTAAATCAACATGTCATTGCGATGGAACAAAGTGACTGAAGCAATCTCATAAAGATTACTTCGTTGTTATTAAATTCTACAAATTTAATAACGTCTCGTAATGACAGTAATAAATTAAATATTCCTATTAAGTAATTATCTATTGATAACTACTTCTTCTTTGGAGCAATGACCATCACCATCTGTCGACCTTCCATTCTTGGAAACGCTTCTACTGTTCCCAATTCTTCTAGGTCTTTTTGGACGCGCTTTAGGAGTTTAAGCCCAAGCTCTTGATGTGCCATTTCACGACCGCGGAAACGTAACGTTACCTTGGTCTTATCTCCCCCTGTAAGGAAACGTGTCAGGTTGCGTAGTTTTACCTGATAGTCCCCTTCTTCCGTCCCAGGACGGAATTTCACTTCCTTGATTTGAACTTGTTTCTGCTTCTTCTTAGCATCGTGGCGTTTCTTTTTCTCTTCGAAAACGAACTTACCGTAATCCATAATTCGACAAACCGGTGGTTTTGCCGTTGGCGAGACTTCAACCAAGTCTAATTCTGCTTCTTCAGCCATGCGTTTAGCATCAACTAATAAAGCAATACCTGCTTGCTCACCTTCTTTATCAATCAAACGAACTTCTCTACCCGTAATGTCGTCGTTGATACGTGGTCCTTTATCTGCGCTGATAATAACTTCCTCTAAAAATCAATAAAAATGTTAAACTATGTTCTTATGTAAATTGAGTATTCGTTACTTTACTTTCTGCAACGAAACACGGCCGCGGCTCGCAATTTCTTCGGAGAGTTTAGCGGTAAAATCATCAATTGACATCACCCCAAGCTCTTCGCCAGCTCGCGTGCGCACGGCCACAGTTTGATTCTCTGCTTCCCGATCACCTACCACCAGCAGGTACGGAATTTTTTGTAGCGTGTGTTCGCGAATTTTAAAGCCGATCTTCTCATTTCTCAAGTCCGACTTGACCCTTAAAGCACTATTTCGCAAAGTTTTTTCGACTTTTTGCACATATTCGGCATGTTTGTCCGTAATTCCCATCACCATGACCTGAGTTGGCGATAACCA
>JASFYW010000014.1:0-6870 GCA_045046865.1 Woeseiaceae bacterium | reverse complement strand
GTTCACCATGCAGATATTTATAAAATAGAAGGAGAGAGTTATCGAAAAAAACAAGCTATGAAATTAAATCAAGAAACCAGCCAAGTTAATTGACGCCGATCGGTCAAAGTAGTTGACGTCTGATAGCGAGGCGCTAAATATCCCCCCTAAATCATCATGAAGCCCTGTCTGATGCTAGGGCGAGTGTAAAAATTGTCATGATTGCCGAAAGTGAAGGTTGGGAATATCCTGGTCACTAAGTAGAGTTAATCATTAACCCGTCCGCCCATTATCACTAGTAGAAATTCTCACTTGCTTATCAATATATGCACCAAGGTCGCTCTTTCGGTAACGAACAGCTCTAGACCCCATTTTAATAAAAGGAATTCTTGCACCTGCCCATCGATCCCGTTCTAGAAACGCCTTGCTCATAGATATATAAGTAGCGGCTTCTGCTGTGGTTAATAGATTTTTGCTCATTACGTTCTCCAGTTGTGTATATGTGGGAACGATTTTAAGTGTTTATAATGGGATGTATGGATGAATATTCTAGTTCTACTAACGATTACTGGTTCTTGCATACTAGAACATCTAGGGGAGTTGAATGACCCAAGGGTGAGGTTTATGGTTTTGTATTGAGTGTCTTTTTTATAGTAATTATCACGTCATATTGCCAGCCCTTGACAACATCTCAGTGCTTAATGTAGTCTAATTGTTCAATTTAACCCACTGCGGTAATCAGTTCATAGGGATTGTGGGCAACTCGATTTAAATATTGAGAGGATAATGCAGTGAAGTGTCTTAGCTTATTATTAAGTAAGCATATTCTATTAATTTTTTCTTTCGTTATACCGTCACACTCATTCGCGCACACAGGTGGGCAGGATGCTAATGGTGGTCATGTAAATCGTTCAACGGGCGAATATCATTGCCACAAGCCTGACTGTGTTCTCCCAGTCATTTCAGGTTCAGCAGCAGGGTATATCGATGTTGTATCATTCAATATTCAATTTTTGGGTAACTTTAAAAACCGCGATAACGAAGCATTGGCGGCATTAATGACGCCTTATGATGTTGTGGTTGTACAAGAGTTAGTTGCGCCACCCTTTGCAGGTAAATTCCCTGACAGTACTAATTACAAACCAGATATTGAAGCTCAACAATTTTTTGATGTAATGACAGCTAAGGAATTCGACTTTATCCTGTCTGAAGAGGATACCGGTAGCAATGATAAAATACATATCAACAGTGCTGCGACTGAATGGTGGATAGTATTTTACAAGCCAGATGCAGTTGAACCTGCAACTGATCTGCCGAATGGTTATCTTGCGTCTGATCGATCCAATTACACAGTATATGAACGCGTACCTTTTAATATGGGCTCTGGGTTTCAATTGGGTAATGATGAAGCAAATTCATTCCATGCATGGGCAGTTTATCAAGGAGGTGTAAGTGCGGTGCCAGTGCCACCAGCTGTTTGGTTATTTGGATCTGGCTTGATGGATTTATTAGAAGAAAGAGAGCGTAATATAATTTACACGGCAGTTCTAAATAAGGGGGGCCTTAATTCTCTAGCAATTATCAGTGTGTAGATAATTGTTTTTAATAATAAATAACTAGGATGGTTTAAATGTCTGAAACACTACCAAAATTTACCCCTGAAGTTGTCACTGCCCCCGCAGACTACGGCGCGCTTAAGCAGCTTGCAGGAACTTGGGTTAACTACAATCCTGATAAAAACAAAACAGGCTGGGGTTTACATACCACTTGTATGCCTTCCCCTGGTTCTAATTCTGAGACTGTTCCTGGAAAATTTCACTTTCTTTGTGAAGACTATACCGAAGAACTTACCTTTGAATTAGTTAAAGGTAGAGTTCGTAACCGAGGGGGGGGCAATGAGCAGTTTTGTGGTGCAGTAAAGTATAGCCAAAGCATTCAAGACTTGAATGGGGTTGGCCTGCACGAAGAAAATGGCATGTATCTTTGGCTTGATAAGCTTTACAACCATCCCGCTGATGATGAGTCAATCGAAACAGATATTGGTTACCCTGAACTTGCAGCAGGCGATGGTGCAGATGGTCCCATCTTTATTCCAGCCTATTCGATTGCACGAAGTGGTACGATTCCGCATGGCAGTACCATCCTATTAACGGGAAAAGACTTAGAGACATTGGGTAGCCCAGTATTCCCCCAGGGTACTGCCGCATGGGATTTTGCTCACTTGGCTATCTCGCCAAGTATGGGTGGGGCTGGTACGACACCTAGTACGCCGATTAATCTTGATGAGCCTGCACCAGCTTGGGTTCACGACACATCTATGCCTACAACAGACCCTGGTGGTAACAAAACTTATACGCAGCGTATTCTCGCGCATGAACTGTACCCATATTCTGTTCGGCCTGATCTGCGCCTACGTGATGCGATAAAAGGTCAAAAGATTGAAAAAAATACGCTGATTGAGCTGAGCACAAACCATGAAGGTGGGCCACAAGGTGGGATTTTGGATATTCCTTTTGTGAAAAGAAATACACCTGTCACTGAGATGCAGCTTCGATTATGGATTGAGACAGTGATTGAGGATGGTGTTGAAATCATGCAATTACAGTACGAGCAGATACAGATATTTGAGTTTCAGTTTGGCACTGATGGTGGCATAACACGTTGGCCACATATTCAAATCAATACACTTCGTAAGAAGGCATAAGCTAGTTACCCTTATTATCTCGTCATTCTTCATATAGGTTTTAAAATATAAAGATGCGAAATAATTATTCCGTTAAACATTGTTGTGTAAATCTAGAGCCAGAAATTTTTTCAAGATAAAGGATGATATATCATGATAGGTAGCAAAGTAAGAATATGGAAACAGGATCCTAGTGTAAATAAGATTGGTGTTCGAACATCGTATATTCCAACAATTGTTGAAAGTGGTCCAAAAGATAAAGATATTATTGTTAAAGGAATGCCGAATGTCCTTCCAAATTCGAACAATGATTTTGTATTTTCTCCCGCTCAAAATCCAATGGAATTTGATGCTGTTCATACATTTTCGGTAGTTCGACAAGTGCTCACTAACTATCGGCGTGCATTAAATAGAAATAATGTGACTCAGAATTTTGATTGGCAGTGGGGGCCGGAACCAATTAGCATCTACCCATGGGCGGGAATAGAGCCTAATGCATTCTATAGTCGAAGTGAACGAGCTCTCCGTTTTTTCTATTTTCACCCTAACGGTGATGAATCAGCACCACTCATATACACTTGTCGATCATTCGACATTGTCTCTCATGAAGTAGGGCATGCAGTTCTTGATTCATTAAGGCCAGGTTATTGGGACAGTGGGCACCCGCAGACTGGAGGACTGCATGAGTCCTTTGGTGATTTGACTACTATTTTTACAATGTTAGCTCAAATGGATCAGTGTGAAACTATTATTGCTGAATCGAAAGGAAACCTTCATGCAAAAACTTTTTTTCCTGCATTGGCAGAACAGTTTGGAGAATCATTGGGGCGCACTGCTGGTCTCAGAAATGCAGACAATGATCTTAAGATGAGTCAAGTGTCGAATGAGGTTCATGATATATCAAAAGTATTCACTGGTGCGGTATACGATATTCTTTCAGATATATTCGATGACTATCAAAAGCCTGATGAATATGACCAGGCAGAAACCTTGTTTCGAGTCGGTAAGCATATGACAGCGTTAATAATTCTGTCCTTACTCAAAGGGCCAGAGAAAAATGCAACGTATCAGGACATTGCCAATGCAATGATTGAAACAGAACCAGTCGAAAAGTGGAAAGAATTTATACTAAAGGAGTTTACTGAACGAGAGATATTAGGTAGCTCCTCTGTTCTTTCTGCCCAAGAACCTTAGCATCTTAGTTGAGGTAAGTGCTGTGGTTCTCTCAGGCATGCTGAGCACATTCATGGTATTGAAAAGGTAGTGTCGGGTGCAATTAAAAGTAGTTAGGTTGACTATATAGTATATGCAATTCGTAAGAAGGCATAAGCTCGCTACCCTTCATATCTCATCATTTTTCATATAGGTTTTTAAAATATAAAAATGCGAAATAATTATTCACGACACTTAGCGTTCTTACTCCAAGAGAACGATTCACCCCGTCAGTTAAAGCTTTTAAAGGCTTCAAAAGATAAAAAATCTCAGGTAAAAATACCGCCCGAGTTTAATCCTAAAGATTGGCTGAGTTTTTTAATCCATGTCGATGCAGAACTCGAACATGGTTTGATGGTTCAGTATCTTTATGCCGCTTACAGTCTTGGTGGCGATCAAGTGGCAGAGTGTGATCGTGAATTGGTGAAATGTTGGCGAGAGATTGTATTGGGCATTGCCAAAGAGGAGATGGGGCATTTTATCTCTGTGCAAAATGTATTGAGAGTGATCGGTGCACCTTTAAACTTTAACCGACAAGATTTCCCCTGGGATTCCACCCTATATCCGTTTGAGTTTAACCTAGAACCATTTACCTTATCTTCACTGGCTAAATATGTTTTTGCCGAATCACCAGTAGGATGGTTAAAGATCACACCACATGATGATGCAGAAATGAAGGAGATCAAACAAGAGATTAAATCCTATATCTCCGAAGATGAACATGGTGATCCAGTTGGCAAATTGTTTGAGCAGATACTCACGATTATTAACGATCCTAAGTTAATCAATGATGATGTTTTTTTGCCAAAAACCTATCCCTATCAGGCTAAGTTTGATGAGTGGGGCCGAGGTTATGCAGGAGGTGCACGTGGTAACAGTAGCAAGGCAAATGTCCGGGGTGCTCCTGATGTGTTAGTTGTGCCACTCAGTTCACGAACAGATGCTATTAGTGCATTAGAGCAAATAGCAGAGCAGGGTGAGTCTACCTCGCTTGAAGATAATGAACGCTCTCACTTTGAACGTTTCCTGGGTATTTATAAACAATGGCGAAAAATGCCAGAGGGCTTCCAACCATCGAGGAACGTTGCCTTCAACCCCATGGTGCCAGATGAATGTTATGACCCAACTGAATCTCCTTCAGAGGGCTTGCAAACCGATTTGCAAATCGATGTGATTGAAAATCCGTTAGCGCAGCGGTGGGCAAACTTGTTCAATGTTCGTTATAGAATGTTGTTAACTTTTTTAACGCATAGTTTCTTATTAGATAATGGCTTTAATAAGTCTGGGGCGACTTCGCCACGAGGCACAATTATTCATGCCAGCTTTGGTGAAATGTACAACATTAGAAGTATTTCCAATGTGTTGGTCAATACACCTATCAAGATAGGTTCAAATAAAATGGCAGGGCCTCCTTTTTTAACCCCTTATACAATGGATTTACCGGTGAGTGAGATAAGCAGATGGCGTGTGCATCAGGATCTATTGCAGGCATCCGGTTACTTGATCGATGAATTGCTAGAGATTTCAAATGAATCTGATCGGAAGTACCTCTACTCGTTAAGAGAGGCTGATCAAAAGTTGAATGATCTCGCAGAAACAATAATCGCTTCAGCAGGTTAAAACATTGCTCTATCTTATTAAGGTGAAATAATGAAGATTATAGATTTAAGAATATTGCCACCAATCGCCATTGGTCGACTCGGTTCATCAAAACTACCTCTGGATGCTTTTAATTTAGAGGTGTTAGAAGAAACCCCCCTGCATTTTAGACAGATCATTGCAAAAGAATCTTTAAAGATTGACCCTGAAACGGGTGAGATAGAAAGCTACCAGCCAGAAAAAATCATCTTTAAAGATGCAAAATCAATCAAAGATAAAGCCGGTACCGTTCGCCCGGTAGCACCGTTTTTAGAAGTGTTTGCCATTACCGATCAAAACCCTGAAATACTTGTTCCCTTAACCATAAGCTTATTGGAAGAGGCGGGGCTTGGTTTGTCAGATATATCCTGGCATGTAGATATGGGAAATATAAAACTGTATAGAAGAACCCAGGACGAAACCGATAAGATCAATGCCGAAATACATGATATTAGCAGCCATGAAAACATTGAGTTAAAAGGTGAGTGTGAAAACTTTTTAAAGGGTAAATACCTGCCTTTAGGCCATATTCAATTTATTAAACCCAGTACAGATTTTCCCGAGATAAGGCTTCGCTTTACACCAGCCGAAGGTAAGGTATACGGAACCTGTAAAAAACGCATAGAAAAGCAGGGTGCACAGCCTTCTGCTGATCCTGTCTACAAAAAATATGGTGAAGGCTTTCTATTATATAAAGAATCAGGGCCATGGTTTGGTTATGAAGAAGGTAATCAAAAGAGACCCATACTGACCAATCCTGGCGCTATTTTCGCAGGGTATGACAAAGATAACGATAACGGTGACCTAAGGGTTAGCTGGGGCTATCTGGATGATGAGTGTGATGGATTTGCCTCGGTGCATTTAAAAAATGCAGATGGCAACACGCTTAAGGCTAGAGCACATATCAGTGCGGGCCCTCCCGCTTATGCTCCTGATACGTTGCCTGTAAGGGTTGTGAGTGATGAATTAGAACAAATACTACTTGGCCCTGATGTCGATAAAGAGGTGCCGATAGAAGAAGCAGAAGAGATTGTTAGGCGCGCATTAGAGACCGTTCGTTTAATGAATACGGCCATTATGAATGGCAACCCTTATGAGGGGCGAGCGCGAATCGCGAGTACCATGGTGGCGCAAGACTCAAATGATTTCGGCCGGATGTTTGAACCTATTATGGCCACTTCGTTAGTTGATAACCTAGCGGTAAGAGCCATTCACGAACGGGTATTTAATGGTATTGCCACAGGGGCGACTCCCTGGTTTGATAATGCTTTACGTCAACCTGACAAAATTGGTGACCTCTCCAACGAAGAACGCCGCAAGATGCCTGCGATGATGCGGGGGGCTGATGGTAGAGCTTT
>JASFYW010000013.1:0-17632 GCA_045046865.1 Woeseiaceae bacterium | reverse complement strand
GGTTCTATCTATAAATTTATTCCTTTAGTAAAAGGCGATTACAGTAAAGGCCAAACATTTGTTTTATCTGTTGATGGTTTTGAAGGTGACGCATCTGCTCAAGCGGGTAAGTATCCAAATAACAACCCAGCAGAACGTTCTGGCGCAGCTACTTGGTTAGCAATGACAGATGTTAATGGTGTTGCTTTAACAGAAGCTAATCCATTTGATAATGAAACACGCGGTGGTCGAGCTGCAGCGGATGAATTAATGGCGACACCTTTCCGCCGTCCTGAAGATATCGAAGTTGGTTATCTTAAAAATGGTAATGAAGTATTGTACTTCACTGCAACTGAAGAGCTCGCTGTTTACTCAGTAGAAGAACTTGGTAATGGTAAAGCAATGGTGCGTTTAGCTGTTGATGAAAGTACGGTTAAGAACTTAGGTTATAACCCAACCACTGCTCACCTCACTTCACCGGATAACTTAGCTCAGGATGCGTTAGGTAATATTTATGTGATTGAAGATTGGCCAAATAGTGATAACCGTGGTGGTGATATCTGGTTCTTACGTGATACAAATACTGATGGTGTCGCAGAATCATTGGATCACTTCATGAGCTTGCAAGTTAAAGGTGCTGAAAATACAGGTATGACTTTTAACCCGGCTAACCCTAGTCAGTTTATTGTCAATATTCAACATCCTGAAAGCACGCTTGATGCAATTAATGGGCAAGGTGATGCTGTTTGGTTGATCGATCTTAAAGATGTTGTTGCACCTCCATGTGTTAAGCGCGCTGATCATGGTGAGCACAAGCACCATAAGAAACACAACCGCCGTAATGTTAAGACTTGCAGTAACAGTAATGATAGTAACTTCGTTAAAAAGTTGATCAAAGCTGGAAAGTAATATGTGTAAAGTGATAATGATTGCTTTGTAGATATTTTACTAAGTAAACATAACGCTAAATAAAGAACGCTTACCCGAAAGGGTAGGCGTTTTTTTATGGGAAATCTTTCAAACAACAACGCCCTGATGGGTTGCTGGTTTCACAGGAACAGTTGCCTATTTTTGTTTGCTCAATAACAAATTGTTTAATCTTAGGATTATGGAGGGCATCTTTTTTATTAACACCAAAACAATAGCAAATAAGTCCTTCATTATTAATTTCAGCAGGTACTAAGTCTTGTTTGTTTATTCGCTGACCATCTTCACCAAAATAAGCGACGTCACATTTAGGGTCATTACAAAAATAATATCCTTGATCTATTAAGTTTGCCTGCCATGAATTTTTTATATGATGAAGTATTGTTTTTGAAGGAACACGGGCATAGTTTTTATGGTTTACGGGGCAGACGTGTTTACGTGGATTTTGATGAGCAGCAGTAGAAGGCTCTGAGCAACAATTAGACATAATTGTCTTCTGCTTTTGATGGAGAAATAGTAATCGGAGACACGCATAATTTATGCGCAGGTGAAACAATATCCCATATTGATACGGTAACCATCAATGTGATGCCTAAGTAGAGTAAATCGGTGCTCCAGCTATAAAACCAAAGAGGGTATAGAGTAAGCAATACCAATAAGTGTGCGATACCAAATTCTGTGCGTCATAAATGAAAAGATATTTGCAGCTAATGCAATGGTGCCAAATATAGGAAGTAAGGTATTAACAAAAATACCTTCATATTGTGCTAAAAATCCTAAGCCCAGCCCACTGGCGAGTGACCCAAGGGCTGGAAAGCATGAGGCACAGCCCATTGCGGCGGTTAGCGTACCCAGTGCGCCTGTTTTATCAAATAATCGTGTGATGAGTGTGAAACTTTGCTTGAACATAATGGTATTGCTACGTTGTGCACTAATAAAACCAGTATATACCCCGTACCTAGATACAGAGTCAAGCTTGCCTTACTCCGCCGTCAGGGTTTCAACTATAGCGCAGGATGCCGGTTTTTTATTAGTATGACAAGATTCGATGAGCTCACTAAGCGTAGATCTTAACTTTCGTAAGTCTTTAATTTGCTTGTCTATTTGGTTTCTTTTTTGCTCAGCGCGAAGCCGAACATCGTCACACTTGGCATTACCAAGTTGCAATAGCTCGTCAATTTCTTTCAGACTAAATCCTAATTGTTGAGCACGCTTAATAAATTTAATCCGAGTGAGACATTCTTCAGGGTATACCCTGTATCCCTGAGAAGGTTTACGAGGCTCTTGAATTAATTTAATGCGTTGGTAGTAGCGGATCGTTTCTAAGTTTACCCCTGCTGTTTTCGCTAAGATGCCAATAGTCAATTTAGAATTATTGTTTTTAATATTCATGAGCTCTCCTAATCACTACTCTGTATCTTAGTCCAGACTAGGTGGAGAAGGAAGTAAAAATAATTATAATGAAAAACAAAGACTTAGAAGAGATATAAAAGAGGGTGGAGAGAAGAAAATTTTATGATGTAGTAAATCAGTATATGGTGATTTTTAGTTTTACAGATGTTAACAAAATTGGGAACCATTTTCGAAATTAACTGCCATACTGTTTATGAGACAGGCATAAAGAACTCCTTCCTTTTTATGTTTTCCCTCCTCAATAGTTAGGTTAATTTAGGGCTACCAATTGGTAGCCCATTTTTTTAGCTGTTCTTTAATTCATTCTCTGCTTGTTCAATCGTGATATGCCTAACATCTTTACCTTTAACGAGGTAAATAACATATTCACAAATGTTCTTAGCATGGTCGCCAATACGTTCAAGTGCACGAGCTGCCCACATAATATCTAACATTTGAGAAATTGTACGCGGGTCTTCCATCATAAAGGTTAAACATTGGCGCATAATGCCGTCATATTCTTGATCGACATGCTCGTCTTCTTTGCTGACTTTAAAAGCTGCATCAACATCACTGCGGGCAAAAGCATCCAATGCACCATGCACCATTTTAGCAACATGCTCACCCATATTTTGAAGTTCATGGTAATTGTTTTTTGGGCGCTCGACTTCTGCTAAGCGTATTCCCATACGAGCAACACGTTCCGCTTGGTCACCAATACGCTCAAGGTCAGTAATGGTTTTAATCACGGCAATAACTAAACGCAAATCAGTTGCCGCAGGTTGGCGGCGCGCAATGATATGAGTGCATTCTTCATCGATATTAACTTCGGCTTTGTTAACTTCCGTATCTCGGGCAATAACAGTTTCTGCAAGAGAAACATCTCCATCGACGAGAGCTAGCGTTGCATTACGAATTTGTTCTTCTACCAATCCACCCATCGCTAATACTCGGCTACGAATTTCTTCTAGCTCAGAATTAAATTGTTGAGATATATGGAGCCCACTGTTATTTTTGCTCATAATAGTTTCTTTCCTTTTTTATCCGTAGCGTCCGGTAATATAGTCTTCAGTTTGTTTCTTACCTGGGTTAGTAAATATCGTATCGGTATCACCAAACTCGATCAGTTCACCCATATACATAAAAGCAGTATAGTCTGAGACACGAGCAGCTTGCTGCATATTATGTGTAACTATAACTATAGTATAACGATCTTTAAGTTCACTAATTAGTTCTTCAATTTTTAATGTTGAAATGGGATCTAATGCTGAAGCAGGTTCATCGAGTAATAAAACCTCTGGTTCTATAGCAATTGCCCGGGCAATAACGACACGTTGTTGCTGACCACCTGATAAGCCTAGTGCACTATCATGTAAGCGATCTTTAACTTCATCCCATAATGCTGCGCCACGTAAAGATTTTTCGACAATTTCTTCGACTGTTCTACGACTTTTGATTCCCTGTAGGCGTAAACCATAGGCCACATTTTCATAAATTGACTTTGGAAAAGGGTTGGGTTTCTGGAATACCATACCAACACGACGCCGCAGTTCAGACACATCAACATTTTTATCGTAAATATTATTTCCATCAATGAGAACATTACCCTCGATAGTGCAATCATCAACTAAATCATTCATACGGTTAAAGCAACGGAGTAAGGTTGATTTACCACAACCACTCGGCCCGATAAATGCAGAAACTTTTTTCTCAGGTATCGCCAGATTGACATCATGTAGTGCACGCTTATCGCCATAATAAAGATTAAGGTTATCTGCTGTTATACAGATAGTCTCATCAGCTAAAACATTTGAACGTTGTTCACGACCAAGTGAGCTCATATCAATACTATGACTTTTAGTTTTTGCATTCATAACTATTACCAATAATTAAAATATTTTATTCTTTGGTGTTCGCATATTAGGGCAGCAAACAACCTCTCGTCTTTTTTTGATACAGCATTCGAATGCACGCTCTTAGGGCTTCCTTGCCATCGAGGTATAAGTACATCCATGTACAAAATTCGAACCTACTATACTTTAAGTTAACTCTCTACTGCTCGATACTGTTCACGTAAACGGTTACGAATATAAATCGCAGATAAGTTAAGTAACACAATAACACCAATTAATAAAAATGCAGTGGCATAAACTAATGGGCGTGATGCTTCAACATTTGGGCTTTGGAAACCAACATCATATATGTGAAAACCTAAATGCATAAATTTACGTTCCAGATGAAAAAATGGCGCATTCATATCAAGTGGTAAAGAAGGGGCAAGTTTAACAACACCAACTAACATTAAGGGTGCAACTTCACCTGCGGCACGTGCAATTGCAAGAATCATTCCTGTCATCATTGATGGTGTGGCCATCGGTAAAACTGTGCGCCATAAAGTTTCTGCTTTTGTTGCTCCTAATGCCAGGCTGCCTTCACGAATCGCCCTGGGGATGCGTGATAAACCTTCTTCTGTTGCTACGATAACAACCGGTACTGTTAATATTGCCAAAGTTAAAGAAGACCATAAAATTCCCGGTGTACCAAAGGTAGGAGATGGTAAGGCTTCAGCATAAAAGAGTTGATCAATATTTCCACCAAGGAAGTAGATAAAGAAACCTAAACCAAATACACCGTAAACAATTGAAGGTACACCCGCAAGATTGTTTACTGCAATTCGAATAATACGAGTCACCACACCTTGCTTTGCATATTCACGTAAATAAACGGCAGCGATAACACCAAAGGGAGTAACCAGTACTGACATCAATAAAACCATCATAACGGTACCGAAAATTGCGGGAAAAATACCGCCTTCAGTATTCGCTTCACGTGGGTCATCAAATATAAATTCCCCCACCTTTTGAACATAAAGCACCATTTTTTCAAAAAGGTTAAGTGCATTGGGTTGATAAGCGCGAACAATTTTAGCAAGTGGTATTTCTATTACCTTACCACTCATTGTTTCAGCGTTAATACTGCCTTGATTGAACTGGTTATAAAGTGCTTCTAAATTTTTTGCTAAAACAACATATTCCTTATCCAGTTGTTCGCGGCGAGTTTTAAGCTGGGCTAAATTTTCTGCAGTATCTTCGTTATCTAATTCAAGGCGACGTTTAGCTAAACGAAGTTTTTCCATGTTGTAGTTGATACTGCCGATATCACCTTTTTCAATGTCTCGGATTTGTTGGTAAAGCGCTTCGGTGCGTTGTAATCGTTTTTCAAGTTCTTGCCATGCATCAGCACCACTTGCAATAATCTTTCCATTATCTGTAATTGTTTTTAGATAACCATAAAAATTACCCCATTCACGACGTTCTAAAACAATGATATCTTCAGGGAATTCTTTTTTAGTTAAATAAGGTTGCAACATCCATTTAAAATCGGCACCACTGACATCACGATTACCCGTTTTAATCAGTAGACGTGTCACAGTCTCTTTATCTGTTTGAATATTAATACCAAGGGCTTTTAATTGTTCAATGCTGACTTCTTCATTATTATGAATTTCACCAATAAGACGAATTGAAGCTGGTTTAGAATCTGTCGCATTTGCCTGTATGTATTGCGCTTGCATTACTGCTTTAGGCCAAAAGTGCGAGAGGCCTTGAATTGCAATTAAAAGCAATAAACCAATAACAATAATTAAACTGGCACTAACAGCTGCAGCATTAAGCCAAATCCACGGATCGCCAGTTTTAAACCATTTCTTAATCATAAGCTGCTGTATTTCTTTCTGAGACGTTGACGAACAATTTCAGCCACCGTGTTAAACATGAAGGTAAAGATAAATAGAACCAGAGCTGCAAGGAACAAAATTCTGTAGTGCGTGCTATCGACTTCTGCTTCAGGCATTTCAACTGCAACGTTTGCTGCAAGAGTACGCATGCCCTGAAAAACACTAAAGTCCATAACCGGTGTATTCCCCGTTGCCATGAGTACGATCATGGTTTCACCAACTGCGCGACCCATACCGATCATTACGGCAGAAAATATACCGGGACTAGCCGTTAAAATAACAACGTAAATTAATGTTTGCCACGGTGTTGCGCCTAATGCAAGAGAACCGAAGGTAAGATTTTTTGGTACGCTGAAAATTGCATCTTCAGTAATAGAAAATATGGTTGGAATAACGGCAACACCCATTGCGATACCAACGACTAATGAGTTACGTTGGTCATAATGTAAGCCTAAGCTGTCTCCTAACCACATTTTCATATCGCCATTAAAAAAGAACTGTTCCATTGGTAAACTCAAAGCCATAGATAGCCAGCCGGCAAACAATAAAACCGGAATTAATAACGCTGCTTGCCAGCCATCGGGAATACAGGTACGTATGTCCTTTGGTAAATTTTTCCAGGCAAAGGCAAAAACCAAAACGCTTACAGGCAAAATGATCAGCATACTAAAGACACCGGGCAGGTGACTTTCAATGATAGGTGCTAACCAGAGACCGGCAAGGAAACCAAGAATAACCGTGGGTAAGGCTTCCATAATTTCGATAGTAGGCTTAACGTAGGTACGCATTTTAGGCGCCATAAAATAAGCAGTATAAATCGCGCCCATAATAGCGAGCGGCATGGCAAACAACATGGCATAAAAAGCCGCCTTAAGCGTACCGAACGCAAGTGGCATTAAGCTGAACTTAGGCTCAAAGTCATTACTGGCTGATGATGATTGCCAGGTATAAGAAGGCTCAGGATAACTTTCGTACCAAATTTTATCCCATAACACTGACCAGGACATTTCAGGATGTTCATTATCAACATGCCAAAATTGAATGTTCTGTTTATTATCTTCAGTTATAAAAGTATCCGCACGAGGAGATACCGCAAGAAAGTTTAATCGTGACTCATTAATGGCTTCGTGCAATAAAGTATGGTGTGCCGTTGAATGATAAAATGCCAGTTGACCTTTATCATCAATCGCTGCAAAACCTTTGCGGCGTTGCTCAGTGACAATCTCAGTAATGGCTGAATGCTTGCTATCGAAGTCACGAATATGAGAAAGCGTTAAACCTGTTTCTTTTTGTACGGGGAACCACTGACTCAGGTTACCTTTGTTATCACCAATCAGTAGAGATATTTCACCGGTTAAAAAAGTAAGATGAGAAATTTCTGCGCCATCGGTTATAACACGCTTACGTTCAAGCACTTGAATATCATCTAAATCACTAATGTCTATTAAACTGATCTCACCATTATTATGCGCAACATAGAGTAAGCTCTGTGAAGTATCAATAAGTAACTTAGTCACGTATTGAATATTCGGTATTTCTATTAATGTATTTTCAAATTCGATGACTTCTGCATCATCTTCATCTGTTAGCTCATCTTCAAAAATAAGTTGATTTAACAGTAAACGGTTGTCATCGGTATAAGCGACTAAGGTAGCCTTCTCTTCATCATGCATTAAACCAATATGTGTTAATGCATGTTTGGATTCATCCATCACAATGGGCGTATCACCAAAAGGGTAAATTATTGAAGGAAGGATTAATTTACTGTTGGCTAAATAACGTGTTTTATATTTATGTTGAGCAAAAATAATTTTTCCATTATCTAAACCAAAGGCAATAAAGCCTTTTGCTATTTTACTTGTAGTAAAGCTGCTAATTTTTGTTTTCGCAGGTAAAGCAATATCAACATTCTCGATGACATTACCGGTCTTTACATTAAAGAATACGGCTTTTGCTTGGTCGGTAAAACGAACTGCGACCCTATTTTGTTCTTCAATCGCAAGATGTAGCGTTTTGCCTTGTGTTGCCGCTGGCAATGGGTAACTGGTCGTTTGTTCCATTTCTGCAGAAAGAAATAACGGATAAACCACATACGCGAGATAAAAGAAGATAAGAACAATTGACATGATGACGCTAACACCACCCACTGCCATACCAATAGTAGTAATGCGATTCTTAATCGCACGGCTACGATCCATTTTAGTGGTAAGCGAGCGTTTTGGCATACTGATATTTGAGCTAGTTTCTGACATAAGAGGATTATAAATGCTAAATATGACAGAAATATGACAGCCATAACTCATTGATAAAAATAGAGTTTTGTTCAGGTTATGGGCTCGTAACTTTAAACGCAAAACCCTCAAGGTGAGGTTTATGACAATTTTGTTAAATTTAAAGGTCACCAACCCTAGAAAAAGCATTTTTGGATAAACTTTGATGGTTTTGTGCCTATATAGGTAAGTATCTAAAAATTGCCAAATTAAAGTGGGTAATCCCGCTGTTACCGATAACGACTGAAAATTTAATACGTCATTCTATTATTTAGTCTATGTTTAAAAGTGTAAAGCCATCTCCTCCCGCGCGACTGTTCTTATCTATTCACTAGGTTTTCTGCTGCTTGTTATTTTGATTGGCTTCGGCCTATTTATTATAGATAGTCGGAATCAGGTGCTTCAGCGTGCTATTAATAATCAATTTTACGTTAACTAGATAATGAAAGAACTTGAAGATATATCAAGGAATCGCGGGACAATCATGTTATTAATTTTAGCTGAGGATGATCCCTTTAACCGTGATAATTTAATTCAAGAATATAAGAGAAAGGCTTCATTAAATTTAAGCATAAAAAAACCCGGTACAAGACCGAGTTTTTTATTTAAAGAAGTAAGCGCTTATTTTAATTTAGCTAACTGCTTCTTAACTTGCTTAGCACTTAATGGGATGTAACCGTCTTTGATTACAACTTTTTGTCCGCGCTTAGAAAGAACCATTTTCAAAAACTCTGTTTGCATTGGAGATAGTGCATGGTTAGGCTGCTTGTTAACATAAACCCATAATTTACGACCTAATGGATATGTTTTGTTTGCTGCATTCTCTGGAGTAGCTGCAATGAAAGGCTTGCCTGCTTTTTTCGTTAATGCAATAGCACGAACGCCAGATGTTTTATAACCAATACCTGAGTAACCGATACCATTTAAAGATGCTGATACAGATTGAACAACTGAAGCAGAACCAGGCTGCTCGTTTACAGTTGTTTTGTAATCGCCTTTACATAATGCTTTCTTCTTGAAGTAACCGTATGTTCCAGAAACTGAGTTACGACCATAGATTTGGATACTTTTGTTTTTCCAAGAACCAGTAAGACCGACATCGCCCCATTTCTTGATATCTTTCTTACCTTTACACTTACGTGTAGAAGAAAAGATTGCATCTACTTGAGCAATTGTCATGCCTTTGATTGGGTTATCTTTATGTACATAAACCGCTAAAGCATCAATTGCTACTGCGATTGCAGTTGGCTTGTAACCATATTTCTTTTCAAAAGATTGTAATTCTTTATCTTTCATCTTACGGCTCATAGGACCGAAGTTTGAAGTACCTTCAGTTAAAGCAGGTGGTGCAGTAGAAGAACCCGCCGCTTGAACTTGAACGTTAACGTTTGGATAAAGGTGTGTGAACTCTTCAGTCCATAAAGCCATTAAGTTAGCAAGAGTATCAGAACCAACACTTGAAAGGTTGCCTGTTACACCGCTGGCTTTTTTGTATTCTGGTAATTTTTTATCTAATGTTGAGCCGGCATTAGCCATAGTAACAAAAGACGACAAACTGACAGCTAACACACTCATGCCGATAGTTTTGATTAGTTTAGATTTCATAATATTCTCCGTAGAAAACTTGTTAAGTAAAAATTAATGGTTACAGATGTTTTTAAAGTGGGACTATTTTGCTGAATTAATATGACAATGATATGACTAATATGTGACAGTTTTATGAATGAGACAAAACTTAACCGCCAAGTCGCTCATGACGCAAAAAAAACAAACAGGTATTATTACCAAAGATGTCAGTGACTGGGGAAACTCAAATGTTCAGTGGGGCTATTCGCTAACGATGCGTTGTTCTGGGAAGGTACAGCTAAATGTTGAGCCTTGGCCTAATGTGCTTTTAATATCTAGCCGGCCTTCATGGCGCTCTGCGGCGTATTTTACAATGGCGAGTCCTAGCCCGGTACCGCCAGATTCACGTGAGCGATCAATATCTGCTCGATAAAAACGTTCGGTAAGATGAGGGATATGTTGTGCAGCAATGCCTGGGCCATCATCCGTGACTGAAAAGACAACTTCGTCTCCGACCTTTGTCCATTGAATATCAATATTGCCTTTTTCTGGGGTATAACGAACCGCATTATTAATTAAGTTGGCAAATAAGCTATGTAACTCATCCAAATTGCCACGTAAATTGATGTTTTCTTCTGCGTGAAGCTGAATAGTGTGTTGTTTATCTTTGGCTAAAACCTCTGCATTTTCTTTAAGGCTGATCAGCAAGCTAGCAATATGAACCGTTTTTGCATGTTCAACCTTTGCCGTCTCCATTTTAGATAAAGCTAATAGGTCGGTCACTAAGCGCTGCATGCGATTAGCTTGTTGGTACATGTTATCAATGCCTAACTTAAAACTTTTTTCGTCTTGAGGGATTTTGTCAGAGAACATTTCTAAATATCCCATTAATACAGTCAAAGGTGAACGCATTTCATGTGACACATTAGAGACAAAGTTTGTCCGCATTTCTTCGAGTTTATTAATATGGGTAATGTCATGACAGAACACCATTTTTTGTTTATAGCCGAAAGGGATAATTTGCAGCGTAATGGTGTTATCAATATTTGTTGGGCTGGGTAAGGTCATCACTTTACTAAAATTACTTTTTACCAAATAGCTTTGAAAGTCTGGATGGCGAATAAGATTGTTAATTTTTTGGCCACTGTCTTTTTTTAAGTTAATACCTAAAAGGTTGTTGGCAATGGGGTTAACCCATTCAATTTCATTGTCGTGGCTTAATATAATAACGCCGTCAGGGAGCGCTTCTGCAGCCTTTTTAAAGCGAGATAATGCACCAGAGAGTAACTTTTTTTGTTTGAGAGTTTTTTTCTCTAGGAGAAATAATTCATTAAAAATTTCACCCCAATAACCTTGCGCATCAGGAAGGTTCTTTTTTCGGTTTAATAACCACTTATGTAAACGAAATACATTTCGCAACATAAAGAAAATATAAATAAAAAGTGCGACAGCAATAAACAAGAATACCTGATCAAAAATAAAACCAATGAGTGCGCTAATGGCAATAATGCCAAGAAGGGAGGTGATTTCGTTTTTTTGTTGCGGAGACATTTAATTCAATTTTTTACTTATTAGATAAGCGATACCCTGCACCGCGTACTGTTTGTATCATTTCTTGATGGCTTGTTGTTTCTAATGCTTTACGAAGGCGTCGAATATGTACATCAACGGTGCGTTCTTCAACATACACATTATCACCCCAGACATTATTTAGCACTTGTTCTCGACTAAATACACGATCGGGGTTTTCCATAAAAAAGCGTAATAATTTAAATTCGGTTGGCCCCAGATCAATGGTTTGCCCATTTCCCTCGACACGGTAAGAGCCTGTGTCGAGCATAAGGTTATTGATACGAATAATATCCTGCACGTTCTCTGGTTTGCTGCGACGTAATAATGATTTTATTCGAGCAACCAATTCACGAGGAGAAAAGGGCTTAGTCAAGTAATCATCGGCACCACTTTCTAAACCACGGATGACGTTATCTTCTTCTGTTTTTGCCGTGAGCATAATAATAGGAATATTCATGGTTTCTGGTGCGCGACGAAGTTTTCGCGCAAAATCAACGCCGCTAATTCCAGGCATCATCCAGTCGAGCAAGATAAGTTGCGGCGGATGCTTTTTAATGATGACTTCAGCTTTATGTGCATCACTGGCTTCTTTCCATTGATATAGCTCTTGCGCCAGAGCCATACAGACCATGTCACGAATCGCACGCTCGTCATCTACCACTAAAATATAATCAGTTTCGTTTGTCATTTTTCTTTCACATATAAACGTTGCATTGTCATAAACGGTATTAAAGCAGAGAAATATGACATATATATTACAGCGGTCATCTAAAGAAGAAAACAAGCGATATCATTAAAGACTGAAATTTATTTTAATACCAGAGCAAACCCACTAAATATGAGAAAAACACCAATGGCTTTCTGAAATACGCGTTGTGAAATATTAGTGTGTATGTGATTACCAATATACATGGAAAAGAACATAATGGGTAACGCGTAGGCGATGCTGATTAATACTGTTGGTGTGTAAAAACCAGAATATGTGAAACCGACCGCACGAATTAGACCATCTATGAAAAATACCGCAGCGCACGTGGCTCTAAATGCAGACTTTTCAAGCTGTTGTAATTGAAAATAAAAGATATAAAAAGGGCCGCCCGTTCCAAATAATGTGCCTATTAGGCTGCCAAAAAAACCAGCAAAAATAGGCCAAATAAAGGAGTCATTCTTTTTTAGTGAAGGTGAAACAAGACTGTAAATGGCAAAGAGGATAATAAATACGCCGAGTGATTTGACTAATATTAAAGTGTTAAGTGACTGAATAATGAATAATCCGGTGACGACACCAAAAATAGCAAAGGGAATCGCGCGGAAGATAACTCGCCAAGCGATGTGCTGTCGGGTATGAGTAATTTGCAATATAGAAGCAGACATATCCAACAATCCAATAAAAGGTACAACAAAGGTTAGCGGTAGAAAAAAAGCCAGCAAGGGAATGGCTATTAAACCGGAACCAAAACCAGTCACGCCACGAAAAGTGTATGCAGTCACCATAATAAAAAATGCTAAACTATATTGCGTATAAGAAAGCGTTTCTAACATAAGGATGAATGTGCCTAATAAAATAAAAATTGCAGTGAGCAGTTGTTTGCTAGGAGAAGCAGTGCTAAATACATTTTTGTCTAATGTTGTCGCATATTCAAAAAAGTTAATTTAGTGATTCTTTACTCTTTTTTCTGGGCAGTGAAATACAACCACAAAAAACCGGAAACACCCGCGATAAGTGATGCAAATAAAATTCCAGTTTTTGCCATGAGTAAATCTTCTGCAGAATGTGCAAATCCTAACTCAGCGATAAATATGGACATGGTAAATCCTATACCGCCCATTAAGGCCGCGCCTATAATATGTTTGAAATTAAGCCCTTCGGGTAAAGATGTCATACCAAATTTTACTGCAAGCCAAGAGAATCCCGCTATACCAAACAACTTTCCAAAAACTAAGCCGGCAGCAATACCAATCGTGACAGGGTGTGAAAAGGTATTTGCTATAGAACTGAAATCGATAGGGATACCTGCATTCGCAAGAGAAAAAATAGGAATAATAAGATAGGCAGATGGTATATGCATAGTGCGTTCCATAATTTGTGCCGGCGCCTGAACGAAATGTGCTCCCTCTTCGAGAGCGTGAACGCGAGAACGTAGCTCGTCATTCTTAATAATATTTTCTTCTTTTTTATATGCTTGTTTAATTTGTTTGACCATCTCGTCAACAAGAATGAGGAAACGTTTAGGATTATATTTAGGGCGCATAGGTATAGTGAAAGCGAGAAAAATTCCGGCGAGAGTGGCATGTACGCCACTTTTTAACATGGCAATCCAAAGGATAACGCCGAGTAAAATATAGGGTAACGGGCGGCGAATTCCACCAAGGTTAATTGAAACAAGTAATACCAAGATAGCTGCGGCAATAGCTAATGCAGGAATATTTATTGTCTCAGTATAAAATACTGCGATAACCATAACCGCACCTAAATCATCTACGATAGCTAATGCAATTAGGAAAGTAAGCAGGTTTTTTGGTATTCGTTTACCGAGTAAAGCAAGGGCTCCGATGGCAAATGCAATATCGGTGGCCATCGGTATACCCCAACCATCAAAAGCAGGTCCTTCAGGATTTATGCTGATGTAAATCAATACGGGAACAGCCATACCACCAACAGCCGCAACGATTGGGAGTATTGCTTGTTTTGGATCGGCAAGCTCTCCAACTAAGATCTCTCGTTTTAGTTCTAAGCCGATGACAAAAAAGAACATGGCCATCAAGCCATCATTAATCCAATGATGTAATGATTTAGATAATTCAAATCCAGGAACACCAATCGTAAACGGTAACTGTAATAAATGATGATAAGCATCACTCCACTGACTGTTCGCAAGATAGAGGGCGATAACAGCACATAACATAAGCAAAACACCACTGGTCGTTTGACGGTGTATAAAATATTCAAGTGGTGTTAATACTTTATCAAACGCTTTTTCCCAGGGGGCGATATATTCTTTTTTAAATTTTAATCTCATTTTTATCTCTATATAGATTTATTTTCAATTTGTACGTGTTCTGCAAATCCAGCACCAGCTTCAGTGTAAACATCAAATACTGCTGTTGCGCCAGATTGCTTTAATACTTCGACCTCATCGCGATATCTTGCTGTTGCAGCAATGCGGCCTAAAAAAGATATTTTTGTCAGCTGTTCAAGCGCATCGAGATTGGCTTGTAGGTTTGGTAACGCTAACATAACGAGATCAATACTATGATCTTGCTTAATTGTTTCCCAAAAATCTGCATCGCTGGGGTCACCATGTAGAACTTTTCGTCCTTTTGATTGATGCCGTTTAACTATATATGAATCAAAGTCGATGCCAACAACGGTATCACCATGGTATTCACGCAATTTATCATATGCGCCGCTACCCACTCTGCCCATACCGAAGATAGCAATGGTTGCTCCGTGAGTATCGAGCACTCTGTCATCGCTCAGTCTTTCTTTACTTTGAAACCTCATCCAGAAATATTTGAACTGACTATAGAGCTTGTCATCTATTTTATTTAGTGAAGCTGAGATAACAAAAGAGACGGAGAGCGCAATAGCGATAACCACTAACCACTGTTCATCCATCCAACCGCTCGATACGCCGATTGCAGCAACGATTAAACCAAACTCACTGTAATTGGTTAGATTTAAACTGGCGAGTAATGATGTTCGTGCACGTAATTTGAAACGCGTCATTAAGGTAAAAAATAAGGCTGATTTAATAAAGATAAGCGGCATAAGTAACAAGCCGATAATTAATGTTTCGAGTGAAAATTGTCCAGACATGCCTATAGTGAGAAAGAAGCTGAGTAGAAACAAGTCTTTAAAACTCATCATAGACTTTGCAATCTCAGTCGTTTTAGGGTGTTGTGAAATTAAGACGCCCATAATAAGCGCACCAAGATCACCTTTAACCCCGACTAATTCAAACAACTCAGCGCCACCTAAAGCAAGTACCAGCCCATATAAAACCAGCAGTTCACCATGACCTGTTCTTTGCAGGATGTTATGGAATAAAGGGCGTAAAGGAATGAGTAAAAATAAGAGTAAGGCCCAAATAGATGGAACCTTTCCTGCTGATACAGCAAGAAAAATGACCGCAGCAAGATCCTGCATGACTAAAATACCGATTGCAATTCGGCCATGTAAAGATCTCATTTCGCCTTGATCTTCAAGTGTCTTTACGACAAAGACGGTACTTGAGAAGCTCAGAGCAAAAGCAAGGATTAACGCTACTTTTAAATCTAAACCAGAAAAGAGCGATACCTTCATTAATGCTAAGGTGAATATAAGTGCTGTAAAGCTGGTAACAATAAGTGATAAATGCAGTGTTGTGACTGCCCAAACTTGAGGCCGTATTAACACTTTTAAATTTAGTTTTAAGCCAACGGTAAACAGCAACAATGTGATCCCAAGATCAGCAAGCTTTTGTAATGTTTCGCCGCTACTAACACCCAGATAATTGAGTAGGAACCCCGTTGTTAAAAAGCCAACAAGGGGAGGTAGGCCAATGGATTTTGCAAAAAACCCCAAAATAAAGGCAAGAGAAATCCATGCGACATCATCAAATGCGATAGCAACCCATTCAAAATCCATAAATTATAAGTCCTCTGAGGTTTTCAAGAGTATGGATATGATAATACGCTGTTTCTGTATATGACCCTATCTTTTAGATGCGGTTGCTTGGATATTTAAAGAGATACAAAACATTTACTGTTCGCATCTGAACGTAAAAGCTCCCCTGATGCCATGTCATAATACCATCCATGTAACTGCAAACTTTTTTGTTCCACACGTTTTTGTATGCAGGTAAAGGTTAATAAATTAGCCAAAGAAATTTCAATAGCATTCAATTCACAGGCATGAGCTTGTTCATCAAGTGTTTTGTAATCATCATTATTTAACGCGTGTGTGCGGGCTTCATCAACGATACTCATCCAAGAGGAAATAAATTTATCTTTGCTTTGATCATTTTTATTTTCCATTAGAGTGCGGATTCCACCACAGCGTGCATGACCAAGAACGATGATGTGCTCAACTTCTAAACCACTTACAGCAAACTCAAGCGCGGCACTGGTGCCATGCCACTTTCCATCTCCTTCATTGGGCGGTACTAGGTTGGCAACATTTCGTATTACAAATAAATCACCCGGCGTGCTGTCTGTAATAATTGAAGGATCAACACGTGAGTCACAACATGCAATGATAGCAATTTTAGGTGACTGCCCCTGATGAGTGAGATCATCTAGACGCTGACGATTTTCTTTATAGTAGCCATCGCGAAAGCGTTGGTATCCTGCGATCAATTGCTCAATAGAGTCATTATCTTTTTTACACACGGTTCATTGCTCGTTTTTCCAATGCGTCTATTCTTGCAGCGATTGGTGGGTGAGAAGAAAATAATGCCATGATACCCGCTTTATCACTAATACCAAAAGCCGCCATTTGTTCTGGTAGTGCTTCGGGTTCCACCTGCCCAAGACGTTTAAGTGCACCAATCATATTTTGGTGTCCGGCCAAATCAGCACCACCCGTGTCAGCAATAAATTCACGTTTTCTTGAAAAATACATCACAATGGTTGATGCAAGAATAGATAAGACAATCTGCGCTACTATCACGCTAACAAAGTAGCCTATGCCATGACCTTGGTTATTTTTTAAAATGACTCTATCTACGATGTGACCGATAACGCGTGATAAAAAGACAACAAAGGTATTCACCACACCTTGAATGAGTGCCAGCGTTACCATATCGCCATTGGCAATATGACTCATTTCATGACCGACAACGGCTTCAATTTCACCTTGTGCCATATTATCAAGTAAGCCTTGGGAGACCGCCATTAAGGCTTTATTTTTACTGGCGCCCGTTGCAAAAGCATTCATCGCAGCTGATGGAAAAATGGCAACTTCGGGCATTTTTATGCCGACAATTTTTGACTGTTTTTCAACGGTATTGATGAGCCATTTTTCCATATTCGTACTTGGATTGGTAATGACGACCGCACCGGTCATACGCTTGGCCATCCACTTCGATATTAGCAGGGATATGAATGAACCACCAAAACCTATAACACCAGAAAGTATGATTAACGCTTGTATATTAAGATCAGATCCATTCTCCGCGAGTATGCTATCAACGCCTAACAGCGTCAA
>JASFYW010000012.1:0-14320 GCA_045046865.1 Woeseiaceae bacterium | reverse complement strand
GAGCCTAAATTAGCAGAGATTAAACCATCATTTTTAACTTGTTTTCCTAACAGAGCAACATTGCCACCTAAAGAAGCATTTATAGTCCCGCTGTTTATTACTGCACCATTAACACCAATCACTTCATTAAAAATATAATTCCCGTTCATGAAATCTGTTGGAGCTATGTCTAAGGTTGATGCAATGAGGCCGCCTACATTAACCGAAGCGGTAGAGCTAAAAAAGACACCGTGCGGGTTGACTAAAATAACCTGACCATTGGCATCAATTTGGCCTTGTATAACAGAACCGTTATTACTGAGGATACGATTTAAAGCAATCGAAGATGAGTTGGGCTGAATGAACTGAACACGTTCGTTGCTGTTAACATTAAAGCTTTGCCAATCAACCGCAAGGTTTTGAGAATTTTGATTTATTGTGGTGGTTAGGTTAGAAGAACTAATGTTCCCCGCCCCACCAACAACCGCACCGCCAGCAGGGGCAGCAGAAACATTGAATGACAAGGCATAAACACTCGCAATAAAAGCAAGTTTACGAGAAAACTGTGGTACTACTTTATTCATAACATCCCTGTACATTATATAAATGCTGCTTTTAATTTTATTACTTTATATTTCTAACCAATCGAACATTATGGTCTACATTTTTTAATGGTGTAGAAATGAATCCATCAGAAAAATTAACAATAAAGGCGTTATCGGTAGAACCAAAGTTAATGTTCGGTGATGATGTCCAATAGATGTTATTTGGGCTACTTGAATTAGGAAAAAGAGCACTATTAACAACAGGGGTAAAACAAGCAACTTCCACTAGTGAAAGAATTTCTTTGACATTAGGTAAACGCCAATCAGTATAAGCACTATCAGAGTTCTCATTTGTCGTGGCTAAAGCAGCCTGCCATGTAAACACTCCTACGCTGCCCGTTAAACAGTCATTACCTGATAATCCTAATGTGCATTTTTGCCACATTAGTCCCGTTTCTTTATCTGTTACAGTGCCATCACCATGATCGACATAAATATTATTGGGTTTAGTTTCCAGCATATCAACATTACGATTTATACAATCGGCAACAACTGAAAAACTAGCCAGTAAGCAGCTAACAAAAATAATAATTTTTTTCATAAAATGACTCCTTTGTCACTCAAAAGCAATTTGTATTTTTTTGGACAAATAAATAAACACATTTAATTTCAATTCAACAATTTAATTACCACGAACCAACCGAGAAGGTTTGGCAATATTTTTAGTATCATCATCAGAATTTATACTAACTACAGAAAAATCAACATACCAAGCACCTTCGATGCCTGAAGATGCTACATTAGAAGAGGCCGATGTAGATGACCAATGAGTAGAACTCATTGTATTAGGGAAATAATTACTATCCACAGCAGGATTAATCACACTTAAGTCAACGATAGATAAAAGTTCATGTACACCAGGTAAACGCCAATCAGTCGCACCACAAAGGCCTACTGTATTCACATCTTCAACAAATTTTTCTGTATCACAACGTGCAGTATCTGAACAATTATCTGAGCCGACAGCCGCTCCACCAGTTTCATAACCAGTTGTTGTGCCTACACCTGTATCTCCTATACCGTGCTCGCCACCATCATTAATTCCTGTTGAGTTGTACCAAGTATAAGTATAAGTATTTGTACGCAGACCAGAAGTGGTTTTAACTTCCCATATCAAGCCCGTCACATTATCTTGTACGCAAGACCATTGATCAAAAGTGGCTTCTGAGCCTGCCGCATTCCATGCAACCGTTTGATTTGTTAATGCAACACCATTTGCATCAAGCTTTGTGAAACTAAAACCAGCACGTCCATCACTATCATCATTGTTGGTTGCATCTTCGCCATATAAAACATCTTGGCCTGCACGAATAATATCTCCGCCCGTACCAGGCACTTCACTACCATCTGATGTTTGAGTAGGAACAGTAGCTTGGATTGAACAATCTAAATCATTATTATGTGTTCCTGAACCTGTTACATCATAACTAGTTCCTGCATCCGTATAAGCGTAATCACCACATGTTGTAATGCCTGTATCGTTCAATTTATTAGAAAAATCCTCTACTGATATTGCAGTAGAAGAGATGGTAGTACCATTTAATATACCATTTAATGCAACCGGACTAACCTCAACAGTAATAGTATCTGCAGCATCAGTGATAAGAACGCTGTAAGTTGTTCCTGTTTGACCACTTATCGCTATATCATTACGTAACCATACAAAAGTTGTTGTGCCTTCTGCATCACCATCCAAATCGTTATAGGTATATGTTGCGGTTAAGGTGTCTCCAAATTCAACGTTTCCATTATTACTATCTGTGATGCTAACAGCACTAATTGTGGGCGCTGTATTTGCTGTGCTTCCGCCGCCGCCACTACATGCCTGCAAACCCAAAAATAAAAAACAAATTATGAATGAACGTAACATTAATTGATTACCAGCAAGTTGTTTCATAGAGAATCATCCTGTTCTATGTTGTTTTTTATGAGTGGGTTTAGGGTATTTGGAGACGAAATAATGCAAACATCAGCAATAAGCTGACGAGAAATAAAATTATGATATTGAGTTTTAATGACCAACATTCCTTGTTTTATACTACTTCCATTTATCATCCCTTTGCAGGTGATGAAGCTTGCTAAATTCTGCTACAAACAGGCAATTGCCAGACTTTGTATGTATCTATATTAATCGGCAAAGGGTGTAAGAACAAGGACTATATGGAAAAACATGAACTGGTTCATGCTTTGAGATATAACTATGTTATCTATTAACTATGGATTGATTTTTGATATTAATTTTGGTGCAAAATACAGGTTTTCCATACAAATTTTGTAGATTTAACACCAGATCTAACAAAATATCTGACTCAGTTTAATTTATGATCACGATTATGGCCGCACTGAATAACAACGTGTTGAGCTACGCTTGGAATTGTATATCTCGAGATACGCGCCATAGCCACCTCCGAGTGGTTTTGGCTTAATATTAGATATTAGTTAATGGGCTATATTATCAAGCATTGTGATTTGACTCTGATATTTTGATTTTAGGATTTTTTCGAAGCCTTCGAACAGTAACTTAGCCAAATATTACAAAAAATATTAAACCAATAAACATGACACCAAAAGTTATTCCAAGCAGCTGTGAAAACAAACTCATAACTAATTAATCCATTTCATAATAGCGTCATACCAATCACCACTATTTGAAGATACAGCACTGATGATTTATGACGCTAATTTAACACTTTACAAAAGCATTGTGATAGCCTTGGTTAAAAACCATCATAAATAAATATTACATGCCTCGTAAGGAATACGCCATGTCAGATAAAATTGATTATAAATTTCTCAGTGATCGCGAAGGTGGTTGAAAATTGCTTGCTTACGTCCCTGCCAGTATAAACAGAAAAAGCGGTGTGACTGTTGCCACCGGTTTTGACTTAGGTCAAAGAAACGAGGCAGACTTAAAAAGGCTTAGACTATCTAAAATATTAATAGACAAACTAAAACCTTACCTAGGCGTAACAAAAAAAGATGCCGAGCCACCATCAAGAATAAACCTTTATTACTCAATGCTGCGCAAGCAAGTGAAATTGATAAAATAGTAAAAAGTACACACATCAACACAGTCATAAAAAATTACAACGCTGCAATAAAAATAGATGATATCAAATTTGAAGATCTACCAGCGGGTACACAAACAGCAATTACATCGGTATCATTTCAATATGGTGTCGGCCTTAGCACCGCCACTCCAGACTTTTGGAAAGCCGCCATAACACAAGATTGGAAAAAAGCAAAAGAAATACTGAATGACTTCGGTGATCTTTATCGGTCTAGGCGTAAGCTAGAAGCCAACTTAATAGTGATAGACAATAATGATAAATAAATTAATAATCTCCGCGTTCATAAGCTCTACTATTATTGGCTGCTCTCCGTCACCAGCCCAAAATGGTAACGCCGTTTACATTTTCAATAGTGAGTTAAACACTGATAACATAAATAAAAAGATAACGTTAGAAAAAAAGCGCACTGCAATAGAATTCGAATCTGGCTTTATTGCTAACGACTGTATGGAGTATTTATCTGAAATAAAAAACACTGAACTCAAAGGCACAAGCTTTAACCTAGCAATTCAAAATGAATACATATCTTGCGAAGCGCTCGATCTAATAAAAAATAAAGTACCATCTACAAACAAAAACCCTTTATCCTATGGCAGCGACATTGCATCAGGGTTAGATCTAAGTTCTTTCCCTTCTTCATTAAATCGTCGTTCTAGGGAAAATAACAAAACCCTGTCTGATTTTGGCTCACAAGACTTAACAATCAATTCCTTTTCCGCTATACGGGAGACAGCCGATTGGACTTATGCAATTGAAATAATTGCTTCTACGGATCTTAATGACGACAAGATAAATGATTTAATTATATGGGTGCACGACAAAGCTAAACAAGGGAGCTACAACACATACACCACTCTTGTCATCCCACTCCATAATAACAACCAACCATTATCAGCAACACCTTACAAAGAATGGAACCCCTAATCACCGAAGCCTAAAATGCTGACCCTTTGATTTCCGTGCGTGTGCAATAATTAACTTTTATGTTTATTATGCTTTCTTGCTGTACAGGTTGTTACCAAATTTATATTTTTTAAAATAGAAGCCTTAATATCATAAGACATTAGGCTTGTATAATCGGACATTTTTACCAGTTCATCTCGTACTTGTGCTTCTAATTTATCGAGTAATTTGTCTCCATTTTTGAGTCCCAGTGATTCGCTAAAAGTAATAATTCTTCGTCTATCTGGAAAGTCTTTTGACTTAGCTAAGTTCAAAGCAAGTATATCGCTTGGTACATAGATCTGAGTATTTACGACATCATACAAAGGGCTTAATCGCATATCATCAGGATCATTGTAAAGCATAGCAAAGTTTTTTAAGTGACCATCTCCGTTTCCGACCATACAACTGAGCACAATCATTTTAAAAAATATTTCTATATCTTCTTTGGGCGCTGATGAATACAGGTTTAATGCCTTAGCGATAGATTCATAACTTCCCTCATATTTATGATCAGTTGACTTACCCTGAAGTACAGCCATATCTTCCATGCCTATACAGTGCCCCTCATCGGTTAAATCAAATCTGCGCATAACAAACATTTGATGATTGTCAGATAACCAGAACTCTGGTGTTTCTATCTGGCATGCTTTTGCCAGGCTCATACAAATAAATTCATTGATTGCGAGTTCTGGGTAATTTTCATCACTTGTTTTTACAATTAATGAGGGAAGAACAAAAGCATCTCTTTGCTTATCATTGTGTTCAGGTACCAGAACTTTTGGTTGTACACCGCTTAAAGTGGAGTGAAGTAAATACTTATTAATGAGTTCTTCAAATAGGTCACCTTTACCTTTCCAAGCAAGTATTTCTGAAAGTTTTTCTCCAGCAACTTCTTCTTGCTCAATATTGGGAGTTTCATAACTAAGACAGCCAATACCGCCGGTTCCCTGTAATGACAAAAATAACATTTCATCTACTTTAATATGTTTACGTAATTGTTCTGTTATGCGATGGCGAATATAGCCTTCAGGGATATTCATTTCGAAAATAGGAAATAATGCACCATTTTGATAATGCCGAGTACTCAGTGGCATGGTTACTGAGATAGGGCTCTTGGCATCAGAGTGGTAGGTAAATTCAAATTGTGAGTTTTTATTCAATGTACCGGCAGGATGGCCAGCTATCTTAATATTTACATTCTGAATACGACCTTTTACGTTAATCTTCATTGAAGAGTTCTTCTAATTCAGACAGCTGTGGTCTACGTTTAATTTCCAAAGATAAACTAAGCCCCAAAGACATGGCATAATCTTGCACCTTTAATATACTACCTTTAAATTGCCCATTTTCAATTTCAGATATATCTTGACGAGCAATACCAGCTTGCTTACCAGCATCGTGTTGAGTGAGGTTTTTGTTTTTACGCTCTGTGCGTAAGGTTTTGCCTAATTGCTCTAAGTAAGGATTCATTTTCCACCAAATATGACGCTTATTAGTGACAGTTTAACGCAAACTCTTAATTTTGACACCTATTTACATCATTTTTAAGCTAATCAGGGTCAAATCACAATACTCTCTAATATGCTAAATCACATAATAAAATGCATGCAGTTCTTCTATTCGTGGCCGTCCTGATATTCCTACTCTTGTTTGCCGCTTTGTCATTGCCTGTATTTTATCTTTAAAGTCTTCACGCCCTAACACTAACTCTTGGTTTAATGCTTCGCGTATTTCATGAATATGTTTTATTTATGTAGCGTAAATATTTTGTCCTAGGTCTTGCATCATGTCAGTAACGCTATACTCCTGCTTTGGTGTAACAAGCATATGAACATGGTTCGTCATCAAAACATAGGCATGAATGACGGCTTCGTTTTTTTCTGCTGCCTCATGCAGCGTATAACAATACTTTATATAATCTTCTTTAGAATAAAAACACGATTCACGATTATGACCACGTTAAATAACGTATTGGGGTACACATGGAATTGTAAATCTCGGTTTACGTGCCATGGCCATGACCACCTCCGTGTGATTTTGACTTAAGATTAGATGCAGAGCTAACGAGCTATATTTGCAAGTGTTGTAATCTGGCGGTGATTTTCCCTTATTGCTGTTTAAATAAAATTAATCAAATACGTCTAATCCAATCCATTAATACTAACAAAATTAACGATAAACCTGTAAAAGCATATATCCAATAGAACACAGCACCTAAAATGCGATCAAATTTATTTGTGTGTTTGTGAAGTAAGTCTAAATCAGCGTAAAACGCAGATTGTGGTGATTTTTTCCATTTTTTTGTTATCACCTTGGGCATTGCAAATGCTTTTGCGACATTTAGAATATCCCAACCACTGGCAAACTCTATTCCAAGAGCACCTTTGGTTTCAGGAGTTTTCCTTAATTTTCGGACAGTAGCTTGTCCAAAAAGAACAAAAAGAACACAAGTAATAAACCCTGTAATTAAAACAATTGTAAATAATGATGATTCAAAATCTGTCATACACCCAACCACTTTATTATCTGATCATATTTACTTCCAGCATTCTCTTTTACAATATAGTTTGTCCCCATTGAAATTGCAGCAGCCCCAATAACAAGCCCAACCCAGCCTACCGGAGTTGCGACCACTATAAAACTGATCGCAAGTGATCCCGCTATCCCACTAAGAGCAAAACTACTAGACTCAATAAACAACTCCCGCTCCCAGTTTCCACCGGCACTATAACTATTTTGTATACTCCCAACTCGGCTGGCAAAATCTATCACGACTAAACCATTACCTAATAATTTGGCACTCTTGCCAAAGCGGGCTAATTGACTGGCTTGTACCTGAGAGTTGATTTCCAGTTTTACTGTATTTCGGCTGCTTTTGGCTATATTCATGGCGCGAGTCGCGTTTGTTATAGGTATCCCTTTTCGATTGGCTTTAATACCACCAGTAACAGCTTTAAGTTCATGTTGAAAGCCCGTTTGCATTTTTTGAAATGCGCGAGTGACCGTTTGTTTAGCTAATACTTTATTTGCACCGCCTGATTTCATTGCATCACGGTAATCTAATAATGCACTCTGATAACTTTTAACCGAGCCCGTAAAACTTGCCAAGCGGTTATTATAAATACTTGTTGTGGCCCCCATTATCCCAATACCAGAACTTTTTAATCGGTCTGATATTTCAGCGAGTGCTAACGTATTATCACTGCCGTAACTAAGGGACATGTTAGTCAGTTCTTTTGTTACGGGTGCATTACTAAACTGATTGAGGATGGCAAAATCTTTTAATGTTGGCGTGTTATCAGTGAGTAAATAGGGTGAATAAGCATTTAGTGTATTTGGATTAAGGCAACCAATTCCAGTGATGGTATCAGCACCCAGTGTACTTTCAAAAGCATTTGGAGTTGTTGCTGAGTTACAAAGTAGTATTTGTGTCATTCCATTCCCTTGTTTTTATTTGTTGTCCTTGAACCAAGCTGTAAATCTATCAGCACTCTAAGTAACTGTCTAGATGTACTCAAATAAGCTGGTCAATGACCAGCTCCATGTGGTTTTGATTTAAGATGAGTTCTGATACTAACGAATTGTATTAGCAAGTATTGTAATTTGATCCTGATTTATGTTTTATCTAACTTATAACGCTTTATGCCAAAACATTGCTTTTCCACTTTTTGGGTCTAACTCGTAATCTTCAAATCCAAGCTTTCGGTATGATGATTTAGCTATGTCATTATTAGTTAAAACTTCTAAGGTTAATTTACAACAGCCTCTTTCAATAGCGACTTCTTCTACTTTTTTTATCATTTCATGGCTTAACCCTAAGCCGCGATACTCTTTTAGAACTATTACATCATGGATATTTATTAGTGGCTTACATTTAAAGGTTGAGAAGCCTTGAAAACAATTTATAAGCCCTACTGCTTTTTCTTTTGCATAACAAATAATACTAAACGCATTTGGAGTTTTTGATAATTCACTCACTAAATTTTCTTTTACAAAGCTACTGAGGCTTTCACCTCCGCCCATCTTATCTAGTGCATAAATATTCAGTAATTCAATTAATTCGCGTCCTTGTTTCGAATCTTGATAATCAACTATGTTTAATTTTATATTCATATGTTAAATGTTCTGAATGCAAAAAATTTATTGAATTTTACTACATTAATTAAAACGTAGTATTCAGGCTTTAATACTTGATAAATAACTTATTGATTTTGATGTTCCAATCTACAATAAATCATTATTTAGAATAACACCCCTAAACGTTAGCTATACCTTTGATAAAAAACCTGATCATTGATTCGTTGTATGCCTATGGTTTGTATGGATGTTACTTTTCTTTAAATCATCCTTATCTATATATTATGCATGAATAATTTTAGATTACACAAATTTTAGGCAAAAAAAATCACGCATACGCATGATTCTTTTCTAAAATTAAAGTTAACGTCCTTGTCCGAAAGCATTCCATTTAACAAGTTAACTCACGTTAATTGTTAGAACTCTTCGGAAGTTCTGCTACTTAACCAATAATGGATTAAGCCAGAAACTTTGCGTGCTAACTACGGGGTAATAATTAACGTGCCGTTTCGGAGCTAGCTTGAGTAATCCAAACTCATTATCCTTGTTGTACAAGGTCCGTTGTACAGTCCTTATTCAATAATCCTTATTAATACAATTCCATGTTCGCCTATACTAACGCGACTTTAAATCCATTTATGCTCTGAACACTTACATGCCAGAACATAAGCGAATTCTAATGACAGGCCACTTCAATTGCAAACAAATGTTAACTGCTGTGTGAACTACGTCATATTTTTTAGATATATCTTATTAAATCAATAGGTTATAAAACCTTCCTATAAGTCATATTATTAGATATACAGCTTATCTTATTGATTATTATATAGTTTTAAGCGGTGACATTAGTATCCCATGCCAGATGGTTGTGTCCATCCACTTCAAGCTAACCCAGTACCAAACGATGATAGGCAGCATCATAGCAAACCAGCTCCAGTCTTCGATGAGTATTTTATTGATCATTAACTCTTGTGTTGGCAGATACAATGGCCAGGGAAAACAGTAAACTGTAAAGGCGATACTCGCCCAAATTAACCGAGCTGCACCTATTCGAGTTTGAATGCTTGAGAAAGCGAGAAAAACCCACAGCGGTGTATTATCTGTTTTTTCCATTTTATTTCAGCCTTACATTAAATTTATGAACAGGCAAAAAAAACCCCGTAATAAAACGGGGTTTTTTTAAAGCTTATTGCTTTAGATTAAGCAACAGTAGCTTTCTTTCTTGAAAAACCGAAGAAACCTAATAAAGCTGAACCAAATAACCATGCTGCAGCCGGTACAGGTACAGCTGATACAGTTTCATTAACCGCTATGTCGTCTATCGCCCAATGTTGTCCAGATCCACCTAAGTTAGCAGTTTGTACAAAATCTGTACCTATTGTAATTCTGAAGGCATCAATTCCAGACCAGTTAGCACTAAAAACACTAACCGCATCATTCGTTACTGCTAGTAACGAATCAAATATAGAAACACCATTAAGCAAACCTTCAATTGTTAAGGTCTGACTACCCCAAGCACCAGCAATCACAAATGAATTTAAGTCAAATGTTCCTGCACTTGCCCAACTAAATGTTGATGGACTCTGTGCACTGCCGTTATAAGCTACTTGAGTTGAGTTAGTATAATCAGCAACGGTCTGATATCCAGAAAGAGCATGTGGAGCTGTAGGAGCTAGTACGCTTACAACAGAATAGTTAAATATCGGATCGAAACCAGATTCGAAGTCAACTACTGTCGCGTTTGCAGTGCCTACAAACATTAGCGCAAAAACTAATATATATTTTTTCATTTTAAATTTCTCTTTAAGGTTATTGAATATATGCTTCAAGGATAATCTCATATATATACCTAACTATAAATGACCCATTTGGGTCATTTTTTTACCTTTATAAACTTTTAAAAATTTAAAACATGTAATAAAAAACCCGTAACTCATTGTTATATTTGAGATTACGGGTCTTTACAAGCCCTCGCTGGACTCTAGTTTGGTGCCGATGGCCAGACTCGAACTGGCACGGGTCTCCCCACCACCCCCTCAAGGTGGCGCGTCTACCAATTTCACCACATCGGCTTTAAGTTTGCTGTACTAGTCTGAAACTGGTACGTCTGATGTTGGTTTTGCAGGCATGGTTTCAGCTGCAGGCACATCAATTTTTTGTTCTGTTACAGTATCAACAACACTGGTTGGATTGACTTTTTGTATTGAAATATAAGCAAGTGTGAGGCTTGTGGTAAAGAAGATAGCTGCCAATACACCAGTGGCGCGTGTTAGGAATGAACCTGAACCTTGGCTACCAAAGACTGTTGACGATGCACCGCCGCCAAAAGCTGCGCCGGCATCGGCACCTTTACCTTGTTGAATTAATACGAGGCCAATAATGCCAATAGCAACAAGAACATGAATAACTAAAATAATATTATGTAACATGATATTAAACTCTTAAATTAAATTAACCAGCAGCCGTACAAATAGCTAAAAAATCTGCCGCTTTTAATGATGCACCGCCAATTAGGCCGCCATCGATATCTTCCATTGAAAGTAAATCTGCTGCATTCGCTGCATTCATACTTCCACCGTATTGAATTCGAACTTGTTCTGCTACTGAAGCATCTTTCTCTGCAATCATTTTACGAATAGCAGCATGTGTTTCTTGTGCTTGCTCTGGTGAAGCAGTTACGCCGGTACCAATTGCCCAAATAGGTTCATATGCAATAACACCTTCTGTTAATGCTTTAACACCACTTTTTGCGATAACTGCATTAATTTGGCGAGCACAAACCTCAATCGTAATTCCTGATTCACGTTCTTCTAAAGACTCTCCGATACACAAAATAGGTTTTAAACCTGCTTTTCGCGCCACTTCAAATTTTTCTGCTACCAGTGCGTCAGTCTCACCGTATAAAGTACGACGCTCTGAATGACCAACAATAACGTATTCACATTTAACGTCGAGCAACATATCTGCTGATATTTCACCAGTGAATGCGCCCTTTGCTTCTGTACTGAGGTTTTGTCCGCCCCAAGCCACTTTTGAACCTGAAAGCTGCTCTGCAACATCAGATAAGTAGATAGAAGGCGCACATACCGCTACTTCTGCCGATTTAACATCGCCCATTCCAGCTTTTAAGCCTTCGAGCAATTCTTTAATACTTGAACGTGAACCGTTCATTTTCCAGTTACCGGCAATTATTGGAGTACGCATGCAGTATATCCCTTAAAATCAGTCTAAATGAGTTGTTTTTCTGTCTTAAAATAGCGGCGAATCTTAACGTTGAAACGCCTATAAATCAAGGTAAACAGAGGGTTATATGGGGTTTCTTATTGTCCATCGTGAAATTGCCGCGGGCACTTTGTTCCTCGATGCCATAACGTGTAAAACACGTGTAAGGTAATACTGACGAAACGCGCAGCGGTTCATTAAGTGCAATGACAGTGGGCTGTCTACGCTGACGCTGATTCCACTATATCAGCCAATTTATTTGCGACAGATTTGACAAGTTTCTCATCTTGTCCTTCTACCATGACACGTACTAGCGGTTCGGTGCCGGATAAACGTAATAGTACCCGTCCTGTATCTGCAAGCTCGGTTTCGGCTTCTTTTAGTGCGGCTTGAATTTCTGCGTGATTTTCTAAATCTGGCTTCTCTTTAACGCGCACGTTGATTAAAAGCATGGGGTATTTTTTCATACCTGATGCCAATTTTTTCAGACTTTTGCCCTGCTCTACAACTGCAGCAATAACTTGTAATGCGGCAACAATGCCATCCCCCGTTGTGGTTTGATTTAGGCAAATTAAGTGCCCTGAAGATTCGCCACCTAGGTACCAATTTTTGTCATGTAACTGTTCCATTACATAACGGTCACCGACATCAGCGCGGCTAAATGGAATTTCATGTCGTTTAAAAGCATGCTCTAAACCGAGATTGGTCATTAATGTGCCGACCACACCACCTTTTAAAGCACCTTTTGCATACGCTGACATCGCCATAACATAAAGCAATTGATCACCATCGACTAATTCCCCTGCTTTGTCGACCATAATGAGACGGTCACCATCACCATCAAACGCCACACCTAAGTCTGCTTTTTGTTTTAAGACTTCTTTTTGTAAATTTTCTGGATGCGTTGAACCGTAACCTGAATTAATATTCATACCATCAGGTGCATCACCCATGGTAATTAATTCTGCGCCTAACTCTGTAAACACTTTGGGTGCGATATGGTAGGTTGCACCGTGCGCACAATCGACTACGATTTTTAATTTATTTAAATTTAATTTTTTAGGGAAGGTGTTTTTACAAAATTCAATATAACGTCCTGGTGCATCATTAATGCGTGATGCTTTACCAAGCGCAGCAGATTCGCAGGTAGTTAGTTCTTTTTCTAGTTCTGCTTCTATAGCATGTTCCACAGCATCATCTAATTTTGTTCCTTCGGCAGAGAAAAACTTAATGCCGTTGTCATCATAAGGATTATGCGAGGCACTGATCACAATGCCTGCTTGTGCTTTAAATGTTCGGGTCAACTGTGCAACAGCGGGCGTTGGCATTGGGCCTAATAATAAAATATCGACACCGGCAGCAGATAAACCTGCTTCAAGTGCAGACTCGATCATATAGCCTGATATACGCGTGTCTTTTCCAATAAGAATTTTACTGCCTTTCTCTGCACCTAAAACACGCCCTATGGCCCAACCTAGTTTAAGCATAAAATCAGGTGTTATAGGATATGTGCCTACTGTGCCGCGAATACCGTCTGTACCGAAATATTTTTTCTTCATTTTTATTTATCTCTTTAACATCGTCGCATTGAAATTATATGACGGTGTATTGTTAACTAAATACATTTATTAGGAGATTGCCGCAGTCACTTTGTTCTTTCGCAATGACAGTTATTTTTTTAATTAATTCGTGTTTTTTACTGCCATACATAACTTTAAAGCATCAACCGTTGCTTTAATATCATGCGCTCGCACTATGCTTGCATTTTTCCATGCGGCTAGGGTGGCTAATGCAACGCTACCGTATAGGCGTTCGTCTTCTGCTGCATTATTTAATATTTTTCCAATCATTGATTTTCGTGACACACCAACTAACAACGGAACACCTAATGTTGTAAGTTCATGAAGGTGCTTAAACAAGCTTAAATTATGCTCAAGTGTTTTACCAAAACCAAAACCAGGATCAATAATAATATTTTCTTTTTTAATGCCAGCATCTACGCAAACGTTGATTCTTGTTTGGAGAAAAGCCTTCACTTCTTCAACAACATTTTCATAGTCCGGAGTATGTTGCATAGTGCGTGGTTGACCTTGCATATGCATGACACACACTGGCACATTGAGTGACGCTGCAAGTTCAACGGCACCTTTAGCCTGAAGCGCATTCACATCGTTAATCATAGAAGCTCCAGCTTCAATGGCTTGATGCATGACTTCTATTTTACTGGTATCTATCGATATCGGAATATCTGAAACGTCTCGAATCGCTTTGATAAGTGGTATGACACGTTGCAACTCTTCGTCAACAGAAACATCACTTGCGCCAGGGCGAGTAGATTCACCACCAATATCAATAATACTGGCGCCTTCTTTTATCATGCTTTGAACATGAGAGAGTGCGATGTCTTTATTTAAAAATAAT
>JASFYW010000011.1:0-16959 GCA_045046865.1 Woeseiaceae bacterium | reverse complement strand
GCTGAATATGTTGTGGATTTTTTACCTAAAGTAAAAATTGAAGCAGTAGTAGGTGATGACTTGGTTGACCAAGTGATTGAAGGTATTCAAAAGTCTGCGCATTCTGGAAAGATTGGCGATGGTAAGATTTTTGTTTCAACTATCGAACAAGCTGTTCGTATTCGTACCGGTGAAGCCGGCGACGAAGCATTATAAAGGGGAGTTGATCGATGGAAAATCAAATTTTTGAACTTCAATATGCTTTAGACACTTTTTACTTCTTAGTAATGGGTGCGTTAGTCATGTGGATGGCAGCAGGTTTTGCCATGTTAGAAGCGGGTTTAGTTCGCTCTAAAAACACAACTGAAATTTTAACAAAAAACGTTGTATTGTTTGCTGTAGCTTGTACTGCTTATTTAGTTGTCGGTTACGACATTATGTATGGCGGCGGTATGTTCTTAAAAGACATCGCGTTAGACGGCGCTGCAAATGCTGATGTATTAACGGCAACAGTATTAAAAGAATCTGCTGAAGCAGGTTTTGCTGGTGGTTCTGTTTATTCAAATGCATCTGACTTCTTCTTCCAGGTGGTATTTGTTGCAACCGCAATGTCTATCGTTTCGGGTGCAGTTGCTGAGCGTATGAAGTTATGGGCTTTCGTATTATTTGCTGTTGTGATGACTGCTTTCATTTATCCAATGGAAGGTAACTGGACATGGGGCGGTGGTTCTGTGTTTGGACTATACAGCTTGGCAGATGATTTCGGTTTCTCTGATTTTGCAGGTTCAGGTATTGTTCATTTAGCGGGTGCAACGGCTGCATTTGCCGGTGTTCTTTTACTTGGCGCACGTAAAGGTAAATACGGACCAAACGGTGAAGTTAACGCGATCCCTGGTGCAAACTTACCTTTAGCAACATTAGGTACGTTTATCTTATGGATGGGTTGGTTTGGCTTTAACGGTGGTTCAGTTTTAAAACTGGGTGACATCGCAAACTCAAATGCAGTGGCAATGGTGTTCTTAAACACGAATGCAGCAGCAGCGGGTGGTGTGATTGCAGCATTAGTTATTGCACGCATGTTATTCGGCAAAGCTGATTTAACCATGGCATTAAATGGTGCGTTAGCAGGTTTAGTGGCTATTACAGCGGGTCCTGATACACCAACGCCTCTTGCGGCCACTTTAATCGGTGCTGCTGGTGGTGCGTTAGTTGTATTCTCTATTCTTACTTTAGACAAAATGAAAATTGATGATCCCGTTGGTGCTATCTCTGTTCATGGTGTTGTGGGTATTTGGGGTTTACTTGCTGTTCCATTGACTAACGATGACGCAACATTTACAGGTCAAATCGTCGGTGGTTTAACTATCTTCGTATGGGTCTTTGTTGCCAGCTTTATTACATGGTACGTAATCAAAATGATTATGGGTATTCGTGTCAGTGAAGAAGAAGAGTTTGAAGGAACAGATATTTCAGAATGTGGTATGGAAGCCTACCCAGAATTCACAGGTTCACGTGGTTCAGGTCGTTAAGAGATAAACTCTTTTCTGAAACAAAAAAGGCGTTCATTTTTATGAACGCCTTTTTTTATGCTGACAGTTTTTATTTGTAAGCTTTGAGCATTAAGTTAGATATTTGCCGAAAAGCTTCTTCCCAAGCAGCAAGCTCATCTTTGCTGGCTGTATAATCAGATGCCTCATCAGCAGTTGAAACGATAATGGAGATAAAATCTTCAAACATCTCAGCTTTAATACCATAGCTTATATGTCTTTCCCCTAAAGCGTATAGCTCTTCTTCTAAAGTATCAATAAATTCAATGCCATTAATAACATTATCAAGGGTAGTGATTAAGCTTTCTTTTTGTGACTTTAAGTTTTGTGGAAATAGCGCTTGTATTTCAGGGTGATATTCAAACATCGATTGATAAAAAGTACCAACAAAGTTATTTTTACCCTTGGCCTTAATGATTTTAGACCAACAGCTTTTCACGCCTTCGGAGTTACTGATTAAAGTAGTGGGAGGATTCATACTTTATGATCACGCCTTATTATTTATTATGGCTACCATCGCAATACGGTGGGTTTTTGGTTTTTTTACAACCACATAGACTATAAGGTTTTTTCTCAGTGACATCAAACTTTACGGGCTGAAAATCAGTACCACTGTGTGAGCCATCACATAAGGGCTGAGCACTGGACTTACCGCATGAGCACCAGTAATGGCTACCAGCATCGAGTTCAACAGAGTAGGGAAAATCTTGTGGGCAATCAGGTTTAGACATAATGTCCTCGTTAATAATTGTTGATAGAATACACAGTTATAGCAGCAGCTATAAAATTAATAAAGACTTATAAACTATGCCAACTTTAAAACTCGAACATTTTCAAGCACAATCATTAAAGCCCTTCTCGTTAGAAGTAAAAAGTGAAATTATTTGCATCTCAGGTGCTTCTGGTTCTGGCAAGTCAATTTTATTGCGCTCAATCGCAGATTTATTAGAACACCAAGGCGATGTGTTTTTAGATAATGATAAATGCAGTGATACCGACCCTGTTCAATGGCGAAAATGGCTAGGGTTTTTAGCCGCAGAAAGCGCTTGGTGGATGGACGGTGTGGGCGAACATTTTGACAATCAAGGAAATGAATTTATTACTGCGTTGAACTTACCTAAAGAATGTTTAACGTGGGATATAGCACGTTGTTCAACGGGTGAAAAACAACGTTTAGCCATTGCCCGCTTACTTGAAAAGAAACCTAAAGCATTATTATTAGATGAGCCGACTGCAAGTTTAGATGCGACAAATATCCATGTAGTAGAAGAATTAATTAAAAATTATGTTGAAGTGAATGATGCGCCCGTGCTTTGGGTGAGTCATGACCAACAACAAATACAAAGGCTATCTGCGAGAGAATTAAAAATAGAAAATAATAAATGTGTGGAGCATGCGTTATGAATGTTATTTCTCTCACCGCATTAGATCTTTCATTGGCGGCTATTACAATCTTATTGTTAGCATTGCTTTCTTTTGTTTTAAAGTTAGATCTTGCAAGCAAGCTCATTATTGCTGCAGTAAGAACAGTATTACAACTTTTTTTAATCGGTTTAGTTTTAAAAATACTTTTTGCAAAAGTTGATTTACTCTACGTCACCGGTTTATCACTGTTCATGTTATTAATTGCCGGCCGTGAAGTTATGTCACGTCAGCAACGTCGTTTTGGTGGTTGGTGGGGTTACGGGCTAGGCACTGTCTCTATGTTTGTTTCGTCTTTTGCTTTAACGGTTTACGCGTTGATTGTGGTTGTTGGAACCGATCCTTGGTATACACCGCAGTATGCCATTCCATTATTAGGGATGATGCTAGGCAATACGATGACCGGTGTTTCTTTGGCCTTAGATAAGCTAACAACAACAGCATGGCAACAACGTGCGGTCATTGAAACACGTTTGGCCTTAGGACAAGACTGGAAAACAGCGATAGGAAATATTAAACGAGACAGTATTCGCGTCGGCATGATACCGATGATCAATGCAATGGCGGCAGCAGGCTTAGTGAGTTTACCAGGGATGATGACAGGGCAAATATTGTCAGGCACCGATCCATTGGAGGCGGTGAAGTACCAAATATTGATCATGTTTTTAATTACCGCAGGAACAGGCTTTGCTACGATATTCGCTACATGGGTAGGTGCAAAGCACTTATTTGATGATCGACAACGCTTACATTTAGAAAGATTAACAACATAATATATAGACAGAGGTTTGCTATGGATAAAATATTAATAGAAAAAAATGTTTCATCAATGAAAATGGAAGTGATGGGTGTATTTGATTGGGCGATTTGGGAAAAAGAAGTGTCGGAATTTCCTTGGGAATATAAGATGACAGAAACCTGTTATCTCGTTGAAGGCCACGCGGTTGTAACGCCTGAAGAAGGCGACCCCGTTGAAATTAGCCGTGGTGATATGGTGATTTTTCCTAAAGGAATGAAATGCACTTGGAAGATTACAGAAGCGGTAGAGAAACATTATAACTTGAGTGAAGAGTAAAACTTTTATCGTCTAAGAATTGCAATCCAACGCCATAAATTTAATAAGCTGGCCAGCGAGCCAGCGAAATAAGTTAATGCAGCGGCACGAAGTACGCGTCGTACTTTTATGTGGTCGCCTTCATCAATATACCCCGCTTCGAGAATAGGTAACGCTTTATTAAAGCTTGCGTCTAGTTCAACAGGTAAAGTGACAAGGTGAACTAGCGTGGCCAAAAACATAGAACCTATGCCCACTAGAAATAATAAACCTCCAATCGCAGGCACGCGTGTTATAGCGGTAAGAATGGGCATTAACATCATCGCCGACACGCCTAACTTTTGAACTGCGTTGGCAAATTTCACAAGGCGAGCGCGCCAAAGTAATAAGGGTTCTTTACGGGCATGTTGAATGGCGTGTCCAACTTCATGTGCGGCAACGGCAATGGCGGTTAAAGATTTGTCATTAAAGTTATTAGGCGATAAGCGTACGCAACGATCAGTGGGATCATAATGGTCGGAGTTAGGGCTGGTTTCTTCTACTTTAACGTCTTTCATATCAAAACGATCAAGCAGATGTCTCGCAAGTTCACCGCCGGTTCCTTGAAGGCGATCTAAGGTTTTAGAATAATGGCGAAACGTATATTGCGCCCACCATTGAGGGCCAAAGATAATTGAGATAACGACAATGAGGATTAAAATAAAATGCATAGTTCACTATGATTTGATGTGTTAGCTTTTGTTTTTAACCACAATAGAAGCAATACCTAAACCGCGTAAGCGACGGCGCGTTTTATTTAATTTGCTAATGCTATTGAGTGGCCCAATACGAACACGGTGCCAGGTGTCGGTATCATTGATTTTAACTTTTTGAATGCTGGCGACAATACCTTCTAAAGCAAGACGCGCTTTTAATTTATCTGCTTCACCGTATTGTTTAAATGATCCGGCTTGTAAAATATATTCCACTGTACTTTTAGAGCTTGATGAATCTTTGTGAGTATCTAATAGTTCTTGTTCTGGAATTGCCACTTCTAGTTCAGGTAAAATAGTATAAAAATCAAATTTTGGTTTGTTGTTTGCAGGCGGTGGTGGTGGCGCGTTTACATTTTCTTTTTTAACACCACGTGTTTCTTTTTGAGTTTGAAAAACTTTGCTTACGGTTTCTGTTATCGCAAGTTTGCCGGTGCTGTTGTCTTTTATGTAAACGAGTAAGGCAACAAATAAACCGATAATTAAACCGGCAGACAGCCATAACCAACCCGGGAGTGGTTTCTTATCTTGGCGCGGGCTTTTTTTTGCGTAGTCTCTTGGCATTATCTTGTCTTTATATTATGGGTGGTTATAACTATTTACATTTTGTCAGGCGCAGAAACACCCAACAAGCCTAAACCATTTTGTAGTACTTGTTTCACTGCGCTGATCAAGGCTACACGTGAGTCACGTATTGCAGCATCATCAACAATGAATTGATGTGCATTATAGTAAGTATGAAAGTCATTCGCTAAATGTCGTAAGTAATGTGCAAGCTGATGCGGCTCATGGTTAAGTGCAGATTTTTCAACTAAAGCTGCAAACTTAGACAAGCTGGTGATGCAGGCTTGCTCATGTGATTCTGTGAGCTTGTCTATATTAGCCAAGCCATTTTCTTGGTTATATGAAAAACCTTTTTCATCAAGCTGACGCAGCACACTACAAACACGTGCATGTGCATATTGAATATAGTACATAGGATTTTCATTAGATTTTGATTTTGCGAGCTCTAAATCAAAATCTAAATGCTGTTCGCATTTACGCATGACATAAAAGAAGCGCGCAGCATCACTGCCGACTTCTTTACGCAGTTGACGTAGCGTGACAAATTCACCAGAACGTGTCGACATTTGCATTTTTTCTTTACCGCGATAAAGAATAGCAAACTGAACAAGCAGCACTTTAAGTTTTTCTGGATCATCACCGACGGCTGTCATTGCTGCTTTTACGCGAGGCACGTAACCATGATGATCGGCGCCCCAAATATCAATCACTTGATCAAAACCGCGTTCAAGTTTATTCATGTGGTAAGCCACATCAGAAGCAAAGTATGTGGACTGACCATTCGCACGAACAAGCACACGATCTTTTTCATCACCAAATTCGGTAGACTTAAACCAAAGTGCACCATCTCGCTCGTCTACGTGACCGGCCTGTTGTAATTTTTCAACCGCGGTGGTGACAAGGTTGTTTTCCATTAGGCTGCGTTCTGAAAACCATTCTTCATAAACTACGCCGAAGTGTGCAAGGTCATCACGAATATCATCAAGGATGTAGTTTAAGCCTGTATCAAAAATGAAACGATAATTGTCTGTGCCGAGGCGTTCTTTGGCTTGAATGATCACAGCATCTATAAACTTTTCTTTATCGCCACCTTCATCTTCATCAGCCGGTAAAGCATCTGCAAAGTCAGCCCATGCATGTTGAAATTTATCACCGTTGTTGCGGTGAAGGTGCGCGGCGATGTCCCAGACATAATCACCTTTATAACCATTAATAGGAAAATAATCGGGATCAGACAAGGTGCCGCATAAGCTTAAATAGCGTATCCAAACACTGGCGCAAAGAATATCCATTTGTCGGCCAGCATCATTAACATAATATTCACGATGAACATCAAAGCCAACGGCGGCGAGTAAATCTGCCACTGTTGCACCGTACGCTGCGCCACGACCATGGCCGACATGTAGGGGCCCAGTTGGATTAGCAGAAACAAATTCAACTTGAACGCGCTTACCGTTGCCAATGTTAGAGTGCCCGTAAACTTCGCCGGCCTCAAGAATTTTTGGGATGACTGAACTGAAAGTATTGGCATTCATGAAAAAGTTGATGAAGCCAGGGCCGGCAATATCCACTTTTGTGATATCGGTATTTTCAGGCAAATAGGCAACAATTTTTTCTGCTAACGCACGCGGGTTTTGTTTTGCTGGTTTTGCCAGCATCATCGCAAGGTTAGACGCAAAATCACCATGGCTGGGGTCGCGTGTATGCTCGATATTAATTTTAGGTGCCAAATCGTCTGGAATAATGCCTTCGGATTTAAGTTGAGCGACCACGTGCTCGAGTAGGGAAGTGAGTGCTGCTTTCATGAATAGCCTGAGTTTTAAAGACGAATAAAAAAACGAAATTATAGCATGCTATAGCGGCTTTGTTATCTGTGAATTAAGGCCAGAAAATAAACCGGGCTACGCATGAGTCACACATGATCCGCGCAGAGCCGTATAAATACGTACTCTGGCAGCAGGTTACTGGGTTTATTTATAGACTTTCTTGGAATAGTAAGCCTCAACATTTTTAATTTTATTGCGCGGTACGGTCATGGTGAATTTGCCTCCGCTGGCTTTCTTTTCAACATAAATGTTAATTTCATCAAATTTCAATAAGCGACCTTTTCGGGTGTGGCCGGTCTTCGTGGTTACTTTTATATAATCACCTAGGTGCTTAGGAATCGATTTAATATTTATTTTATGATATTTCGCAGGAAGTTTTGTTAAGACTTTCTTCTTTTTGATAGACTGAGGGGCTTTAATCGGCTCGCCTCGGAGTAAAGATTCAAAGTTAAGATTATCAGCAAGCTGTTGATCAAACTGTTTTTTGAATTTCGCGGACGGTAATTTAAAACTAAGATCAGCAATATCTAAGCCATTTATTTTTAAACTAACATTAAGTGCTTCCATCAATGCTTCTCTATCCAGCGTAACCATTTGGATAGGCTGAAAGTCTTCACCCGGCGTCATCGTTAGGGTGACAAGATCAGGCTTTAATAAAAAATCTTTGTATGCTTCGCGTAAACCTAAGCCAGGAGCAAAACCCCATGACTTATAAAAATATTCATCTGGCTGTTTTATTTCAGCATCAATGTAAGTTTCTTTGCTGGACTTATCTAATTCAGCACAATATTTAATAACACGAGGTGCATAAGTTTTGTCTTGATAGTTTATCTCAACATTAGTAAGTTTTTGTGCGCCCTCACCTGCCGTTGGTATGAGGCCTGCGACAGACATTGATTTAACACCCGTGAAGGTGACACTTGCAATCACTTCGGCCACATTACGTGTGTGAGCAGATAAATTAAAAGTGAGTTTTTGTTTGTTTTCATTAAATTTATAAGCAACACGTAAACTGGAATGTAAACGCGTGTAGGTCATGGCTTTATAATCAGACGGTGCAAATAAACTCTTGCCACCACAAATGGTTCTACCTTCCGCGTATATAGGTTGAAGTCGTTTAACTAAGCGTTCTAACCATTCAGCTGTTTCACTGTGCAAGTCAAAATAAAAATCATTAATTGCAAAACCAAGATGATTAGGGAACTCGCCTTGTTTTAATTTTTCAGGTCCATTTAACATATAAGCAAAGCCCGGCGTCTCAAAGGTGAGGTTACCTAAGTTAAGCGTTTCAGGTAAAAAAGAAGAAGAAACACGAAGGTTCTTCAACTCAACTTCGCCTGAAAGAATGGAGGTGGAGAGTTCACTGTATTTAACCCGAGCAAAGGGTTGCATCATGGTTAGACTTTTATCAATATTGGTTTTAAATTGATGGTGCACATAACCATTGATACCAGCAACAACTGCAAGTGTCGCTAGCAGCAATGCAATGAGAATGTTTCTTATATGTCGAGGCAAAGTTTTTCTCCTAGTCCGTTCTTAAGTTATATAAAAGAACAGTATTAACGTTTTTTCGATTTAGCATTCAAACCTTTTATTGTTTTTAATAAGTTAGAGGTACCTAAAACCGCAGCAGCACCTTCATAACTACCTGAGCCTGCACCATTCACGTTCTATAGCGATACGTTCTTTGATTCCGCCAATCGTTCTTAAAATCTCACGAATAGCGGGTGTAATAATATCGTCCTGGTGGTAATGGTTCATCTCAAACGCCAATACAGCCTTTAGGCACAATCGGCGTAGCAACATACTGGCCTTCTTTAATGTCAATGACGGGGACTTCGTTAAGAATGCGAACAAAATAACGCCTAAAAACATACAGTTCCCCTTAATTCTTCCATAAACCAGTGAACTTATGAGATTATGAAGTTAAGGGCAACATTGCAAGTGACGTGCGTGTTTTTTAAGAGTTATCTTGCTTTAAGCCATGCGGTGTATTCTTCGAGGGGCATTGGTCTGGCAAAGTAATAGCCCTGCACAATGTCACAGCCTAATTCACGTAGCATTTCAAAAGTTTCTATATTTTCAACGCCTTCAGCAACAACAGATAAATTCATATGGTGAGCAAGCACCAATACAGCACGAACAATTGCTTCATTATTACTGTCTTTTGTAATGTCTTGAATGAAAGATTTATCTATTTTAAGTTCGTCGATAGGTAGATTTTTAACATAGGCGAGAGAGGAGTATCCCGTACCAAAGTCATCAATAGAAAGTGATACGCCCATGGCATCTAGTTTAGTGAGAATCGCAGTAGCAAATTCTGGATCAGACATAATGGTACTTTCTGTTAACTCTAGGGTAAGTATCTCAGGAGGTATAGACCACTTTTTTAAGGCTTCAGAGATTTTTAATGTTATTTTTTCATCACGCAGATTCAGTGCAGATAGATTAATAGAAATACTTGATGGGGTATTAGCAAATTTATGATTAGAACAGTCTTCAAGAGTTTGATTCAATACCCATAGTGTTAGCTCCTGTATAAAACCTGTTTGCTCCGCTATGGGAATAAAATCATCGGGAGAAATGAGACCGTGAATTGGATGTTGCCAGCGGATAAGAGCTTCTACACCAACGACACTTTTATTTGAAACTAAAATTTTAGGTTGGTAGTGCAACACCAGCTCATTATTTTTTATACTGGCAAAAAGATCTTGCTCTAATTTTAAATTATGCAGTGTATGAATATTTTGTGTGGCATCATAGATTGAGAAGCCATTGCCATTATTTTTAGCATTATACATGGCGATATCTGCATGACTCACTAATGTGTGCATGTCCGTGCCGTGTTCAGGATACATGGCAATACCGATACTTAAGCCAATAGTAAGTTGGTGGTTGTCGACACTAAAAGGTTGCTCCATTGCCTTGAGGAGCTTTTTAGCGACAGTAATAGAGTCTTCACGGGTATGTATGCTTGTTAAGATTGCTGAAAATTCATCGCCGCCTAAGCGCGCAACCATATCATCATTAAGCTCTAAAATTAATTTTTGATCAAGCTTAGAAAAAATGTCATCGTCGCGCAATATGTTATGTAATCGCAGGCCTACTTCTTGTAATAAAATATCACCTATATGATGGCCTAAAGTGTCATTTACACTTTTGAAGCGATCTAAATCGATTAATAATAATGTGAAAGAGGTCTCCGTTTCTTGGTGAATTAGAATGTGATGTTCTAATGTATTTTGAAATTGATTTCGGTTGGGTAATTTAGTTAAAGAATCAGTATAAGCCATTTGTTGTAATGACTGATAAAGGTTACCCAGCTTCATGGACATACTATTAAAGCCTTTTATGATTTTGTGTATCTCTTTTGTACCGGTAAATTCTAGCTGTTCCCCAGTAAGTGCTTTGTTGCCATGTAACTCATGAAGTTTTTCAGTGATTTGATTTAAGGGGATCAGCAAGGTTTTACGTGTAATATAAACGCTGAATATTGTTATAAATAAAATTCCAAGCGTGGCTATTAGTAAAAGCTCTAGTCGAGACTGCTGAAGTGATTTTGAAAGAATGTTAATATTTTGAGCCGTTGAAATAGTCAGAATAGGTAAGTTGGATAATGTGTTTAGTTTATAATTTGAAATTAGTGCAGAACTTTCTATGGTGGGCCATTCAAGAGATTGATAAGCTGTTGTATTATTATTTAAACGAAATCTTACAGGCATTCCCAAATTAGACTCGAGACTTTTAAGATTATGTGTCGGGTTAGTGATAACTATAATGTAACCTTTTATTCTTAACCCTCCAACAGGGACGATAACAGTATAGATAGGACGATTTTGATAGAAGCATATATCATGTATCACCTTTATGCGTTGGGCTCCGGTACGAAGCTTCGCATGTTGGAATAACCGCGAACAAATGGTCTGTTGTTTTTCGCGAAAAGTTACTGAGCCTTCTGTGGACTCGAGTATAAAAGAATAATCTTTATTTAATAAAATAAGCTGCTCAAGCTTGATAACATCCGCAGTTACAAAATATTGATGAAATTGATTATTAAGTAGGTTTAATAAAGACTCGTTGTCTTTTTTTCGGAATGCTGTTTTGAATGCTGTATCACTTTGCAAGGACAAGCCTAGATCTTGTGAAATTTCATTTAAATCTTTTAGTTTTTCTTCTACTTCAAATCTAATGAGTTCCGACATCACCTTTCGTTGATTATCAAAAACCAAATCTCGATTAATGGAGCCACTAAGAGATGCTAGTGCAATGGCGAACAGTCCCATTAACCCAATAATAAAGGCAAGGATTGTCCGTATCGAAAAAACATAGAGTTTCATAAGGCTGACTTTAGTAAAGAATTATTCTTTTATAAAAGGAAAGTTTTTATTTTTCCATTCTTCATAACCACCACGGAACCAATAGATATTGTTATAACCACATTTGAGCGCAATTTTAGAAGACTTTACGCTACGACCACATTTAACACCGTTACAATAAAAAAGCACCGGTGCTTTTTTAGTTGGGATAATTTTTGCTAGGCTTGCACAGTTTGTATTTATATCGGGGAGGCTAATAGAGCCTTCAATATAACCTTGTTTGCGATCAGAGTGTATACGTGCATCAATGATAAGAAGTTCTGGAATTTTTTCAGCTAACTGTAAAACATCTTCGGCAAATACTTTTGTAGTGCCAGGAATGAGTAGAGGCGCATCTTTAATTTTCGCGGCGTAGGCTGAATGAAGGCTAGCGACAATGAACAAAGAAATAGTAAAGTAGTGCTGAAGATGTTTAATAAAATATGACATGAAAAGATTCCTTCGATTTAAATATCGAGTATAAGAATAATAATATGCTAATTCATAAGGTTATATCGGCAAGATTTTGTAAAAGTTTAGTGAATGTCGATGATTAGGAAAAATATGTAACGAGGAAACTAAATACGGAGTTTTTTGGTGGGAATTGTTACATTAAATCCATGGGATCAATATCAATCGACCAACGGATTTTTTTAGCCAGCGGTACGCTTTCAACTTCGGTGATGCAATGGGCAAAAAGCCCTTGGAGTTGTTTTCGTTGTTTCGCTTGAATAAGCAGTTGCGCGCGATAGCGACCGGCTCGTCGTTCCATTAAAGCGGGGAAGGGCCCCATGAGTAACACGCCATCGGTGGCATATTGCTCGAGTACAAAACGGGCTTGTTCTAAAAACTGCATCGGACTTTGTTGATCGACTGCTTCTGCACGCAGCAATGCAAGGTGGCTAAAGGGTGGGAATTCTGTTTGTTCGCGTTCTTCAAGCAGCGTTTTCGCAAAGCGTGCGTAGTCATGTTTGAGCAAGGGCTGAAATAATGGGTGATCCGCATGGTGTGTTTGTATAAGAACTTCACCGCGTTTTTCTTCACGCCCTGCGCGCCCTGCAACTTGTAATATAAGTTGCCCCATTCTTTCTGAGGCACGAAAGTCTGAACTGTATAAACCATGATCGGCATTCAACATTCCGACTAAAGTCACGTTAGGAAAGTGATGTCCTTTGGCTAACATTTGCGTACCAATTAAAATTTGCCCCGTGCCATTATTAATTTCATTTAATAACTTTTCTAGCGAACCTTTGCGGCGTGTAGTATCTCTATCAATCCGTATCACTTCATTGTTTGGAAAAAGTTCATTCAGTGCATGTTCAATGCGCTCGGTGCCAAAGCCCATTTGCAATAAGTCATCACTTTTACATTCGGGACAAGCATGTGGTTTGTATTGTTGAGTGCCGCAATGATGGCAACGTAGTTGGTTGTTACTTTGGTGCAAGGTCATGTGTGCATCGCAACGAGGGCACAATGCATGCCAGCCACATTCATGGCACATGAGTACTGGCGCAAAACCACGACGATTTAAAAATAATAAAACTTGTGAATCGCGTGCTAAGTGCTCTTTCATTTTATGCAGTAGTTGAGCAGAAACGCCGTGTTCCATTTTTTGGCTACGTACATCAAGCACATTAATGGTGGGTGGCTTTGCATTACCGGCACGTACCGGAAGCAATAATGTTTCATAGCGACCTTGTTGTGCGTTATATAATGTTTCTAACGAAGGTGTCGCAGAGCCTAGTATAATAGGGATATCTAAGTCTCGCGCACGTTTAACGGCAAGGTCTCGCGCAGAATAACGAAAGCCCTCTTGCTGCTTAAACGAGAGATCATGCTCTTCATCAATAATAATGACGCCGGCTCTAAGCAAAGGGCTAAACACAGCCGAACGTGTACCAATAATCACATCGGCAGAACCTGCTTGTGTATGCAACCAAGCTTGTAGACGCTCTTCATCATTTAAACCCGAATGCATAATGGCGATACGGCCATGAAGGCGGCTTAAAAAACGCTGCATGAGTTGAGGTGTGAGGCCAATTTCTGGTACCAGCACCAAGGCTTGCTTGCCTTGTTGAATCACCGCCTCAATAATTTGTAAATACACTTCGGTTTTGCCGCTACCGGTCACCCCTTCAAGTACGAAGGCTTTAAAGCCTTTGTCTTGTTGATGAAGTAGAGCATCAACCGCATTTTTTTGATCTGGATTGAGATCATGAGGCTGGCTGGTTGGCGTTGCCATAGGTAGTGCATTTTCTTCCGTCGTTGTAACCCAGCCTTTTTCAAGCAGACGTTTCATAACCGGTCGCCAACCGACGTGTTTTTCATTGAGTTGAGATTCAAATAAACCTGCAGGTGCAGCATGAAGCTCACCTAGTAACGCTACTTGCTTGGCTGCACCACGCGCCAACGCGGTGACATCAATGGCTTGGCCTTCTGTGGTGAGTTGCCAGCGTAGCAGGGCTTTAATTTTAGTCGGCGCACCTTGTCGAAGTTTAACCGGCAGCGCGTTTTGCATGACTTCACCTATCGGGTGGTGGTAATACATGCCACACCAGTTTAATAATTGTAAAAGTTCTTTATTAAAAAGAGGCTGTTCATCTAATACTTCAATCACCGGTTTCATTTTATTGGCAGGCACGGAGGTCTCGTTAACCAGCTCAACCAAAATTCCCACAAGGGTTTGTCGACCAAAAGGAACACGAACGCGCACACCCGGCTCAATAGAACCTGCGATAAAATCTATAGGCGCCAGATAATCAAAATGTCGTCTTAGAGGTGTCGGAATGGCGATTCGAAAAAAGGTGTTCATAAAATAATCATTTTGTTCTCTTTAAGGCCTCATTTAGTGAGGAAAGTTAAACTGTTTTCTAGCTTTAGTTAGCTAAGTTATTGTCTTTTGGTTCGGATGAGACAATTATTAACTTATCCACAGCTTCTGTGGATAAGTCTGTGGATGAAAGTGTTTTAGTCACTAAAATTGCCTTGTTTTATAGCTTAATTGTTAGATTGGTTATAATTTGTACGTTTTGTTTATTGCATTAAAATCAATAAGTTATGCTGTTTTTATAGTGTTTTTCACGGTTTATGACATTTTAATGACGTAAAGCTGTTGCTGTCATTGGCTTTGTGCATAAAAATACTTTTTTGTGCTATTTTTATCTTGATCTTGATAAAAATTTAAGGTAATTCCAGTTACTTTCAAATGGTTATTAAGTGTTCAGTCCAATTAAAAACAGTTGAGGTAGCTAAGCAGTAAAATATTCAAAATTGAGTGAAACAAGAGGAGTTTTACCCTGACGAATCCCCACAAAATTTAGTGTAACTGTCATTGCGAGAAAGCACTGAAAAACACGTGTTTTTAGTGCTGACGCGGCAATCTCAAGATTAATCCGGTATATCATGAGATTGCCGCAGTCACTTTGTTTCTTCGCAATGACAGGTTTTATATTAAACGTGTTCTTATATTATCATGTCTGCTCTCGCTGGATCTGCCGTCATTCGTCTAGTGTTATTTTCGTTATGTTTAAAAGGTGTGAGACATGCCAAATTGGCCAAAAATTGAAGACATTATCAGCACCGCGACAGGGCAAACTTTTGAATTGAAACATCATTCAGTCGTGGGTGGTGGAGATATTAATCAAGCTTTTCGTTTAGACGGTGTGTTGAACTCCGAGCCGAGCCGGTTCTTTATAAAAGTGAATAATAAAAACCGTTTAAACATGTTCACTGCCGAGGCTGCAGGTTTAAAAGAGTTACAAAAAGCAAACTCGATTCGTGTGCCGGGTGTGATTGCGACAGGTTTGGATGAAACAAACAGTTTTTTAATTTTAGAATATCTTTCGTTTAGCGCAGCACAGGCTTCAAATAACTCCGCCATGATATTTGGAGAGCAACTGGCAAAAATGCACCAAAGAACTCAGCCAAAGTTTGGTTGGGAGCAAGCCAATACCATTGGTTCTACGAAGCAAATCAACACGCCAACAGAACATTGGGTCGATTTTTGGCGAGAGCATAGATTAGCGGTGCAATGCGAACTCGCCAAACAAAATGGCGCGAGCACAACGTTATTAAATAAAGCCGACAAGCTTATGCAAAATCTACAAGCACTCTTTGTGGGTTATGCGCCCATTGCTTCATTATTGCATGGTGATTTATGGTCAGGTAATTATCGTTATGCCGCCTTGGATGGCGCACCGATACTTTTTGATCCTGCGGTTTATTATGGTGACAGGGAAACGGATATCGCAATGACAGAATTATTTGGCGGTTTCTCGGATGAGTTTTATGCAAGCTATCAGCAAACATGGCCATTGCATGAAGGTTATGCTCAACGTAAGACGTTATATAATCTCTACCATGTTTTGAACCATTTTAATTTGTTTCAAGGTGGTTATGCCGCGCAAGCGGAAAATATGATCGATAAGCTTTTACACTATATATAAGTAAAAAGTGCTTTGTCTTTAAGCCTTGTTTTATTATCATAGCAACATGTCAGAGCAACCTAACGATTACCAACAAACCTTTAAATGGGCCTACCTTATGCCTAATTATTGGTCTACGTGGTTGGGATTGTGGATGTTATGGCTATTAAGTTATGTGCCGCTTAAACAACGCCGTAGTTTGTGCCGGTTTTTAGCAAAAAAAACGTATAAAAAAAATGCTAAACGTCGCAATATCATAGAAACAAACCTTTCCATGGTCTTCCCGCATTTAAGTGAGCAACAACGTAATGACATGGCAATGGATTTTGTCGTGAATGCGCTTTTTATTTTTATGGATTATCCGCTGTTGCTTTGGGCAAGCAATAAAACAGTGAATAAACGTATTAAGTTTAAGGGTGCTGAACATATACAACACCACTATAAAAATAATCAGCCGGTTATTTTACTAACCTGCCACATGTTGGCATTAGAGTACGGTGCGCTAGCGTTGAACAAACATTTTAAAGCGGTGGGATTAATTAAACCGGCGCGTAATGCATTATTTGAGTGGTTGATTACGCGTGGGCGTAAGCGTTACCAGGGCATGGCAGAACTTTATTTACGTGAAAAAGGGATACGCCCCGTGATTCGCGCGATAAAAAATCTAAACGCCTTTTATTATTTGCCCGATGAAGATCTTGGTGACAAAGCAGAAACGCAGTTTGTGCCTTTTTATGGGGTTGAAACAGCAACCTTAACGGCACTTGCACCTATGGCAAAAATGACAAAAGCCGCTGTACTGCCTGCAGTGACGATTCTTGATGAAGAAACGGGGGTTTACACTTTAGAAGTTAGCCCTGCATTAGAATTGTTTTCAGGAGAAGATGAACTTGAAGGTATGAAGCGAATGAATAAGGTGTTGGAGCAATTAATAGACCGCGCGCCGACACAATATATGTGGTCGCTCCGCTTATTTCAGACGCGGCCTAACGGTGAAGCTTCCCCATATAAATTTTAAAAAAAGAAAAAAGGGTTT
>JASFYW010000010.1:0-3526 GCA_045046865.1 Woeseiaceae bacterium | reverse complement strand
TTATTAATAGCAACAACATTATTCGGTGCGTAAGTAACTATATCTTCATACACAGAAACGGCATCAGAGTAGTTTTTATCACCCTCATATAATCTAGCCAAGCCTAATGATAGTTTGATATTCCCTTTAACGTTTTTATGGCCATCCTGCAAAGTACTCAAAACTGCGGCTTTATTACCCGCCTGACTGTAGATGTTTGTCAATAATAAATATGCCTCAGCATTGTCTGCCTGCATTTGTATGATTTCTTTAAATTTAGATTCCGCTTTATCCATGTCTTTTTTAACAAAGTATAATTTCGCTAACAAAACATGTAATTCGACATCATCCGGTGCAGATTGAATCTCATTCTTGAGTCGTGCTTCGGCCACATCTACTTGCCCTAAAGACACTTGTAACGAGGTAAGCATTTTTAAAATCAAACGATTATTATCAACTTTACCGTAACCCTCTTCCAGCAAAGAAATTGCTTCGTCAGTTTTTTTATCGTTTGCTAGATATTGAACTGATTGTACGTAACCATTGCTCTTATTTGGGAATTTAGCAATAAGGTATTTTGCGACTTTTTTTGCTTCATCAAACTTTTTAGCTTTGTTTAAATACACGACTTTAATGGATAATGCTTCATAGTTAGAACCATTAATAGACAAGAAATCATCAATGATTTTTTCTGACTTTTCTAGATCTTGAATAGAAGCGTAATATTTAGAAAGTTTTAACAAAACCTCAGGATTAGCCCGGTTGTTCTCATAAGCAGTATTGATTATGGATTTTGCCTGCTCTTTTTTGTCCTGCTTGGTATAAGTGGCGGAAAGTAAGAAATATGCATCCAGGTTTTCAGGGGACTCTTTAATGACAATTCTTAACGCAATAATCGCATTATCATATTCCTCATCTTTTAGCGCTAACTTTGCTACCAACATATTAACTTTTGAATCATTTGGCGAAACAGCAATAGCTTCTTCCAGTATTGTCTTCGCTTTAACCGTATCAGCCTCATTCAAATATATCGCTGCAAGTGCTGTGCGTGCCTCAACCCCAGTGGCATCTTCGGGAAAATCTGCAATGGCCTTTTTAAAAACTTCTTTGGCAGCATTAATATCACCACCAGCAAATAATAAACCACCTAAGGCCATTCTTAATTTCCCTAATGAATCATCGGCAGCTATAAGTGACTCAAGTTCTTTCACAGCAGCCGCATCACCATGTACAGAGCGTATATATTTAGCTAATGTGATTTGTCTGTCTACATTTGTTGCATCATTTTCCACGCCATCTCTAAGTACCTGTATTGCCTTTTCTTGATCACCTTTTATATTATAAAAAGACGCCAAATTATTATAACTACTGAAAACATCAGGATGTCGTGAAAGTTTATCTTTATAGATAACTTCGGCACGATCATAATCTTTGGTCAAAATGAGAAGCTTTCCTAATGCAGTGGTTACGTTCTCATTATCAGGCTTAAGCAATAATGTTTTTTCCAGGGTATCTAATGCCGCCTCGACGTTTTCCTTTTTTAAATACAGGGTAGCAAGAAAAAGTGAGTTGTCGATAAACGTCTTATCTTTGGCAAACAGTTTTTCAGAAACAGTTATTGCTTCATCAACTTTTTTATCGATGACTAAAATAGCCGCACGCAACAAAAGCCCATTTTTATCATCCGGTGATTGGTCTAAAATAAAGTCCATTTTTTCTTTAGCTTTATCAATATCTCTCGCTAAAAATAAATATAGTTTCCCCAGTTTTGCCTGGTTCTCAAAATTATTGGGGGTTAATTTAGCGGCCTTTGTATAATTCGCAAACGCTTTACTGTAATCTTTTTGTTGCTCATATATTTTCCCTAATTGGTAATACGCGCCTCCATCTTTAGGATCAATCTGTAAAACATTCTTTAATTCGATTCGCGCTTTATCAATATCACCAGCTTCTATTGATAATTTGGCTTTTTCTAAATATGCAGCTTTACGTTCCTCTGCTCCGCCACAGCTCGATAAAACTATCGCCAAACTGGAAACTGTCACTATAAACTTTATAAAATTCGACATATTTAAAACACCTTGTTTAGAGACCTTTGCACGAGAGATATAACGGATAGAAATGGCTTGAATTCTCCATCTTTTCCCTAAAAATGTGGTCAATAGCCGTGCTATTACCCTTATTTTTATGAAAAACCTGAAAAATTACGCTCACTTCTATCTCGTCATCCTTTCGTGCAAAGGTCTCGATTAATATTAATTTTTTAAAACAACTTTTAAATCTTTCATTCGTTTGTCATTTCGAACGAATGTGAGAAATCTTATATTTCAGAGCATTAAAATTTCTCTCTCTGGTCGAAATGACAATTAACCAGCATTAACATTCATTTAAATAACTATTTATACTGGTCGATATACCCTTCACGCACAAGATACAAATATATCTCCTGGGCGGCTTGCATAGGTGTAAAAGATTCAGTATTAATAACGATTTCTGCTTGTTCTGGAATTTCGTAAGGATCACTTATGCCAGTAAACTCAGGAATAATGCCTTTTCTTGCTTTGGCATAAAGCCCCTTACGATCACGCTTTTCACATTCTTCTAAAGAGGTAGCAACGTGTATCTCAATAAATGCACCATATTGGTCAATTTTAGCACGCGCATCACGCCGCATCACCGTATAAGGTGCAATAGGCGCACAAATAGCAATGCCTCGATTTTTTGTAATCTCACTGGCAACATATGCAATTCGGCTCACATTTATTAGCCTGTCCTTTTTAGAGAAACCAAGTTCACTAGACAGGTTTAATCGCACAACATCACCATCTAACAAGGTAACCGGGCGATGCCCTTCTTCAATAAATTTAGCGTAGATAATACGTGCAAGCGTCGATTTTCCTGAACCGGATAATCCGGTAAAAAATAGCGTAAACCCTTGTTCAGATCTTGATGGGCATGCTTTTTTCAAAACATCCAGCACATCAGGATAGGTCACCCATTCAGGAACATCTTCATCTCTGGCAATGGCATTCAATATTTTCTTGTTTGAAAATGAAAGACTACTGCAATGAGGATTATTTTCCAGACGCCGCTCAATATAGCTTCCTTTATCTTCATCATAACAAAGCTCGTCTATTGCGATCATTTGTATATCAATTTCGTCCTGATAGCTCTCTAGATACTTTTGCGCAGCCCCTGTTTCGTAAAATCTTCCTGCATCATCGCGAACATTGGGTGGCGCAGCATGTTCTGTACCAACGATATAATGCGTACAGCCATAATTTTGCCTGATGATCGCATTCATCAATGCCTCTTTCGGCCCCGCCATCCGTATCGCCATAGGTAATAAAGACAAAGAAACCAGGCTTTTAGGATAATGTCTCAACATTGCCTGATAACAATGCACACGTGCGTAATAGTGTAAATCACCTGGCTTCGACATACCGATAACAGGATGAATAAGAATATGTGCATTGGCTTTTTTGGCGGCACGAATCGTCATTTCCTGATGCACACGATGCATGGGTTTACTGGTATGAAAAGCCAC
>JASFYW010000009.1:0-3989 GCA_045046865.1 Woeseiaceae bacterium | reverse complement strand
GTCCGCCCCCAAGAAGACTGTTAATACCTTCAGTAAGACTTACCATTCGTCGAAATATTATAAAGATATTCACTATAAGGGAGCCTTACCAATATAGTTCCTTTATTTACTACTGCCGCCATCATCATGCCTCGACAAAGCAGACTAACTTTACCCATTTCTCTGTCACACATAGCATCAGCACTATCTATGAAATTTGTTTTATTCAATCTAAGAAGCACTAAAGTCTTACCTTCTGGCACAGCTCCTATAGGTTGAATTACAAAAAATGTAATTTGCGATAAAAAAACTATTAATATTAATGAAAGTGAAATCGCAAAGAGTATTTTTTTCATTTATTCTTCCCTGTAAATATAAGGGACAGATCTATTTTTTAAATTTGATAACTAGGATAAGATCCCAGTATTTGCTTATATTAGTGAAAAATCGGATCTGACCGGGTTTCGTTTGGCATTAGATGCTTATAATTCTAATAATTTATTTTTTTTCAAATCGAATTCATCTTGTGTCAACAATCCTTCTTTTCTTAGGTCGTCTAGTTTTCTAATTTCATCTGCCACGCTCAATGCTGCTTTATTTATTATTGTTTTCGTTGTAGTATTTTTTGATTCAGAATTGCTATATGCCCATATTAAACATACTACCCACCCTATTAAGCTCCATCCTGCTATTAAATTTACAAATATAATTCCATTTACGGCAGAATGTCCTCGCTTAGTAGCAACAAATGATGGAATAAAATACACGTATACGACTATAATTAATATAATAATTGCCCAAAATACTTCCATTGATATCTCCTGATTTTATATTTTAATTTATTGCCTATTGCTTACATAATCTGCAATTATAAGCGTCGCTGCTTTTCAAACAATACTTATAATTGTCAGAATTAATGTGATTGTTAGGCATTTTATTTATAACCATCATCTTGTGCATATAAGAAGCAGTCGATCTCTAATGATTTCCATCGTTTAGTTATAGTTGGAATTTTATTAGTAGATATCGTTTCTTCTGCGTATTCGTTTAATAATTTTGCTTGTTCTGACCTTAATTGAGCAAGAGTTTGTTTACCAATATTTGGTATATCACCAAATGCTTTTCTGGGACCCATTGAAGGAAAGGTTTTCATCGCTGGTGCGAGCCGCTCTTTATAAGAACCTAATGCATTTAATGCATTTTTATAATTCGTTTCACCAAGAAATGCGGAAACTGTAAGCATCTGCTTGGCTTCATTATTAGATGGTCTATCTCTGATAGCTTCAAATAATGATGTTTTAATATCTTTTATTTTTAATCCTTGTATCCAATAAAAGGCAGGGACATTATCCCATAAAGAAAATTTAAATAGTGTAAGTCGATGTTGCTTAGATAGTTGAATTTTAGTTCTACGTGAATACCACTTCCATACTTCAATTGGTGGTGGACGAAGGTCAGAGTTATCTCTATAAAGGACAGACCAAGCGGATATCTCTTCCTCATTACCGTCTGGTGCAATTGTAAAGCTCATGCCTTTAACAGGTATTGAGTCAGATGAGTTTTCAATAATAAAGCGTTCATCTGCTTTTACACTTGGATCTTTGCTTAATATGTAAACATTGCTCTCAGCAGGAGAGTTTACAACCATTGCAACTTTATTGATCAATGCCTCTCTAAATTGATCAATGCGCCTATCTATAACATTGTCTAAATCTCTTGAATCAGCAAGCTGATTTCCAGCGCTTCTTCTTATGTAAAATGTGCCTTTTTTAAGTATAGTTTTTTTGTCTCCGCTTGGATACGTATATGCTCCATCTTTTGATATTACGTGTGTTATACCTTTTGATTGCGGTATATACACTACAACTATAATTTTATTTTCAATCCGGAATTCTTTTGATCTAAGTGAGGCAACGCCTGGCTCTATATTTCTGTTTACTTTTTTCTGAATATTATTAGAATCCTTTAATGTATTTGCAACTTCTCGAGTTATACCGATGACTTCATTATTAGTACCTGAGACACCAAATACTAAATACCCACCATGTGTATTTGCAAATGCAGATATGTCTTTAGTTAATTCAAGCCATTCTTTATTGGACGAAATATCCAATGTTGTTTTGTAATCTAGACGATCATCTTCTTCGTCATACGAAATTAGTGAATCTACCACATTTTTTGATAATGGCTCTTCGAGATTTAGAAGGCTGCTTATATTATCCATAATCATTCTTTAGTTGCCTAATTAATGTGTCCGAGAAACCAAAGGAAGTTCACTGACCCGGTATATTTCTTACTTTTAATTTTTCTTTTTCTTATTTTTGTTTTTTTACTCATGATTACCAATATCACTTATATAAAAAATAAATTGGGCCAAGTATGTATGGCATTTATGCGTACATGAGCTTGACCGTTTTATTATGCGTTATTACTTGCATATAGTTATTAAAAACGCCAAAATACAAATGGCTTTTGACGTTTCTTTATTTATCCTACCGCTTAATATTCATTTCTAATAGTCTAGAGTATGAGACTTTAGGCGGCAACAGGGCTTTTCCTGTTTTAATTTGGAGACTTTCGAAATGGCTTGTAAAAAAACCACTAGAACTGTTCGTACTAGCAAAAAACCTGGGCCAAAAACTGTTATTGTGAAAACTCACAAACGGTCTACGCCCAAAAAATGCAAGTAATGTAACATGATAAAGAGCGTCAGAAGCCACCTTTATTATTGTGACTATTTAATTTATTCCTTAGCTCATGCAGTGTTCTTATAGCTTTATTGCAATCTTTCATTTCATAAACTTTCCATTCTCTTTGTTCTAATAGCATTAAATGTTCACCGCTTCTAACGTCCCACACCCAGTCAATATTTATTTTTAATTCTTTTGTAATTATACCTTCATCAACTAAGACGTTGCTTCTATATTTATAATTTTTACCACCACCGCGCCTACCGTGAAGATAATGCTTAGTTATGCTCTCAATAATAGCGCCTATTGAGCTGATTTCTTTTTTTATAAGCATTTCCTTTGCTTGGCCAGAAATATCAGTTCTATTTAAAAGCCAACGAAAAAGGTCAGTTTGTAATAATGTATAGGCAATATTACTTTTTAGAATGTGGTCACTTATAAAATCGTATTTTTTTCTGTGCTCTACACATCGTCGTAGATAGCCTCGTGGAAATTTAATGGCGCCATTTGGGTGATTTCTTTCCCCTAAATAATCATGTATTTGTTGTATCTTTTCACCCACATCTGTTGTTATTTCAAGTAGTTCTTCGTCGTTACTTATCATAATGATTTCAATTTAAATGGGTCAGTAACAAACGAGAAACATTTACATTTAAATTAACTAACATTTAACAGCCCCCTAACATTATTTAAAACAATAACAGGCTTATCACTTTGACGAATGAGACAAATGATGAAATTTGAAGTATTGGCATTGAGAGCCATTGATAATCTTTTTGAGGCGTAAATATGAATTCGTGCACGAGCTTGTACAAACTCATATAGAAATTGATTTAAATCATTTAGGTTATGACAAGTCATTCGCTGTATAACCCGGGCATTGAATACCGGGGTTTTCTCTACTGCTTATTGTTTTGTTCGTCCCTTCTCAAGTGCCGCCCTGCACTTTTGTTGTTCTGAATATAGCACACTGCTATTGTGGTTTTAAATGTTTTATTTTTTTGAGTGCTTTATGTCACGTATGTATTAATAAGGTCAGCCCCCTCTTACATTGACGATAATTTCTGAAACGCCCTCCACAAAGCATCACTAACCACTCCAACAGGTTTATCCGTACGCCGTATTAAATAAAGCTGCGCTAACCGCGATTCTATCCCCTCAACATGAATTGGCACGAGCTCACCACTGGCTAATTCATCTTTAATTAAATGTTCTGGCAACCCGCCCCAGGCCATGCCGGAAAGTATGATTTCTTTGTTGGCGGCGAAATCGGTTACGCGCCAATGTTTGGCACCCTGTAATACATCAAGCGACTGCTTT
>JASFYW010000008.1:0-48392 GCA_045046865.1 Woeseiaceae bacterium | reverse complement strand
CGAGTATCTTCTATACCATAACGACCATCATATAGATCCAGATCATTCGGTTTACCATCTGTTAATAGCAATAGTAATTGCTGGCTTGCCGGTTGTTTACTTAACACCTCACTGGCCTGGCGAATAGCCGCACCCATTCGAGTGTAGTAACCCGGTTTAATCGCATTAATACGACCCCGTGAAATATTATTATGAGATTCGCCGAATGTTTTTAAGGTATGGAAACGAATATGGTCGCGATAGCGAGAAGAAAAACCATACATAGCAAATTGATCACCGGTAGCAGAAAGTGCTTCTGCAAAAAGTAATAAACTATCACGTATCACATCAATGACCCGCTGTTCATTGTTAACATACGCGTCCGTTGATAATGATAAATCAGCGAGTAATAAACACGCCATATCACGAAAGCCACCACGGAACTCGCGATACAGTCCCTGGTCTCCATCTGCCTGCGAATGTTTTTGCTCGGTCACAAAATCAAGATAGGCATCAAGATCAACTTCACTGCCTTCCTTTTGTCCTTTAAACCAGATTCGTGAAGGTACCAGAGCTTCAAACTGACTGCGCAATTTTTTTGCTGTACGGCGTAACGCCCGGGGTAGTTCAATAGCCTCAGCATCGTCTGCCACCATCGGTTGTAAACAACAATGGTCTTTTACTAACTCAGATTTTCGATAATCCCATTCGGGTAACATGATGCCTTCACCGATCAAAGTATCATCACTTTCAGCTGATGGTAAATCAAGATCAAACCGAATACGTTTTTTTGTACTCTTGCTGTCACGTGCAACACTTAACTGATCAAGATCTTTTGCCGCATCTTCTGCCGATTGCAGATCTTCATCTTCATCGGTACAACGATCTACTTTTATATACTCCGCCCAGCTAAATATATTTTCAAACCGACTCAATACCAAACCATCCTGACCATTGGGCATGTCAACTTGTTCTGCGCGATAACGACGTTCTTCTTCAGGATCAATGATTTCACCCTCTGATTCGGGTATGACATCATCATCCTGCGAAGAAATTATGCCCATTTCAGAATGAGGGGGTGAAGGATGTAACCAGAGATAAACCGGTTGCGGCATATAAGTCTGATCTTCTATAGCGGGATATTCAAACACCTCATCTGGATTATCCAGTGCCTTTTGAATGACAAGCTCTAACTCGGCTTCACCTTTTTTTAATGTTTTATGATCAGGACGTAAAGCCAGTTGTGCAGCAACCAATCGTTGATAACGTTCATGTAAACCAGGAAAGCGTTTTAATACTTTACAACTTAACCATTGATTGTATCGAATCCAGTGATTAGATCGAACCCCGTCATTTTGTTTTTGTTTAATCCCTGCGTCACCCGATGCCAGTGCTGCAAGCCATAAATAAAGATCACGGTTAAGTTCTTTCTCAGGAAAAACATCAATACAAGCAGGCAAATTTAATGCTGATTCATTACGCCAGCTCAGCTCAACATATCTATTACTGCCTGCGATACGTTGTCGCCAGGTACGGTGCATCACATATTCTGTTGCCGGTGTAGACTCTATTTTAAGTGCACCATCACCACCAAGCGCTCGAAACATAACCGCGACACTACGTCGAACATCATCCAGATACACCGCTTCTTGCGGGTAGCCTTTATTATCTTCACCCATAATCAATCGATGCCATAAAGAACCAACATGTTCTTCAATTTCGACAAGTCGATGTAACGTTTCCATAAACTTAGGTGCTTTAATGGCCATTATCGATCACTTTCCTGAAAGGCGGATTGTCCATCTTGCCAGGTAAGCAATGATGGTTGATCTTTATTTAACTGAACCTGTTGGCAGGCATTAAGGCATCGCCCGCATTCAGTACAGTTAAACATATGTCTTTTAATTGAGCGTGGTTTTAAACGCATAGGGCATTCATCTTCACAAGCAACATGGCAACCCTGGCACTGTGCTGCATTTTGTCGTTCAAAACTTACCACCATCGCGCGTTTGTTTGCCATCCACACCAAACTTTGAAACACACCCACGGCACAGGCAAAACGACAAAAAAAATGTCGGGCAAACATAAACTCAATTGACAACAAAATAGTTGCAACCCCAATAAAGAACATCTGGTTACGCGTTAAACTAAAGTGTGCAAGATTATAATAAATCTCTTTTGGCGGTAATAAATAAGTCAAAAAAACCACCGCCCATAAAAAAGCAAAACCTGTTACAGCAAGGTAAACTAACCACCAATATTTTTTATCGGTTTCAATTTTACTGCCATCAACTTTATTTAGAGATTTTTTTTTGTCCCATAGACTAAATTTCCCGCTGGCTTTTCGCATTAAACTATTTATCGTTTCAACAACAGAAAAATGTGGACATAACCAGCCACAATAAAGACGACCATATTTCCATGACGTCCAGCCGAATAGAGCAACAATTCCTGCCATAGGTAAAAATGCACGCGTGATAATATTAAAGACCGCTTCAGCAGCGCTTCCTTTACCTGCTTGCAACGCATCCAAACCCAACGTCCAATTTTGTCCTAAGAATATAAAGTGACCTAAATATAAATCTAATCTAAATATGTCGAAGACAGGTGCAAAAATAAAAAGAACAAAAAAACTGGTTTGAAAAACTCTCCGTTTTAACTGTAACCGTGGATCGACAGATACTGTAATTTTAGCCATAGAAGAAGACGACTCCATTCAACTACCCTTTACACTTTCGCCCTATTAACGGGTAATGATAATGCTGTCCATTCATTGCTCGTGTTAAACCAAAAGTACCAAACATAATGAAAATGCTGTGTATAGTGGTTAAATACAAGATCACAATAAGCCAGACATAAGGAGAATCATAACCACCCAACAATATAATCAGGCCATTCACTAATACCAGCAGAATCCCTGCCCATATACTGACAACAAATGTTTGGCGTAAATGACATCGTGCTAATGAATGCGCACTATTTCGATAACGCAGATATAAAATCGTTAAAATAATAAAGCCAATAACAGGAAGAAAAACCAGATTTAACAGAAAAAATAATTCTGCCGCCACAGCCAAAGTCTGTCCGGCCTGGACCTCTTCAGATTTAGGAAAATTATTATTAACGTCCAAATGTTGCATATACTACTTCCATTAGTGCATTTACGGTTTCTTCATCATCCGTTAATGGTTCAATCAATGCTGCACGACATGCTTCAACAGGATCAAAGCCACCGGCAATAAGTGTTGCGGTATAAATCAATAAACGGGTACTGGCACTTTCTTCCAAATCATGATCTTTTAAAGCGCGTAATGCATGTGCTAATGACACCAGCTGTTTAGCACGATGTTCTTCTATACCCGTTTCTGCCAGAACAATTTCCTGTTCTTTTTTCGCTGTAGGATAAGAAAAACGCATAGAAACAAAACGCTGCCTGGTACTTGGTTTCATGCCTTTCAACAAATTTTGATATCCCGGGTTATAAGATACCACTAGCATAAATCCTGGTGGCGCTTTCAACGTTTCACCAGTACGTTCTATTGGCAAGATACGTCTATCATCTGAAAGAGGGTGCAAAACAACGGTTGTATCTTTACGTGCTTCAACAATCTCATCCAGATAACAAATACCGCCTTCACGTACCGCTTTTGTTAACGGTCCATCCACCCAGTAAGTTGAACCTTCACCGATAAGATGACGCCCGACCAGATCAGATGCCGTCAAATCATCATGGCAAGCAACAGTATAAAGTGGTCGATTTAGTTTATTCGCCATATGACGAATAAAACGCGTCTTACCACAACCGGTTGGCCCTTTGATTAAAAGAGGCAACTGATTGTTCCAGGCAAATTCAAATAAAGCCTCTTCATTACCGCTGGATAAATAAAACGGGGTATCCTCTTCTTCGGATACCAGGCCTACCTCTTTTACCGAGTTAGTCATCAAATCTCTCCTATGAAATACCTAACCAATAGGCTAGTCCAATCATTGAAACAATAATCCATAAATAGACAATTATTATAATTCGCCACAATGGCCGCCCCTGTTTTAAGCCCATAAAATAATCGGCGACGATATGTGTTTTTACTAAAGTTGAAAGCAGTAATAACGCAACGACCGTTATTCCAGCCAACCCTGCCTGACCTATTGCCAGTACTGCAAGCGTTAATAGCATAAGTATTAACCAGACCCAGGTGCATGGGCGTAAGTTGAATTTTGTCGTGGTTACTTTATTCATATTATTTTAGTTTAAATAATTATTAATACATCAACGCATAACATAAACGAGTGGAAATAAAATAATCCAGACCAAATCGACCATGTGCCAGTATGACGCACCTGTTTCGACTCCTGTGTATTCCTCACTCGAATAACCACCCTGTTTTGCTTTCAACATCACCGCAATTAGGATCACCATGCCCATGATTACATGCATAAAATGAAAAAAGGTCATCGATAAATAAAACATATAGAAGGTATTTGTACTGAGTGAAATACCTTCCGAATATTTATCAATAAATTCAGTAAGTTTAATAACAATAAAAGCACTTGCTAATAGAACTGCAGCTAACAACCATTTGGCACATAACAAAGAATTGTTTTCACGAATTGCCGCAACTGCACGTACGACAAAATAACTACTGGTAATAAGTATCAGTGTATTAACAGCGCCACTGATACGATTTAAATTTAATTGTGATTCGTTAAATAATTCAACATTCTGACTACGTGCAAAAGCATAAGATAGAAAAAAAATTCCAAACACCAGTAATTCTGCGTAGATAAAGATCCAGATAGCGAAATCACCTGGAGGATATTGACGAATTTCAATTTGTGATTGAGTCATAAAAAACTAACTCCGGAGCCCAAATCATATGGAGCTCCGGGTTAAGTTATTAACTTGCTTCTTCTTCGCCCCCGACGAAGAAACTAATCACATAAAGTATTAAGCCAATCAGAAAGATAATACCGGCGACTTCACGCATCCAGTAGAAAATAGCAATTTTATCCTGAACTTCCATAAAGCCCATTGGATTTTCACTAATACGTTGTAACCAGACTTGCAGGATACCTGCACCGGTTAAGAACAAAGTAATGAAGACCATCGAAACAGTCATTAACCAGAATGACCACATTTCAACTACCTGTGACTTCCTGCTATTTGCCGCCGCGCGTCCCCTTAGTAAAGGCATCGCATAGGAAATAATCGCCAGTACCACCATGACATAAGCTCCGTAAAATGCCATATGACCATGCGCCGCAGTAATTTGCGTACCGTGAGTATAATAGTTTACTGGAGCCAGGGTATGCATGAAGCCCCATACACCTGCGCCGAGGAATGCCATTACTGGTGTACCTATTGCCCATAACATAGCGGCTTTATTTGGATGATCACGTTTACGCTTGTTCACCATATTGAAAGCAAAAATCACCATCATAAAGAATGGAATAGGTTCGATAGCGGAGAAAATTGAACCCCACCACTGCCAGTACTCAGGTGTACCAATCCAGAAATAGTGATGCCCTGTACCAATAATGCCGGAAATTAAAGCCATTGCGATAATGACATAGAGCCACTTTTCAATAATCTCACGATCCACACCCGTCATCTTAATCAAGACAAATGCAAGAAGAGAACCGAGGATTAATTCCCAAACACCTTCAACCCAAAGATGCACAACCCACCACCAGAAAATTTTATCCAGTACTAAGTTCTCAGGATTATAGAAGGAGAAGAGGAAGAAGATTGCGAGTCCCCATAAACCTAATAGCAACACCATAATGATGGCGGTTTTACGGCCCTTAAGTGTGGTCATACTAATATTAAACAACATCCCCAGGACCACGATAACGATGCCAATCTTGGTTATGGTCGGTTGTTCAAGAAACTCTCGACCCATGGTAGGCAGTATATCGTTACCGGTTATCTCCGCCAGAGTAGCGTAAGGCACTGCAAGGTAGCCAATGATCGTTAAGACACTAGCCGCCAGAAAAACCCAGAAGAGTATTATCGCCAACTTGGGACTAAACAATTCATTTTCGGTCTCTTCCGGCACCATGTAATACGCGGCACCCATAAACCCAAATAACAACCAGATAATGAGTAAGTTAGTGTGCACCATACGGGCAACGTTAAAAGGAATCTCCGGGAATAAAAAATCTCCCATAACATACTGAAGCCCCAAAATAGCACCGAAAACAATTTGTCCTACGAACAAACCTATCGCCGCTATAAAATAAGGCTTAGCAACAGCTTGTGATTGATATTGCATTATTTTATCTCCCCCTTAACCCTGAATGTTTGGTGGCCAGTTTGCCGTGTTAATTTCAGATGTCCATTTCAGGAATTCTGCTATTGCATCCAATTCTTTATCACTTAAATTAAATTGCGGCATACTGCGACGTCCAGGAACACCCTCAGCTGGACGACTTTTTATAAAAGCAATAATCGCTTCTTTGCTATTACCAAAACGTTTATAAACATTACCCAGCTCAGGGGCAAAATAAGCACCTTCACCTAAAATGGTGTGACAACCAATACAGTTGTTCACTTCCCAAACTTTTTTACCCAATACAACCTGTTCAGTAATGTTTTCTCTATGATCACGCTCTGGTAACTTCGCCGTCGTATCAAAGGTTAATGCTATAAAAAACAGGAAAAAAAATGCCGAACCACCGTAGAAGATGTTTCGGGCCATCGATTTTGTGAATTTTTCACTCATAACGAGAGCTCCCCCTTATCCTTAGTAAATTGATAGGTGAATTTCACACAGGTACAGTCTAATGACATTGACCTATATCAAGATGAAGGCAATAGCTAAAGATCTAAAGATAAAAAAAGAGGGATAAAACAGGAGGTAATAATTAATTTAAAGTAAGTCACGAAGCCCGTTAACATCAACCAGGGTAATATCATTTCCATGAACTTCAATAAGTCCCTGCTTACTCATTTGTAATAATATACGTGAGAAAGTTTCCGGTTTAATAGAGAGCCGAGATGCAATGATAGATTTGGTTGCGCCTAAGTGAATGGAAGATAAGGCCAAAGCACCTTCGGGTAATTGTTCTAACAAGTAAACAACTAAACGATAAGTGGCATTATGAAGCGTCAAATTATCTATATCATTAATTTTACCATGTAGTTGTTTTGCCATTGTACCCAATAATCTAAAACAAGTTTCTTTCGAGCTATCCAGTATTTCGCGAAATTGTTTCATATCAAAACTGTACAACTCACAATTTTTTATTGCTTCAGCACACACAGGGTAAATATTTTTAGGCATAAACATAATTGCCTCAGCAAAAGTCTGTGTGGGATTAATAATTTCGATGACTTTTTCATCACCTTCGGCAGACAAACAAAACAATTTTATTTGACCTGATTTTAAAAGATAAAAATCTGTTGCGGGTGAACCTTTTTCAAATAAGGATTGTTTTGCCGCTAATGAAATTGCTTTGCAAGATTTTAAAATACGGGTCAACTGTTCATCATCCAAAGCTGCAAACAGAGGAGTATGATGGAGCTCATCTTTTAAAGTAGGGTTATTTTTCATCATCTTAATTTTTTATTATTCTTGATCTTGATCAATGAGGTAATAAATTAATGCTATTACTATATTGAAATATTGTCGATCAAGAATAATGGATTTTCATATCAGATGAAAGCAATTTTAATATTAGCAGGGCCTTATTCAACATGTGTTGCAACGCAAAACATATGGCAAGACAGCTGTTCAAAGCATAATATTGAGTTTGAAACACATAATGTCACAGAAGCGGCTGGAAAAGAATTGGCTGAAAAACTTAATATTAAATCGTTTCCAGCATTAGTAGTTAACGATAAGGTAATAGCGGTGGGACATCCTGATGAACAGGCTGCCGAAAAGATAATCCAATCATTAAAATAATATCAAGCTACACGTAATACTTCTCAGTTATAAATCCAGCAATACATTAAGGTGCAGATTTACTGATATTAAGTTTAATCATTTCTTTTTGATTTGAGTTCACTACTACAACCTTACTTTGTAAATCACCTTTTTGCTTAATCGGGTTGCCTGATTTAGATATCCGAGCAGATATTTTTACTTGCTTAAAGCCCGATAGTTTCATACTCGGAATCATTGCCATTGAATCATCAAGCGTAACCACTATTGGTAAATCTTTGACTTGTTTACGCGAAACAGCAAGAGGCATTGGCGGCCCACTGACAGCTTTGGCGAAAATAAAGACCGTATCATCCATGGATACTTTTCCTAGCATCTCTTTATCAAGACTTACACTTACTGTTAAAGATGCGTTTACCACCGCTGGCTTTTTAATGACGGCGGCTGCAACGTCTGTGGTCTTAATACCTGCTTTTATTTTTGCTTGACGAATTAATTTCTGAACTTCATCAATCGATTTATTATCCTTCAATAAACCAACTAAAAGTTTCCAATAGGAAATGGCTTTTTTGTATTTGCCTTGTTCTTCATAGCCCATACCTAACAACCATAAACCAGTGACATTATTCGGTTGTTGTTCAACTGCGCGCTTAATTAATTCAAATGGTTTGCCAGTAATACGCCCACCATTAGACATCGTCAATGAATCAGCATACTGCAACATAATCGTCGGATTGTTGGGGACTAACTCATTGGTTTTTGCAAATGCAGCCTCAGCTTCAGGGTAACGAGACATAGACATATAAGAACGCCCGAGCATATACCAACCTTCAGCATTGTCAGGATTAGCGGCGAGTTTCTTTTCTAACTTCACCAACATATCTTCAACTGTCGCTTGCTTAGCATTAGATGAAGCGCTATGACCAGCGGGCGCGGCCGCTTGCTTAGGGTTAGATGATGCACCATCAATTAAATTGGGGGAGCCAAGATAAATATAAAAACCAACAGCTAAAACAGGCACACTAAAAATTAAGGCGTAACGCGAAAAGCGCGTGTAAGATTTATTACTGCTTGATTGTTCTTGTATATTGGAGCCTTCAACATCATTCAATAAAGCTTGTTCGAGTTCTTCTTTTGTTTGATCGTATTCTGCCTGAGTAATCGTATCTTGCTCAAGCTCAACCTCTAATTCTTTCAGCCGTTCTTTTGTAATTGCTACATTTTGTGCTGTACGATCTGCATCATTTTTATTTAATTCAAGCAGCAGTGGTCGTAAAATAAAGACCATAGCAATCACAACCATTGCAATAGCAAAAACCCAAAACATTATCATTTAGCTTATTCCTTGTCGTTCAATAGTTGCTTTAATTTTTCTTGTTCTTCATTGCTTAACTCGTTAACGACAACCTTTTTGCGCTGACGAATAAAGCTAACCAAAATAGTTAAGCCTATGATGAAGATAATAAAGGGCCCTGCCCATAACAGAAAATTCATAGAGTTAAAAGCAGGACGATATAAAACAAAGTCACCATAACGCGCGACCATAAATTCAAGAATCTCATCGTTACTTTTATCTTCATTTATCATTTTAAAAACTTGTTTGCGTAAATCTTTCGCTAAAGCCGCATTAGAGCCAGCAATATTTTGATTTTGGCAAACTACACAACGAAGTTCGTTCGTTAATACTTTATAACGTTGCTCATGTTCTGGAGTTTTAAACTGTTTTACTTCAACTGCGGCGTATACAGAAAATATAGATGAAGCTAATAGAACAAATAAAGAGAGCAGTATGCTTATTTTTTTCATGCCTCACCCTCTAACTGTTTTATCATCGGTATTATTTCTTCCATAATATCTTTATCTGCCACAGGCCCTGTATGTTTTAAACGCACAATACCTTTTTTATCAATAACGAATGTTTCAGGCACACCGTAAACACCCCACTCGATACCAGCAACACCTTCAATATCACTTGCACTTAACTGATAAGGATTACCATAGCGACCTAACCAAGCACGTGCATCTTCCACTTCATCTTTGTAATTCAAACCAATCAAATTTACTTTATGACGTTTAATCATGTTATTTAAAACGTGATGTTCTGCACGACAGGAAACACACCACGATGCCCAAACATTCAAGATCCAAACTTTTCCCAACATGTCTTTTGGTGAGATTGTTTTACCAAGCTCATGAAGTTGCGGCAAGTTGAAAGCTGGCGCTGTTTTACCAATAAATGTTGAAGGTAATTTACGAGGGTCTTTGGTTAAACCAATACCTAAGAAAATAACTAAAACAATAAAGGCAAACAGAGGTAGTAAGGCACGATTCATTATGCCGTTGCCTCTTTATTTTTACCGGCCATACGATAACGACGATCCGTTGCGGCAAGTAAACCACCTAACGCCATAATAATAGTGCCAAACCATATCCAACGAATAAAGGGTTTAACATAAAGCCGTAAACTCCATGCACCACTATCACCACGCGGTTCACCGAGAGCTATAAATAAATCTCGTGTCACACCGGCATCAATCGCCGCTTCTGTCATGGGATTACGTTGTACTCTATAAACACGTTTTTCAGGGTACATGGTTGCAACAACGATGTTGTCCTTGCTCACAGTTAAGTGACCTTTTTGTGCCAAATAGTTCGGTCCAGGAATTGAACTCGCGCCTTTAAACTTAAAGCTATAACCATTTAGAACAAACTCTTCACCCGGCTCCATGCGTACATCTTTTTCTTCACTATAAATTGACGTTAAGGTAATGCCTACGATGAACACCGCAATACCGATATGCGCAATACTCATTCCATAGAAGCTACGTGTAACACTCATAAATGATTTTAAAGAATAGCCTTTGTTAGCTAAGCGTAAGCGCACACCTTGTAAGGTGGTTAAGGTTATCCATGTGGCTAAACTCAAACCTATCGCTGCACCAAATTCATAATGTGAAAACAACAAAGGAATTAAGCTGCCAATAACTATACTTATTACGAATAAAAAGCCTAATGCTTTTATCAATCGCCCAGGTTTATCTTGCTTCCAACGCATCAACGCACCGACGCCCATCAACAATGCTAATGGAATGGTGAGCGGTACAAAAACACTTTCAAAATACGGAGGGCCAACGGAAATTTTACCTATACCTAATGCATCTAATAGTAATGGGTATAGCGTGCCTAATAAAATACTTGCTGCTACCACCACTAAAATAACATTGTTAACTAACAATGCCGTTTCGCGAGAGAAAATATTAAAGGTGGTTGAACTTCGTATACTTGGTGCGCGCCATGCATATAATGCTAATGAACCACCGATCACTATGATCAAGAAAAATAGAATAAACACACCACGCGCAGGATCAGTAGCGAAGGCATGCACTGAAGTTAATATACCTGAGCGTACTAAGAAGGTGCCTAATAGACTTAATGAGAAGGCAAAGATAGCCAGTAATACTGTCCACGCTTTAAAAGTTCCGCGTTTTTCTGTTACTGCAAGTGAATGCATTAATGCTGTACCGACTAGCCAAGGCATGAAGGATGCGTTTTCTACTGGATCCCAAAACCACCAACCGCCCCAGCCTAGTTCGTAATATGCCCACCAACTACCGAGCGATATACCTAGCGTTAAAAATACCCACGCTATGTTAGTCCATGGTCGTGACCATCTCGCCCAAGCTGCATCTAACTTGCCACCAAGCATTGCGGCTATTGCAAATGAGAAGGCAACAGAAAATCCAACATAGCCCATATATAACATGGGCGGATGAATGGCTAAGCCAAAATCTTGTAGTAATGGATTAAGGTCGCGACCATCAAGAGGGGGCATAGCTAAACGATCAAAGGGGTTTGATGTTAGTATCATGAAAAGTAAAAAACCAACACTGATCATACCCATAACACTTAGCACGCGTGCCAACATATCTTTTGGAATACTTTGGCTGAAAAAGGTGACGGCACCAGCCCATATAGAAAGCACCAACGCCCATAATAAAAGCGAACCTTCGTGTGCACCCCACACCGCTGATATTCTATAGATTAAGGGCAGAGCGGTGTTTGAATTATTTGCGACATAAGCAACTGAAAAATCATGGACGACAAATGCATTAACTAAAGCCGCGAAAGCGACAAGCAGAAAAAATAGTTGCAAACGTGTAGTAGGTTTTGCAAGCGCAACCCAAGAATCAATGCCTTTTGCGGCACCAATAACGGGCAAGGTGGCTTGTATAAGTGCCATGACTAACGCCATGATTAATGCAAAGTGACCAAGTTCAGGTATCATTTTTATCTACTTTTATTAATATTTAAAATTAACTCATACATCGAATTATTTAGGTATTCTTTTGCGTAAACATTGTTTCTTTTAATCCGGACGCGAAACAAAGGGATTCAAATGAAGCCACGCAAAAGATTGCCTTCCATGGCTTGCTCGGCTGCCACGTCCGTGTGGCAGACGGTCTTTATTTGAATCCCTCTATTCCACGCCCTTGCTGAATTACTTGTGCTAAATATTAGAACAAGATCTATTCTTGAATCTGTTATGTCTTTTTCGCCGAGCTAGTTACGAAAACTAAAACAAGGATATGGAATAAGTAGAGTCAAATGAAGTCCGTCGGCTTCATGGAAGAAGCCGTCGAGCAAGCCAGGGATGGCAATCTTTTGCGTGGCTTCATTTGACTCCCTTTGTTCCGTGTCCGAAGCCCACTCTATTTACTTAATCGTATCGCCCATATCATTTCTTTTCTAAAACTTTTTTTCGTTTCTTCAACGACTCGGCAACTTCTGGCGGCATATAATTTTCATCATGCTTAGCTAAAACTTCTTCTGCGACAAACACGCCATCTGAATTTAATTTTCCACGACTGATAATGCCTTGTCCTTCTTTAAATAAATCCGGCAAGATACCTTCGTATTCAACGCTCACCGTTTTTTCATAATCAGTAAGATCAAAATGAACCATCAAGCTTTTAGGTTCTTTTTTAAACGTCCCTTCTACCACCATACCGCCCATACGGAATATTTTATTAGTCGGTGCTTTACCTTGTTTTATATCACTAGGTGAAAAATAAAACATAAGGTTTTGGTTAAAGGCATACATTGCAAACCAAGCCGCAAGTGCTACACCTGCGATTAGGAATACAATAAAAAATAATCTTTTTTTACGTGCTGGTTTCACTTTATTTTCTCTTTTATTACTATAAATTTATGTCTTTAGTCTCTGTCAGACCCATCACTATTCAAATAATTCCGTCGTTTTATCTTTTTTATTAGTTTATTTTTTGACCATAATGGAATCACGACATTCCAAGCAAGTACGGCAAAAGTTAATCCGTAAGACACCCAAATATAAAGGTTATATTTTCCAAAATCTAACGCTTCCATATTATTTGGACTCCAATAAAGCCGCTACCCATTTGCTTTTTTGTTCGCGATTTAATAATTCTGTGCGTACTCGCATAAACAAACTGCCGAGAAAAAATAATTTAAAGGCTACGGCCATGACTAATAATGGAATTAACATAGAAAGATGGATTGAGGGCTTATCAAATTTTGTCACGGTTGGCCCTTGGTGCAAGGTGTTCCACCACTCAACGGAATAATGAATAATCGGAATATTCACCACACCGACTATAGCGAGAATAGCGACGGCACGTGCTGCGGTGCGTCTGTCTTCAATCGCATTGTATAAAGCCATGACACCTAAATATAAAAACAATAATAATAATTCAGAGGTTAACCGTGCATCCCACACCCACCATGTATTCCACATGGGTTTTCCCCAAATGGAACCTGTGATTAAGGCGAGCAAGGTAAAACTTGCACCTATTGGGGCGCAGCTGATCATGACTATTTCTGCTAATTTCATTCGCCATACTAAAGCGATGGCTCCGGTGACTGCCATAACGATATAAACAAACATCGACATCCAAGCAGCAGGCACATGAACAAAAATAATTCGATAGGCTTCGCCTTGTTCATAATCAATCGGCGCTAAAATCAAGCCACTATACAAACCATAGGCAAATAAAATGGCACAAAGCCCCATGATGTAGGGCAACCATAATCCTGAAATTCGATAAAAATAAGGGGGTGAGGCAAACTCGTGGTAAAGCCGCTTGATACTTGTAAATATGTTCATAACTTAATTCAAACTCACTTTAAGTGCAGCTGCAATAGCAAAGGGAGATAAAGTGATTGCCAGTACTAAAATTGCCAACATCATCGCTAATTGTGCCTCAGCTGAAAACCCTTGTTCTGCATTTTGTAACGCTAATGTCGCAAAAATTAAAACAGGTATATATAAAGGTAAAATGAGTAGCGATAATATCACGCCTCCTTGTCTCAAGCCCACTGTTAAAGCGATGCCTACCGCACCAATTAAACTTAATGTTGGCGTACCCAGCAATAATGTCAGTAATAACATCGAAACAGACTCACTCGGCATGTAAAGTAACACTGCAAGTAACGGGGTTATTAAAATTAAAGGCAAGCCGGTGATCACCCAGTGTGCTGTAATTTTTGCAGTAACTAAAAATGACAAAGGTGTTTTGAGCAAGGTCATTTGTTCTAAGCTACCGTCTTCAAAATCTGAACGAAATAAATTATCTAACGACAACATGGTTGCGAGCAATGCCGTTACCCAAATAATTGCAGGGGCAATTTTTTGTAATAAAGCTTTATCATCACCAATGGCGAGAGGAAATAATGAAATGACCATGACAAAGAAAATGATCGGGTGAATGATTTCAGAACGACGACGAAAAGCAATGAGCAAATCGCGTTTAAATATTTGTGTCCATGCAGTAAACATATTTTAATGACTTAAATTTAAATGATTTACAGACAAACCTGACAAATCAATTTCATGGTGTGAGGTTAAAATTAACATTCCGCCTCGCGCTATATGTTTTTTAATGAGTGATTCAAAAAACTTTACCGTTTCTTTATCTAAAGAAGTAAACGGCTCATCAAGTACCCAAAAAGAATTCTCGGTCATCATTAAACGCGCTAAGGCAAGCTTACGCTTTTGCCCTGCTGATAATTGTCTGGCTAAAACATCTGATCGTTTAAAAAGACCAATTTGCTTTAAAACCTCTTCTGTTTTTATGTTCGATGCGGTTGCCATCGAGCGCATTAAGTTTAAATTTTCTTCAACTGTCAGCTCATCTTTAATGCCATTTTTATGGCCTACATAGGAAATATTTTCAAAATACTCAGGCATTGAAGAGGTTAAGCGCCCGCCCCAAGTCATTTCACCTTCATCAGGCAAACGGAAGCCACAAAGAATTCTTAACAGGCTCGTTTTTCCGCTGCCATTTTCACCCTGTAAAAATAAAACATTTTCTGGTGCAATTGATAAATTAATGCCACTGAATAAAACTTGCTCATTACGCAAGCAGGCCAGATTTTTTATTATTAAATCAGCGGTAAATGAGTATTTTTGTTCCATTATCAATTTTTAACATCTGACATAAAATTTCCTATAGTTATTCTCAAGTATTCTAACATTGTACCGATAATACTGATATCTCACATAAATTCATCACTACTTGCTTTAAATCTAGGGATTACCCCAATACCAATAAATGATGACCGTAATATTATATAGCCTTAATACCAAATATGATTGTACTTGAAATACACGGAATTTAGACGGACAAATCCACATCATTCCCTCCCCCACAAATGATGCGAATTTTGCTCCATGCTACGGCCTTTAAAGGGTAGCAGCTTGAACAACATATCTACCTTATTATGCATTTATGTGTAGATACTCACGCAATTATTTTGATGATAAACGGAAGCTTTACGTTTAATGAAAACAAAAAATGCAACAATACATATTATTGATGACGATCCTGGAATGCTTAAATATTTAAGTGATTTGGTTTCTACCATTGATTACCCCTCTAAAACCTACAGCAATGCTGATGATTTTTTAAAGCAGCATAATGATGAAGGCATTGGCTGTTTAGTGCTAGATCTTCGTTTACCCGGAATTAGTGGGCTTGAATTACATCAACAACTTGAAGAAAATGGGATTGATTTACCTGTCATCATGATCAGTGGTTTTGGTGATATTTCTACAGCGGTAAAAGCAATGAAAGCCGGTATTCTCGATTTTCTTGAGAAGCCTTTCAAAGGTCAAGATTTACTGGATCTCATCCATAAAGCAGTTGAGAAACATAAAGAATTGCGCCAACAAAAAGCATCTGAAAGTATCACTCTTGAAAAAATTAACTTATTAACAAAACGTGAAAAAGAAGTCATGGAACTTGTTGTTCTTGGTCAACTTAACAAAAATATTGCTAAAAAATTAAAAATTAGCGTTAAAACTGTAGAAGTCCACCGCGCGAACGTGATGGATAAAATGCAGGCTGATTCTGTTGCTGACCTCGTACGTAAATCAATGATTATTGAATAAAAGTAAGTCCTCCACCTTTCCTCTTTAAAATTAGCTGTAAAAACATATCTAAAGACAACTGTCATCAGCTATAATTAGCCATCGCTTATATTACTTATCTCGCTCCAAAGCCTTTAATCTTATAGGGTTTTATATGACACAAGTACTGACAGATAAATTTGGTCGCAACATTGAGTACTTACGTTTATCAGTAACAGACCGTTGCGACTTACGCTGTAATTACTGTATCCCTAAAGGTTTTAAAGATTTTGGTGAACCTGCAGACTGGCTCACATTTGATGAAGTTGAACGCATCATTCGAGTATTTGGTGAGCTAGGTACAAAACGCATTCGCCTTACCGGTGGCGAACCTTTAGTTAGAAAAAACATTCCTGAATTAGCTGCTCGCCTATCTGCCTTACCCGGCATTGAAGACTTATCTCTCAGTAGTAATGCCACGCGCATGCGAAAATATGCGGATGATTTATTCAAAGCCGGTGTTTCTCGCATTAATGTCAGTTTAGATACTTTACGCGAAGACAGATTTAAAGAAATTACTGGCGGCGGAAAATTGTCTAAAGTACTTGATGGTTTAATGGCAGCAAAAGAAGCTGGCTTTAGGCCTCTCAAAATTAACATGGTGATTATGCGCGGTGTTAATGATGATGAAGTTGAAGACATGGTGCAGTTTTGTATCGACCATGACTTCACCTTACGCTTTATTGAAGCAATGCCAATGGGGGATACTGGGCGTGAAGCCAATAAACAATATATTCCACTGAGTGAAGTTCACGACAGGTTAGCAAAAAAATACACCTTAACGCCAGCTAAAATGAATGGCGGCGGGCCTGCGCGTTATGTTCGTGTTGATGACACTGAATTAAGAATTGGTTTCATTACTCCAATTTCACAACACTTTTGCGATACATGTAATCGCGTTCGTCTTTCAGTTGATGGCACGTTATATCTTTGTTTAGGCCAAGAAGATAGTTACCCGTTACGTGAAATACTACGTTCTGGTGTTACCGATGAAGAATTAAAACAACATATTATAAAAGCCATTGATTTAAAGCCTGAAAAACATGAGTTTAATGAGCAACCCGGTAAGCTTGTTCGGTTTATGTCGATGACCGGTGGTTAATCGACAGCTTAATTCTATTTAGAAAAATAAAAAAATATCCTTTATATGACTTCTAAATAATTCTCTCCCAACCTCCTGTAGTATTTTCGCTTATATATCTATCTTCGAACATTACAGTGTCGTTAACATTCTTACTCCAAGAATAAGTAAAAAAACAGCAAAGATACGTTTAAGAATAACCGGTGCTACACGATGAGCAATCCACGCTCCAACGGGGGCAAATAAAACACTCGCGACAACAATGCTAATAAAAGCAGGAAAGTTAATATAACCTAAACTCATTAAAGGTCTTTCTGCTACTTCCCATCCTGTAACAATAAATCCCAGCGTTCCAGAGACCGCGATCGGGAATCCTATCGCTGATGATGTTGCTACCGCTTTTCTTATTCCAACATTACACCATGTAAGATAAGGCACCGACATTGAACCGCCACCCACGCCCATCAATGATGCAATAGAACCTATAGTAGTCCCGACAAAAAACATTCCAAATTTCTTTGGTAGTTTTCGGTGTGGCTTGGATTCATTTCCAAAATACATTTGCGCTGCAATTAAAAACATAAATATGGAAAAAATAAGTTTTAAGTCTTGCCCCGAAATAAACTTGGCAATAACTGAACCCAATAACCCACCAATAAAAACTCCCAACGTTATAACTCGAACGACTGACCAATCAATGGCTTTGTGTTTCTGATGGGCTCGAATGGAAGAAATAGATGTAAAAACGATCGTCGCAAGTGATGTACCAATGGCAACATGCATTAATACATCAATACTCACACCTTGCGAAGTAAATACCATCGCTAAGACGGGAACAATAATAATACCGCCGCCAATTCCCAGAAGACCAGCAAACATACCTGCGACAGCACCACTCACTATTAAAAATATAATATCCATAAATTAGTTAGTATTGAGCTGGTCCCATCATGTAATCAGGCAACCATGTTGCTAAAGATGGGAACATCACTAAGAGCGCAATACCAATCAGCATACAAATCATAAAGGGGAGTGCTCCCCATAAAATGGTTGGGAGTTTTACGTCCGGCGCAATACTATTTATAACGTAAAGGTTTAAGCCGACAGGCGGCGTGATTAAACCAATTTCCATATTCAATGTCAGCATCACACCAAACCAAATAGGATCAAAACCAATCAATTCAATCATGGGAAGCAATGTTGGTGCCGTCATAATAATAACGGCGACAGGAGGTAAAAATAACCCCGCGACAATAAGGAATAGATTAATGCTTAATAATAGTAACCATGGATTAGCATCTAAAGTTGTAATCCATTCTGCCAACGATTGAGTGATATACAAACTTGACATCATGTAACTAAAGATTGCTGCGGCTCCAATGATCATCAAGATCATTACAGACTCACGCATGGCACTTTTTAATATTTCCCAATGCTCACGCAAGTTCCACATTTTATAAATGACTACAACGAGAGCGATACAAACGAAGGCACCCACCCCCGCCGCTTCAGACGGTGTTGCTACACCTCCGTATAAGGCATAAAGAATAAAAACAATAATAAGCAGGAACGGTAAAATTTTTGGAAGAATCTCAAATTTTTCTTTCCATGAATAACCTTTATCACCAACCTTAAAAACAAAACCTTTACGTTTAGCATAATACAGTGACCACGCCATAAATAAGCCGGTAAGCATTATCCCCGGAATAATACCGGCCATAAAAAGTCGACCAATCGATGTTTCTGTCGCGATGCCATAAACGATCATGGTAATACTGGGTGGTATTAATATACCTAAGGTACCACCTGCTGCGATAGCGCCTGTTGCAAGACTATCGGGATAGCCGCGCTTTTGCATTTCAGGGATGCCCATTTTACCAATGGCAGCACACGTGGCTGGAGACGAGCCACTTAAGGCAGCAAAAATAGAGCAAGCGCCAATGTTAGAAATAATTAAACCGCCAGGAACTTTGTAAAACCAACGCTCGAGAGCTTCATATAAATCACTGCCTGCGCGAGATGATGCGATTGCCGAGCCCATTAAAATAAACATAGGTATGGATAGCAATGCAAACTCACCCAAGCTACCGAATAGAATATCGGCAACAATACCAACGCTACTCACACCATCAAAAATAATTAAAAATATCATCGCCACGGAACCCAATGCAAAAGCAACAGGAAGACCGGCTAATAATAAAAAGATTAAGACAAAAACAACTAATAAACCTATAGCAAGTGTACTCATGTTGAGCTCTCCATTGTATCTTCTGCAGAGAGACCAAACGGCATATCATCACCACGAAGTAAACTTATAATATCTGCAATGTACTGTAATGATAAAATACTAAAACCAAAAGGTAATGAGAAATAGGGGATCCAGAGTCGGACTTCCCAAATAGAATCTGACACCCAATTCGCTTCCCATGCTTCATACCAAAATCCATATCCGCTATAGGCAATAATCAAACAAAAAAGTAGAGAAATAACTGATGCAAATAATGCGAGCCTTAATCGCCAGTGCTGTTTTAAATATAAAGGAATTAAATCAACGTTAACGTGTCCACGTGTTAACAATACATAAGGGCTGCCAATAAAGGTGGCCGATATTAATAAATAAGTTACAAATTCAGTTTGCCATATTGATGACGCTTCTAAAACATAACGAATCCAAACCATTTGACAAACTACCACGACAGAAAGCAGTATCATTAATGCCGCAGCGATACCGCAAAGCTTTGATGTGTTAGAAACAAAATTAATATATTTTTTCATAGAGCTACTTTTTAAATTAAAAAACGATCGTTATATTGCTATAACGATCGTTTTATATATGTTGATTAGATTAAATACTAATCAAAACTATAGTCTTACTTTACTGACAACGCCATGTCTAATAACTCACGACCGCCTTTCACTTTTTCTGCGAAATCTTTGTAAGATGTTTTATCAGCAATTTTACGCCACATAGCCGCTTGCTTTGCAGTCATTGTTACCACTTTAACGCCTGCTTTTTTATATGCCGCAACTAACTTCGCGTCGGCTTTTTTAGCACCTTCAGTTGCAAATACTTCTGCTTTTTTAGAGGCTGTCATTAATACTTTTTGTTGCACTTTAGTTAAGCTATTAAATGTTTTCTTCGACATTAAGATTGGCTCATACATAACCCATAGTGCATTTTTACCCGGAGCGGTTAAACATTTAACTTGCTCATAAATGCGGTATGAAACCAAACTTGCTGAACTTGTGTTTGCACCATCAAGTACGCCAGTTTGTAAACCTGAATAAATTTCAGAACTCGGCATTTTAGTAATTGAAGCACCTGCACCTGCTAGCATTTGATTAAACGCCTTACCTGCTGCACGGAAAGCCAGACCTTTGACATCTTTAGGTTCTAAAATACATTGTTTTTTAGAAACAAAACCACCGGCTAACCAAGTATCGGCTAAAACGATAACGCCAGCATCATCCAGAATTTTTTTGATTTTTCCCATGAATTTAGACTTATTTAAACGTAAGGCATGATCATGATTTTTTACTAAGCCAGGCATTAACGTTAAGTTTAATTCAGGATGACGTCCACCTGCATAGGCTAATGGAAAAGCGGTCATATCCAGATTACCTTTTACCATAGCGCCCCATTGTTCTTTAGGCTTATATAATGACTTACCAGGATAAACTTTAATTTTGAAACCTACGTTTGCTTTAGCCACATCACGTGCAATCATTTGTACCATCTCATCACGTATATCACCTTTACCGCCAGGCCATTGGTGTGACGCTTTTAATGTGCGTTCAGCACTTGCTACGCCTGAGATACCCACTAATGTAGCAACAATGATTACTGATAATTTGATCTTACTTATTTTCATTTTTTTCCCCAATTTGACTCTTAAATTTTAAAACTAATATGTATTACTTATTTTTTACTCGTGTATTTGACTTGTTTTTATCGACCAATGAAAACCATTGTTGTTTTAAATGGTTTTGCATCTTTTGATCTGCTTTATCAGGATCTGCCGCTCTAAAAGCTAACATAACCTGACGATGCTCTTCTAACGATGCCTCTAACCTTCCTGGATTGGTAAGTTGCATGTGTCGGGCTAAACGTAATACCTTACGTAAATCACCGATGACTCGTTGTAATAATTTATTTCCAGACAAATCCTGAATTGCTTGATGGAATACAAAATTTTGTTCGTAATAGCCATCAACATCGCCTTTTTCTGCAAGATTCTCTAATTTTTCGTGCATTGCTTCTAACTTCTGCAAATCTTCTGCTTCACAATTTTCTACCGCTTCCCTGGCACACAAACCTTCAAGAACAACCATGACAGGAAATAATTCATTCAGCTCTTCGACGTCCATACTGCGAACAAAGCTGCCTCGGCGAGGAACTAACTCAATTAATCCTTCACTATCAAGCACTTTTAATGCTTCACGTAGTGGTGTACGGCTAATACCAAAGCGTTCACACAGTGCCATTTCATCAATGGCATCACCTGGAGTGAGCTCTCGTTGATAAATCTGTTCACGTAAACGATCCGCAACTTGCAGATATAAAGCTTGGCTACTAATACGATCACTCATCCTGACTACCTTACATTTCCCCGTTTGATAAAAGAGTACTAATTGCTTTAAAATCACTATAATTTATAATTATGAATGCAATCTAAACTGAACGAATCAAACTTGCAAGAGTCAACCGAGTAATAAATAAATGAGCCATACCCAGAACAATATATATAGTGTATTTAAAGCTAGGTTTCCTCAGGATCCCGAGGCTATTTTCATAGAAACACTTGATAATGAGCACTATAGCTACGCTTACCTCGAGCAAGAGACGGCTAGAATTGCTCATTTTTTAACCGAACTTGGCATTCAAAAAGGCGACCGCATTGCCGTGCAAGTTGAAAAATCCCCCCACGTCCTTTTTTTATACCTTGCTTGCTTGCGCGCAGGCTTCGTCTATTTACCCTTAAATACGGCTTACACAAAAAATGAACTGCATTATTTTCTTGAAAATGCAAAACCCAGCTTGGTTGTTTGCACCGCTAAAACTGAAAAAATCTTTGCGGAACTTAAAAACGACACCTTAAAACTTATTCTGACGTTAGAATTAAATGAAGCTGGCAGTCTTATTGAGCAAAGTAGAAATAGTTCATCTAAATTTGAAACTGTAAGCTGCGAGAAAGATGACATCGCCGTTATACTTTATACCTCTGGAACAACGGGTCGACCTAAAGGCGCCATGATTACGCATGGCAATCTTGCTGCAAATGGACTAGCACTTCAGGAAGCATGGGGTTGGCAACAAACAGATGTGTTATTGCATGCTCTGCCTATCTTTCATATTCACGGGTTATTTGTTGCTTGCCACAATGTTCTTTTAGGCGGCAGTAAGATGATCTTTGTTGAGAAATTTGATAGTAAAATCATCACACAACTTCTACCTCAAGTAAGTGTTTTTATGGGTGTTCCCACATTTTACACTCGCTTATTGGATGAAAAATCATTTAATAAAGAGAGCTGTGAAAATATGCGACTCTTTATTTCAGGCTCGGCACCACTACTAGAACAAACCTTTAGCGACTTTCAAGCACGAAGTGGTCACACTATTTTAGAACGTTATGGCATGACAGAGACTGGAATGAATACATCAAATCCAATTGAGGGTAAACGGATAGCCGGTACCGTTGGGCTTCCTTTGCCTGGTGTTGAAATGCGTATTGTTGATGAAAATAATGTAGCCGTTGCAGATGGTCAGGTGGGTGTACTACAAGTTAAAGGTAATAATGTTTTTAAAGGCTACTGGCGCATGCCTGAAAAAACGTCTGAAGAATTCACCAAAGATAAGTTTTTTATAACCGGTGATATGGCGCAATATAATACTCAAGGCTATATTTCTATTGTTGGCCGAAATAAAGATATGGTGATTACAGGTGGTTACAATGTTTATCCTAAAGAGGTGGAGTTAATATTAGATGTGACGGACGGCATTAAAGAATCTGCCATAATTGGTTTACCGCATAATGATTTTGGTGAAGCTGTCACTGCCATTGTTGTACCAAATGACATAAATAACCCACCCAATGACAACAACTTAAAATCAATATTAAAAGAAAATCTTGCTAGCTATAAAACACCAAAGAAAATTGTTTTTGTAGAACAGTTACCTAGAAACACCATGGGGAAAGTTCAAAAAAATATCCTTCGTGAAACATATCAAGCATTATACAAATAAGGTTGTAGTTAGATATAAAACAAATAATCCAACCAAAATAGACAGTTTTTTGATTGCAAAGCCTTCTTCTATATAGATTGCTTCACCCGCGCTACGAGGAAATTTAGCGGCAACGATAGCTGTCCGATTAACTCTGGTTTACTGCTCATTTTTCTCAATGTATTAATTTACAAGTATTCGAGTACCTGTGAAAAATAGATTCTATGTCCCTGACTAGACTCGAAAAACAGCATAACTCATGCTACAAAAATCGTTTAATGAGCAACTTTCAAGCTTAATAGCATTAAATTAGCTCCATTCCTACTAAATCTGTGCACTAGGACATAATCATTTACAATTATCTCATGGTAAATATGTTAGTCTGCTGATTCTTATAGAGATTTAGGAATATTTGTGGCAATACCGCTAAAAAGAGCCAGTGATAAAGATCAGCTTTCCTCATCAGTCATCCCTTTATATGTTGATGACAAGCAATCTGATCATTTTGCTGAAGATTTACTTTCTGTCTACTACGATGCGCTTATAGGCGTAAATAAAGCAGGTGAAATAATTTTCCTGAATAAATCAGCTTGTAAAATTACGGGCTGGGTTCAAGCCGATGCTAAGAAGTTACCGATCCCTCAAGTTTTCCAATTTTGTAATGATGTTTTAGAGCAATCTTATTTAAAAATAATTGCAAAAGTCATCGAGACAGGTCAGATATTTGGCCCTGTAAAGCACCACACCATCAAAAATAAAAAAAATACTGAGATCTTTATTGATTTTAGTATTTCGCCGTTAGATGACGATACGGTAATTTTTATGTTTCATAGGTTAAATAAAAATAACCCTTCTCCTCGTCCTTTAGTTTATCAATTTAGTCATGACGCGCTAACGCGTATTGCAAACCGTTCGACCTTGCAACAATCTATCGATCACCTGCATTCGAGTTATAGAAAGATAGAAAACACCACATACTCTTTGCTACTGATTGATGTCGATAGATTTAAATTAATTAATGAACATTACGGTCATCATCAAGGTGATCAATTGTTGCAGCTATTAGCTGAGCGTTTGCAACACACCATTCGCGATAAAGATAATATCGGTCGTTGGGGTGGTGAAGAATTTTTGTGTTTGTTGCCTGATACTGACATCGATACGGCTGTAAAAATCGCTGAGCGATTTTGTTCAATTATTTCAACTCAGCCTTTTAATCTTCAAAATAAAAATCATCCTGACAAGCGTGAACAACATGTTCCTCTTTCTATTAGTATCGGTGTTGCTAACTATCCTCACGATGGCCTTGGTCCAGACGATCTTTTCCGTATCGCAGACAGCACGTTACAACAAGCAAAATCAAATGGCCGAAACCGAATTCATAGTAGCTTACAAAATACAGAGAATACGATTTCAATTGGTACTCAACTTGAAAAGGCATTAAACGAAGATCGTATTACACCTGTTTACCAACCTATTTTCAGTCTATCTACCGGTCAAAAAGTCGCTGAAGAAGCCTTGGCTCGTATTAAAACATCATCGGGTAAACTCATTGAAGCCGGTGAGTTTATTGATGCTGCAGTCGAGTTACAATTAGTTCACCGTATTGATCATAAAATTATTAAAGAAATGCTTAAGCGATGTGCTGAAGGCTTTATTGATAATAGTTCGCCGCTTCCTCATTTTGTAAATATGTCTGCAGATCTCTTACGTCATCCTGAATTAGTGAAGGATATCATCGAGTTTGCAATGAAAAAAGCTTATGAGACAGGCCAGTTGCAACATGAAGTCAAACCCATTGTTATAGAAATTACTGAGCAAGAATTATTGGGTGATATGGATGAAATCAAAACCATCTTAGCGCCGTTTATAGATTTTGGTATTCAACTTGCTATCGATGACTTTGGTTCAGGTTATTCATCACTCACTTACTTGGCTGACTTACCCATTAAATATTTAAAATTTGATGGCGCTTTGATTAAACGTATCGCCAATGAAGATAAAGCACGAAAAATCATTAATGGTATTCAAAAAATGGCAGAGTCTCTTGAACTTATAACCATTGCAGAACACATTGAAGACCAAAAAACCTTAGATATTTTACGTGAGATTGGTGTTTCTTGGGGACAAGGTTATTACTCAGGTCTACAAAAAAGTTAAACCTTTATTTTATCCAAATCGTTTTTGCATTTGTAAACTCTCGAATACCATGTTGCGAAAGCTCTCTTCCATAACCTGAATTTTTAATACCTCCAAACGGTAAACGTGCATCACTCTTTACCATGCCATTCACAAAGGTACAGCCTGCTTCCACTTGGCGTGCAAGATTCTCCCCTCTGCTTTCATTTTGTGTCCAAACACTTCCCCCTAAACCATAGGGCGAATCATTTGCAATGCGCAATGCATCAGCTTCATCTCGCGCACGTATCACAATGGCAACGGGGCCAAATAACTCTTCATGGTAGGCTCGCATTCCTGGCTCTACTCGATCAAGAATTGAAGCTTGATAATATGCCCCTGCCATATCGGGGATTCCACAGCCTGTTACTGCAGCTGCACCTGCTGATAAAGAATCTTTTACTTGTTGATGTAATTCATTTCTTAAATCTTCTCTGGCCATCGGGCCAATGGTTGAAGTTTCATCCATCGGGTTGCCTAAGCTTAAGGCTTCAACGCTGGCTTTAAAACGTGTAATAAAATCTTCTACTATTGCATCAACCACAATAAAACGTTTTGCTGCAATACAGCTTTGACCTGCATTTAAAAAACGAGACATGACAGCACCTTGCACAGCGAGATCTAGATCTGCATCTTCTAAAACAATAAAGGCATCAGATCCACCTAATTCCAAAACAGATTTTTTCAAACAGGCGCCTGCCGTTGCAGCAACTTGTCTACCGGCTGGTTCGCTTCCAGTTAATGTCACAGCATGCACACGCACGTCTTCAATCACGCTTTTGACTTGTGATGCTTTGATCATTAAAGAACGAAACACATTATTAGGAAAACCGGCTTGTTTAAAAACATCTTCAATCAGTAATGCACATTGAGGAACATTTGAGGCATGTTTTAACACGCCGGTGTTTCCGGCTATAAGCGCAGGGGCAGCAAATCGGAAAACTTGCCATAAAGGAAAGTTCCAAGGCATCACCGCTAATACTGTACCTAAAGGTAAGTACGCAACGTAACTTTTACTCGCATCAGATTCAATTGCTTCATCCGCTAAAAAGCGGGGGCCATTATCAGCATAGTAATCACACACGCTGGCGCACTTTTCAACTTCAGCACGTGCTTCTTTTATTAATTTACCCATTTCTTGCGTTATCACCGCTGCAAATTTATCAACATTATTTCGAATAACATTGGCAGCGCGGCGCATTAGCTCGCAACGTTCATTCATCGATGTTGCTCGCCATGCCGGCGAGGCGGCAGCAACTGCGGCTAGCTCAGACTCGAGTTGTTTTGAATCCCACGCGGGAATTTCCGTGACCTTTTCACCCGTTGCTGGATTAATAACTTCAAAGCTCATTAATGACTCCTTAAATATTGGGGGGGTATACCTGTATGTAAGTTGACCATTTACGGATTAACTATAGCTTAATTGAGGAATAAAGTTGAATTAGATAAATACCTACAACGAAAATGTGATCACAACGTTATTTGTCTATACAATAAAGACAACTTTTTGTTTTATAAGACTTTTTTAAACTATGGAAATCTATCTTGTTGGCGGTGCAGTACGTGATCATTTATTGGGGATAAAAACCAAGGACCGCGATTGGGTTGTCGTCGGAGCCACAGCAGATGAATTACTAAAACAAAATTATCGACAAGTTGGGAAAGACTTTCCGGTTTTTTTACACCCTGAAACAAACGAAGAATATGCACTGGCTCGCACAGAAAGAAAAACGGCTGCTGGTTACAGCGGTTTTAGTTTTCATGCCGATGCCGATGTCACACTTGAAGATGATTTAACACGACGCGACCTCACTATTAATGCCATTGCACAATCTTCTGATGGCGAATTAATCGATCCCTATAATGGGCAAGCAGACATTGAGGCAAGAATTTTACGTCACGTCTCACCTGCCTTTATTGAAGACCCTGTGCGTATTTTACGACTTGCACGTTTTGCCGCGCGCTTTGCTGATTTAGGTTTTAGTATTGCCGAAGAAACACAGCAACTTATGCAAAATATGGTGCAGCAAGGTGAAGTGGATGCGCTAGTTCCTGAACGTGTCTGGCAAGAAACGATGCGTGCTTTAGGTGAAAAAACACCGGCTCGTTATTTTGAAGTCTTACGAGATTGTGGCGCACTCAAAAAACTCTTCCCTGAAATAGATCGTCTATGGGGAGTACCGCAGCCCGAAAAGCACCATCCTGAAATAGATACCGGAATACATACCATGATGGTATTAACCCAAGCAGCAAAATTGTCTAACGATAAGAGTGTCCGCTTTGCCGCACTGGTACATGACCTTGGTAAAGGAACAACGCCTAAATCAAAGTGGCCTAAGCATATTGATCATGAATCCCGCGGCGTGCCGCTGGTTAATGCATTATGTGATCGTTATCGTGTGCCTAATGACTACCGTGAATTAGCCGCTCTCGTGGCGCAATATCATTTACATTATCACCGCGCGGAAGAACTTAAAAACTCAACGTTTCTAAAAACACTCAATGCACTCGATGCCTTTCGCCGGCCAGAACGTTTTGAATTGTTTTTACTTGCTTGTGAGGCAGACTCTCGTGGAAGAACAGGCTTTGAAGATAAAGATTTTATCCAGCCCGGTATTTATCGCAAAGCCTTTGCTGCCGCGAATAAACTTAAAGCAAAAGATTTATTAGAGCTTGGTTTAAAAGGTAAGGAAATTAAAGAAGCCTTAGATATAAAACGCATTCAAGCGATTAAAGAAAGTCGTCAAAAATAGACAGTTTTCTTTTTATTCGCTATATTCGGATTAAACATCACTTGTAAGTATGAGAATGTATGCCTAAGAACCTATTCAACGCAAAAACACTGCCATTATTTAGCTTTGCGATATTTGCTTTATTTTGGCTACTTGATAGTCTTGTTCATGTTTTTATTATCAATGATAGCTCTTCATTAATAACTAGCCTTATTTCACCATCAAGCATTGAGTTATGGTCGCGCACCGCCATCGGATTTATCGTTTTATTATTTTTTGCTTACTCAAAAATCTCCTTGTCTGAACTCCAAGAAGAAGCAGATGAACTTGGTTTTTTAGTCACTACAGATCCGATAACTTTACTTTTTAACAAAAGAAAATTTTACGATATTTTAGAATATGAAATTGATAAAAGTAAACGTTATAAAGTAGGGTTTTCGATTATTATTTGTCAAGTTGATGATATGTCGAAACTTAAAAACAAATACAATAAAGCTATACTGAAATCATTTTTGCGTACGCTGTCTTTACAACTTATTTCAAGTTTAAGAAAAACAGACCCCCTTTCTCACTCAGACAGTGAAGGTTTTTATGTTCTCGTACCCGATAGAACTGCCGTCGAAACTAAAGTAATTGCTGAAAAAATTCAATTTGTTATCGAAAACTTTGATTTTGAGTACATTGGTTCTGTCACTGCAAGTTTTGGTATTAGCCAATTCATCGAGCAAGACAATAAAGTTTCTGTGGTCAATAGAGCAAAACAAGCATTAGAAAAAGCACAAGATAACGGCAGTAATTCCGTAGAGATAATCATTTAAACAGCCTACTTTTAAAGGTGAATTGCTCTATAATAGCCCTAATTATAGATGCTGTTGATTAGGAACCCCTTTCATGACCACCCCCACTGAGCTAAAAGACATCACCCCTGAAATCATTCAAAAATATTCAAACAAAAGTAATTTAAAAGCCTTATTTCAAATACTAAATACATTCATTCCCTACTTCGCTCTTTTTTATTTTGCTATTGAAAGTTTTAAAGCAAATAATATTGCTCTCACCATCGGCATTGTTTTATTGCTCGCCCTTTTTATCGTTAGAGTTTTTATGATCATGCATGACTGTGGTCATAAAAGTTTATTTAAAACACAGGGTTTCAATGTCATCGTTGGGTTTTTCTCAGGCGTGGTCGTTGGCATACCACAATATGTTTGGAGCAAGCACCACAACTATCATCATGCAACAAATGGTGATTGGGAAAAATATAAAGGCCCTCTAAATGTTTTAACGACTAAACAATATGAAAAACTTACTCCAGGTCAACAGTTAAAATATAAATTAGCGCGCAACATCTTCATTTCTCCAGTCGCTGCATTCTTGTACTTTATTTTTAATCCTCGCTTTAATTGGATGCTAGGCAGCTTATTATTTATTATTAATGTCATTAAACAAAAAGTAACATCTCCTTCTACGTCACTTAAAAATATTATTAATAGTCAAGAATCACGTTTTTGGAAAACTTCGACTGAATACTTACACATGACCTTAAATAATATTGTATTAATAAGCATATGGGGTGCTGCAAGTTTATATTTTGGTGCCACTGCATTCTTTACTGTCTATGTTATTAGTTTATCGTTAGCTGGAGCAGCAGGTTTATTGGTTTTTACTCTACAACATAATTTTGAAGACTCTTATGCCTCAGATACTGAGCACTGGAGTTACTATCAAGCCGCATTAACTGGCACAAGTTTTTATACTGTGCCTAAATTTTTTAACTGGTTTGGTGCCGACATTGCTTACCATCACGTACATCATTTATCAGCGGGCATTCCAAACTATAACCTTGCTGCCTGCCATAAAGAATATGCCCATTTATTTGAAGATGTTAAACGCATACGCTTTCGTGATGTGACTAAAGAATTTAAATTTATTCTTTGGGATAAAGAAAACCATAAGATTATTTCCATTAAACAATTTGAAGCAATACCAACCACTTAATTAAATGAGTTCATATTATGTCAAATATCGCGCCTAAAGTTGGCTTCATTAGTTTAGGATGTCCCAAAGCATTGGTGGACTCTGAACATATCATTACTCAACTTCGTGCTGAAGGCTATGAAATTTCAAATAGCTATGAAGATGCTCAATTGGTTGTTATCAACACTTGCGGCTTTATAGACTCTGCGGTTGAAGAGTCAATGGAAGCCATTGGTGAAGCCTTAGAAGAAAATGGTAAAGTGATTGTCACCGGTTGCTTGGGCGCAAAAGAAGGCGTAGTCGAAACGGCTTACCCTAATGTTTTAGCTGTCACCGGCCCTCATGCAGCTAAAGAGGTGATGAAAATTGTGCACGAACATTTACCCAAACCACACGATCCTTTTAATGATCTTGTTCCAAACGCAGGCATCAAACTCACACCGCCACATTATGCTTACTTGAAAATATCAGAAGGCTGTAACCACCGTTGTACTTTTTGTATTATTCCATCATTACGTGGTGATCTTGTTAGTCGCGATATTGGCGATGTTATGCAAGAAGCTGAAAATCTTGTCAACGGAGGCGTTAAAGAATTACTGGTTATTTCTCAAGACACCAGTGCCTACGGTGTTGACGTAAAATACCGTACAGGATTTTGGGGAAGTAAGCCCATCAAAACACACATGACTGAGCTCTCTGCCGCCTTAGGTGAACTCGGTGCATGGGTGCGCTTACATTATGTTTACCCCTACCCGCACGTTGATAAAGTTATCCCACTGATGGCTGAAGGAAAAATACTGCCTTATCTTGATATCCCCCTACAACATGCCAACCCAAGAATTCTTAAAGCCATGAAGCGCCCCGGTAATATTGATAAAACAATAGAGCGCATTAAAAACTGGCGCAATATTTGTCCTGATATAACATTACGTTCAACGTTTATCGTCGGCTTCCCCGGTGAAACGGATGATGAATTTGAACAGTTGCTAGACTTCCTTGAAGAAGCACAGCTAGATCGTGTTGGTGCTTTTGCGTACTCACCGGTTGAAGGTGCAGTAGCCAATGGTTTAGGTAACTTTGTCCCAGAAGAAATTCAACAAGAACGACTAGGACGCTTTATGCATTTACAGGCTCAAATCAGTGCTGATAAATTACAAAATAAAATAGGCCAGACCATGCAAGTATTGGTGGATAGTTATGGTGAGGAAGGCTTAGTGCTTGCTCGCTCTAAAGCTGATGCTCCCGAAATTGATGGTGAAGTTATTTTAGATGGTTTTGAGAATATAGAGATTGGTGATTTTATCGATGTAAAAATTGTTTCTGCAACAGACCATGATTTAATTGCAGTACCTGTTGATTGATTTTTTATTTCGTTCTAAAAAATACGTATTATACGTAACAAAGGAATAATTAGCCGGAAACTCTTTTCTCAACAAAGTACAAAAGAGTACTTAATCTGCCTTTCGTCACCCACCAAGCCAAAACCACACCAATACTATTCGCTAACATATCGTAGTATTCAAAATGGCGCGTCCCTCCAAGTTCTTGTAGTATTTCTAAAACAACACCCAGCAGGATGAAAAACATGATATAAAACATTCTTGATGAACGTGTTTGATATAACTGAGAAAACCAAAACATTAAAATAAAGTATGCGAAAAAATGTCTCACTTTATCAAAATTGTTAAATCTAAAATTAAACTCAGGTGGATTAGGGACAAGCGAAAAATAACTCAATAATAAAACCATCGCCCAGCCAATAATAAGCCACAATTTAAAATAACGTAATGATATTGACATGTTGGCTTATGAAAACAAATACAGCAAGATAATACCCTGCGCTACACGGTAAATAACGAACGGCGTCATGCCAATACTCTCTAACATTTTCAAAAAGTAATGAATACATATGTAAGCAGAAACAGCTGATAAAAAATATCCCAGACCTAAAGAAAACCAATCTACTCCATTCCCTTCCTGAATAAGTTTTAGGGTTTTATATCCGCCGGCCATTAAAATAGTTGGTATCGAAAGTAAAAAAGAAAATCGAGCCGCTGCCTGTCTTGTTAAACCCGCAAATAAACCTGCCGTCATGGTAATACCTGAACGTGATGTGCCAGGAATAAGCGCTAATGCCTGAGCAAAACCAATCATAATGCCATTTTTCCAGCTCAATTGATGTTCATTTGTCTGGGTTGATTTATTTTTACCCACATAATCTGATAAGCCCAACAACAAACCAAAACCAATGGTTGCCCATGCGATAACAACAGGAGAACGTAAAACATTATCTACAAAATCATTTAATAATAAGCCCGCTGCACCAACAGGAATGGTAGCAATGATAACAATCCAAGCTAAACGACTCTCACCCACTGTTTGTTTTTTAATACATGACTGTGTCCAGTCAACACTTAATGTAACAATGTCTTTTTTAAAATACCAGACAACCGCCGTTAAGGTTCCAAGATGCATCACAACATCAAATGCCAACCCCTGATCAGACCAACCCGTTAAGGTTGGAACCAGTATTAAATGCGCTGAACTTGAAACAGGTAAAAATTCAGTTAAGCCTTGTACTAAAGCGAGTACGACAATTTGCCAAAAAAACATGTTCTTTCCTTTTTTTCAAATCCTAGCAACACTGTCATTGCGAAGGAACAAAGTGACTGTGGCAATCTCTTGCTACAGAGTAAAATTCATGAGATTACCACGTCTTCTCTAAAAACAAAGTTTTTAGATCTTCCTCGTAATGACAGCATTATAAGTATTCTCTTAGATCTCTTAACTCAAATGCGGGCAAAGTAACATCTGTATTTTTACTAAAGCCAATGACTTTAAACAACTCACCCATTTCATGCGGCAAAGTTAACTTCTTAATTTCAGAAGCCGTGGCCATTTGTTTTTGCACATTCGTTTCATCAGCTAAAGTGGTTAGCTCTAACAAGCCAGCCCCCATTAGGTAACTCGCTTGATTAGTATAACCCATAACTTTTAAATCTGATTCTAATGCGGCATCTGCCATGGCAGTAAAATCTACATGTGCGGTGATATCTTGTAAGCCAGGGTAAACAAAAACATCCGGATGAGTGCGGTGACGATAGTGGCACATCATGGTGCCTTGGCTGCGTTGTTCATGGTAATACTCATGTCGCGGAAAGCCATAGTCAATTAAAATGATAATGCCTTGCTCTAGTCGCTCTGCAATACTTTTAAGCCAATCTTCTGCGGAAAAATTAATTTCTGAATAATAACCTGAAGAAAAGCTTTGCTCTAACTCACTTTCAATATTTTTTACTCGATGCACTAAACGCTGATCAAAACTTGAAGATGTTTTAAACTCAAATTTATTATTATTCCAAATAACATTGATATTTAAAACATCATTTTCTTTTATTTGGAAAAGTTGTACTGGCATAGCATCAAGTAATTCGTTTGCTAAAACGACACCTGAAAATTTATCTGGCAATGCTGTCAACCATTTCACTTTAAAAAGTAAATTAGGCGCAGATTCTTTGATGGTTTTTTTTTGTCGCTCTTGTAAATCTGCACTGAGTTCTAAAATCCAATATTCTTTTGGTAGTTTATTTTCTGCTTGTAAATAAAGAAGAATATCTGCCGCCATGCGGCCTCGGCCTGCGCCTACCTCTAAGATCACTTGTTCTTTTTTTAATGCCGGTAAAATAGAACGAGCTATAGCTTGTGAAAATAGTGGTGAGATTTCTGGTGCGGTAACAAAATCACCCTCTTCACCTAACTTAGCGCTGCCTGCTGCATAGTAACCTAAGCCCGGTGCATATAATGCAAGCTCCATGTAATGTTGAAATGAAATAACACCTTGATTATTGTTAATTTCATTTCTTATTAGATCTATCAATGCTTCGCTATGCGCTTGCGCGAAATCTGAAGGAGCAGGTAAAGCCATCGCTTCTTTGCTAGATTGATAGAGTTTTTTTTGATAGGAATCGGAAGACATGAAACAGACGCGGCCTAATTGCTTATGTTACAGTTATAAAATAGAAATGAAGGATACCATAGTATGTCTGACAATAAAGTGGCTTTAATAACGGGTGCTGCACACCGAATTGGTGCAACCACTGCAAAGCTATTACACGATAATAATTTTAATATCGTTCTGCATTACCGTGGTTCACGTGAGCAAGCTCAAGCCGTACAAAAAGAACTCAATGACATAAGAGAAAACTCTGTCATTCTTATTCAGGCCGACTTACATAAAACAAAAGGCCTCATCACCCTCGTCGATGAATCGGTAAAAGCATGGGGACGGCTTGATGTTTTAATTAACAATGCGTCGAGTTTTTATCCTACCAAAATGGGTAGCGTCACCGAGAAACAGTGGGATGATTTAATGGGCTCAAATTTAAAAGCGCCGTTCTTTTTATCGCAAGCAGCTGCGCCGCACCTTAAAAAACATAAAGGCTGCATTATTAACATTATCGATATTCATGCTGATCGCCCTCTCAAAACATTTCCTGTCTACAGCATGGCAAAAGCAGGCCTCGCCATGATGACAAAATCATTATCGTGTGAGCTTGGCCCAGAAATTAGAGTTAACGGAGTCGCACCCGGCGCAATACTTTGGCCAGAAAATTTAGATGAAGTTGCAAAGCAGCGTATTGTTTCGCGTACGTTTTTAAAGCGCCAAGGTGAGCCTAACGATATATCTAAAACTATTTTATATTTAATTAATGATGCGGATTATGTTACCGGACAAATTATTGCAGTTGATGGTGGACGAAGTTTAAATTCATAAACACGTAATAACGTGTAAGTTTAAAACGTAAAATCAATTTTCCATAATTTTTGTGAATTCTTATCAAAATTCAACCAGTGATCACACATGGTTTTACCTGTCGTAGGGTGGATAAGTTGGGAAGCAATTTCATCTAAAGGAAGCAAGACAAACGCATTTTTAGTGATTTCATCACGAGGAAGTTCTAAGCCTTCTTCTTTAAGAACGAGGTCATCATACAAAAGTAAATCTAAATCAACTGAGCGTGAAGAAAAACGAGGACCACTACGAACTCGACCATTATCATCTTCTATCTTTCGTAGATTGGCGGCAACAGCATAAACATCTTCATCTGTTTTGACTGCCGCAACGAGATTTAAAAAATTATCACCATCAAAGCCTACTGCTTCACTTTCGTAAACAGAAGATAAAATTAGTTTACCGTAATGATCTTGCAAAGCATGAATGGCTAAACGGACATTTTTTTCCGCATCAATATTACTGCCAATGCTGATATAAATTTTTGCCATGCTTAAGGTTTATTGCCACGCTCAATTAAAATTCCAACACCGCTCGCACCGCGCACAGCTTCGCCTTTATTTAATTTTAAGCGCACCCATGGCACATCAAACTCATTCAAAATAATCTGCGCGCACTCTTCAGCTAAACGTTCGACCAACAAAAACTCACTTGTTTCAACAAAACTGATCAAACGTTTTGATACGGCCTTGTAGTCTAAGGTGCTTTCAATGTCATCAGTTTCAGCTGCTTTAGAAATATCAGTTGCCATCTCTAAATCTAAACTAATGGTCTGCTTGGTTTCGCGTTCCCAGTCATAAATGCCGATAATTGTTTCAATTTTTAAATCATTAATAAAAATAATATCCATGGCGGCAAAGATACAGTATCAATAGCGAAAGATAAATATTTCTCCTTGTCTCGCACCCTACAAATCTTGTACCTTTACGCTTTGAATATAGAACTTATGAATATAGAACTTATGAATATAGAATTTATGAATATACAACTTGAAATGCTCGACTACGGCTTAATTGTTGCCGCTTATCTCATTGGCTCACTTTCTTCCGCCATTATTGTTTGTAAGCTCATGAGCTTGCCCGACCCACGCGGTGAAGGATCCGGCAACCCTGGCGCAACAAACGTACTCCGCTTTGGCGGTAAAAAGGCGGCGGCCATCACTTTATTTGGCGACATGGTGAAAGGTTTGATTCCTGTTCTCATTGCCCAATATTTAGAGATGAGCATTTTAACGATTTCATTGGTCGGCATTGCCGCCTTTTTAGGCCATTTATACCCTGTCTTTTTTCAGTTTAAAGGCGGAAAAGGGGTGGCCACCATGCTCGGAGTGTTACTCGGCTTCTCTTGGATGGTCGGTTTAGCCACCATTCTCACTTGGCTGTTTATGGCGAAAGTGGTGAAAATCTCTTCACTCTCTGCATTAGTAGCGACAGCACTTGCACCGGCGTATGTTTGGCTTTGGTGGCATCACCCCGCTGCGATTAGCGTCACCCTTATTATGACGGTGATGTTATTTTGGCGACACCGTTCTAATATTCAAAATATGATGAAAGGGACAGAAGACGCGATTGGAACAGATAAACCTTAAACGGCTGGCAGAGATTCTAAGTCCCAACGTGGTTTAGCATAAAAGGCTAAATCTTCATGCTGACCGGCAATTAAACGCTGGCAACCAGCAAAGGCAATCATCGCGCCATTGTCTGTACAGAATTCGAGCCGAGGGTAATACACCTTCGCATTTTCTTTTTTCACCATTTCTTCAAGCCGCGCCCGTAAACGTGTGTTAGCGCTTACTCCGCCCGCTATAACTAATCTATTTAGCTCCGTCTGTTGCAAAGCTCGTCGGCATTTTATCGCGATGGTTTCAGCCACCGCCGTTTCAAAAGCGCAGGCAATATCGGCTTTGGTTTGATCCGATTTATCGCTTTTATTAATCGTATTTAAGGTAAATGTTTTTAAACCGCTGAAACTAAAATCTAACCCAGGGCGATCACACATAGGCCGAGGGAATTTGTATTTTCCTTTCTCACCTTTTTCTGCCAATTTAGCCACCGCAGGGCCACCGGGATACGCTAAACCTAGCATCTTAGCCGTTTTATCAAATGCTTCACCTGCGGCATCGTCTAATGATTCACCCAATAATTTATATTCCCCAATGCCATCAACTTCCACCAGCATAGTGTGTCCACCGGATACCAGAAGAGCAACAAAGGGAAATTCTGGTGAGTTCTCTTCGAGCATGGGTGCGAGCAAATGCCCTTCCATATGATGCACCGCAACAGCGGGGATTCCCCAACCATAGGCTAGACTTCGCGCTATGCCTGCCCCCACCAATAAAGCACCGGCTAAACCGGGGCCTGCAGTGTAAGCGATGCCATCTAAATCCTTCGCCGTGAGGCCTGATTCCGCAAAAACCTGCTTAATTAACGGTAAAGTTTTACGAATATGGTCACGCGAGGCCAATTCCGGCACCACACCTCCATATTCAGCGTGCACCGCAATTTGGCTGTACAATGCATCGGCCAAAAGCCCCTTTTCAGAGTCGAAAAGTGCTATTCCTGTCTCGTCACACGAGGTTTCTATTCCTAATATCAACATATCGCTATTATTTCATTCTTTTGCCTAAGGATCTTTGCTTTTTCGCCTGACAGGGATTAAACTTGCGCGCTTTCTCATTTGCAATAAATTTTTAGAGGTTAGGATTACATGCCTGCTGTACGCGTAAAAGAAAACGAACCATTTGATGTAGCGCTACGTCGCTTCAAACGTTCATGTGAAAAAGCTGGAGTTTTATCTGAAGTTCGCCGTCGCGAATTCTACGAAAAACCAACTTCAGTTCGCAAACGTGAAAAAGCCGCTGCTGTTAAGCGCAACCTTAAGAAAACGTCTCGCGATCGTAATCGCTTAAAACGTTTATATTAAGAATAGAATTTTTAACCGCCTTATTTCTTAAGGTGGTTTTATTTCGCCATCATGACTGATTCCACACTCAAAATCCGAATTACTGACGATGTCAAAACTGCCATGCGCAGCAAAGACAAAGAGCGTCTTGGCACTCTACGCCTGTTGACCGCCGCCATTAAACAAATTGAAGTGGATAAACGTATTGAGCTTGATAATGAGCAAATTGTTGCCATTATCGAAAAAATGCTCAAACAACGTAAAGACAGTATCGAACAATTCGAAAAAGCCGGTCGAAATGAACTCGCTGAAATCGAAATTAAAGAAATCGTTATTCTAAAAGAATTCATGCCTGAACAAATGTCTGATACAGACGTTGATGCTCTTATCGATGAAGCCATTTCATCAACCGGCGCTGAATCCATGAAAGATATGGGCAAAGTTATGGGCATACTTAAACCACAAATTGCAGGCAAAGCCGACATGGGCGCCGTTAGTGGAAAAATTAAAGCGAAACTTTCATAAGCTTCTTCTTTGTAACACCCTCTCTCTTTTATTAAATTCTCAAGTTCTTCAAAACATCTGTTTTACAGCCTTTCCTCGATGCCAGAACGTGTAAAACACGTGTAAGGTAATACTGACGAAATGCGCAACGGTTCATTAAGTGCAATAACAGTCTCAAAGTAGCGACTATAGTTATAAAATTATTCTCTCGGCTTGAATACCCCTGTAAACTTGCGCCATGGCTGGCCGTATTCCACAACAATTTATTGATGACTTAATTAACCGTGTCGACATTGTCGAGGTGGTGGACTCGCGCGTGCCTCTCAAGAAAAAAGGCAAGGAATACACGGCCTGTTGCCCTTTTCATACAGAAAAAACGCCCTCTTTCACCGTGAGCCAGAATAAACAGTTTTATCACTGCTTTGGCTGTAAGGCGAGTGGCTCGGCCATTGGCTTTTTAATGGAGTATGAGCATTTAAGTTACCCAGATGCCATTGAAGAACTCGCCCGTAGCCAAGGGATTGAGGTGCCGTATGAAGGTGGCCATCGTCCTGATCCTGCCATTAAAAAAGCCCAAACGGATTTGTATGATCTCATGCAACAAACCGATCAGTTTTACCAAACCCAGCTGCGCCAACATGCTGATGCGCCTCAAGCGGTAGAATATTTAAAACAACGCGGCCTCAGTGGTGAAATTGCCAAAGACTTCGGTATTGGTTTTGCTCCAGATGGTTGGGATCATTTAATTAAAGCGCTCGGCACCACGCCAGATAAAGAAAAAGCATTGGTCAGCGCTGGCATGTTAATTAAAAAAGATAACGGCAAATGTTATGACCGTTTTCGAGATCGGATCATGTTTCCTATTCGCGATCGTCGAGGCCGGTGTATCGCTTTTGGTGGTCGAATTTTGCCCAAGGATCAGCCTCAGCCCAACGATAAAGATGCAAAATATTTAAACTCGCCTGAAACACCGCTATTCCATAAAGGCCGTGAACTTTATGGCTTATACGAAGCGCGCCAAGCCTTGCGTGATATCCCCTTATTAATGGTGGTGGAAGGTTATATGGATGTGGTGGCCTTGGCACAGTTTGATATTCGCTATGCCGTCGCCACTCTAGGCACTGCCACCACGGCCGACCACCTCACCCGTTTATTCCAGCTCACCAGTGAAGTAGTCTTTTGTTTTGATGGTGATCGTGCCGGCAGAGATGCGGCGTGGCGCGCCTTACAAGTTTGCTTGCCAGAAATGCGAGATGGCCGTGAAACACGCTTTATGTTTTTACCAGACGGTGAAGACCCTGATAGCTATGTTAGAAAAATAGGCAAAGAGGCTTTCGAAAAAGAAATTAAAAAAAGTCATACTTTTTCTGAATATTTATTCAAGCAACTCACTCAAGATGCCGATATAACAGGTATTGGCGGTCGTGCTAAGTTAGTAGAAACCACGCGGCCTATGTTGAACCAGATGCCTGAAGGAATTTATAAGAAATTAATGTTTGAGCAGCTAGAAAAATTAGGCCGCGTGGAACTCACGCCCCCACCGACGGCGCAACAATCTAAACGGCGTAAACCCTCACGCGCTAAAAATACACCGGCCACCATGACGCCGGTGCGTAAAGCCATCACCTATTTGTTGCATGCACCCAGTATTAATGAAAAATGGGATAAAACCGCAGATGAGTTGGCTATTCTCAAAACACTTGACCTTGCAGGCATGCCTTTATTACTGGAAGTCGTTGAAATTTTGGATGAGCACCCCCATTTATCTACTAGTGCAGTGCTCGAGCGATGGCGCGAAGCCCCTTCAGGACAGCACCTCGCAACACTTGCCAGTGAAAAGCTGGAATTAGAAGATGACGCACTAGAAGTCGAGTTTGTTGCCGTGATGAAAACCTTAATCAAACAATCTGTCGACCTTCGCTACGATGATTTACAGGCCAAATTAGACCATGGCAAGCTCAATGAAGAAGAAATGCAAGAATATAAGATGCTCCTAGAACAGATTTATCATGCTAAGAGTGCCTCAAAATAGAATAAAACCACAGAAAATGCTTCAGTTTAAAGGCAAAATCTCAAAACTCGTGTATAATTCGTTGGTTTTACGCCCTGCTATTGTTTAACTCTGCTAAGAAGGCTTTTATGTCCCAAGTATCGAACCAAGAACAGCAACAGTCTCAACTTAAAATATTGATTGCTAAAGGAAAAGAACAAGGATTTCTGACCTACGCTGAAGTTAACGATCACCTTCCTAATACTATCGTTGATCCCGAGCAAATTGAAGATATCGTCGGCATGATCAATGACATGGGCATCACCGTGCATGAAAAAGCACCGGATGAAGAAACTATTGCCAATGCCAGTAACTCTGTTGATGAAGATGCCGCTGAAGAAGCTGCGCAAGCCCTTGCTGCTGTAGAAAATGAATTTGGTCGTACCACTGATCCTGTTCGCATGTACATGCGTGAAATGGGAACCGTTGAACTATTAACGCGTGAAGGCGAAATTGCCATTGCAAAACGTATCGAAGCCGGCCTTAGGCACATGATGCGCGCCCTTGCTTCATACCCAGAAACAATTTCAATTTTATGCGAATCGTATAAAAAAATTGAAAAAGCAGAATATAAGCTCACCGATATCATTTCTGGCTTTTTTGACCCGCATGCACCCGACAATATTCCAACACCCGCAGAAATTGCTGCTGCCAATGCCGATAAAGCAGCGGGCAAGACTAAAGAAGAAGATGAAGTTGTTGATACCGGCATCGATTTAGAAGAAGCCCATGAGCGCTTCACTAATCTCGATAAGTTACATAATAAACATGTTGCTGCATTACAAAAATATGGCCATGACGATCCTAAAACACAAGCCGCTTTAGAGCCTATATTAGATCGCATTGCTGAACTTAAATTAGTGCCAAAAATGACGATCATTCTTCAGTCTAATATGCGTGGTTTAATTACTCGTATCCGTGCTCAAGAAAAAGTCATTTTAGATGTGTGTGTTGAACAAGCGCATATGCCACGTAAACAATTCATCACCACCTTCCCCGATAGCGAAACTGATCTTAATTGGTTAGACCAACACATTGCTTCCGGTGAAAGCTACTCAGAAGTTTTAGAGGCACACCGCGATGAAGTGCTAAAAGCACAAACCAAACTTGCTAGAATTGGTAATGAGACAGGTTTAAAAATTAGTGAAATTAAAGCCATCAACCGTAAAATGTCGATTGGTGAAGCTAAAGCACGTCGTGCAAAAAAAGACATGGTTGAAGCTAACTTACGTTTGGTTATCTCCATTGCGAAAAAATACACCAACCGTGGTTTACAATTCTTAGATTTAATTCAAGAAGGCAACATCGGTTTAATGAAAGCGGTTGATAAATTTGAATACCGCCGTGGTTATAAGTTCTCAACCTACGCAACCTGGTGGATTCGCCAAGCGATCACCCGTTCTATTGCTGACCAAGCACGTACCATCCGTATTCCTGTGCACATGATTGAAACGATCAATAAATTAAACCGTATCTCTCGTCAAATGTTACAAGAAATGGGACGCGAGCCAACGCCAGAAGAACTTTCTGAACGTATGGAAATGCCAGAAGATAAAGTGCGTAAAGTATTAAAAATAGCAAAAGAACCTATCTCAATGGAAACCCCCATTGGTGATGATGAAGATTCAAACCTCGGAGACTTCATAGAAGATCAAAATGTAGAATCCCCCGTTGATTCTGCAACAGCAGGTGGCTTAGGTGAAACGGTACAAGGTATTTTAGAAGGCCTCACCGCACGTGAAGCAAAAGTTCTGCGTATGCGTTTCGGTATTGATATGAACACCGATCATACGTTAGAAGAAGTAGGCAAACAGTTTGATGTTACCCGTGAACGTATTCGTCAAATTGAAGCCAAGGCATTACGCAAATTACGTCATCCAAGTCGCTCAGATCATCTGCGTAGTTTCTTAGATATTGAATAAATTATTTAGATCATCTAAAACAAAAAGCACTTTCGGGTGCTTTTTTTAAATCTAGTAACTCAATAAGCTTTATGAAGTATAAGGTTTAACTAGTACATAACTATGTAGTAGAATAGCCCCGTTTTGGGCCTTTAGCTCAGTTGGTTAGAGCATCCGACTCATAATCGGCAGGTCCCCAGTTCAAGTCTGGGAAGGCCCACCATATATCTGGCTGGCCAATTTATGATTTACCCCCATAGATTGGCCATTCCCAACCTCTAATCCAACATATCCAATGGACTTGTCACCGTCACCCCTGGCTTATTTAAGACGTGCGTATAAATCATCGTTGTCGAAACATCGGCATGACCTAACAGTTCTTGTACCGTACGAATGTCATAACCATTTTCAAGTAAGTGTGTTGCAAAAGAGTGGCGTAATACGTGGCACGTTACTCGTTTCATGATGCCAACTCCTTCTGATGTTTTCCGAATTGTTTTTTGTAATCCATTTTCATGAATATGATGGCGCCGCCGTATCCCTGTTGTGGGATCAGCAGATATTCCTGTCGCAGGAAACACATATTGCCAACGCAATTCAAATGCCGCATTCGGGTATTTTCTTGATAACGCTTCTGGTAAATAGACCATACCAAATCCACCTTTAATATCGCCTTTATGTAGTTGACTAGCAACATCAATTTGTTTTTTTAAAGCATCAATTAACGTTTCAGGAATAGGCACTACCCTATCTTTCTTCCCTTTAGCATTACGAATTAATATTTGGTGATAATCAAAATCCACATCCAAAATTCTAAGTCTTACCGCTTCCATTAAACGCATTCCACAACCATATAGTAAATGAGCCATTAATTTCCATACAGGATTAGACAATTCTTTTAGTAACAAACTTGTTTCAGCTTTTGATAAAACTACAGGTAAACGTTTAGGTTTTTTAGAGCGGTAAAATTTAATATCTTCACTTATCTCACGCTCAACAACTTTTTTATAAAAAAATATAATTGCATTTAAAGCAAGTCCTTGTGTACTCGAAGAAACTTTTCTTTTTAAAACTAAATATTCTAAATATAAGCCAATGTCATTATCTGTTAACGCAAGAGGATCTTTACATTTATGGAAGACAACATAACGCATAAACCAATGTAAATAGGTTTGTTCAGTACGTTTAGAATAGTGATTAATACGAATACACTTAATAATGTTTTCAATATGATGAGGATACAAAGAGTAAACTTGGTTAAATATTCCCTTCGAACCTTTGCTTTTTTCTTCTAATGTATCTTTTAAATACGATAATTCAGAATCAGATAAAACTGCAAGACGGCTTGAATTAGAATTAGGTAACCGCTCAGCTTGTTCAATCCACCCATCCCAAGGGAAATCTTCTGACCAACTCACGTGCACCATATTGGTGAAAAGTATCTTTACAGCAGTAATTACCTGTACAAATTGCCACGATTCTAAGCGTGTATTTCTACCTTTCTTTTCAAAATATTTTTCGACAAAATGCGGCTCATGATGTGAAAGTTTTATATTTGTATGTTCTTTAATATAAAGCTCTGCATCCCGCACATACCAACGTGCGACATCCGGCTTAACGCCATATACCTTTGTTTTACTTATAAATTTTTCCCAGAAACGGGAAATAGAAAAATCTTTCATAACACCCTCCATAGTGTAAATATACTCGTCAACTCATCCCGAGCCTGTTAGGATTATGTTTAATAAAATGGAAAGAATCAATCGACTTAGATAGAATTCTACCTAATAAGGTAAATTACAGAATTCCATCTAATTAACTGTTAGGTATAGTCAGGTCGTGACAGAAGCAGATAAAGAAATAATAGAAATTCTAAAGGAGTTATTTCGTAATAAAAAAAACGAACTAATTGATCCTGATGATCTTTTAAGAGAGCAAATCGTAAAAGGGACTATTTACTTATCTCTTTTCTGTGTGGTTACACTAGTTTCAATTAAAATATTTGGGCAGTCAGGTACCGAACATATTAATGGTTTTTTATCAGGTATTATTGGGGTCGCATTCACGCTTATATTTGTTCATTTAAATATGAAATCGAAAAACCCTAGTTTCATATTGTATGCTTTAACTTGGTTATCACTAATGGTGAGCTTATGGCTTACAAGTTAAATACACCTAACAAGCAAGTCAAGATCGCTCGTTAATCACTCGCTGGGACTTTTAAAAAGAGGCGCTCCGCTTCTCTTTTTAAAAGCCCCTTACTTAAATCGTTAGCTTCAAAAAATAAAAATTTATATTACGGAGGATATATGCAACCATCACACCTAAAGGTTATTCAAAGATACGAAGAACCAAGAAAAAAAGCGAGAGAACTTGCTAAAAAAGCATTACCAGCACATTTAAAAGGCTTAAAATTAGCGCCAGTTGATAATGCGGCACTTGTCGCTTTTAGAGCATTAAATAAAGAAGCCCAGAGAACCGTGGACTGGGATTGGAACTTTGCTTCAAAGTACTGTACTCGCTACCCTAAATCTTTTGACTTATCAGTATGGAATGGAAACTCCCTTTGCTCCTTATCTCTTGGCCGCCCAACTTACAGAGGTACTGAAATGAGGCTCGACTTCATTGAAAAATTCACAAACAACCCTGCATATTCAGGTAGTATGTTTGGTGTTTCTCTCTTAGCATTTGAAGCATATGCTAAAGTTATTGGAGCTAACCAATTACGCATTATGAATCCTGAAAATTCAAAACTCATAAAGTACTACGCATCCTTTGGTGGCTTTACCTATAAAAAATCGTTAAAAGGAAATCCTCATTACTTGGTAAAAACAATATGAAAAACAAAGAAGAGTTAGAAAATATTGAAAAAGAGCTTGAGGAAACGGCAAAAGAGCTATTTAAACCTAAGCCAAAAAACATTCAAGAAGAGCTTGAAAAAGAAACTACTTTAGGTTCACCAAATAATCTAGCTGAGCCAACCAATACAAACGAAAGCTAACAAGAAAATTAAGCCGTTCGCAAGCTCACTCGGACTTTCAAAAAGCGGCGCTCTCGCTTGCTTTTTGAAATCCGCTTATTAAAGACGTTATATTAAAAAATTATGTGCCCATACTTATTAGAACATCAAACAACTATCTGGTCAGCGTTAATTACGCCAACCACTACTTTGCTCGCCGCGTTTCTTGGTGCAGGTTTTGCTTTTGTGCTACAGAATATGAAAGAGAAAAGGAAAGAGAATAACGCTAATGTGTTTGCATTAAATAAAGTTCAAATAAATCTTGTACAACAACTTAATGCACTTATAATATTTAACAAAGATTTCATAAAGCCAAATAAAGAACACCCAATAAACTGGGTAGCTATACCTGCTGCCCCACACCGTGACTATTCAAAGCTTCAAATAGATGGGAGTTCTTTATCATTCTTAATTGAGAATAATTATTCAACTTTAATTTCAAAAGTATTAATAACAGAAGAAAAATTTCATGAAGTAATGAACCTAATAAATATAAGATCAAAAACCCACTTAAATCGACTACAACCAAAATTAGAAGAAATTGGTTTCAAAGAAGGCGAACCTTTTAATTTATCAGTAGAAGAAGTAGAAAATCTTTTAGGTGCTCGTCTAGTAGGTGAGTTAAAAAGGGTAACAGATGGTTTGATTTCTAGCACAGAAGATGCCATAAGTTCTCATGAGGAAATGATCAAAGAATTAAAACAAGCTGGTAATATAATTTTTCCTAAAAAACGTATTCTCTCATTCGGATACGAAAAAAACGAAAAATAATATAACAAGTCATTTAAAACCGCAGGGCATAAAACCTGCCCTGCTCGGACGCCGAAAAGCGGCACCGTTTAATTCAAACGTTATATGTAATGTCAGTAGTAAACGAGGCTATAGATTGAGAAAAGTAAGAAAGCAATCTGATAGGTTAATTAAAGAGCTATTAGAACTACGTAATAGCCGAAAACAATCTCTTGATGATTTTAACTTTAATTTCTTACTAAATTTTGGTGATCATTGCCGCTTAATGCATTCAAATATAGGAAAAGATAAAAATAAAGAATTTTATGAAGTAGCGTACCGGCAGTATTTTGTATTTTTAGTTAGTAGTTGGGAAACATTCTTTAGAGATCTGTTTGTATATATTTATACTAGAGACATTAAATCAACTGAAAAATTATTAGAGAAAATGAATATACCTAGTGACTATATTGTTCAAAATGATGTCACCTTAGTTGAATTGTTAAGCAAAAGTTTCAACTTTCAGAGTATAGATGATTTAGAATCAGCCTATGATTCTATGTGGAAGGAAAATTTTCTTGTAAGTATATGTGAAACTAATTTAAGCACCATAGGTGTTAATGGTAAAGTGTCTAGAGATTTTTGTATTAGCTCATTATTTCCAGATTGGCACACTGTAATTTTAAAAATATTTTCTATTAGACACAAAATTGTTCATGATTCTAATTATCGAATTGAACCTGAACCAAAATTCATGCAAAAAGCTGAGGTGGTCTTTTTATTAATTCCTCAGTTGGTTACTTATCTTGTAGCACAAAGATATCAACTTAAACATACAGTTATGTCTGATGGTAAGGTTTCAGTACCCTACATTTTTTCTATAGATGATGTGCTTTCTGATCCTGCTGATTGGAAAGTGGTAAAATAGATGTTAAAAATAACATATAACAAGGCGCTCCAGTTGACCACCAAAAGCGGCGCTTTGCTTTCTTTTGGGTCAACTGAGCTTAATCGTTATACGTAAATAATAAAAACAGAGTAAGCACAAATGGAAGATTTAATAAAATCAATTAAAGCACACCTTTATGACAGAGCGACAAGCCCTCTATTCGGTACTTTTGCAGTATCATGGGTTATATGGAACTACAAATTTATTATTATAATATTTTCATCTATGGAAGCTCATGAAAAGTTTGATTATATCGCAACGTTTCTATATCCAAGCATAAACAGCTGCTTATCAACAGGGCTAGCATACCCAGCACTAACAACCCTTACATTTATTTTTCTGTACCCATATCCAGCAAAATTTGTGTACAGTTTTACTAGGAAAAAACAAAAAGAGCTAAAGGAAATAAAACAAAAAATAGAAGATGAAACACCTTTGACGCACGAGGAATCAAAGAAAATACGCAGAGACATGGCTGCGTTAGAACTAGAATATGAAAAAGAATTAGAAAGAAGAAGTTCAGAAACACAAAGACTTAAAGACCTAGTTGAAGAACTTAAAAATGAGATGAGAGATGACTCATCTACTAGAATTGATGACAGCAGTGAAATATCAAAAATGGAATTTATAGAGCCATCAATAAATGTAAATGAAGAACAATTGGAATTATTAGATCTAGTTTCAAATAATGACTATCCTTCTGAGAAAGACATTGTTAAATGGTCAAAAACAACAAAAGTTAAAACTGAATACAACTTAGGTGAACTAGTAAACAATGAGTTATTAAGTGATCATTATTCTTCAAAAGGAAAATCATATTCAATTACCCATAAAGGTCGAACTCTTCTAGTAAAAGCAGGGAAAGTTGATTAAAACGTATAACAAGGCACTCCAGTTGACCACCAAAAGCGGCGCTTTGCTTGCTTTTGGGTCAACTGAGCTTAATCGTTAGGGTCACAATGAAAAAAACATTATCACTCTTTTGTTTATTACTTATTTCTTCAGGGCTTCATGCAGAAATAGAGAAATATGCAATACCCGATGA
>JASFYW010000007.1:0-8359 GCA_045046865.1 Woeseiaceae bacterium | reverse complement strand
ATTTCCAATGTCCTTTTGATCAATGATGTCCCCTTTAAGTAAAATAAAAGCGGACATTTTAACTTAGCTCAAAGCGGACATTACAACTTTGCGCCTACAAAATTGATTTAAGTGTATACTTTTTTCATAGATTAGCTTATAATATTATTAAGTGGATACATACGAGGCTTCATATTTTTATATATGGGGTGTTTACTTGCCGCCTTTTAGGTTCCAGGCGATCTGGTTATTTAATGAAAGTTAAAAGAGCACTCGATAGATAAAAAAGGCTAATTACTTATTGTGGTTAGCCTTTTTTTGTTTACCGCCTAGAATGTGGCGATTTGATGGGTTTTCCAGTTATTATTTTTCTAGCTATCATAGCAAAACTCATTCGTTCATTTTTTCTTCTCGTTGGTGTATTTTCACCTTTTTCTTTTATATAAGCGCTTTGTATTTCAATAAATAACCCATTCTTTTTTCTTTTGTGTTTCTTTATATTAAAAAAGACATGGTAAAAAATATTTTCACCACTATTATTTAATACCTCTATAACTAACCAATTTTGCCTACCAGTAAAAAAACATTTTTTTGTATGGAGTTGCTTTAATAATTCAGGTAGTTGTAAAGACATTTGATACCTATTAATACAAAATTTACGTTGGTTTTGGTTGTGATCCAACAGTAAAAATTGTTCTGAAATATCTTCGTTTTCTTTAACTCCTTCCGTGTAACAATGATTTGAAAAGAAAAAAGTTAAAGATACTGTTAATTCAGAATTTTTATTATGAGCCTCTAAATTAATACTAAGGTCAAGAGGCATTAAATGATTGAATTTATATTCAACACCGTTTATATGTAAATTATCATGCCTCAAAATTATTTACCTCTTCTTTTTCTGGCATCCTCTTCAGCACGCTCTTTTTTTTCTTTAATTTTTTCTGTTGATAGCTTTGCTACCTTTTTAACTAAATCAGAAAGATCATAACCATTACTACTTTGCCCTCCTCCTGTATTTTTACTATTAAATCTAGCATTCCTTTTAAGGATTCCTTTTTCTTCAAGTGTTCTAACATGTCTTTGTACTGTACTTACATCCTTACCGATAATTTCAGCAATAACTTTTTTTGATGGATAAGGTATTTTATCTTTTTGCCACCAGTGTTTGATAAGAATAAGTAAAATATTCATCTCAACTGGGTTTATACCTAAAGCTTGTTGCCGTTCAATTAAAATATTAGGGATCACAGTCCATCCTAGAGTGTCTCACGTCAATCATTTTTTCTCCTATTCAGAGGTTGATAACCTTTTCGAGCATAAAGTCATCAATGAATAGATTTCAGAACTTTTTCATTTTTGTAAAAAATAAAGAATAAACTAGGGTTTATCCTTATTTCAAGAGTGATGAATAAATATGATAAGATTAATAGATAGATAATCTCTTAAAACTAGGCAGATGTTAATGATCTTTAGTGCCTCTTTTTAAAACTGCGTAAACATAATACTAAGAAATCGTTATTTGTCAAATTTAAATTTTATTAAAACCTCTCTTTTCTTAATCCCGCTTCATCATCTTCTCTTTTAGCATCAAATTCATAGTGTTTAGCTATTCCCTCAAGCATTGCTGAAGTATTTGGAAATATATGCTGAATATGACTGGCCTGTTCTTTATAGTATTCAGCAAGCTTTCGTTCCTGTATTCCACCTTCGTGCATAGAGCGAGTAGTAACCCCACGTTTATTGTAAATACCTGTTGAAAAACCTCTTCTCATATATTCTAATTCTGTTCTGTCAAGTAATCTTGCAATAGATGTTAAAGGCCAAGTATCATCAGCATTTGAATCACAATGAGCTAGAAACTCTCCAATTATTATGTCACATATGTCTATACGGTCATCAATTTCACTTTGTGTACGAACTGCATCAATAAATGTTAACATTGCATCTTCATCAACAGTATCATCTTCTTGAACACCTGGAATTCTTTTACAATTTCGTAATATATCCAATGCTGTTTCAACGGCCACTTTTGAAATATCTGCTATTTCTTCATATTCACCATGTTTAGGTTTATATGCTAAACGAATTAAATCATTAAAAAGTTCGGAGTCAGTAGTAAGTGTTTTATACAGTAATTCAGTACCTTCGCCATTTCTATGATAAAGAGCTGGATAAAATGCAAATTCCAACTGAATGAGATCATTTGTATCTATCTCATCAGAGATTTCTAAATGCTTTAACATTTTACTAAAATGCCAAGAATCTAACTTAGCTCCGTCAATTTCCTTACCTTGTAAAAACATCTGTAATAAATTAAAAAGTTGTTTTGCGGGTGTTTTTTCTATTAGATACTTGCAATACTGTAGTGCGCTCAGAGGCCTTTCAGCATTAATCATCTGCCCTAGCACAAACTCAATATCTTCATCGTTTCGACAATGTTGAGGAGGTACTTTTTGCCAGTAAAAACTTACTGCCTCTTCTCCACAGTCATTTAGTATTTTCCATGTTTTTTGTTCAGGGCTTGCTAAAATGAACAATTGAGCCAGTTTTTCTGGTTTCCAGCACTGCTGTTTTCCTAATGAAACTATATTATGTAGTAATTCTTCAACCTTTTCTGAAGGACGAATTCTCAGATAGCTAGAAATACACAAATTAAACGGATCTTTCGAAACAAAGTCACCTCCTTTCTCAATTATCCAGTTGACCCATGAAAATTCATTCCATGATACCTTAGATAATATTTGACCTACGGTACCAGACTCTAAACATGTCAAAATAAGTTCATCAATTCCTGAGATTCCATCAGTTGCATAGATTTCCTCAACTGCTTCAAGTCTTTCTTGAGTAAGAATATCAGGGCGCTTTATATGGTCATCATCACGAACTCGGTACGGTAAATCAACCCAGTAACTATTAAATAGCCAACAATGGCGGGTTACAAGGTTTTTAGGAGAAAGTCTTTCATAACAAGACTCTATCGGTTCTAACCATTTATTTAGTTCATCTTTATCTGCATCATCATAATTACGGTGCCAGTGGATTATATCTCTTAATGATTCACGTAATTTTTCGCATTCACTATCATTGTGAGCTTCATTCAAAAATGGTTGAATCAATATTAGCACACCATGCAATTCTTCTTTATGTGCAAGGCTTGTATTTTCAATCAAAGATGCAATTCGATCTGCATTATTTTCAGCTAACTTTAACAGACGGTCTTTTGTAGCTATTATCATATCAAAGTATTCTTGAGGAGATACTTTCTGACCTGCTCCAGCATCATCATCTCTCCAGTCAGGACGGTTTGCTGGAGATGCCATCTGAGACCCCTTTGCAAGTAGGTTTTCCAAGAGTTGATAGGCAGCTTCAGGCTCTTTCTCGATAAGAAGGTCGAGCACTTGAATTCGTCCAGCCAAATCAGTAGACGTTTGAGGCATCCATGTTCGAAACATGCCCAATAGACTTCCACTAGGTTTATTTGCCCAATTACCCTTTATTGGAATGAAACTTAATTGTGCAAGAATTAATGCAACCCGAGCAAATGTTCGTGATGACCATGCTAAATTTTCAAGTGCCCATAATAAACCCGAATGCCAACAACGTCCCATTGCACCAGAGTCACCAGTTTCTGTAATTAATCGGGTAACTGGTTTTTCTTTTGTTTTAAGGCTGTTTTCTATTGCGGTAATAAATGCATTTGGCGCAGCTTCTGCCAGTGTTGGGAGATATGATGCTAAAGATAACCATCTCACATCGTCTGCATCCTCTAGTAAATTAGTTACAAAATTAGATACGCGCGCTTCCATATTTATGGTACCAAGACCTGAATACTCTGAACCAAGCACAGCTAACTTAATTAAAGAGTCACAAATAGATTCAAATAAGAGTTCAGAATAAGGATGTGTTTTCCCATATACTTGAGCCATCCATCTTTTTTCGTCTGGTAATTCTAGTTGAGGATCAGGAATAGAGAGCATTTCCTTTGCAACTTCAAAAAAACGATTGATCTGGTCAGAAGGAATTCGTCCACCAACCAGACTAAAAAGTTCTAATGGTGATTTTGCTTTCCAAACACCTCCAATATAAAGTACGGGCGTGTCATCTTGATTAAAAAGCTCTTGTAAATCTTTCTCAATCTTTTCATACTTACATCCATATATTCGTTCAACTATTTGCTTATCTTCATGGTTATGAGAATTCCATGCATTCATAAGACAAAGGACAGAAAGGCTTTCTGATTGCTTAGAGTCTAACCATTTTGGTTTTTTTAAAGATGGATTATTGGATTGTTGACGTCGAAATACCGTCCATGATCTTCCTGAGCTGGTTGCAAACCTTTTAGCATCTGATTCTTCAATACCAATAGATATTAAATTTTTTTCAAACTCATAAATGTCTGGTCGTTCGAGAATAAATTCTGTACCACTAACTTTTGATGCTAAATCTCCGATTGCATGTGGGATAATCAAAATTAAGCCTTCACGTATTATCGCTTTGCTTGCTATTTCCTCATTAGCAGCAATTGCTATACGTAAATGGACGTTGGTATCTACAAATTGCCATCCTTCAGGTTCTGTCACTACTAGTGTTTTACCCGTAACTTCTTCAGATTCAGTTATGGTAATAGTTGCGAATGCTATAGCTTCTTCAACGCTGTCTGCACGAATAATAATTGGTTCAATAGCATGTTCTGTAGATAAGGATTTAATAATCGTTTCTTTCAGTGTCTTGTGAATTTTAGTGCGGTCACCAATAAATACATCAGATAGAATTTTAGGACTGCATTGATGAGACCAATTATCCCAATATTTTTTAGGACTCATTACTCCCCATCCTGCTAACCCCAGCTCTTCAGAAAACTGTACTGCAATTGCAGGTGTTTGCTCTAACCATTGCTCCAAATCATCAGCATCGTAAACTCGAATACTTAACCAGTTACCTTCATTATTTCTTTGATTAATCCACTCTACTTTTTGTATCCATCTTCTTGGAGTAACAAAAATGAATGTAGAATTTTGCCTTGTTTGTTCATCAGTTTGATCTGTTCTTTTTTTGTAATCCCTATTTGCTTTTGACTGAATATCCTGATCACATCCAATTTCCCAAACAGCATTACCAGAAGGAACCCAAGCATTACTGTTATCTGTTCTAGTGATACCATCCCACCCTGGTACATATGTGGAATCACCTGAAGGAAAAGCAATTTGTTGAGTAAACCTAGAATCAAAACAAAGTCTTCGAATAAGCCTTGGGAGATTTTGCTGTGCTTCTTTTGTATGAGTATTCACCCAATCTACAATATGGGAAGCTGTCATTCGCATTTAATATAGTAGTCCTTTATCAATATGAATAATAAAAGTAATATGTTAAGTAATTGTTTCTTTTGTTTATATAAATTCTACTCCTGTTGAATCAAAAGTGTCAATATAGCACTATTGCTCTCACTTCAAGCCTACCCAAGGTGATTTTAATAGCCCGAGTTCTCGCTACGCTGTGAGCCGCACCAGCTATTAAATCAGGCTTTCCGTTCCAGCTTAAATAGTGCTTTTTACTCCACCAATTCAACAAAATGGAGTGGAACATGAAAAATCAAGATAATAAAATTATTGAACAGGCTTTAAAAGTTTTAGAACAACGCATGAAATACTGTTTAGATAACCAGCAATTTCAATCACCAGAAGAATCAAAACACTATGCAAAATTAGCATTAAGTGAATATCAGTATGAAGTTTTTGCTGTTCTATTTCTTGATAACAGACATCACTTAATAAGCTTTGATAAGATGTTTTATGGAACCATAGATTCAGCTTCAGTTTACCCATGTGAAATTGCTCGTCGTTGCCTAGAACATAATGCAGCTGCTGTAATTCTTGCACATAACCACCCTTCAGGAGATAGTCATCCTTCAGAATCTGACATAAAAATAACTTCAACAATTAAAAAAGTACTCTCTTTATTTGACATACGTACACTTGATCATTTAATTGTTGGTAAAAATATCTACAGTATGGCAGAAACAGGTGATATGTAGATTCAATCTATAATAAGCTTCAGTTTATAATAAATACTGAAGCTTATTTTTTTATCAAAACACAGGGAAAAAGTAAAAAAACTCTTTTTATTGCATTTTTTTTATTATCAATATAATACATCTTGCAACACATCATTGAATTAAAAAGTACAAGTAGGTAGTAAAGGGTAATTTATCCTTGAAATCCTTTATACATTTATTTGTACTATAGGTGATGTGTTGCAACATTAACGGGATAGATTACCCTTTTTTGTCGTTGGTAATCTATTAATATGTTTGCCAGAACACTGTATAAAATCCATACTATTGAGTATGGATTTTATGTCTCCATAATGAGAATTTGGACACTATTCAGATAAAAAAACTTGCTATTCGGATATATTCGGATAAAATCAGATAAATAATTTATCCTTATATTTATCCAAATGAATTTAAAAACACTAAACATTACCCAGGAATTATTAAGAATTATTGCTGATCTTGATAAGTTTAATGCAACTTGGGAAATTAAAAGCTCTCATAATCCCGAATATTTAACCCATTTACGTCATGTTGCATCCATTGAAAGCATTGGCTCTAGTACCCGTATAGAGGGAGTAAAACTAACAGATCAAGAAATTGAGTTATTATTGGGAGAAGTGGGAAAACAGTCATTTTCTAGTAGAGATGAGCAAGAAGTTATTGGCTATGCAGAAGTTATGGAAACTGTCTTTAGTGAATTTAAAGATATTCAAATCTCAGAAAACTATATTAAATTTTTGCATAATCGTTTACTTAAACATTCAAGTAAAGATGAACGGCATAAAGGGGAGTATAAAAAACACTCAAATAGTGTTGAGGCTTTTGATAAAACAGGTAACAGTTTGGGTGTTGTTTTTGAAACAACATCGCCCTTTGATACACCAGGGAAAATGCAAGAGCTAGTTTACTGGACAAGGGAATCATTAGAGGATAAAAGTTATCATCCTTTGATTGTTATTGCTGTATTTAATGTTGTTTTCCTGGCTATCCACCCTTTTCAAGATGGAAATGGTAGGCTATCTCGTGTATTAATCACTTTATTAATGCTTAAAGCAGGATATAGTTATATTCCGTACAGCTCGCTAGAAAGTATTATTGAAAAAAATAAAGACTCTTATTACCTTGCACTGCAAAGAACTCAAAAAACCTTACTTCAAAAACAGCAAGATGAAACAGATTGGGAACCGTGGTTAAATTTCTTTTTTCGGTCACTTAAACGACAAAAAGAACATCTTGAAATAAAGACCAATACAATAGAAAAATACTCAACCCTTTCTGAAGAGTGTGCTTTAATTATGCAATATATTGAAGATAATGGAAGGGTAAATCTATCTAAAGCCCGTGAAATACTTGCCAATAGCAATATAAGTGATCCCACTATAAAAAAGAGGATTGCTAAGTTAGTTAAATTAGGCTTAATTATCAGGCAAGGTGGTGGTAGAAGTACATGGTATAGTAAAAAACACAATTAAAATCAAAAAATAAATTGATAATAATATTATCAATTTATTTTTTTAACTCTTCTTCAATCAAAGCCACAAGTTCACTTGGTTTCATTTCAAGAACCTCAGCAATAGCAAACAACACACTCAAACTTGGCTGGTATACCCCATTTTCAAGCTTGGAAACATAAGTTCGGCTAACATCAGCTTCAAGAGATAAAGCCTCTTGAGAAATATCTTTCCATCGTCTAGTTCTTCGTAGAATTTTCCCAAATGCTTCTTTGATCTCCATTGCTTAATACCCTCATCCTTTAACTAAGAACAGATAATGGCAGTAAGTATCAATGTTTGAGAAGTATACTTACCATGCAGTGAATTTCTAATTATAAAATTACTTGCTAAATGTTAAAGGGGATAGAAAGTGAAGAAAGTATTACTAGGATTGTTCATCATAATCTTATCTAGCACCTGCCATGCAGAAAATAAGTCAATACTTGGTATTGATTATCTAAAAGTAACAGAAAACAAAATAATTGCAGAAGCCATGCTAGAAATGGAACCAGCACTCATTGAATACTACAAAAAAGGTGAATGGGTAAAAACAACTAAAAAAATCAGAATATATGCTTTAAGAGGAATCGCTTCTGTATTGGGAATAGATGAAGTAAGTAAAAACACCTATGAAGTAATCAGCGAAGTTGCTCCAAAAACACCATTAAAATTTTTAAAACTAGATAAAAAAAAATACCCAAATTTATGGAAATTTGGAAATATTATGCGATTAAGTAAAGAAACAAAAAAATCACTATGGTTATACAAAGCCTTACACGGCAAAGATTATTATGAAGACCACCCAAAAAATTAATTTTATATTAAAAGTTTATAG
>JASFYW010000006.1:0-15932 GCA_045046865.1 Woeseiaceae bacterium | reverse complement strand
GTCGCAACGGGGCCGGGCTCTGAGTTACAACAGCCTTTAGCGGTTGTGGTTATCGGTGGTCTGTTTACTTCAACCTTGCTTACTTTAATTTTATTACCAACTTTATACGCCTGGCTTGAAGAAAGGCTGGAGAAAAAGGAGGAGAAACAATCATGAAAAAATTATCTATGGTCGTGCACTCATCACTACAAATGGAGCTGGCTGACAGCCTGCGAAATTTAAAAGTAGAATCTTTTATGTTCAGTCATATTGAGCAACACAGTATACAACTTGAACATGATCCCTTTTTATCCGCTAGGGATAAAGTCGTCGGTTATGTACCTCAGGTTCGGGTAGATATCATTCTACCAGATGATAGAGCGCGTTCATTACTGGAAGAGCTTAAATGTTCTGACTGTCCTTTTAAAGGTAAAGGGACTTACTGGATAACAGACCTTGAGGAATCCGGTGAATTATGAAGACATTTTTTTTACTCAGATAATTACAAAGTAAATAGTAAATAAAAAAGGGCGATGACTTTCGAGTTAATCGCCCTTTTCTATTTTTACTTACTGCTTTTTTGGTTTTGTTTTGAGAGCAAGTACCCTATCGCCAGCGCTGATATGGCCATGGTGTGAACAATCATTGCGCCTGCTGGTAAATCCATTGCTGCGGCTAAAATAAGCCCAAGTAAATAACCGCATACTCCTACAAGATAACCATATCCCAATGTAAATTTTAAGGTATTTCGAATTGCCAATGCAGGCAATATTAAACTTGCAAATACCAGGTAGATGCCAACCAGCTGTACTGATGCGGTAATGGTTAAGGCAAACAACAAATAAAAATAGAGTGATGATGTGCGCTGAGAAAATTTAAACCAAATAGCCAGTATTACTGCGTATAAAATTGAAACCGGAATAAGCTGTTCGTAACTCACCCACAAGATCTGACCAATGAGCAATTCTTTTAATTGTTCTCCACCTGTTGGATTGGTTGCCAGTAATAAAATACTCGCGCTTGAGGCTAAAACAAAAAGTGAACCGATTAAAGCTTCCTGTATTTTTGGCCAGCGTTGTTCGCTGTAGTTAAGTAATAGCACGCCTAACACTGCTGCACTAAAAGCAATCAACTGAACTTGCCAACCTCCGGGTTCGAAATGAAAACTGTAGGCGATAATAATGCCTAGGCCTGCTACCTGTGCAATAGCAAGATCAAGAAAGATAATGCCGCGTTGTAAAACACGTTGTCCTAATGGTACATGCGTTAACGTGACCAATAAACCAACGACTAATGCTGGGCCAAGTATCGTAAAGTCGATTTCAAACCAGTTCATTGTTTTACCCCGAGCAACAACTGAATGGTGACATCAAACAAACTAAACAGGTCGTTTACATTTTCTGCTCCACCAACGGTGTAAGGCAATTGAACAACGGGGATGCCTGTTAGTTGTGATAAACGTTTTGCACCACGAGGGTTTTGATACGTAGTGTGCACAATCATTTTTACAGATTTTTCTAGTAAGATTTTTTTTAATGATGAGATATGTGATGCTGTTGTTGGCAAGCCTGGCTTAGGTTCTAATGCACCCGCAATTTCAATACCTAACCAGTCAAACAAATACACCCAGTCACGATGATGAACAACCATACGCGTGCCTTTTAATTGACTCGCTTGCTGTTGCCATTTGTTTATTGCTTGTTGCCAACGCTGGTTAAACTTTACAAACCGTTGCTGATAATAGTCTTTACCTACAGGATCTATTTCAATAAGGCGCACTTGTAATGCCTTTGCAATCGTTTGTATTCGCCGTGGATCAAGATGCACATGAGGGTTGCCTGCGGCATGCACGTCTCCCATTGAACGATCTATTTTTACTGGTATATCAAGACGTTCAACCATTGCCGAAGCTTCAAAGTAACCGGGGGTGTTTGGCAAAACTTTGGCATTGCTTGCTTGTCGTTGCAGTAAAGGCAGCCAACCTAGTTCCAGCTCAGCACCGCTGCAGATGAGTAAATCTGCACGACGTACTTTTGCGATTAAACTCGGACGTGCTTCGATATGATGAGGATCTTGATACGCAGTGGTTGCTGAAACAGTTTTTACTCGTTCACCACCCAACTCGTTTGCCAATGAAGCCCATTCGGGTTCACAGGCAAAGATATTTAATGCTGCTGTTGCAGGTATAGCCACAAGCAACATGATTGGGGTTAAAAATAATATTATGAATTTTTTCATTTGTTTTCTTCCTTAAAAACTGTGAGCGCCATGGGCACCTAATGTCATGATATATTGAACGAAGAAAAGATTGTCACTGTCGTCATACGAATTATCTTTGGCGTACTGAAAACGAACGCGACTGTATTCGCTGTGTGAATAATCCAACATAATGGTTGAACGCTCTGGCGTGTGACCATTTGTCACTAAACCAGCCTCATCTAAAACAGCGGCATCTGAACCAGTATTATTCGCTTTGAGGTGATCATAACGATAACCTACTCGCCAGCGTGGCATAAACTGATAAATAGTTTGTGCATACCAGCCAGACTGTTTACCCTGATAAGTGGATGATTCAAGTGGACTACTTCCCACCATTTCAATGCTGCCATCTTCAGCACGCTCAAAATACTCGGCCTGAATTTTTAGATTACGTTCACGATTATTACCATTGGGTGACCATTTCCAAACAAAGTCGATGCCATTCACTTCGCTCTTGCCCTTAAACGTGGGGACTTCACTGACTGCACCATGCGCATGTGTGCCTGCTGAGCGTGCTTCAATATCTGCACGCCAGTGGGAAAAGCCGAGTTGCCAGGCATTACTGATTCCGGCATCGCCACCGAACTTGGCAAATATGGCCTGGTTACCATTACCTTCATTTGTTGCGCCACCGGCTGGAAAACGATTTCCTCGTGTGGCTTCTACGCCCAGTTTAAAATAGACATCTGTTGGAGCTAGCCAGGTAAGTTGCACCCCATCATCAACGAGTTGGTTGCCAAATAAGCCACGATAAACCAACGGCGCATCCATAAAGTCCCAGACATGACCATGTTGATTATTTAAATAACCAATATCTGAATAAAAACGCCCCGCTTTTACTGCTAGGCCGTGGTCTAAAGCGAGTGTTTCAATAAAGGCCTCTTCAAGTTCTACCTCTGTTGCTCCTTCATGCTCTGCAATGGCGGTGGTGAGTTTGCCATAAAACATATCATCCACTTTTGCACTCAAGCTGAGTTCATTGTGGCCAAGGTAAAACCGTTTTTCACCGCGAGTCGCTTCACCACCGAGCATAAAACTAGGGAGTGCGTAGTCACTTGTATTTGAATAAGAGCCATAGCGCCCATCAAGGGTCAGGCTAATATCAGGATTAAAGCCACTTTGTTTTGCGGCAAATGTTGTTGGGGTAATGCACGCGAATACCATCGCGCCTAAAAATATCGATTTTGTTTTCATGGGATTTTCCTCGTGTAAATCACGATCGTTAAAACTTATCTGTCATTACTCACTGACAGATCTAATGTGTTTGTGCGATTTAGATTAAACGAGGTGGTGCGCGAGCGGCATAGTGACGAGTGAAACTAACTGCATAAGCAGTTTGAGTTTGTTCTTCCTTAACGGGCGTTTCTTTTACGATAGCAATGGATTGAACCGCACTGCTAACGGCATGTTCAAGTGGTTGAGCACTGATACAGTAATCACAAACCTCTCCCGATTTATGCGCATGATAAATATGATCAATGCTGCCCCACTGGCTAAGCAGTAAGATAATGGAGAGTATGAGGAAGTGGAAGTGTTTCATTTAGACTGAGTATAAATAATATAAATGAAAGAATCGAGCAATGAATAAGTGATATCGCGAAGTCTGTTCGTTCCCAAACTGACTTTTACCGGCTTTAAACACATACAAATTTAATGTTATTAATAATTCGGCATCAAAGACTAAACAAAAGAGAAAGTAAAAAACGTCTAATTCAAATGAGAGCCTTTGCTGTTAACAATCTGTTTAATAAAGTGACTTTATACCCCAATGTTGAATTTTGGCTCTAAATCCATAATTGCTTCTTGTGGCTTTTACCCAAAGTGCTACTCTTCCTACCATAAAAATGAACAAATTTGATAAAATATTGGGGACTGGTATGACTATACTTAATTTTGAAGAAGCGCGACACAATATGATCGTGCAGCAAATCCAACCTTGGAATGTGCGTGATGATAAGGTTTTAGACCTTCTTCAACGCTTACCACGGGAAGATTTTGTCCCTGCACAATATAAAGAACACGCTTTTACTGATATCAAAATTCCATTAGCCAATGGACAAGAAATGATGGAGCCTAAGCTTGAGGCGTATATGATTCAAGCTTTAAAAATTCAGGATAAAGACAAAGTTTTAGAAATTGGCACTGGCACAGGTTATGTGACCGCATTACTCGCTAGTCAGTCTCGCCACGTTGTCTCGGTGGATATTGATGCCGATATGCAAAAGTCTGCGGAAGAAACACTTAAAGCGCATCAAATTACAAATGTTTCTTATGAAGTGGGCGATGCTTCTTCAGGTTGGGATAAACATAAGCCTTACGATGTGATTGCCATTACGGGTTCTTTACCTATACTACCTGAGTCATTCCAGCGTAACTTGAACATTGGTGGCCGTTTGTTTGCCGTTATTGGTGATTCTCCTGCAATGGAAGTAGTGCTGATTACCCGAGTGAGTGACAACGAGTGGCAACATAAAATATTGCTTGAAACTGACATTAAAGCCTTAACAAATGCGGCTGAGCCTGAACGATTTGTTTTATAGTCAGCACTTTTAATTTAAACTCTAAAGCCTGTTTCTAACAGGCTTTTTTATTTCTTAACTTATAAGTGACTATGCGACATTTTAGCCCGAAACAACTCCAAGACTATTTAGATCAAACTAGCCCCCCTCCACTTTTATTAGATGTTCGTGAGCAGTGGGAGTTTGATTATTGCCATATTCAAGACTCAGTACTTATCCCTATGGGTGAGTTACCAAATGAATTAGAATCACTTAACACGACTCAAGGAATTGTTGTTATTTGCCACCACGGTATTCGAAGCCGACATATGGGGCTTTATATGGAACAAGCTGGGTTTAAAGATATTATTAACCTTGAAGGTGGCGTAGAACAGTGGGCCGAAGATATTGAACCTTCGATGCGACGTTATTAATTATTATGGTTAAAGTAAATGCAAAAACCTAAATTACAATTAAAGCTTTTCGCTCCAAAATATTGGCTAATATGGATAGCGCTTTCAGCCTTAAGATTAATATCTTTTATTCCTTACCGTTTAATGAAAACATTAAGTGCTATTTTTAGTTATTTGTTTTACAACGTCGCAAAGAGAAGAACAAATATTATTAAAACAAATATTGATCTTTGTTTCCCTGAAAAAACACTCTCTGAAAGACGTGCTCTTTCAAGAAAAGCATTTACCTCAACCATTATGGGAATCTTTGAATTATCATTAAGTTGGTGGGGGGGAAAGAAACAACTCACACAACTTCATCAAATCGAAGGCATGGAAAATTTAGAAAGGGCTTTAGAAAAAGGCAAAGGTGTTATTTTAGTCTCTAGCCATTTTACTACAATGGAAATTGCAGGTGCCTGCTTATGCCAACATTTAGATAATTTAGTTTTAACTTATAAACGCTCAACCAATGCCTTACTTGATTATTTTATTCAAACCCAACGACTTGATAAAAGCGCAGGATTAATTAAGCATAAAAATTTACGAGAAATGATTCGTAGCATTAAAAAGGGTAATGTAGTTTGGCTTGCTCCTGATCAAGATTTTGGTGAAAAAGATTCCGTCTTTGCTCCCTTTATGGGAATAGAGACATGTACACTACTATCAACTCAGCGTATCGCCAAAATCACAGGTGCTCCTGTCATCCCTTTCTATGCTGCACGAATAGATGATGAGTCAAAATATATTCTTCGTCTAAGCCCCGCGCTTGAAAATTTTCCTTGTGGCGATGATAGAAATGATGCAATCACTATTAATAAAGCAATAGAGCAGCAAGTTAAACAAACACCCGCTCAATACCTATGGGCTCACCGTCGTTTTAAAACGCGCCCTGCTGGAGAAAAAGGTTTTTATAATCAATAATATTATGTGGCGATATAAATTCTTACTGTTTTTGTTTTTCATACCTTTAACGCTGTATACGTTATGGCAAAGCATTCGTGCATCTGAGTTTCGTTATTTTATCGAACGCGTAGGTTTAAGATTTAAAACTAAGATCAAACCGAATGGGCTGTGGTTTCATGCAGCTTCAGTGGGGGAAATTAATGCCATTATACCGTTAATAGAAAAAATCATTTTATCTCACCCTAATACCATAATAACCGTGACCAGCAATACCATAACCAGTGCTTCAGTATTCAAAAAGCATACAACTGAAAATATCCAGCATCTCTATTTTCCTTTAGATTATAAATATGCTATTTATAATATTTTTAAAAAAATAAAACCCAAAGCCATTTTTATTGTTGAAACAGAATTCTGGCCTAACTTTTACACCACCGCCCATAAAGAAAATATTCCACTCACCATTATTAACGGCCGCATCTCCGAAAAAACCTTACATGCAAAACCTTGGCTCAAAACTATATATGCAAAAATATTACCTTTACTAACCCAAGTCCACGCCCGCTCAAAATTAGATCAATCACATTTTATTAAATTAGGTATGCCTCACACTAAAGTTGATGTATTAGGAAATATTAAATTCTATGCAACGGATAATATAAATATATCTCCTGTCGATTTAGGCCGAAAATATGTTCTCGTCGCATCAACACGAGAAGAGGAAGAACGCGCTATAGTAAAGGCATGGCAAGAAGCCGAACAAAATAACCATTTGCTAGTGATCGTTCCTCGTCACCCACAGCGACGTAATGATATTTTAAATCAACTCAAAAGTTTTAATTTAAACATTGCCGTACGAAGTAAAAATGAGTCCATATCGAACTCTACTGATATTTATATTGCAGATACTATTGGTGAACTCAAACAGTTCATCGCAGGTTCAGAATTCGTCATTATGGGCGGTTCATTCGTAAAAAAAGGTGGTCAGAATATACTAGAAGTTGCTCAACTCGGGAAATCCACGGTATTCGGACTAGATATGCGTAATTTTGAAGAAGAAGCGCAACTATTTAAAAAATATAATGCAGGCGTGCAATGTTCACTGAGTAAATTACCTCACTACATAAACCTCTTTCTAAACGACCTCGATTTTAGAAATATCTATGAAAATAACAGTAAAACACTGATTGGTAAAAATGATAATCTTAGTTTGTACTATTCAAAGATAAAGCCTTATAACAAGTGTTGATGGGTTAAATATTTTTATCTTGATCAAAGTCATCCCAACCATAGCCACGCAATAATATTCGCCAGGCTACATCATCAAAATAAAATGTACTTTCAAGCTTTAAAGATTTATTAAGTGAACGCTTTAATCTTAGTAAATTGTCTTTTTGCCATTTTAAATTTGGCTTTTTAAAAGAACATCGGTCGAAGTCAATTAAAAAACACCTACCACCATCATCAATGAGGATATTATTAGCATTTAAATCAGAATGATATACGCCTTCTTCATGGAAACGACGAATCATACTGCCTATTGCAATCCAATAACCTTCTGCTAATTCTTCATTTGATAAAATATTCGCCAGCGTTCTAGACTGAGGGATTCTATGCATCATGATATCTGCTGTATAAAGCAGCCACTTCCGCTCAGCCTTTATTGCAGCAGGAATCGGGACAGGTAACCCCTTTTCAATCATTTTTTCTAATAATAGCCACTCTTTCCATGCTCGCGAAAACCTCAATCCTAGCCAAACATATTTCTCCGTAGACATCTTGGCAATTAAGCCGCCACGTTGATAATGCCGTAATACGAAATCCTGGCCTTGATGCTGAACAAAAAAAGTCGTACCTCGACCTTCTGCAAAACCAACTATTGAGCTACGCTGCGCCCATATCTGAGAATCAAAGCTCACATCTTCAATGCTTTTGAAAATATCTGAGTCGTAACGGATATGTTGACCATTTTTATGAAATTCTGAAAGGTGCATAGATCTTCTTTTGGTAAATTGATAACGTCGTTATTATAATGCTAAATTTCGTAAAACTCGAAAAAATAAAAGCTTTATTTCATTCACACACCATCAGACTTCGTATAGGATATAATCTTACTAACACTCATTATAATAAGTCAAATAATCCAGAATCATACCCATGGCACGCATTAAACTTAGCTTAATTCTTGTATTTCTTGCTCTGGAGATTTTTTCCCTACATGGAAAGAATAATGTCATTTAATTATTCATCTACACCGCCCAAGTCAATTTGTATCTTACGACTCTCTGCATTAGGTGATATTACTCACGCTCTTCCTATTTTTTATACTCTTAGGCACACATGGCCTGAAACAAAAATCACTTGGATAATAGGGAAACTAGAATACGAATTAGTTAAACATATTGGTGGTGTCGAATTTATTATTTTTGATAAGAACGGTGGGCTTTCCGCCTATAACAAAATGCGCCAAGATTTAATCAGTCAACGATTCGATGTGTTATTGCACATGCAAATGTCATTACGAGCCAGCTTGATCAGCTTACTAATTAAAGCAAAAATAAAAATTGGCTTTGATAAAAAACGAGCCAAAGATTTGCAGTGGTTATTTACTAATACAAAAATTCAAAACAAAAAAAACCAACATGTTATTGATAGTTTTTTTTGTTTTACTGAAGCCATGGGTATTAAAGAGAAACAATACCAATGGGATATCCCTCTTATTGAAGAAGATGTGATTGCTGCCAAAAAATTATTAAACACTGATTCAAAATATATCACTATTAGTCCTTGCTCTAGTAAAGCATACCGTAATTGGAATACACCAGGCTACGCAGCGATTGCTGATTATGTAAGCCAAAAATATCACTATAAAGTAGTATTAACCGGTGGTAGCTCTGAGATAGAACATCAATATGCAAATGAAATAAAACAACAAGCTTCTTGTTCATTAGTTAACCTAGTAGGAAAAACGAGTGTAAGAGAACTGTTATCCATTATTAAGAATACTGAGTTTATGGTGAGCCCAGACTCTGGGCCCGCCCATATGGCAACAGCAATGAATACACCTGTTGTCGGTTTATATGCCTCTACCAATCCAGATAGAGCGCGACCTTATTTGAGTGCTGATTGGACTATAGACCGCTATCCCGAGGCAATTTTAAAAAAATATAATAAAAATATTGCTGATGTTGCTTGGGGAACACGAGTTCGAGAGCTCTGGGCAATGGACTTGATTACAATAGAAGATGTTAAAAATAAAATAGACAAATTCATGTTAGAGAATTATAAATAATTCAAAGGATAACAATCATATGAAAATATGGGCGGCAAAACAAACATGGGTATCAAAACATGCTCAAGAGAAAGTTGAAAAACTCGATAAAAATAAAATTACACGTATTGCTGTGATTAAGCATGCAGCTCTCGGTGATCTGCTTCAAGTGAGACCCATGCTAATCACTCTAAAAAAAGCCTTCCCCAATGCAAAGCTAACTCTTAGTGTTGTTTCTAATTATATGAAAGGTATTCCTGAGGATTTGATCGATCATCTCCATGTAGCAAAAGGAAACGATAAAAAATACAAATTTAAAGAAATCCTGCAAAGTTATAAAGAACTGGGATATCAAGATATAGTATTTGATATTTCTGCCACTTCTCGATCTTTTTGGATTACAAAGCTGAATCCTGCTGGCTTAAAAATTGGATACATTCATAAAGGCTTACAACGATTGCTTTATGATATCGCAATTCCTCGTTCTCACTATAGATTTGAGGCAGAAACATTTCTTGAACAAGTCAACACTATTGGTATTCAATATGAATGGCCTCTACGATATGATTACGCGATTCCTGATAAAATTTATAAAAAGCCCTATATTGTTTATTTCCCTACCGCTTCAACGCCAGACAAATGCTGGCCACCAAAATATATGGCTGAGCTCATAACAAACTCATGTAAAAAATATCCAAATATCGATCATTTATTACTTTCAGGGCTTGCAAATTGGGAAGCAAAGACAGCTCAATCAATCTCAGATGATGTAGGAACTCACTTTAACTTTAAGCTACTTGATGCAGGACCTGATGATTTTTCACTTGTTTGCCATGCTGAAGCTATTGTTATTAATGATACTGGGTTACGACATCTGGCAATTGTTGCGGGTACACCCACGGTTTGTATTTTCCCAGTTTCACCTAATGTCTTTGGTTATTCACCTTTATTTGGTAACCACCAAGCCGTCGTTGCAGATGAATCTGGTCCTGCTCCGGTATCAAAAGTTACACAGGCTATCGATAAAATTATAAATTCATCAAAATAATGGTAATAAATTACTCTCATAATTATCCATAAGTAACCTCTCTAATGTAATATAGCACCTTAATTATTAATAAATGGGTATTGCTGTGTTGAATCTGGAAATCAGATAACTTGTATTGATATTGATGAAAACAAGATTAGCAGCTTACACATAAATAGGGCTTTAACTATTTAACTCTCTGGAGAGATACTACAAATGGATAATTATCATCGTAAACGTATTCTTATAACAGGTGGCGCTGGATTCTTGGGTTCTCATCTTTGTGAAAGATTATTAAATGAAGGCAACGAGATTATTTGTTTAGATAATTTTTTTACCGGCACAAAAGAAAATATTGCTCATTTAATGGATAGCCCCTATTTTGAAGTCATCCGACACGATGTTGAATTCCCTCTTCATATTGAAGTTGATGAAATTTATAATCTAGCTTGCCCTGCTTCACCGCCACATTATCAGCACAACCCTATTCATACTAATAAAACTAACGTGTTAGGTGCTATCAATATGCTGGGCTTAGCAAAACGTAACAACGCAAAGATAATGCAAGCATCAACCAGTGAGGTTTATGGTGATCCTCAGGTTCATCCTCAACCTGAAGATTACTGGGGCAACGTAAATCCCATTGGTATTCGCTCTTGTTACGATGAAGGTAAACGTTGCGCAGAAACATTATTCTTTGATTATTATCGTGAACATAATTTAAAAATTAAAGTTGCCCGAATTTTTAATACCTACGGTCCAAACATGCATCCTAATGATGGCCGTGTAGTATCAAATTTTATTGTTCAAGCACTAAAAGGTGAAGATATCACTATTTATGGTGACGGCTCTCAAAGTCGTTCTTTTTGTTTTGTAGATGAACTCATTGATGGTTTTATTCGTCTTATGGCTTCTGATGATTTCACTGGCCCAGTGAACTTAGGTAACCCCGTTGAGTTTACAATTAAAGAACTCGCTGAAAAAGTGATTGAAATGACAAACTCTAAATCGAAATTAAGTTTAAACCCACTACCTCAGGATGACCCAAAGCAACGTCAACCCGACATAACCTTAGCTAAGAAAGAATTAGACTGGGAACCAAAAATTAAACTTGAAGAAGGCCTTGCAACAACAATTAAATATTTTGATAATTTAATTAAAGAAGGTCGAGCCTAAGGGTTAAAATATCAATTTACGCAGATTTAAAAATATCCATTAACTGACTTAAATGTTTTTCATCTGAAAAACGTTCATCTGCGTCTTTTTTCCCTGCTTGCGCCAAATTAGCACATAACTTTGTATCATTGATTAGCTTCAATATTTGCGCAGTCAAATCAACGATATTTTCAGTTTCAAATAATAAGCCTGTTTTTTCATGTTCAATTATCTCTGGTACTCCACCACATTTTGAACCAATAACGGCGACACCTGCACGCATTGCTTCAGGTAAAATTAAACCAAAGGTTTCACATTTAGTCGCTAGTACTACAGCATCAAAACAACGCATGATACTGGTAGGGCTATTATGAAAACCTAAATAAAAAATATTTTTCTCTAAATTATTATCCTTAATAAACTCTTTAATAGAATGATAATATGACTCATCCATAATATGACCAATAATTGCAAGCTGAATATTTTTTCCCTGTTTTAATAATTCTTTAACCGCTGCAGTAACAAGATGCTGACCTTTTCCTTTTTCAATTCGACCAAAAATAACCAGACGAAAATTTTTATCATTCAGTCCCGACACCTCAATATATGACACGCAATCACTCTGGCATGAATCTGCAGCAGGCACACCATGGTAAATAAGATAAATTTTATTTTCCTCTAAAGGAAGATAATTTATAGCATCCTTATAAAGGTCTTTTGTTATAACAAGGTAGGCATCAACATTTTTATATAAAAAACGATGATAAAAATCATCTTTTTTTCGCGTCAAAGCCATATGCCTTGTGTAGACCAGCTTAATCTTTCGCTTACTAAAGATTTTAGCTAATACAACAAGTAAAAGGTCTTTTCCCCAATGGACATGTATTACATCAATTTTTTTCGAATCAATATACATGGCTAATTTAATTGCAGAGAATAGAGGAAAATAGTGGAAAACGGATATTAATGTATCACTATAAATTTTTTCATCAGCTAGTCTTTTAGAGAGAAAGGAGTTCTTCTTAGTAAATACTTCATATTCATGGCCGTCTTTGTCTAAGAAAAGGGCTATTTTCAAAACATATAATTCAAGGCCGCCAAAACCTTTCGACATGCAAATCTCAAGAATTTTCATATTTATCCACAGCAATATGGTGATATTAGAGTTTTATCATGAAATAAAACAACAGTACGTAAATAGACCTGTACGATTTTCCTACTCATTGACAAAAAATATTACTATTAAACGTAAAAATCAGTACAATTATAACTTTAATGTCGGAAGTTACAAATGAATATTCTTTTTATAGATGCCAAATGTTCAGAAAATTATGATTTCAAGTATATGGAATCTCATTCTTTGGGTGGAACCGAGTCTACGGTTTTAAGACTCGCTCGAGAATTAGCTCGTGAGCATAATGTTCACATATCGCAAATTAATCGTACAGAACCTTATTTTGAAAATGGCATCAACTTCATTCATCGTGATACAAGTTTAACCCCAAATAAATTAACTCCAGATATTATTATTATTATACGAAAATATAAGCTCGTAAAAGATTATAGCCTGCTCTATCCTCAAGCTAAAATGTTTGTTTGGTCTCACAATTTTTCAAACTATGAAATCCTAGGCAGACGTCACAGGATAGTCAAAACCAATGCTCAGGTAATTTGTGTTTCACAATGCCACCAGAATCATATTAATAAAATCTTTAATGGTTATTTTTCCTGGCTTTTCCGTTTTCTAAGCCTTAAGTTTAAAAAAATACCTATTACCTTCATATATAACACCATCGATAGTGATTTTACTAAATATAATGGTCAGGTCGATTCAAATAAACTCATCTTCTTAAGTTCACCAAATAAAGGTTTAAAAGAAGTTTTGCTTCATTTTAAAAATCTTCTTGAAAAGGCTCCTAATTATAAACTCTATATAGCTGGAGCAAGCGAAGAACAATTAGAAGAGCATCATCTAGACAATAATTTACTACAGTCTGATTCTGTTGTACTTCTGGGAAAATTATCTAAAGATGAAATAGTTTCCCACTTACAAAACTCATTTTGTGTATTTTATCCTCAGCATGTACATCCAGAAACATTTGGTCTTATATACGTAGAGGCTAATTGTGTAGGTACACCTGTATTAGCTCATTCTTTTGGTTCAACAAGTGAAGTTATTGAAAATCAAGAGCAAATAGTTGATGCAAGGAGTTCAGAAGCTGTGGTTGATAAAATATTAAATTGGCAACAGAATGGCCGGCCTGAAGTATCATGTCAGGAAAAATTTCGAATTTCAAATGTAGTGCTAAAATGGAAAGAAGTACTTAAACTCAACTAACTTCTTTTTGTGCCATTTAAAAGAACCAGCACAATTATATTCAAGCATAAAATCAATATGAAAAAAATCCTAATTATAAGAAATGATAAGCTTGGAGATTTTATGCTGGCTTATCCAAGCTTTGCCATTGCTAAAAAGTATTTAAACGATACAGAAATACACACTTTAGTTCCTCATTACACAAAAAAAATGGCTGAAAGCTGTGAGTGGATTGACAAAGTTATTATTGACCCGGGCTCTAATTCAGGATGGTTAAAAAACTTATTATTACTCCAACAACTAAAAAAAGAAAAATACGATGCAGTAATTACTTTGTTTTCTACAACACGCATTGGGTTAATCACCAAATTATCAGGAATACCTTACCGGATTGCACCAGCTACAAAATTTGCACAACTATTTTATAACTACAAGCTCAGCCAGCGACGTTCTGAATCCTTAAAACCTGAATATGAATATAATCTTGATTTAGTAAAAAAATATCTTTCCGATACAGGTATAACAGTTAAAAATATTCCAAAGGCACCTTTTTTACATATTAATGATGTAGAGATAAATAATTTACGTACTAACTTTTGTAAAAAAAACCAGCTGGAAATTAATAGTAAATTATATTTCATTCACCCAGGTACTGGTGGCTCAGCTACAAATATAAATATTGAACAATATGCTGATTTGGCTAAACATATCAATATAGGTAGCAAGGGTGTTATTGTTATTACAGCGGGGCCTGAAGATGAAGAGTTAGAATATGCAAATAAGCTCTCTCTCTTAATAAAATATATTCCTCATATTATTTATCATTCTACAAGTGGACTTTATGATTTTACGAAAATTATTCAACTGTGTGATATTTTTATAAGTGGCTCTACTGGTCCCTTACATATAGCGGGAGCATTAGATCGGCCAACGGCTGCTTTTTATCAACGTCGTCGTTCCGCTACAGCTTTACGCTGGCAAACATTAAACTCTAAAGAAAGGAGGCTTGCTTTTACTCCTCCTGAAAATGAAGGAGAATCTGACATGCAGAAAATAAATATCGTTGAGGCAGCAAAAGCGATTAACCAGAAATTTCTTAAAAACTAACTTTAGTTATCAGAAGAAACTTTTCGCCAGCGTTTAAAAAGTACTTTATTATATTTCACAAAGGCATGCATTCCAGATAGTACTGCTACAACAAGCCCTGCATACCCATCCATAAAGCCACGTTTAAATAAATATAACTTTAAGAAAGTCCATATGCCATGCGTCCAAGGACTAAGTATATTAACCTTTTTATTTTTTCTAATAATTTCATTTGCGCCAATCTCAGTAAATGAATCTAGCGTTTGAATATGTTCAGATATACTATCAAATGAATAATGTAATAAGTCACCATTTAAGGTTGTAATTTTATTTCCTGATAACTGAATGTGGTCATGTGGATTCGTTCCTGCCCAGTGAGCCGTATTTTTATTAAAAAGTCGAATTTTCTTATCTGGATACCAACAATAATTTAACCAACGATAAACGTAGAAAGTACGCCTGGCAACTTTATATGCATCAGATTTTTCTAAGTTATTTTTCACATCCAAAATAGATTGTTTTAATTCTTCGGTTAACTGTTCATCACAATCTAGACTCAAAATCCAATCATGACTTGCTTTTGTAATTGCCAGATTTTTTTGTTCTATATGCCCTAAAAATTTCTGTTCAAATATTTTATCTGTGTATTTTTTTGTTATTTCAATCGTTCTATCTGTGCTTAGAGAATCAACAACAATAATTTCATCCACAATACCTTCTAAACTTTTAAGGCAGCCTTCAATCTTCTTTTCTTCATTATAAGAAATAATACATGCTGATATTTTTGCCATAAGGTCTCTTCTTATTCTAAAATAATATTATTAAATACATCATTAACTGATATATTTTTTAAACAGTTCGTATGACCCAATGGGCATGTACGTTTAAAGCATGGACTACATTCTAGACTAAGATACTGTATTACAGCTTTATTCGTCAGAGGTGGTGTGTATTCTGGTGTAGATGAACCATATATAGCAAC
>JASFYW010000005.1:0-148891 GCA_045046865.1 Woeseiaceae bacterium | reverse complement strand
TTTATTTCCAGCGTTTAGCTTCTTGTGGGTTTTTTTCTATACCGTACAAACCTTCATTGTATGCTTTATATAAAGCGGCACGGGATGACTTATTACCTTGTCGGGCTGATTTTTTCCACCACATTAAGGCTTTAGGAATGTCTTTCCCTATCTTGCGGCCATAAAAATACTCAACACCAATATTAAATTGTGCTTCTGCATTACCAAGTTCAGCTGCTTTTCTCCACCATTTAACCGCGTCTTTTGGGCTGCGGTAAACGACGCGGCCTTTATTATACATAAGGGCAAGATTATACATTGCGTCGGTATGACCATTTGCTGAAGCACGTTTGTACCATGCAAAGGCTGCTTTTAGATTTTTTTCTACGCCTAAGCCTTTTTGATACATAATACCTAGATTGTATTGGGCATAAGAATCATCTTTTTCAGCGATAGGCAACCATGCACGTAATGCTTGATCGTAGTTTCCGGCTTTAAATGCTTGAAAGCCATCTTCAAGTTCAGATGCTTGTGTTATAGAGAATATGAAGAAAAAAATAATAAAGGGTAGGAGGATTTTTTTTAGCATAGTCTCGAATATTTTTAATTAAAGTTTACGAAAGTCATATTTTATTATAACGATAGGATAGATTGTATCTAAATTATAAAAAAGCCTGTTCAAAAATTAAGTATAGACCAACTTATTTTTTTGTCATTAATAATTCAAGCAGTGCTTTTTGTGCGTGTAAACGGTTTTCAGCTTGATCCCACACAACACTTTGCGCTCCATCAATCACGCTTGCACTGACTTCTTCTTCTCTGTGCGCAGGTAAGCAGTGCATGAACACGGCATCTTTATTTGCCAATGCCATGAGTTGATCATTGACTTGATAACCTGCAAAAGCTTTTTCACGAATCGCTTGTTCTTCTTCTTGACCCATACTTGCCCATACATCGGTGGTGATCATATCTGCACCTTGAACGGCATCTTCTGTCTTTCTAAAGATATTAACGCAATTTTTTGTTTCTTCCAGTAAGGCCGCATCAGGATCATAACCTTCAGGTACAGCAATATTTAAGGTGAATCCATATTGACGTGCTGCATTCATATAAGAATGGCACATGTTATTACCATCACCAATATAGGTGACGGTTTTCCCTGTAATATCACCACGGTGTTCAACGTAGGTTTGCATATCGGCAAGCAACTGACACGGGTGGTACATGTCCGTTAATGCATTGATGACTGGGACATTTGAATATTCGGCAAACGTTTCAATACTACTGTGATCAAAAGTACGAATCATGATTGCATCAACCATACGTGAAAGAACACGTGCGCTATCTTCAACGGGTTCACCTCGACCTAACTGGGTGTCTTTAGAAGATAAAAATATAGCATGGCCACCAAACTGCACCATACCTGTTTCAAATGAAACGCGAGTACGTGTCGATGATTTATCAAAAATCATACCGAGTACTTGGTTTTTAAAGGGTTCAAAAATCTCACCTGATTTTTGAATCGCTTTAAGCTCAATAGCGCGTTGGATTAATTGTTTTAATGTCGCTTTATCAAGATCCATTAAAGTTAAAAAGTGTTGAGTCATATTTCGTTTCCAGAAAAATTATTTAATGTCTGTAGCTTCTAATCTACAATTTTTATTAAGCTATAAAATTACGAATAAGTTCACTAACTTTAGTGACAATCTCATCAGCTTGTTCATCTGTAATGATAAGCGGCGGTAATAAACGTACTACATCGCCCGCAGCTACATTGATCAATATGCCGTCTTCTAAACCTGCTTGTACAAGCTCAGCACACGGTTTATCAAGTTGAATACCTATCATTAAACCTTTAGCTCGAATTTCTTTTACGCCTTGAATGTCTTTAAGTTGCTCTGCAAAACTGGCAGACATATGCTTTCCAAGATAGCTTGCTCGTTCAGCTAGCTTTTCTTTTTCCATTGTTCCAATAACAGCAAGAGCAGCAGAGGTCACTAATGGATTACCTCCATAAGTAGAACCATGATGCCCAGGTTGGAATAGTGTAGAGGCTTTACCTTTAGCCAAACAAGCACCAATAGGAACGCCGTTACCTAATGCTTTTGCTAAAGTCATAACGTCAGGTGTAATGTTGTTGTGTTGATGTGCAAACCATTGTCCTGTACGACACATACCTGTTTGAATTTCATCCAACATCATTAACCAATCATACTCATCACAAATATCACGGATTTTATTTAAGTAATCAGATGCAGGTATTTTAATGCCGCCTTCACCGGTAATAGGTTCAACTAACACAGCGACGACATTAGGATTATTTTTAGCAATATTTTTAATTACTTCAATATCGTCATAAGGAGCACGTACAAAACCTTGCACCAAGGGTTCAAAACCCGCCTGTACTTTTCTATTACCCGTTGCCGTTAAGGTCGCCATGGTACGACCATGAAAACTGCCTTCCATGACGATAATTGCAGGTTGTTCAATATTTTTACTGTGACCAAAAAGGCGAGCCAACTTAATCGCAGCTTCATTGGCTTCAGCACCAGAGTTACTGAAAAAAACATTATCCATATTCGACAGCGCGGTAAGTTTATTTGCTAGTGCTTGTTGGTTTTTTATTCCATAAAGATTTGAGGTATGCACTAAGCTACCTGCTTGCTCACAAATAGCTTGTGTTACTGCAGGGTGAGCATGGCCTATATTGCATACAGAGATACCGCTTAATGCATCCAAGTATTGCTTACCTTCTGTATCCCATAAAATCGCACCTTCACCTTTTTCAAAAGTAATAGGAAGCGGGGCATAGTTGTGCATGAGTGTGTCAGTCATTACTTATCCAAATATATCATCAAATATCAAAAACTCTTTTCCAGAAATAAAAAGACGGCCCGTTGATAAAGACGAGCCGCCCATGAAAGATGCTAATTTTAGACCTAGATGAGTGTTTCGGCAAATATTTACCCTGTTTTTACTCAAATTAAAGGTATAAAAAAACCCAGCCTCTTCACAGAGACTGGGTTTTTAAAGATTAAGCTTTCTAATATTTAGAATGTTAACCCATGTCCGTAACCAATCATGCACAATAACATTGGAATTGAAAGCGCAGTATTAGTACGTGAAGCCATCAATGCAACGAATTTAGCTTTAGCAATCGCTTCTGCTGCGTGCTCTTTACCGTCCAAACCTAGAATTTTCTTCTGGTTAGGCCAGATTAGAACCCAAACGTTAAACAACATGATAGTACCTAACCATGCGCCAAGACCGATAACTTCCATGCCGGCAGAGAAAGTAAATGCACCCATTGCGCCGCCTAAACCTTCTAATGCGCCAACACCGGTTAACCAAGTAACGGCAGCAGCCATGCGGAACCAAAGTAATGCTTTAGGAGCAATATATTTGTTGATTGCAGCAGGGCCTGGGCCACCGCTGTCTTTTTCTGCTAATGCAGCACCAACACCAGGAACTTGTACGAAGTTGAAGTAGTAAAGTAAACCAATCCAAATGACACCGGCTAATACATGAAGCCAAACTTCAAGATTAAGCGCGCTAAAGCCAGACATGCCGCCAGCGAAAATGATAATTGCAGTTAATACGAAACCTGCGATGATTGTGCCTTTGACAGACGTTAATGGATTCATAATAGAATTCCCCTCGTTATTTTTTATAGTAATGTATAAATTTAGTTGTAGAAATATTTGTCGAGTAGTTTACTACAGTATTATGTTTCAGGCACGACTTATTGATAAAACTTACCCTTTAGAATGCTACAATCAAAAGTGCTACAATAAAGAATAATATCCTTATAAAACAAAGACTTTGATGCACTTATTTTGAGATGCGCTTATTTTGAATAGTATAGAACTCAGCCTTTTCACTGGTCGTTTAAATGCCGTGTGCGATGAAATGGGCGCGGTATTGCAACGTGCTGCTTTTTCACCCAATATTCGTGATCGGTTAGATTTTTCCTGCGCTATATTTGATGCCGCAGGCGACCTTTGTGCTCAAGCAGCCCATATTCCGGTGCATTTGGGGAGTATGGCGTATGCAATGCAGGGCATTGTCACGCAAATAGACTGGCATGCTGGGGATATGGTCATTGTAAATGATCCCTTCCTAGGCGGGACACACCTGCCCGATATCACCTTGATTGCACCTGTTTTTTACCAAAATAAATTGATCGCCTTTATTGCAAACCGTGCACACCATGCCGATATTGGCGCAGACTCTCCCGGTTCCATGCCGTTATCTAAAAGCTTAGATGAAGAAGGCATTATCATTCCACCGACTCACTTAATTGAAAAAGGTGCAATGAACACCGAGTTTATGAACTCGTTACTGGGAGCCACTAGAAGTGGTAGTGCCGCCCAAGGTGATTTTGCCGCGCAAGTGAGTGCTAACATCACGGGCGTAACGCGACTCGAATTAATGATCATCTCTTTATGTGGGGAAGAGGGTGAAGTACCGTTTTTAAATGCACTCACTGAACTTAATTATTATGGCGAACGTTTAGCGCATAGTGTCATTAAAGATATTCCTGATGGAGAGTATTCATTTAGTGACGTGATGGATGATGATGGTTTAGGTCACTTTGAATTAAAAATTGCCGCGACCATCACGGTGAAAAATGAAAAGGTGCATGTTGATTTCGCAGGCACCTGTGAACAAACCGAGGGAAATATTAATTGCCCGTTATCGGTTGCAGCGGCTGCGGTGTATTATGTTTTTCGTTGCCTTATGCCAAAACAAACACCGGCCTGTGCAGGGACTTTTCGTCCTATCACCTTAAGCGCGCCTGAGGGCTCTTTAGTGAATGCAAAACGACCCGCAGCGGTTGCTGCCGGAAATGTTGAAACCAGTACTCGATTAGTTGATGTTGTGATGGGCGCGTTAGCAAAAGCATTACCCAATAAAATTCCCGCAGCCAGTCATGGCAGTATGAATAACTTAGCGATGGGATCAGTAACAGAAGGTTGGGATTATTATGAAACGATGGGCGGCGGCATGGGCGCCAGTTCGCAAGGTGATGGAATAGATGCAGTACAAACGCACATGACCAATACACGCAACACGCCGATCGAAGTGATGGAAACAAACTATCCTATACGCGTAAAAAAATATGCAATTCGTAAAAACTCAGGTGGTCAGGGCGTACATCAAGGCGGAGATGGATTGATACGCGAATTTGAATTTTTAAAACCAACCAACGTAACACTTCTAACTGAACGACGTTTAACATCTCCATGGGGATTGAATGGCGGCTTAGATGGCGCTTGCGGTCAAAACAAATTAAATGAAAACGTCCTAACGCCCAAAATTTGCATTGATGTTAACAAAGGCGATGTTTTAACAATTAAAACCCCCGGTGGCGGTGGTTGGGGAAAGTATTAATTATGTGCGGAATTTGTGGTGAACTAAATTTTAAAACAACGGCTTCAATAGAAGCAGTTAATGCCATGTTGCCGAAGTTAGAAAAACGTGGTCCTGACTTTGGTGATACATGGCAGCATGGTCACGTAGCCTTTGGTCATCGACGTTTAGCGATTATTGATTTGAGTACACATTCAAACCAACCAATGATAGATCGTGAATTGGGCTTAACCATTGTCTTTAATGGTGCGATTTATAACTACCCTGAATTACGTAAACAATTTATAGCTGAGGGTTATAACTTTCAAAGTGAAGGCGATACCGAAGTTATTATTAAGGCGTATCACAAGTGGGGTAAGGACTGCCCTAAACATTTACAAGGCATGTTTGCTTTTGCGATTTGGGATGAAAAGAAAAAACAATTATTCACCGCGCGTGATCGCATGGGCATTAAACCGTTTTACTTTTCATTAACGGATGAAAAGTTTCGCTTTGCTTCAAACATGCAAGCGCTATTAGCAACCGGTGATGTTGATAAGTCGATAGATGCCTTTGCTTTGCATAATCAGTTTTCATTACACGCAGTTGTGCCTGCGCCACGAACAATTATTAACGGTGTGCGTAAGTTAGAACCAGGTACAACGATGACGCTTGATCTTAAGGGCAAAGAAAAAACACAACGCTATTGGTTCTTAGATGCTACTCGTCCTGAAAAAGAATTAAGCGAAGAAGAATGGACAGAACAAATTCATGATGCATTACGTGAAGCAGTACGTAAACGTATTGATGTTGCCGATGTTCCCGTAGGTGTGTTGTTGTCCGGTGGTTTAGATTCAAGTTTATTGGTTGCGTTACTCGCCGAAGCTGGAGTGAAAGATTTACGCACCTTCTCGATTGGGTTTGAAGATCAACCCGAAGAGAAGGGCAGTGAATTTGAATTTTCTGATCAAATAGTCGAGCGTTATCAAACCAAACATCATAAATATCATATTTCAAACTCTGAAGTCTTACCGCATATTCCTGATGCAGTCAGTGCCATGTCTGAACCGATGGTGGGTCAAGATGCGGTGGCGTTTTATTTATTATCTGAACGCGTATCAGAACAAGTTAAAGTCGTTCAAAGTGGTCAAGGAGCAGATGAAGTTTTTGCCGGTTACTTTTGGTTTGAACAAATGCATAAAGACACCAGCGGTTCAGACGTTTCGCGTTTCGCTCGTTACTATTTTGATAGAAGCCATGAAGAATTTTTAGAAATGGTCACGCCTGAATATCGAGGTGAAGATTTTACAACGCAAAAAGTCGCTGAGTTATTAGGCCAACCTAATGCAACGGAATTTATTGATCGCGTCTTGCGCATGGACACCACAACATTAATTGTCGATGACCCCGTGAAGCGTGTCGATAATATGACCATGGCTTGGGGGCTTGAGGCGCGCGTTCCGTTTTTAGATCATCACCTCGTTGAGTTGGCTGCAAAAATGCCACCTGAAATGAAACTAGGCTTTAAAAGTGGGCTAGGCGGCAAAGATGTGCTGAAACGTATTTCGCGTGGCCTAATCCCTGACGCCGTGATTGATCGCCCTAAAGGTTATTTCCCCATGCCAGCGCTTAAATATGTGCGCGGTGAATTTCTCGATTTCATGCAAGACATACTCAATTCACAAGCTTGTCGTAACCGAGGCATTTTTGCTCGCCCTTATGTAGACAAGTTACTGGCAGAGCCCGATCAGCATTTTACCGCCCTGCGGGGCAGTAAATTATGGCATTTAGCGTTGTTGGAGCTATGGATGCAAACACATCTTGATGCGGCTTGAAATTTAGAATAATCACCTTATATATAAGGTAAGACGAATTAGACAGTATAATAACCTAGTGATTTAATATGGTATTTTAGTGGTAGATCTGCTATATTAGCTAGTACTAATTTTGTCTATTTTGATACTATTTGAGACAGACGCTGTAATAAATAAATTCACATATTTTAAGATTTAGAAAAATGAGGTAATAAAGATGGACGTATTAGAAAGAATTGATGAGATTGTAAAATCTAACCCAGTAGTTGTTTTCATGAAAGGTACGCCGCAAATGCCACAATGTGGTTTTTCAAGTCGTACTGCTCAAGCGCTTCAGTCTTGTGGTCAAGAATTTGCACACGTAAACGTGCTAATGGATCAAGAAATTTTCCAAAACCTTCCACGTTACCAAGACTGGCCAACGTTCCCACAAGTTTATATTGCCGGTGAGCTAGTTGGTGGTTGTGACATCACAATGGAAATGTTCCAAAAAGGTGAATTGAAGAAAGCGATTGAAGCAGCAGTTGCTTAATTAGCTGAATAATTCAAAGCTCGAAGAAGCCTGAACTTAGTTCAGGCTTTTTTTTGCCTGCCAATATTAGGACTGCATGCAGAAGCGTTTAATTGACAAAAGTATCTTTTAGGATACACTTGATTTAACGGTAAAAGTGTATGGATATACGAAAATTTGAGTTGGTCAATGGGGAAATTCCATTTGATTCATGGATTGAAAAAGTCAGAGATTTACGAGCAAAAGCCAGAATTCTTGTTCGTTTAAAACGAGTAGAGTTAGGAAACCTAGGTGATTGTAGGTCAGTTGGTGATGGTGTTAGTGAAATGAGAATCCGCGAAGGCCAAGGATATAGAATTTATTTCGCTCAAAAAGGTCATGAAGTTATTTTACTGTTGTGTGGCGGAAATAAATCAACACAACAAAAAGATATTGAGTTAGCAAAGAAATATTGGAGAAATTATTGTGAAAACAACTAAATATCAAACTAGCGATTATTTAAAAACAGCCGATGATGTTGCCGCCTATATCGAAGTCGCTCTAGAAGCAGATGATCCAAAATTATTATTAGCAGCCTTACGCGATGTCACTGAATCTCAAGGTGGCATGGCAATGATGTCTCAAAAAACAGGCTTGGGCAGAGAAAGTTTATATAAGTCACTCTCAGAAAATGGAAACCCAAAGTTATCGACATTATTTGAAGTGATAAAAGCATTGGGCTTACATTTATCAGTGAAGGCAGCTTAATTACCGCTATGATGAGCAACGAATGAATTCATAAGCACAACAGTTTTTAATTTAAACCGGCGCTGAATGTTTATCCCAAGCATTCACAATAATACAAAATAATTCAGCGGTTCGTTCAGCATCATAAGCGGCTGAATGTGCAGCTTCGTGATCCCATTGAATTCCGGCTGCTTGTGCGGCGCGAGCTAAAACTGTTTGCCCATAAGCTAAGCCACCTAAGGTAGCGGTATCAAAGGTGCTGAACTGGTGGAAAGGATTTCGTTTCATTTCGCAACGTTCAACGGCTGCTTTAACAAAACTTAAATCAAAAATGGGGTTATGGCCTACTAAAATTGCCCGACTACAGCCTGTTTTTTTAACAAGTTTACGAATCGGCTTAAATATTTCATCTAAAGCTTCACGTTCTGGCTTGGCCATACGAAAAGGGTGATAAGGATCGATGCCTGTAAACTCTAATGCTTTTGGGTCTAACTCTGAACCCATAAAAGGTTCAACATTTGCAGAATAGGTTTTATCCGGCTCAATTTGTCCTTTGTTATTTATTTTTAATGTGACGGCTGCGATCTCAAGCAAAGCATGACGCTCACATTCAAAACCTGCCGTTTCAACATCAACAACAACGGGTAAAAAACCACGAAAGCGGTTTGCTATTGGATCTTTATGTTCGATTATTTCTTCCATGGGTGAAGGATACCGTAAGCGAGCGTTAAATTCTCTTTATTCGTGGGTGTGTTTCCAATGAATAATTTCACCTGCTCGTAGTGGGATCAGTTTTTCTTCTGCAAAGCTATAGGATTCAGGCACTTGCCAGTCTGACCTTTCTAAGGTGATGGTCTCGGTATTACGAGGCAATCCATAAAAATCTGCGCCGTAAAAAGAGGCAAAGCCTTCGAGTTTATCTAAGGCATTGGCGTTATCAAAAACCTCGGCATAAAGTTCAATTGCGGCATGGGCTGAATAAATTCCCGCGCAACCACAAGCCGTTTCTTTATTGTTTTGCGCATGGGGCGCGCTGTCTGTTCCTAAGAAGAATTTGTGGCTGCCACTTGTTGCTGCTTTAATTAATGCTTGGCGGTGTATTTCACGTTTTAAAATAGGTAAGCAATAGTAATGCGGATTCATTCCACCTTTAAACATCACGTTACGGTTAAATAATAAATGGTGAGGTGTAATGGTAGCGGCAATGTTGTTATTTTCGCTTGCAACAAACTCCGCAGCTTGTTTTGTTGTTATGTGTTCAAGTACGACTTTGAGTTCTGGGAAATCTTTTAACAAGGGTTGTAAAACAGTTTCAATAAAAACAGCTTCGCGATCAAACACATCAATATTTTGATTTGTCACTTCACCGTGAACTAATAATGGCACACCTAATTCTTGCATTTTTTCTAGGGATGAATATGCATTTTTAATATCTGTGACACCGGCATCAGAATTTGTTGTTGCACCAGCAGGGTAGTATTTAACGGCATGTATGTGTTCATTATTATGCGCCAGTATAATTTCATCAGCAGAGGTATTATTGGTTAAATATAAAACCATTAAAGGTTTGAATTTTTTATTTGGACTTGCAACTAAAATTCTATCTCTATATGAAAGTGCTTGCTCAACAGTGGTAATGGGTGGCATAAGGTTAGGCATAATAATTGCGCGAGCAAACATACTTGAAGTATGTGGAACGAGGTCATTTAAAAATTCATTGTCTCTAACATGAAGGTGCCAATCATCGGGGCGTGTAATCGTTATGTAGTTCATATTTATGCTCTTAATAGCGTTCTGTTTTTAGGGTTTACCCTGATAGTATATCTTAAAATTAGTAATGTTATTGCTGTGATTATTTAGAATAATAACAAATATACGCCTATAATATTGTGAATAAGTTTTAATTGAATAGTAACAAAATATTAAAAGGAAAATTCGTGTCACGTGAATTGAAGCAGATAATTAAAGAGTATTTAATGCCGATAGTATTCGTGCTGCCATTATTTTTTCTTTCGTCATTGACATATGCTGACACAATAAAAATTGGTTTGCGTGCTCATGTAGGTGTAGAAAAAAGTATGCAGCGGTGGAAACAAACGGCTGATTACTTATCTGAACAAATTCCAGAACATAAATTCATTATGTTGCCTTTTGTAGGCATTGCCGAATTGATGGATGCGGCGGAAAAAAATAAATTTGATTTTGTTGTAACCAACCCCTCATCTTATGTAGAAATGGAGTTGCGATTTGGAGCGTCAGCCATCCTTACTTTAAGAAATAAAAGACAAGGAAAACCTTATACAAAATTTGGATCCGTTATTTTTACACGCAAAGAAAGTGACATCTATAAGATTAATGATCTAAAAGGTAGAAAAATTGTTGCGGTTTCAGAGAGAGCATTTGGTGGTTGGCGTGTAGTCTTGCGTGAGCTTCTGAGAGAGGGGTTTGATGTTGAGAAAGATTTACAGAATGTAAGTTTTACTGGCGGTATACAGCAAGATGTTGTAAGTTTTGTGCAGATAGGCAATGCTGATGTTGGAGTAGTGCGTACCGATATGTTAGAGCGCTTAGATGAAAGCGGAGAAATTAATATTGATAATTTCAGAATTATAAATGCGAAAACAACGGCCGATTTTCCTTTTTATCACAGTACACCGCTTTACCCTGAGTGGGCTTTCATAAAAATGAAAAACACGCCAAGTCAATTATCAAAACAAGTTGCACTCGCCTTATTAAACATAACATCAAATCACCCTGCGCCCATTTCTGGTAAGTATGTAGGGTGGACTGCACGTGAAGACTACCAACCTGTACATAACTTAATGAAAGACTTAAAGATTGGGCCATACCGTCATTATAATGAAAGCCCTGTCGAACATTTTTTTGAAGAATATCTTATTCAATTTATTATCTCAGTACTTTTTTTTATTAGTTTGTTATTTGTTGTCTTGTATATTTTATCCATTAATCGGAAATTGGTCGTAGCAAAATCAAAGCAAGAGAACCTAATGAACGATCTTGGAGAACGTGTAGCAGAACGTACCCAAGATTTAGTCTTAGCAAAAGAAAAAGCTGAGCAAGCAAGTGCTGCTAAATCGGAATTTCTTTCGAATATGAGCCACGAGTTGCGCACACCAATGAATGCGATCCTTGGTTTTGCACAAATTATTGAAAGCGATATAGAAAGTAAAACGTTGGATAATCTTCAAGATAATATTGGTGAGGTTTTAATTGCCGGCCGTCACCTTCTTGAACTTGTGAATGATGTGCTTGATTTAGCTAAAATAGAAACAGGTAAATATGATGTAAAGCTAGAGGCGGTTATTGTTGCCGACATTGTTAATAATGTGGTTAGTTTATTAGAAGTATTAGCAAGTAAAAATAATATTGAAATTATTTGTGACTTTAATAATAAAAATGATGTTGTTATTAATGTTGACGCACGTTTGCTACAACAAATATTAATTAACATTATTACAAACGCGATTAAATATAATAAAGAAAAGGGTAAGATCACTATTTCAATATCTCGTGAAGATGATGACCACTGTAAAATTAGTGTGGCGGATACGGGGGATGGAATAGCGGCAGATCACCTAGAAAAGATTTTTGAACCTTTTGAGCGGGTGACCACCAGAACGACCATTGAAGGTTCTGGGGTGGGGTTATCTATCACTAAAAACTTAGCTGAAATTATGGATGGGCAAGTCTTGGTTGAAAGTACCCTTGGTGAAGGCTCTACCTTTTCACTTTGCTTTAAATTAGCTAATTAGTTTATTCACTAATTCCACCTTGGGTCAGTTTTTCAGGATCAAGTAATTTCGTTAATTCATCTTCAGTTAAGTCTGTCATTTCAGCAGCAACATCAATAACTGAACGTCCTTCGGCATAGGCTTTTTTCGCAATCGCGGCACCTTTTTCATAACCTATAACACGATTAAGCGCCGTCACTAAGATAGGGTTACGATCTAAGGCTTCTTTAATGTGTACAGTGTTAACGGTAAAGCCTGCAATGGCTTTGTCGGCTAATTGACGCGAGGCATTTGCCAGTAACTCAATACTTTGTAATAAGTTATAACTTATCACCGGCAACATAACATTCAATTGGAAATTACCTGACTGACCACCAATCGTTATAGTTGCATCGTTGCCAATGACTTGCGCGCAAACCATTGCTACCGCTTCTGGTATTACAGGATTAACTTTCCCTGGCATAATCGAACTACCTGGTTGTAATGCAGGTAAAGCAATTTCACCAATGCCAGCCAGTGGGCCACTGTTCATCCAACGTAAGTCATTAGATATTTTCATTAGCGTTACCGCTAATGTTTTTAATTGACCGCTCATTTCAACCGCAGAGTCTTGACTGGCCAAACCAACAAATAAATTTTTCATTGGTTTAAAAGCAACACTAGTTGTATTTGTTATGGCATTAGAAAATTCTTTAGCAAAATCTGCATGAGCATTAATGCCAGTCCCCACTGCTGTCCCGCCTTGAGGTAAGGCACTAAGTCGAGTCAAACTATGATCTATACGTTCGAGGTTATCTGAAAGTTGATCTTTCCAGGCCTGTAACTCTTGTCCAAGTGTTATTGGCATCGCATCCATTAAATGGGTGCGCCCCGTTTTAACGGTTTTATCTAACTCAACAATACGTTGATGTAAGGTTTCAATTAAATGTTTAACCGCAGGTTGCAGCTGTTCATTAATTTCTAGGCACGCACTAACGTGAATGGTGGTTGGAATAACATCATTAGAGCTTTGGCTCATATTGATGTGATCGTTTGGGTGAACTTGCTCACCTAATAATTCAGTTGCAATGTGAGCAATCACTTCGTTGGCATTCATGTTGGTACTTGTGCCGGAGCCAGTTTGAAAAACATCGATAGGGAAGTGTTCGTCGTATTTTCCATTGGCGACATCGTTGGCAGCGGAACGAATAACATCAGCAAATTTTGTTTCGAGTAAACCGAGTTTTTCATTAGCGGTAGCGCAAGCCACTTTTACTAAACCTAAAGCGCGAATAAAGCCGCGCGGCATAGCTAAGCCACTGATAGGGAAGTTATTAATAGCGCGTTGAGTTTGAGCACCATAAAGTGCATCTGTCGGAACTTGGAGCTCTCCCATGCTATCGCGCTCAGTACGAAATGTTTTTTCACTCATGAGATAAACCTTTAGTTTGATTGACTGGCTTTCACGTACTTCCAATTTTTAATCGTTTCTTCGACAACACGCCATTGGTCGTCATCTTCTTGTTCTAAAACAATTTGTTTATTAATAATAACCAAATCGCCATTGCTGCCTTCCATTGCTTCTTCAATGGTAAAAATTAATCGGCGCAGACCGTAGTTTTTAACCTGTAAATTATCGTAGCGAAGGCTTTTTAATAAATTTTGCTTAAATTCATTTGAACGTCGTTCATTCCAGGCAGAATAATTTATTATTTGGTTATTCGGTAGCCCATAAACCATGACACTTTTAGAGACTAAATTCATGTGTTTATCGAGGTCTTTTATTTCTACTGTTTCTGTGATGTTGGATAACCACTTTTTAATATCGAGTTCAGACATATTAGTATTTTTATTTTAGTGTTTAATTCTAGTCCATTGCCGGCTTCTATCCATATTACTGCGTAGGCAATCATACGCAGTATTTTCGTATCTTTGCAGTTATCTTATAAGATTAGATGCTTTTTTACCGTTATTGCTCACTCTGTCTCCAAATAAATAAAATGCACACTGTCTGCCTATCTGAACATGTTGTTTATTTATGTATGTTTTGTGGTTTTGGGCACTATCTATGTGCCATAAAATCATTTCATGGCTGTAACTCATTGAAAAATAAGTTTATATTTTTAGGTGTGTAAAAAATGCTTGCTTTTATGTGGTGAAGTATTAAAGTGGCATCCTAATATTTAAAGTACGTAGATGAAGTCGTTCATCTACGTAGCCTGCACAGCAACATAAAGTGCATGATAAGCCACCAACATGATAAGAATCATGTAGGGAATAGCTGGAGAAGAGTATGTCTACACCGATTTATGATCAGGATGTTGATCATCAGGAAACCCTTGAATGGCTAGAAGCCATAGAAGGGGTTCTGCAAGCAGATGGCGCAGATCGCGCACATTTTCTATTAGAGCAAATGATCGACAAGTTACGTCGATCGGGTGCAAATCTACCTCATAGTTCGAATACAGCTTACGTAAATACTATTCCTACTCATCTGCAAGCTAATATGCCGGGTGATAGAAGTGTAGAACGTCGTATTGGGGCTTTGATTCGCTGGAACGCAGCAGCGATGGTGGTGAAGGCTAACCGTAAAGCGTCTGAATTGGGTGGCCATATTGCCAGCTTCGCTTCAGCAGCAACTTTATATGATGTGGGTTTCAATCATTTCTGGCGTGCGCCGAATCATGAGCACGGTGGTGATTTAGTATTCTTCCAAGGTCACTCTGCGCCTGGTATGTATTCCCGCGCTTTTCTTGAAGGTCGTTTAAGTGAAGATCAACTAGATAATTTCCGTCAGGAAGTGGATGGTAAGGGCTTGTCTTCTTATCCACACCCTTGGTTAATGCCAGACTTTTGGCAGTTCCCTACGGTATCGATGGGGCTGGGGCCAATTTCGGCGATCTACCAAGCGCGCTTTATGAAGTATCTGCAAGATCGTGGTTTGGCGGATACGCGTGATCGTGATGTGTGGTGCTTTATGGGTGATGGTGAAACGGATGAGCCGGAATCTTTAGGTGCTATTTCACTGGCAACCCGTGAGAAGCTGGATAACCTGACCTTTGTTATTAACTGTAATTTACAGCGTCTGGATGGTCCGGTACGTGGTAACGGTAAAATTATTCAAGAACTTGAAGCAGTATTCCGTGGTGCAGGCTGGAAAGTCATTAAAGTACTTTGGGGTAGCTACTGGGATGCATTGTTAGCTAAAGACACGAATGGTCTTTTGCAAAAACGCATGTTAGAAGCGGTTGACGGCGACTTTATGAATTACAAATCCAAAGACGGTGCTTACGTACGTGAACACTTCTTTGGTAAATACCCTGAATTAAAAGCCATGGTAGCGGATATGTCGGATGACGATATCTGGCGCTTAAACCGTGGTGGTCATGATCCATTCAAAGTGTATGCGGCTTATGCAGAAGCGGCGAAGCGTGATGGTCAACCAACCGTTATTTTGGCGCACAGCGTGAAAGGGTATGGTATGGGTTCAGCAGGTGAGGGGCAGATGCGCACTCACTCGCAGAAGAAACTTGATGAAGATGAAATGATTGCCTATAAGAATCGTTTCAATATCCCTCTTTCTGATGAGCAAGCGGCGAAGTGTGAATATTATCACCCCGATGAAAATTCTGAAGAAATTAAATATATGAAAGCGCAACGTGAAAAACTCGGTGGCCCAATGCCAACCCGTACACGGTTCGCTGCACCTTTAGAAGTGCCCGATCTTTCTGTATTTGAACCCATCACCAAAGGTTCAGGTGATCGTGAAATGTCGACAACGATGGCCTTTGTTCGCTTACTAACCTTAATTACCCGTGATAAGAAAATGGGTAAATATGTCGTACCGATTGTGCCAGATGAAGCGCGTACCTTTGGTATGGAAGGTATGTTCCGTCAACTTGGTATTTACTCATCTGTGGGTCAGTTGTACACACCACAAGATAAAGATCAGGTTATGTTTTATAAAGAAGATAAAACAGGCCAGATTTTAGAAGAAGGTATTAACGAAGCCGGTGCAATGTCATCGTGGATCGCAGCTGCAACTTCATACAGCACACATGCTGTAAACATGGTGCCATTCTATATTTACTATTCTATGTTTGGTTTCCAACGCATTGGTGACTTGGCATGGATGGCGGGTGACATGCAGGCACGTGGTTTCTTGCTCGGTGGTACGGCCGGTAGAACGACACTAGCCGGTGAAGGTTTACAGCATCAGGATGGGCATAGTTTCATGGTGTCTGGCACCATTCCTAACTGTATATCTTATGATCCAACCTTTGCATACGAACTCGCCGTTATTATCCATGATGGTATGCGTCGCATGTATGTTGATCAGGAAAATGTTTTTTACTACATTGCAGTAATGAATGAAAACTACCAGATGCCTGCCATGCCGAAAGGTGTTGAAGAAGGTATTATCAAAGGCATGTACTTATTGAAAGGTGGAGGTAAGCGCCGTAAGAAAGTACAGCTAATGGGATCAGGTACAATTTTACGTGAAGTGATTGCAGCTGCTGAGTTGTTAGATAAAGATTGGTCTATCGATGCAGATATCTGGAGTGTAACCAGCTTTAATGAGTTGAAGCGTGAAGCGCTAGATGCTGATCGTTGGAACATGTTGCATCCATTAGAAGATAAACGTGTAAGTTACGTAGAAAAATGTCTGAAAGACAAACGCGGCCCAGTGATTGCGGCGACGGATTATGTACATAATTACTCCGATCAGATTCGCAAGTGGATACCAGCAAGTTACACAACCTTAGGTACAGATGGTTTTGGTCGTTCGGATACCCGTGCGCAACTTCGTAAACACTTTGAAGTAAACTCGCGCTATGTAACGGTTGCTGCATTAATGGCGTTGGCAGATGATGGTCAGTTCCCAGCAGGTAAAGTACAGGAAGCGATTAAGAAATACGGCATCGATCCTGAAAAGATTAATCCCGCAATTGCATAAAAAATTGGAGTGAACCATGAGTGAAATGGTCGAAGTAAAAGTTCCTGACATCGGTGATTTTGATGAAGTCGAAATCATTGAGGTCCTTGTAGCCGTCGGTGATCAAGTTGCTGAAGAAGACTCGTTAATTACGGTTGAAACAGACAAAGCGACGATGGAAATTCCGAGTAGTCATTCGGGTACCGTTAAAGAAATAAAAGTTAAAGTAGGCGATACCATTTCACAAGGTGGCCTAGTTGTCGTTATTGAATCATCTGGTGCGGTGGCGGCAGAAGTGAAAGAAGAAGCGCCAACTCCGGCAGCAGAACCCGTTGCTGTTAAAGAAGCACCTAAACCTGCGCCTGCAGCATTACCTGCGGTTGAAAGTAAGCCGTCCCCTACGGCCAACATTAATCCCGTCAGCTTTAAAAATGCACATGCTTCACCTGCAATAAGAAAATTTGCCCGTGATCTGGGGGTTGATTTAAGTAAGGTAAGCGGCTCAGGTCGAAGTTCGCGTATTGTTAAAGAAGATGTACAGGCTTTTGTTAAAAACGTAATGTCGACTGGCGGTGGTTCAGTGAAAGGTGGTGGTGCAGCATTGGGTGTTGAAGCTATGCCATATATCGATTTCAGTAAGTTTGGTGAAATTGAAACGAAACCGCTGAGTAAAATTAATAAATTAACAGGCAAGTTCCTGCATCGTAACTGGGTAACGATTCCTCATGTGACGCAGTTTGATGAAGCAGATATTACTTCACTCGAAGCATTCCGTAAGCAGTCAAATAAAGAATACGAAAAAGAAGGCGTTAAATTTACGTTGCTTTCTTTCATAATGAAAGCAGTGGCTGCCGGTCTTAAGAAATATCCTCGATTTAATTCTTCATTGGATGCGACAGGTGAAAACCTGATTATGAAAAACTATTTTCATGTTGGCGTTGCCGTTGATACACCAGATGGACTAGTCGTACCCGTTATTCGCGATGTCGATAAAAAATCAATTGTTGATATTTCTATCGAGCTACGAGAACTTTCTATTAAAGCACGTGATAAGAAATTAAAGCCATCCGATATGCAAGGTGGTTGTATGTCGATTTCTAGTTTAGGTGGTATCGGTGGTACAAAATTTACACCGATTGTAAATGCACCCGAGGTTGCCATTCTGGGCGTTTCTAAAGCAGAGATGAAACCTGTTTGGAACGGATCAGAGTTTGAACCAAAGCTGATGTGTCCTTTTTCATTATCGTATGACCATCGTGTCGTTGATGGTGCAGAGGGTGCGCGTTTTGTTACCTACATCGGTCTGCTGTTAGCAGATGCGCGTCGTTTACTGCTGTAGTGTAAATAATTAAGTGTAAATATTTAATTAAGCATAAAGAATTAAGTTTAAAGAATTAAGTTTAAAGAATTAAGTTTAAAGAATTAATAAAAGGTTTAGTTATGAGCACAGTAGAAGTAAAAGTTCCTGACATTGGTGATTTTGATGACGTCGAAATCATTGAAGTTCTTGTAGCCATCGGTGACAAGGTCGCTGAAGAAGACTCGTTAATTACGGTTGAAACAGACAAAGCAACAATGGAAATACCATCACCTGTTAGCGGTATTGTTCAGTCGTTTAATATTTCTGTCGGCGATAAGGTTTCACAAGGCTCATTGCTTTGTACTGTTGTCGTTGAAGGTGAGGTTGCATTATCTGCACCAGTTGAAGATGCTGAAGAAAAATCTGAGACAGCTTCAACTGAAACACCAGTAGAGACAGCAGCACCAGCAGCAGTTTCTTTCGCGGGTGATGTTGATATGCAAGCTGAGCTTGTTGTTTTAGGTTCAGGCCCCGGTGGTTACACTGCCGCTTTTCGCGCAGCGGATTTAGGTAAGAAAGTTATTCTTATCGAAAAAGAAGACGTACTCGGTGGCGTTTGCTTAAACGTTGGCTGTATTCCTTCTAAGGCTTTATTGCACGTTGCAGAAGTGATGACTGAAGTTCCCGAGTTTGAAGAACTCGGTGTTACATTTAATAAGCCAAAGATAGATACAAATAAACTGCGTGCGCATAAAAACGGTGTCATTAGCAAGCTAACGACGGGTCTTAAAGCCATGGCCAAACAGCGTAAAGTGACAACGGTTAATGGTTATGGAAAATTCACCTCGGCAAATACAATCGAAGTTGAAGCATCAGATGGGTCTAAGCAAACAATAGGTTTTGAAAACTGTATTATTGCTGCTGGTTCATCCGTTACCAAATTACCTTTTATTCCATGGGAAGATGAACGCGTATGGGATTCAACCGATGCCTTAGAACTGCATAACATTCCAAAGCGTTTACTCGTTGTCGGTGGCGGTATTATCGGCCTAGAAATGGCAACGGTTTATTCTGCTCTGGGTGCAGAAGTTACTGTGGTTGAATTAGGCTCCGGTTTAATTCCAGGCGCAGACCGCGACCTCATTCGTCTATTTGAAAGAGTCTTAAAGAAGCGTTACGAAAATATCTTCACCAATACCAAAGTCACTGAGTTGACGCCGAGCAAGAAAGGTATTGTGTGTAAGTTTGAAGGTCCTGAAGGTAATAAAAAAGCAAAAGTACCGGAAGAAGATACTTTTGACAACGTATTAGTGGCAATTGGTCGTTCGCCAAATGGTAAATTGATTGATGCAGAAAAAGCCGGTGTGGTTGTAAATGATCATGGCTTTATTCCTGTTGATAACCAGATGAAAACGAACGTTGATAATATTTTTGCGATTGGTGATGTTGTCGGCCAGCCAATGCTTGCACATAAAGCAACACATGAAGCTAAAGTAGCAGCAGAAGTTATCTCTGGTATGAAAAGTTTCTTTGATGCACGGGTAATTCCTTCGGTTTGTTATACCGACCCTGAAGTAGCTTGGGTAGGTAAAACAGAAGATCAGTTAAAAGAAGAAGGCGTAGAGTACGAGAAGGGTGCATTCCCATGGGCGGCAAGTGGTCGAGCCCTTTCTGTTGGAGCAACAACAGGAATGACCAAAGTACTTTATGATGCAAAAACACATCGTATGATTGGCGCAGGTATTCTAGGCAAGAATGCAGGTGAGTTAATTGCCGAAGCGACACTAGCGATTGAAATGGGTGCTGAAATGGACGATGTAGGTAAGACAATTCATCCACATCCAACTTTGTCAGAAACACTTAACTTTGCAACTGAAGTTGCAGAAGGTACATGTACTGATATTTATATGCCGAAGAAAAAGTAATATAGACCTGTCATTGCGAGCAACGCGTGGCAATCTCTAACAAAGGAATCTTAACGGTTCCTTTTTTTATGAAAATACAAAGCACAAGGAGGTTACAAAATAATAAGTTTTAGGTTGTTTATTATATGTCACAAGACAAAGCCGTTTATGAAAAGAAAGTAGCCCAAGCTAACGCAGCCCGTCAACGCCAGCTCGAGAAACAAAAAGCAAAACTCGCTTCACCTGAGCACCAAAAAGCACAGCAAGAAAAACAACAAGCCTCACAACGAAAAACTCAGCAGTGTGCCTTTGATAAAATGAAAGCGCGTTTAGACGATCCTAGATATAGAGAGGCACAACAAGAAAAGCAGCGAGCAACACAAGTTAAAGCATATGAAAAACAACGCATGAAACAACAGGCGCAACTACAAATCAAAGAAGCCTCACCTGAATATAAAAACCACAAACCGATTAAGTTCAATGCAATAAAATCAAAAGGCTTAAAAGGCAGAAACCCTACAGCATTAGAAAAAATATTAGGCAATAAAATTGGCAACATTGGTTGTATCTGTTGCCTGAATAAAAAATGGTACACCTCAGACATGCAAGAACAAGAAAGCACAAAGTTTGTTTCACTACATCATGTTGAAGGTAGAACAAAAGAATGGGCGCACGCAAAAGTATTACCCTTATGTGCTTACCACCACGACATTCCCGCACCGAGTCACGCACCTGATGAGTTAACACCCATTCATCGTGGCAATAAAAAAGAATGGATTGAATTTAATGGAACCGAAGAAGAATTATTAAAACAGGTTTACGATATGATTGAAGAAGAGAGGCCTTGGTTGGGGTGAGGGAACGGTGAGAATTAAAAAAGGAACCTTCGGGTTCCTTTTTTATTGGAGGTTGACAAGACGTCAACCCAACCCAACCCAATACTATAGTTACTTTAAGAATGATTTCAAAAGAGCATTAGGAGCATGGATGCATATTATTGATAAACCGAGATTTGCAGAGGTGGCTAAAGAGTACCCTGAACACGCTACTGCAATTATGGATACGTACAAAGTACTTGAAGCAGGGAAGTTTAAAAATCCCCATGAATTAAGGAAAATTTTTCCTAAAGTAGACAATTTCAAACATGTTAAAAAGTGGTGGGTTTTCGATATTGCAGGAAACAATATACGGTTAATCGCCTGCATCATTTTTGGAATAAAAACACAGCCCCGATTTGCGAAATACATTATTAACCATGCAGAGTATGACAAGTTAAATAGTCGTTACGAGAAAGGTGAATTACCATGAGGCAAGCAGCATTAAGAGAAGAGGATGTTGTAGAACAAGCAATTAGTTTTGCCAAAGTTGCGGATCCAATTATGCATATAAAAAATAATGCGACGTATGAAAAAGCGTTGTTATTCGTTAGTGCTCTTATGGACAGAGCACCAGATGATCCTAATTATACTCTGAACGGAATTATCAAAACAATTTCAAAATCTATTTCTGAATATGAAAATACACTTGAAAGCGTTCAAGAATTTGAAAAAGCCATCTCAGAGATTCCCGCTGATATTTCCATGCTACGTTTGCTTATGGATCAGCATGAACTTAATGGCACGGATTTCCCTGAAATTGGAGATAAAACTTTAATATCAAAAATTCTTAAAGGTGATCGCAACCTTACAAAAGATCATATTGTAAAGTTATCAGAGCGTTTTGAAATAAGCCCCGCATTATTTTTTGATTAAGGATATATGCTGGAATAAGTTAAAAATGGGTGTAATATTAGTTCTATGAGCTTATTAGAGAAATTAAAACACAACAAAAAAGTGCTTCTTGCTATTGCTAGTAAGAGAGGTGCTTCAAATGTGCGTGTGTTTGGTTCAGTTTCTCGGGAAGAGGAAACGGTAGACAGTGATATTGATTTTTTAGTAACTTTAGAACAAGGACGCAGCCTGTTAGATTTAGTTGGTTTGCAGCAAGATCTATCTTCTTATTTATTGAGAAATGTTGATGTGATTCCCGATGATAGCCTTAATAAATATTTACGAGATAAAATTATTAAAGAGGCTCTACCTTTGTGAGTAAGGATCGCTCTGTCTATATAAAACATATTTACGATTGCATTTGCCGAATAGAAGAATATACAAGTGCCGGTCGTGAAGAATTCTTTTCTGATCATAAAACCCAAGACGCCGTTATTCGAAATCTAGAAGTTATAGGTCAAGCCATCAAAGATTTTGGTGTTGAAGATTTAATTGTCAATTTTAAAGATATCCCTTGGAATGAAATATCTGGAATGCGAAATATACTTGCACATCAATATTTAGGTGTGAGTATTAAAACAACTTGGGCAGTAATTGAAAAAGATTTGCAGCCACTAAAAGTTGCGATTAAGGATATTCTTAAATTGTTAGGATAATGTTAATTGAGAAATCAAGAAACAAGACCTGACCCTCTTGCTCTTGCTCTTGCTCTTGCTTTACTTTTAATAAGATCACAATTCACCATGCATGTACATTTTATTTATTATCTTTTTGTTTTTCTTCACTTTTTTACGAAAATTCGTGGGGATTCGTCAGGACCTGACCCTAGTAGTTTAATTATTCATAAGTAGTAGTATAAATATAAAATAAGAAATTAGATTTATACTAAATATTAAAGGAAAAGTGTATGGCGACTTTATTCGAGGTTCAGTCTCAGCATATATCTGAGTTAAATGCCTTAGATTTTACAAAGCTTTTAAAAATGCTTTTGCACTTAGAAGCTAAGTCTGCCGGTATTGCAGAACGAGCAATCGAAGTTGCTTTGAATATTAATGTAGCTGATGGAGGTGAAGATGGAAGAATTGAATGGACTGATGGGCCTGAAAGTACAAATTTCCTCCCTTCACGTTTAGTCCAGTTTCAAAATAAAGCAACAAACATGCAGCCTGCCGAATGCGCCAAGGAGATTATAGGTTCAGATGGCACACTTAAAGGTATGGTGGAACAATCATTTGAGAATGGTGGTGCTTATATTCTTTTTACAACACAAAAATTAAATAAAAAACAAAAGCGACCAAGAATTAAAGCTATTAGAAAAAAACTGGAGGACCTAGAAAAATCCTATGCAAATACTGCAATTATAGAAATATATGATGCAGCAATAATTCAAGGCTAGGTGAATCTATATGTTCCAGCGATAACTGCTGTTTTAAATTGGGTTGGAAAACCTATTGTTCATGGACTTAAAACATGGGATGAATGGGAAGGTTTTGATGAAAATCACCTTTTTGACTATGTGGCCGATGAAGCAAGAAATGAAGCTATTAATAGCTTACGAGAACTTCTTATACAGTCAAAAAAATGTGCACGTGTTATTGGGCTTTCGGGGCTAGGTAAAACAAGATTGGCCTTGGAAATTTGTCGAGGAAATAATGAGTATAATAATTTTAGTAAACGTGTTGTTTATATTGATGCAGCCTATCATGAACCTAATTTACCAGGTTTGATAAGTAGTTGGGTAAGGCATGGCTTAGACTGTTTACTTGTTGTAGATAATTGTGAATTATCACTACATAAACAAATACGTCATGAAGTAGAACACCCAACAAGCACTATTTCATTATTAACACTTCATTATAATCCTGAGAAAGATTCTGATACTAATCCAATACAAATAAGGAAAATGAGTGATGAGCTTATCAAATCAATGTTGGAGCCAGTGTATGGTGAAAAGATAAATGATTTAGATAGGATTGTAGAGTTTGCTCAAGGTTTTCCACAAATGGCAGTGCTCTTGGCTAAAGCAAGACTCGATCAGACAAAAGATATGGGGAGTCTTACTGATGATGATTTAGTTAAGAAGATGCTTTGGGGGGGGTATGAGCAAGACGAGAATGCTAAAAAAATCCTTGAAGCGTGCTCTTTATTCGACAAATTTGGTTTAGAAAAAGAAGTTGATGTAGAGGCAAAATTTATAGCTGAGGTTATTGCCGGAACAAATGAAGATACTTTATATAGGTGCGTAAAGTTATTTGAAGAAAGGGGAGTTATTAACAGGGGAGGTAGATTTGCGCAAATTATTCCGAAACCTTTAGCAATTCGTTTAGCTGCAGATTGGTGGCGAACAACACGGCCGAAAAGGCAGCAAGATCTAATAGAAACTGAAATGCCAGGTCAACTTGAACGCAGTTTTTGCGATCAAGTTGCTAAATTAGATTTTTTACCCCAAGTAAAAGAATTAACTGAAAATTTATGCGGTAATCAAGGCCCTTTTGGGCAAACGGAAGTGATCCTGTCAAATAGGGGTTCTCGTCTCTTTCGCTCATTGGTGGAAGTGAACCCTAAAGCTACTTCAGAAGCTCTCTTTAAAATATTATTGATTTTATCTCATGAGCAACTTACTACGGATATAACTGATGAAGTAAGGAGAAATTTGGTTTGGGCACTTGAAAAACTTTGTTTCCATAAAGATGTTTTCGAGAAATCAGCAAAGTGTTTAATGTGGCTAGCATCAGCAGAAAATGAAGATTGGGCAAATAATGCAACGGGTCAGTTTGTACAACTATTCAGAACATTTTTATCTGGAACAGAAGCAACCCCAGTAGATAGGTTAGAAATAATTGATTATGCAATAAAACATGAGGCAAACCCGATACGCGAACTTGCAGTGCAAGCTCTTGATTCTGCAATTGATACTTATGGTGGCAGTCGTACAGTTGGTGCTGAATATCAAGGTAGTGGTGAACCATTGGTAGAATGGAAACCAAAAATATGGCAGGAAGCATTTGACTACTGGATTGCTGCAATAGAGAGATTAACTTCATTAGCATTAGAAAATAGTGAAGTTAGCCAGTCTGCAAAAGAAGTCATTGCTGCACATATTCGAGGCTTAAGTCAAAGAGGTCTCGACGTTATGCTTGCGCTTGATAATGCAATCAAGAAAATAGTAGATGCTCAAGGGCCTCTATGGCCTAAAGCTATTGATAGTATTAAAACTACAATATCGTTTGATACTGATAATATGCCTGATGAACTCAGACAAAAATTAAATGAGTGGATTGATTTATTAACCCCTAGTCGTTTAGTAGATCGGATTTCATTAATTGTATCTAATCCATCCTATGAACATGAGGAAGATAAAGACGGTAACTATATAGATAGGTCTGCAATCAATGTTGAAGACTTTGCTTCTGGTTTTTCAGATGATATAAGTATTCTCTTACCAAATTTACCACAACTATTGAGCGGTGAACAAAGGCAAGGTTATTGGTTTGGCCGAAATGTTGTTCTTTCATCAAAACAATGGGAACCATTAGTAACTGATTCAATACATATTATTGAATCAGAAGAATTTCCAAATATAAATTTTTTGTTAGGTTTACTTGACGGTATCTATGAATTAAACCCAGAAACATGGAATAGCTATGTAAATCAATTTATAGAAAACAAAAAAATAGCTAAGTTTTTTCCTGAAGTAATAAGGACAGGATTTATAACTAATGAGCATTTAGAACAAATAATTTTTCTTATAACTTCAGGTTTATTGGATATTGAAAAAGCATCTTTATTTACCTGTGGCCGAGCACTAGATGAAATAAAACCAGATATAGTTTCTAATTTTGTAAATCAGTTAAAAAACATTTCTAATACTGGGGCTTGGATAGCTTTAGATATCTTATCTATGTATTGTCATGGTAGCGAAGAAAAAAGAAGTGCTTGTAAACAGACATTTAAGAATCTTTTAGTCGACCTTCCTCTTGATAGAGAGAATAAGAGGAAAGCTTTGGAAGTTCATCACTGGAAGACTGCAGTTGAAAAAATAATTGATGACAATGATTCAGAGTTTGCAAAGAAACTAATTGAACGAATTCTTATATCATGTAATGACAAAATGGATTATGGAGATATACACCACTATATAAAGCCAGTAATTCGATTGTTGTTTAAAAATTATGGAGGTGAAGTATGGCCAATAATTGCGGCAGCAATTAAAACGGCAGATAATCTTCAAAAGTATAGGCTTTCACAATTATTAAGCTCTGAGGATGGATTTAATAAAGTGACTACTAGTGTTATGGAAGATTTAGATGAAGATATATTGAAAGAATGGTGTGTTTCAGAACCAAATATAGCACCTGAATTTGTTGCGAAAGCTACTGATGTATATGTTAGAGCTGATGAAGGGTATAAGTTATCATCAAGAGCGAAATTTTTAATTGACACATTTGGAAATAATGAGAAAGTATTAAGAACCTTATCAGTTAACATGGGCTCGTTTGGCTGGACAGGTTCTGTAGTGCCATATTATGAGAAAGAAATTATTGCATTAGAGTCGTTATCTGAACACGGATTAGAAAATGTTAGAGAGTGGGCTGATAGAAGAATTATGTCACTTAAAAAACAAATAGAACAAGAAAAAGAGCGAGATGAAGAAATGGAATGGGGCATTCATTAATGAATTTTAAACCTTTGAATAGTAATAAATGGGGTTGGATCACAGTTTTCTCTAATATACTGTGAATTAAAGCAGTCAGAGTGATTTAATTTTAATGACTCCGCTCCCTTTATATTGCTTGAGCAATTTCCAAAGATGTTTCCTAATTTATTTTAAATTTAAACAGTATGTGCTTTCACAACCAGCGGCGAACTCTGGATTGATATTCAATGTATTCCTCGCCAAACAAGGTAATAAGAATTCGCTCCTCCGGTAATATCTGAAAAGCATGGATATAAAAAATGAATCCAGCCACTCCAATCATTGCAGCTGGACAATTCAGGTAAATACACCACCCACTCAAGATAAAGACCAAGCCAACATACATGGGATTACGGGTGATTTTATAGATACCTGTATTCACAAGTGCAGAGGATGCGTGAGGTTTCATTGGATTAATCGTTGTTTTTGCTTTGAAAAATTTTAACAAGCCAGAGAAATCAAAAAATGCGCCAATAGCCATTAACAAGCTAACTATAACCACCTTTGGCATAAATTCGATTTCAATTTTGGGTAGATAACTGGCCATCCACCAAATCAATGTGGCGAAGGCCAGGGCAATAATGGGTGGTGGTATTTTGGTTTCGAGTGCTTTCATTGTTTAATTCCTTTTATCGTATCGCTTATTAAAAACGTTATGCTTTAGTCGCTAATGCTAGAAAGATTGGGTAGGGTCGCGTTTCGCCGTTAATCGTATGAACAATAGGTGTCAGAGACTAATTGTTTCTAATATAAGAGAAGAAATAATAGGTGACAGACCCTGTTTAACTTTTAAAACCGTTCTAACAAGGCAGGATTATATGAGTCTGTGGATGAACTCAATCCTGCTGCTTGCATACATTCATCATGAATCTTGATCTTTCTCAGCAGCTCTTCCATCGTAATAGTATTATCGTCTAGTTCATAAAGTTGTTTTGAACCATGGAGCATAAAATTCATGATGATCATGGCATCTTTTTCATTATTTTCAATTGCGGCTTCTATCTTGCGTTGTTTGCGACGTATTCGATTCAGTTGTTGTTTTAAATCCCAGACATAGATTACTTCATACATATAAGGATGCTGACGAAATTTATAGAGTACAAAAGCGACGATAGCCACTCCAACGACGACACCTGCCAGATTGTGAAAAAAATATGAACCTTCTGGGTTACTAAAAAGGGAAATAAGTAGTGCAGACGTTCCGGGTGCGATAATTAAAAGAACAAATGCGATGCAGGCAAATATTATCTTGTAATGCTTGCTATAACGAATCTTATTAATCTCTCTGAGCTGCATAAAAATGTCCTAATAGTAATGAAAGATAATTTTACCTTACTTTCGACTAGGACGCCCGTTGCTATTCATTGGGAATAAATGCAATTAAAGGGGGGCGGAGTGATTTAATTTTAATCACTCCGGCCCCTTTAGTACTATTTTTGATAAGATAACGTCATATGAGAAACAATCTTAAAGAAACGATACGTGCGCAACGTGAACAGCTAACTGCAATGCTTGGTGAAGAGATGCTTGATCTAGCTTTGAAGTGCGTCCCTCTGCTCGGCAATCATGAAGAACTTGATCTGTTGTTGTCTGGCATCTTTCCTCTATTACCCTACTGTAAACATCTTTACGTTTTAAATTCTGATGGCGTACAGATAACAGATAACATTACTCAAAGTGGTAAAGAGGCAGAACATTTTGGGCGTAATCGTATGGACAGACCCTATATGGAAGGAATAATCGGTGTTACCGATTTCAAATTATCCGATGCTTATATCAGCAAAAACAAAAAGAGACCGTCATTTACCGCTATTCAAGTTATTCGAAATGAAGAGGGTCAACGTGCTGGGTTTCTAGGTGCAGATTTTGACTTAAGAGAGAGTTACCTGATATTAAAGAAATCTACCAGGAGCCGGATGCCTGGCGACAGGTTAAAGGTGATCCGGTTATACGTAGTGCAGTATTTAATCAAGAACGCATTGAAAGCCAGATGGATCAACGTTTGGATGAAGTCATACCGATTATCAGTGAGTTAATTAGTGAGCATGGTGTTTTTCATGCCAACCTTCATTTCTCTAGTGGGTTAGTCACTATATGGCTGGTTGATGATCCTTTCAGTTATAGAATATGAAGTTTTGATGAAATCATTGATCCGGATATTTGTCTTGCGTACCCACGACGCGACTACCATGAAAGAGCAATCGTTCCTGCAGATAAAATTATTCCGGTATTTGAAGTTTTTCGTGATTTACGTTTTGCTGATGAAAATATTTACTTAAGAGCGGGTTCGTTAAATATTATTAATGGTATGGTTAGCCTGAATTTTTCGTGTGATGGTTCACACTATATGCGATTTGATGAGTTCCTTGAGAAGAATATAGATTTTTGGTTCGGAACAAAATAAACGAATAAAGAGGCTAGAGAGTAATTGTTGTAAATTGAATCGAAAGTAATTTATGCAAAAAAAACAGCTGCTTTATTAGGGGATGATCTCGTGTTTAACGCGACGGACTTTCATGCCTCCAGAGAGTTGCCGGTGAGTTGGGCGATCACTAAGGGGGCATTACTTAATAAAATTATTATTTTACCTATTGCGTTTTTGTTAAGTGCTTATGCTTCATGGTTAATTGTTCCTATCCTACTTCTCGGTGGTGCTTACCTGAGTTATGAGGGAGCAGAAAAAGTTGTTGAATGGATTACACGCCCTCACAAAAACAAACCTGCCGCGAGTGAATCATCAGATACTAAAGAGATATTACATTCGGAGGCGGCGAAAATTAAGGCTGCGATACGGACAGACTTTATCCTCTCAATAATGGGGCAGAACACAGTTTTTGCTAATATTAGAAACAATTGTGCTGTGACTCGAATTTCTTAAATTTGGTATTTAGTAGATGTTCTCAATATGTTTATTTTGCTATAGTATTTACATAAAATATCAAGGATGACCTATCAATGCAGTACCTCAAAAATTTAAAACAAATATTTTCATTCATTTTTTTATTAATATTTGGGCTAACAGCCATTTCCTGTAATGCCGAAAGCAATAAAAAGCCTGAACAGGCTTTTTCTGAGTTTTGGAAAGAATTTAGAACTGCATCATTAAATAATAATATTACCCGTGTAATAGAGATAACCAAATTTCCTTTTAGTGTAAAAGGAGAGCTTGATATGGATGGTTCTACAGTCATAGATAAAGTGAAATTCAAAAAACGATTTAAATCATTTATGGAACAAGATATTAGAGAAAATTTAACACCAGAATCGATGCATGATTATATAAAGAAAAATGGATTGATTTCTCCAAGAATCGATGATGGTCAAACAAGTGTTGCATTATTTTCTTTTGAGTTAATTGATGGAAAATGGTACTTCGTTCGTGTTTATGTTGAAGAGGTTTAATTAATAAGGAAATTGAAATGAAAACAATAAGAAAGGGAAATCAAAGCCAACTGGTTACACGACTACAAATTTTATTAAATCAAAATTTAACTCCGTCTCCTAAGCTTGTGCCTGATGGTGATTTTGGTAAGAAAACATATGATGTGGTGGTTCAGTTTCAGAAATTAAAAAATCTAAAAACTGATGGGGTTGTTGGTGATAAAACTTGGTATGCATTAGGACAAAATATTTCCACTACTGTTGCTGAGAGCGTAGTTTTAAGCGCAACTGCACCATGGTATGACGTTGCTAAGGCTGAGCTAGGTGTGAGAGAAAAGAGTAAGGTAAATAAACATAATTCCAGAATCATCGAATATCATGCAACAACAACATTAAAAGCTAAAACGGATGAAATCCCTTGGTGTTCATCATTTGTAAATTGGGTAATAACAGAATCTGCGTATAAAGGGACAAATAATGCGCTGGCTAAAAGTTGGTTAAAATGGGGAGTAAAAGTCATAGCTCCCGTTAAAGGAGATATTGTTGTTATTAAAAAGAAATCGTCAGGTTCTGATAAGAGTACTGGGTCATCTTCAGGATATCATGTTGCTTTCTTTGATAGTAAATCAGCAACGCACATAAGATTATTAGGCGGTAATCAGCGTGATAAAGTAAAATACTCTACCTTTAATTTAAGTCGATATGAAGTGAAAGGTTATAGAAGGCCTGTTATAAAAATTATATCTATTCCTACTGTTAATATAATTATTAATAGGTTTTTGGTTGCGTAAAATTTCTGATTAAAGGGGGCACGAGCCCATGGATGGGCGAAGGTAGAATAATGCAGGAGCAATTATCGAGAGTCCTTTAATATGAGTGCACGACAAAGCCTTTAGTTTTACGGTGGAATAAAGGGAATAATGTAAAAACTCGTTTTAAAACCACATAACTTGTACCTTGATAGACGTAACTTAACGAAGTAATGTAGCTGTTACTTTTTGTTTTTGAGGCTTGTGATAAAAATGTTTATCAGCACACTTGAACTTTTTAAAATTGGCATTGGACCTTCTAGCTCACATACACTTGGTCCTATGGTGGCTGCCAGGAAATTTATTGAACGGTTATTACGACCTGAACAATACTCTTTACTTTCATCTGATGTTTCTATTCGTTGTACCTTAAGAGGTTCATTGGCTTTTACCGGTAAAGGACATTCTACCGATCGCGCTGTTGCCTTTGGTTTACATGGTTATACGCCTGAGCAATTGGCTACTATGAATGTAAACCAGTTGTATGAGAAAATATGTGCAAGTGATTGTATACATCTTGGTAATGGGGAGCTTGTTAGCTTTATCCCTTATGAACATATTGTTTTTGATAAAGGAGAAGCATTACCTGAGCATCCTAACGGAATGATTTTTGATTTAGTTTCGATGACAGATGAAGTTTTGTTTTCTGAAACATATTTCTCAATCGGTGGTGGATTTATTAATAGTCTTGATGAAATTAGTAAGCTGCAAGCGCCATTAAAATTTGTGCAGCCTATATCATGTGCTTATCCCTTTCCCTCTGCCAATAAAATGATGCAAATGGCCAAGACAAGTAAACTGTCTATTGCACAAATGAAGCGAGCAAATGAACTGGATAATTTATCAGAAAAAGATCTCGATCAAGGATTAGATGATATCTGGCAGTCGATGCAAACATGTTTAGAGAATGGTCTTAAGGCTGAAGGAATTTTACCCGGAGGGTTGGATATTAAGCGGCGGGCAAAACATTTGTATGATCAATTATGCGTTAATGAAAGTACTGCGAATGTAAATGAATGGTTATGTGCTTATGCGATGGCTGTGAATGAAGAAAATGCTGCAGGTAATATGGTAGTGACAGCACCGACAAATGGTGCCGCTGGTGTGATACCTGCAGTTCTTTATTATTTTGTTTATCATGAAAAGGGTTACCATCATCAGGTACGTGAATTTCTACTTACTGCCGCCGCTATTGGTGGTTTGATAAAACATAATAGCTCAATCTCTGGTGCTGAAGTAGGTTGCCAAGGTGAAGTGGGATCGGCTGCGGCCATGGCTGCGGCAGGTTTATGTGCAGTTCGCGGTGGCTCAGTAGAACAAGTTGAAAAAGCAGCTGAAATTGCACTTGAACATCATCTTGGTATGACTTGTGATCCTGTAAATGGTTTAGTGCAAGTCCCCTGTATTGAACGAAATGGGTTTGGTGCAATTAAAGCATTTACTGCAGCATCACTTGCACTACGTGAAAGTGGTGAACATTTTATGCCATTAGATAATTGTATTGCTGCAATGAAGCAAACAGGGTCAGAGATGTCGTTTAAATACAAAGAAACATCATTAGGTGGATTAGCGGTAAGTATTACGGAGTGTTAATTAAATAGGGCAGAGTGATTTAATTTTAACCACTGTGTCACAGGCTATTTTAAAGTAGGTTGAAGGTTAGTTCTCAATAAGATACTATTTTTAATAATAATTAAAGGATTAAACACTAAACAAGGAGACGTTTATGGCTGAACATTATTCATTAAAAACGGGTGTAGTACTTTCAATAACAGTTAAAGCAAAAGTTAAAAAAATAGCTAACAAGTACCATTCTCTAGCTAAAAAAGATATTGTTGTTACGAGTGGGGCACGTTCTTCGCAAAGCCAAGCTTCTGCAATGCATGGGAAACTAGCTGGTGGTGATCAGCTAATAGTTTATGCTAATCAAACTGCGGCTAAAGAAATTAAAAAAGCATATACCGACGCCGTTGCTGCTAAAAAATCTAAAATTGATACCATTGCAGATATGAAATCTGTCATTGATACGCAAATATCAAAAATGATATATATTTCAAAGCACCTTAAAGTTGGGGCTGTTGATGTACGCAGCAAAAATATGTCAACAGTAGAAAAATCACATTTTAAATCTGCAGCAACTGGCATTGCGACTAAAATCATATTAGAAACAACACCTCCTCATTTTCATCTAAGTTTATAATATAGTCATTATAGGAAAATTAATTATGCTAGTAACAAGTTTTAAGAAAAGTTTTCTATTTGTATTATTATTTATTACAGGTTGTGCTGTTGCTGAAATAAGTAATAACGAAGATAAAATATCTGCATTACAAGCTTATCCTCGTAGTATTTCGACAGGTGAAAGTATTCGTTTGAATTTCCCACAAAATCATCCACATAAGATAGCAATTCGAAACCCATCTGGTACTTGGTATTCAGTACAAAATAGTGATGACAATATTTTTGTTGTGTCTGATAAAAAATATAAGGCTTCTACAGAATTACTATTGAATACATTCGTACTGGAAGGAGTAACATGGATAAATGGGGAAAAAACTAAAGAAAAGGTATTTATAAAACAGGGTGAATATCTGATTTATATGGCAAATAATCTAGAAACAGAACCTGAAAATACATTCCACTTTATGATTACTATTAATTTGGAGTAAAATAAAGGAGTCGTTAATTAATTTAATTAAAAGGGGCGGAGGGATTAAAAAATGAACAGTTTATCTGGTTGGTTAATAAATAATCCCTCCGTCTCCTTTATTACTCTTCAAAAAAGGAGGGACGTTTTTTAAAAAAAGGAGAATAGTCATGCTATCCCATTTAGGTTGTTAGTTTGAAAGGCAGAAATTACTGCCCCTATGGTAACTACTTGCAGCGCTGACCTGCACCCTTCTTCCAGTTTTTCCCTTTTTTACATTTGTTATGATTGGAGCCTTTGGTGCCTTGCGCTGCTTTTTTCCAACAATCATAATAAGCACCAGGGCTATCAAATCTCTTTACATAACAATCGTTAGAACTTTGTGACGCCTTAGATGCTGTTGTGTAATGCTCTGGGCATGATTTACATGAGGCCTTACGATAATCATTTTGGTAAGTTCCTATAGGACATCTTTTTTGATTTCAATAAATGGGGTCAGAGCCTGACGGATCCCCACAAAATCAGGCATAACACTGCGCCTCACTTTGATATTGAAGTACCGTCAGCGCATTCTTGAAATCTTGTCGTCGAATATCAAAAGCTTGCTTAGCTAAAACGAGACACCCTAAGTAAAACGTTGAGAGGACATTTCGATTTTTAATTGTGTTCGCTTGGTATTGTCGATGAACATTTTTTATCTCAGAAACTTTACCCGTTAACCAAACCGCAAAAGTAGCAAGCACCCCAACTAATAATAAATTCTCATAACGAAATTTTGTGCTGACTCTCGCTTCATCTAAACTAAAACCCCAACGGCTATTTTTTATGTCTCGAAAACCTTCTTCAATTTGCATACGCGTTTTATATAAATTAATCACACGCTTTGTTATCGCTGCACCACCTTTTAATGAGGTAACAATAAACCATGGTGTACGTTGTCGTTGTACGACTTTTTCACTGTAGGACATTGCACTGCGTTGGCCGTAAACATTTTTCTTGATGCGGCCTTGTTTCTTTTTCTTTAATAAATAGGCATGGCAAGGCGTTGGGTTACGTTTTACTAAATTAATAAAACCAAAATAGCGTGCTCGTGTGGTCGCTGTTTCGAAGGCTTTTTCAATGCGACTCCAGTTATCTTGGCCGGGTGGACTTATCATCGTATGTCCGCCGACACGACCAACAAAGTCCCAACCTAAATCTGTAACAGTATTAAACCAAGGCGTGCGATAACCTGCATCAGTAATAATAATGGGACAACAGTTATCCGGTAGCATTAATTTAAGTCGCTCTAAAAAACGCGTTTCGACTTGAACATTGGCTTGTTTCTTTTGTGGATGAACTTCATCATAAATTGTTAAGGCGCGTCCACCAACGGGAATGGAAGCGCGTAATAAATGATAATCTCGATTTGCACTTAAATCTGACCAGTCAACCAGTATCACTGGTTGTTTATGGTGACCGACAATCCATTTCGTCATGATTTTATAAAGCAAGCCTCGTTCTTGATTCAAGGCAAAATTACCCATTAATCGATCTGCACGTTTGATGTTATGTTTTTCATAGACAGCATTTTTTATGGCACGACCTAAACCGGTGATGCTGAGCTTTTTACCTTGTATACATGCTTCAATCATTATCATTAATGTTTTTAATCGTTTTTTATGTATTACTTGACACATCTTCTTTAAATGGGTATTTATTATCTGTGTAGCGTGCATGGCGTGCTTTCCTTTTATTGATCTCGACAATTAATAGAAGATCAAATTACGCCATGTATGTCTACCTGAATTTTTTTATACCTAAATCATTGTTTTTGATCACTTTTTTGTGGGGATACTTCAGTGTCAGAGACCATTTGTTTCTAATATTAGAGAAAAATATGTACTGATCCCAATTACGAACTTTTAATTCAATAGAAATAAATCAATATATCCATATCCTATTCAGGTTACGTTCAGAGATCTCTAGCTAATATACAAAACAAGATATTAGGTTTGGGAAATATAGGAGCTACCGATATGAATATTCACATACGTCTATTATTAATTTCATTACTGATCAGCACTCTAACTGCTTGTGGTGGCGGTGATTATTATTATGATTCTACTGGTATTGTTCAGTTAGAAAACGATAATAGTTCGTTATCAATACGTGAATTTAATTTTTCTCCCTTCGATCAATCGACATGGGGGGCTAACCAATTATCATCACCTTTACTCGCAGGTTTATATTTTGACATTTCATCAGTACCAATAGGAACTTATGATGCACGAGTGCTTGTTGAAGGACTGTATAGTACCTATTCAACATTCCTTTATGATGTTCCTGTGATTGAAGAGAGTATAGCTACTGTGGTTTCAACGGATTCTGGATATACAGGATCATTGAAGATAGTTAATGGGACGGTTGATGCAAAAATAATTGGTCTTTATCTTTCTCCATCTACTTCATCCGTTTGGAGAGAAAACCAAATTGATTCTCAAATTGTGCCATCAGGTTCAATGCATTTGTTTGATGTTAATACTGGTTTATATGATGTGAAAGTAGTTTGGGATGTTGGCCCTGATTCTTTCTATTTTGATAAAAGTATTGAATCATTATCATTGTTAACATTGACTGTATCTTAAAGAGGCGAATGAATACTATGAAATACTTTAAAATGATCTTTGCAGCAGTATCGTTACTTATTTTTACAAATATTGTTATTGCTGGGAATCAAAGAACTCTTGCTAACCCTAACGTTATTACTGAAGTAAGAAGCACAGAAGATAAAGTTAATGATTCAAGCGATTTTACATCAATAAATCCTGGTGATAATGCTGCGAAAATGTCTTCAGTTTCTTCAAGAGTTAAAAGTAAAAGCGTTACAATACAAGTAGCTGGAGTCGTTCAATTACAAGCCAATAACAAAGATGTAGTAAAAAAATATAATAATTTTTCTAAACAACAAGGGGAAAAGAAGAAATAAATGGGCTCAGAACACATTATTCTCTAAAATAGATTAAAAAAAACGTACATAGTCTATATTAATTGGTTTAGCTCACATTGATTTCCATGATATAAATAACAATGTAAAATTTACAACACATTGGCTTCAATGACTGGTTTCAAGAACGTGTTGAAGCTGATAAATTAGCGCAACATGACCTTGCGCGGGTGGTTTCGGTACATAAAGACAGTTATATGATCACCAAAGGGCAGTGCGATGTCTTTGCTGAACTCTCTGGTAAGCTTGCTTATACTGCAGATTCCGCTGTAGATTTACCTACGACGGGTGATTGGGTTTATGTCGATTTTTATGACGATGACACCCATGCCATTATTCACGATATTCTCCCTCGCAAAACAATTGTTCAAAGAAAAACGTCTGGAAAAAATTTCGATATACAATTGATCGCGGCAAATATTGATACTGCATTTATCGTTCAGTCACTTGATTATAATTTTAACCTTAGACGCTTAGAACGTTATTTGGTGATGATTAATGAAGCCAATATTACGCCGGTTATTCTGTTGAGTAAGAGTGATCTTGTATCGAAAGATGAAATTGAAGAAAAAATAAAAAGCGTTAATGAAATTTCACCGCAAACAACCGTATTGCCGTTTAGTAATGAGAGTGGAGAAAATATTAATAATATTAAAGCGATGCTTGAATCGGGTTATGCCTATTGCTTACTCGGTTCATCGGGTGTCGGTAAAACAACATTACTCAATAGTCTTCTTGGTGATTCGCGCTTTGAAACAAAGTCGGTAAGTAAAAAAGAGAGTAAAGGACGACATACGACAACAAGCCGTGAACTCATACAATTAGAAAATGGCGCAATGATAATTGATACCCCAGGAATGCGCGAGCTGGGAAATATTGCTGTTGATAGCGGTATTGATGAAACGTTCTCGGATATTGTTGATTTAACGATGAACTGTAAGTTTAATAACTGCACCCATATTAATGAAAAAGGATGTGCGATTCTCTCTGCGATTAATCAGGGTGAGTTGTCTGAAAAGCGATATAAAAATTACTTAAAAATAAAAAATGAAACCTCATTCAATATTATGTCGAACTTTGAAAAAAGACAAAAAGATAAAAGCTTTGGAAAAATGGTTAAATCTGCTATTAAAAGTAATAATAGATAGCTGGGAACGGTTCCCTTTTATATATTAACCATCAAAAAGAGTATTAGATGGCTTATTCTCAACATAAATTCGATACGGCGATCTGGAAAGTGGTTTCCAGTATTAGCAGTGGCCGAGTTATGGGCTATGGCGAAGTGGCACGAGCAGCAGGTTACCCGCGTCATGCGCGCATGGTGAGTAAGGCGATGAGCAGATCACCTAAGCCATTACCATGGTTCCGAGTTGTAAGGTCTGATCGTACGCTTGCCTTTTAGGTGGGCAGCGAAGCTTATAAAAAACAGCGCGGTCTGCTGGAAGAAGAGGGTGTTCAGTTTACTAACGGAAAAGTTGTACCTGTGTATTCTGACGACGACAAGGATCTTGATGAGCTGCTTTGGGGACCGGATTAGAAAAATGTCGTTTTATATTATTGATAACAAACATTAAAAATATTTAAATAAATTATAAGATGAAAATAGCTTACTGTATTATTGCTTGGGTATTTGTTTTATTGGCCGTAATTGGCGCCTTGCTTCCCGTTGTGCCTACAACACCTTTTCTTCTGTTAGCTTTATGGGGCTTTTCCAAATGCTCTCTCCGTTTTCATAACTTATTATATAATCACAAGCTGTTTGGCCCAACGATACAACGGTGGCATAAATACCATGTCATTTCTATTTATGCAAAAACATTTTCCATTTCAATGATGAGCATAAGTTTAATATCAATTATTTTTTTTACTGAGTATCACTACAGCATTAAAGTGTTCACCTTTATTTTTATTGCTTATGGCGCTTACTTTGTTTTAAGCAAACCTTCTAAACCGCCCGAAATATAAAATACATAGGTATTAATTAAAGGGGGCGGAGTGATTTAATTTTAACCATTCCAATTAAAGAGCTCAGAGCCCTTTATCTACAAACGTTATGCTTTAGTCGCTAATGCTAGAAAGATGGGGTAGGGTCGCGTTTCGCCATTAATAGTATGAGCAGTTTCAAAGTTGATGTCCTTAAAACCATGTTTTTCTAGTGTGACCTGAAACTCAATCCGTTCGAATCCGTCATGATAAATACCTTCCATCCCTTTTGGATGAAAGCTCCCATCTTCTTTATCTAGATCTGCTAAGGCTATTTTTGCTCCTGATTTTAGATGATCAGAAAATCGTTTAACCAAATTATCTGTGTCTTCAACATGATGCATTGCCATTGCGCTCATAATGAGATCATATTCTTTTCCGATAGGTTCAATCGTAATATCTTGGCATAGTGTTTGTACTTTATCTGTACTCTCTTGCTTTTCGATCAATTTATCTAACATAGATTGAGAAATATCTACGGCCGTTATTTTTTCAACATACGGCGCTATCTGTGATGTAATTAATCCTGTTCCTGCACCAAAGTCTAGAACATGCATTTGTTCATTTAACTCTACATTTTTAATGATACAACTACCGATGGCAGAAGAGAGTTTTTGAACCATATCGTTCTTGTCATAGTCTTTTGATCTTTCTTTAAAATTATCAGTCAAGGTCTATCTCCAAAATAAATAATGTTAGTTAGCAAGACATAGTGTCTTTGTTATGTCTCAATCATTGCCATGAATAATTTTGTCACTTTTAGCACATGATCTTTTTGTGCGGATTTTTTCATCTTATTCATTTTGCTCATTAATATTTGATTTCGTGGTGCTAAAATCATAGTTGCAAACATTCAATTAAAGGGGGCGGAATTTTAATCACTCCGACCCTTTTTATTTCTATCTTATTTTAAAAACATTATTATACTTTTTTATATTTCATCATTGCTTGTGCAACAGCCGCAGATGATGCGGGGTTTTGACCTGTAATGAGGTTTTTGTCTTGAGTAATAAAACTGCTCCAATCATCACCTTTGACATAAATCCCCTGTTTTTCTTTAAGCATGTCTTCAACTAAAAATGGAACGATGCTAGTTAGTTGAACGGCATCTTCTTCACTGTTAGAAAATCCCGTTACTTTTTTACCTTTGACAATTGATTCTCCATCACTGTTTTTTACATGTCGAAGTGCTGCGGGTGCATGGCAGACCAAACCGATTATTTTTTCTGCTTGTTCGAAGGCTTCAAGTAAAGCAATAGATTCGCTGTCTTCAGCTAAGTCCCATAACGGTCCGTGACCACCCGGATAAAAGATGGCATCAAAATCATCCGCATTAACATCAGTTAGTTTTACGGTGTTTGCAAGTTGTTCTTGTACTGCGGCATCTTGTTGGAATCGTTCAGTATCGGCTGTGTGAAAATCGGCTTCATCACTTTTAGGATCTAACGGTGGTTGACCTCCTGCTGGTGAAGCTAATGTGATATCAGCACCTTGGTCGCTAAATGCGTAATAAGGTGCTGCAAATTCTTCTAGCCAAAACCCTGTTTTGAGTCCTGTTTCGCCTAGTTGATCATGTGAGGTTAGAACCATTAGTACTTTCATTTTTTGTTCCTGTTTTATCTGGATAAAGATGTCTTAGTTGGATAGTTATAATAGGACTTAACAAACTCAAATCAAGGATATTCAAGAATTAAAGTGGTTGTAGTAATAGAAATAATAGGGGAAAGCACCAACTAATGGCAATCAATGGGAAGTCCACTCCTGCCCCAATTTATTCCTCAAAACATAGTATTTTCGGATAAATAACGCCATTCACCTGGTGGTAAATCTTTCATAGACACTTTGCCTATTCGAATCCGTTTAATTGCTACAGTCATTAAGCCGAAACGCTTACACAAGGTTTTAATTTGATCTGGGTGTGTAAACTTAGTGACAAAGCGCATGCGTATTTCGTTTTGCATGCTAACTTTGTATTTAGGCTGAGATTCGCCACTGCTATACGCAAGCTCATTGAGCTGCTCTAGTGCCTCGGGCGTATACTCATCACTGAACTCTATGATGTATTCCTCTTCCTTATTTCTGTCATTTTCAAGCAGTACGCGTAGCACGTTGTAGTCTTTGCTAAATACCATTAGCCCTGAAGCCCCATTTTGTAGAAGGGACGCGGGCTTTAGATCATGAAAATGTTTGTTGAGTATTTGTACGCCGGAGTAATCTTCTTCACAATGGCTCTCGGGTGTGATTAATTTCTGTATTGCTGTTGGATCATCAGTACTAAACCCTTCCGGCAAATTGAATATTAGTGTCACCGGTTTAATTGGCGCTAAAGACGCACCTTCATGCAGCTCTATCTTTTGATCCTGCACTTTAAACTGAGGGCGTTCTTCCACTTCACCATCTACTTGTACCCAGCCACCTTGAATGTACTTCACTGCTGCGCCACGTGAACAATCAAACAGTTCAACACAACGTTTATCCAGTCGTATTGGTTCACGCATTATCAGCACACCTTATTCGCTGCAATGGGCTGGATTTTATAGATTTTTTCACGATAGGGCCTCAGTTGTTGAATCAACAGAAATGAATAGGGTTAGACTCGATTTATTTTATATTATAGTTAAGTAGCGCATCAAATAGTAATAGGGGACAGCCCTTTTTGTTCTGTTATATACCACCAATTTTACATCCTGATCTCTCGTAACTACATCAGTTGCTAAGAATGTAAGCTCTCTCACCCTTAACGCGCCTGGTTCTAATATTAGAAAATACTGTGTTATGACCCTCTTATTTTCCTGTTAACCTTAATTACCATTTCATCATTGGTAAGGGACTCAATGGATTTTTTAAGAACTCGGCAATGGTTAAGGATACAAGTTTTTTATGAAATCCTCTATTCGGAAATTTATTAATTATTACTTTCACTTCATTCTTTGGCAGGCCAAAGGTCATTAAGCCTTTAGAGACATCAATCCAATCGGCCCTACGAAAAACTTCAACTAGGGGATATTTAGAATTGCGATAACGTGTAAATTTGTGATGATATATAATCATCAATTCAATCTCTTCAGACCACTCGTCTTTACCATTATTATTTAAATAAATTTTTGCGAGTTCAGCAGAAGGTTCCAAATAATCTAACGTCTTATTTTCCCATATAGCAATATCGTGAAAACAAGCAGCTATCGCAATTTTTTCTTTTTCTTTAGTACTCGCAGATGAAAGTGCTGTACAGAAATGAAAAACTCGATAGACGTGATTTTATATGCATGATAGTCAGAACCTAATAACACTTTCCATTGATCAAAAATAATCTCGATAGTTGGAATGTTATCTTCAATTTTTATCATAATTATTTACCTTTTGATTGCAATGGTTAAATCATGCCGTACAATCATAGTATGATAAACAACATATTATATTAAAATGGTTAATTAAAAATGCGTTATGCAAAAGAACATAAAATAGAAAGCCGAAATAACATTTTATCCAGCGCCTTAAAACTATTTTCACATAGGGGATTCGATAATGTTTCTATCGATGAAATTATGGCTAATGCAGGATTAACCCGAGGTACATTTTATGCTCACTTCAAGAACAAGCAAGACCTTTATACAAAGTCTATTCTTTCAGCTAATTTAAATGTAGAGAAAGATACATCAAACCTAGCTGATGGAAAATCACAATTCAAAAAAATGGTAACGGACTATTTGGAAGCAGACTACTCAAACCCAGATATATTACCATGCCCTCTTGCTTGTCTTGTCACAGATGTTGCTAACAGAGAACCTGAAGTACGCACAGCCTATGCAACGAGTTTCGTCACATTAAATTTACAGATAAAAAACTTGTTATCTCTTAATACCACCATTGACGAAGAAACGATATTAGCGATTACATCTATGATGATTGGAACCGTTGCCATTTCACGTACAATTCCTAAATCTGCAACAAAAAAACTTTTAAGCGGCTGCAAAAAAACAGTTTTTAGATTAATTGATACGTCAAATAAGAGGGGCAGGCTCGATTGAAAAATAATAAAATTAAAGAGGGCAGAGTCATTTATTTTAACCACTTCGCCCCCTTATTCCTTTCTAAAACCTAATAATCAAGTCAAGTTCGCTCATTACCACTTGCTGAGACTTTCAATCAATTAGGCGAAATTCACAAGTTACTAAATAACGCCTCTTAACTCTAGTGCAATTCTTGAGCACTACGTCTATATTGCCTACAATAGCGTAATTTTTATTTAATTCAGGTTATTAATATGAACGATGCTAAATCTCTACCCGCTTTACCAGATCGCCTTTCGGGTAATCCCAGTAGCCCACATCATGATGCAGAAGTTTTCGAGCACACTATTGGTATTCGGCTGAACGGCAAAGAGCGTACCGATGTCGAGGAATATTGCATCAGTGAAGGTTGGGTAAAAATTCCTTCTCCTAAAGCGTTGGACCGTCGAGGACAACCGCTTCTGATTAAGTTAAAAGGAACGGTTGAAGCATTTTATAATTAAGTAAAATTAAAGGGGGCGGTGTGCACTATAGAACGCGCTACGCGTTTCGTCAGTATCCCCCTTAAACATTACTCTTGCTTGCAAGGGTAAACACTTGGTTTAGATAGTGTTGGTAATTTTAATCCCCAAAAAATAAGAGCTTATATGGATAATAAATTCAAAGCGCAACAACGTGCCGATCAGATTCAGTCTTTTAATGATGAAATAAAATGTCTCAATGACGATGACATTTTTATGCTGGATGATAATCAGCGAACATCTATTTCTCGTTATCATGCCTCGATACTAGAATCATTAACTAATCAATATGATATCGATACCAATATAAAGCAGAAGCAGCTTTCTACCGGCATGAAAGCCGCCTCCTTTGTTGGTGCATTAGCTCTGGCTGCCAGCATTTTCTTTCTTTTTTATCAGTTCTGGGGTTATCTTACTACGCCAGTACAAGTGTTCATTCTCATTGCAGCACCGTTGCTGACTCTGTTACTTAGCCACTTAATTTCGCAGCGCGAAAGCACAGGATATTTTACTAAGTTAATCGCCATGGTGGGCTTTGCCTGCTTTGTTCTCAACCTCGTGATGCTTGGGCAAATTTTTAATATCACGCCTTCTGATAAAGCATTACTGGCGTGGGCCGTTTATGGTTTTTTATTGGCCTATGCTTTTGATATTCGATTGCTATTGGCAATCGCAATTTTTAGCTTGGCTGCATTCATTGCGGCACGTGTTGGCAGTTGGTCTGGTATGTATTGGATACACACAGGAGAGCGACCAGAAAATCTGTTGTTACCTGCATTGATTATTTTCAGCGTACCCATGTGGTTCAACCAGAAAAATTTCAGTGGCTTCTCACCTATCTACCGAGTACTCGGTAGTATCTTGTTTCTTATTCCTGTGCTGATTCTTTCAAATTGGGGAAGAGGAAGTTACCTGAACTTTGATCATGATTTTATCGAAGGCTTTTATCAGCTGGTTGGTTTTGCAACCAGTGCAGGACTTATTGCTCTTGGCATAAAAAGACAATGGTCAGACGTAGTCAACACAGGCAACGTGTTTTTTGTATTGTTCCTGTACACCAAATTGTTCGACTGGTGGTGGGAGATAATGCCAAAGTATTTATTCTTTCTGGTCATCGCATTGTCATCTGTTTTATTACTATTTATTTACAAACGCTTGAGAGAACAAAGTCAATCAACAGGCCAAGTAGTGGGAGAGAGTCATGAATAAACCCATCAATAAACAAGCTGTCATTGCCGCAGCACTACTGTTGCTAACCAATATTATCGTACTTGCCGGTGTTGCGTATAACCGCTCTGGTGATATCAAAACAAGTATACTGCTGACAGAACGCGAATTATCATTACCTTATCGCTCATACAGTGAAAAAGAAAACAGTGGGCTGGCTTTAAGACTTAACTGGAATGTTATCCCCGATAATATATTTGAAAACAATTACAGTAGTTATTATTTGGGTAACTATGGTAACCCTGCATGGCTAACAGAAGACAAACAGAAAGAACTGGGTGTAGATGTTGACAGTATTAAAAAAGATAGAGGATACAAAGACTATAAATACAAAAAAATTAACATAGAAGAAATTATAGTCGTGCTTGAATACGATGGTGAGTCATTTAAAACCGTTCTTAAAAATGCAGAAAACGACCTTGTAAAAGAGCGAGAAAATGTTAAAGAAAATCCTGATAAAAAAGATCTGAAGAAAAAATTAAAAAATAAAGAGAAATCATTAGAGGAACTAAAGACATCCGAATCACGCTTAATAGCCATAGACGCAGGGCTTGATTTACAAACACTAAGAAAAAAATACAACGATAGTAGTAAATACTTGATGTTGCGTGGAGAGCTTAGGCCTTACTGGAATAAAAAGAAACTAGTAGCCAGAATAAGCCAGCTTTTCATAACACGCGTACATGTGTCGTTACCCTATTCGAAAAAGATTAATGAGATAACAAAGAGTAAAAAAACTAATAATAGATATAAAAATAGGGAAGAGAAACCGAATTATCAGGTTGAGCTGAAAGTGGGTAAGAGATTGGAACCTTGGATTAGTGGTGTGAAAAGATTGTGATGTATAAACAAAAAAATAAGTGTTAGAGCACAATTTTTTCTAATATTACTTACCTGAGCGATTAGCAAAGAGATTGATGATAGCCAAACCGCTGATTGTAAGTACAATCAAGAATGAAACCGCATTCAGTACAGGTGTTGAGCTAAATCGAATTCGAGAATACAAATCGATAGGCAAGGTTGGATCTGAACCGATCAAAAAAATTGTCGTGTTTATATTTGAAAAACTTAATATAAAGGCAACAACAAAAGCCCCCATTATCGCGGGGCGAAGAAAAGGAATAGTCACATACCATATCGCTTCTAATCGTGTCGCTTTTAAACTCAGTGCTGCTTCTTCCAGAGTCCTATCAAATTTTTTCAAACGTGCTGAAACAAGTAACATGACATAGGTTGCCCCAAAGGAAAATTGTCCTAGAACAACCAACCAATAACTGGGTCTAAACAACTCAACATCCATACCGAAAGTATCCTCAATATGGTTGCCAGCAGATGTCGCGGTTAGCAATATAGAGATACCTAAAATGACACCGGGAATCACTAAGGGCGCTAACGCTAAAAAGTATAACAAGCCTTTTAATCGGAATTGTTCTTCTTCAAAGAGTAATGCTGCAAGCATACCAACAAGTGTGGACAATGCAGCAACGAAAAAACCGGTACTGATACTGGTAACAATACTCGCTATCAGTTCTTCATCTGCAAAAAGCCCTTGTCGCTCATCTGTCGCAGAGAAAAACCAGTCTAATGTAAATCCGTTCCAAGGTAGTGAAATGAAATTAGAATCATTAAATGCTAAAACGGAGATAGCAATCAGAGGCATGAGCAAAAATGTAAAAAACAGAAAAACATAAACACGATAACCTATTCGGTATAAAGGTGAACTCGGAAGTGAACGAATCATGACCCCACCTTTTCTAATTTTTGACCGGATAATTTAAGTGCTAACCAGATAATTGCAGAAGAAAGCAATAGCAGTAAGAACCCAAATGCGGCACCTTCATTCCAGTTAAATGTTTGGAGGAAATTATTATAAATTTGTTCTGTAAACCACAAAGAATGTTTACCACCTAATAAATTTGGTGCCAGATAATCGCCTATGACCAACATAAACACGATAATTGCTCCAGAAGTAATGCCTGGCATGGAATAGGGTATGATTATTTTTGTAAAAATATCCCACTTTGATGCGCCAAGATCACACGCGGCCTCAATCAGTGAGTCATCCATGCTTTGTAGAGTAGACATAACAGGGATCACCATAAAGAGCATGGACATGTATAGCAGACCAATAACCATACTGAAATTGGTATACAGCATATTGAGAGGAGTGTTGATGATGCCGATCGTTATCAAGAAATTATTAATAACGCCATGATCGCCAAGTAGTACCATCCAGCCGTAAACAGTAACCAATTCACCCACCCAGAGTGGAATTAATAACAGCAACATTAAAAAATCGGCGTTCTTTTTTGAAGTGACCTTGGTCAAATAAAATGCAATAGGAAATGAAATAATGAAAGCCAGTAATGTGACACCAATGGAATACGTTGCTGTTTTTACAAAGGTTAGCCAATAGATTTTTTGAGTAAAAAATTCGATATAGTTACCGAATGAAAAAACCATGTCACCCATATCATCTTCAACTTGAAATGAGCTAATCAACAGTTCGATATGGGGTATGACAATCATGAAAATGAGCCAGATTAAAACAGGGACGATCAATAGATAGAAGGTGATATTAAAGTTGTTTTTATTTTCTATCATAAAATTTCTAAAAACACTTTATATCATCACGGTGAATACCAACGTTCAACTTGTGACCCTCGACGATGCCATCAAACTGCGCATTTTGTGGAAGTGATATTAGTAGTTCTTCACTGCTTCCGTTTACCATTGTAGAAAGTTTAGTATTGGAGCCGTCAAAGAGAATCGTTTTTATCGTCACTTCAAACTGATCGACACCATCAACATGATTGGCAGGGTTGAGAATGAATGCATCGGGACGAATGTAAAACACTTCTGGTTTCATATTAAGTTCAGAGTGCTTTAACTTCCAACCACCTTTGGTGATCATTGAATCACCCTCAACTGACTGGACTTCAAAGCGGTTAGTATCACCGACGAACCCTGCGACAAATGATGTTTTTGGATTATTGTAAAGGTTACGTGGCGTATCGATTTGTTCAAACTGGCCATCATGCATAACGGCGACTTGGTCACTCATCACTAATGCTTCTGATTGGTCATGCGTAATATAAACAAAGGTGGTGCCAATTTCTTTTTGCAGAAGTTTAAGTTCTACTTTCATATGTTCTCTGAGCTTTCTGTCTAAAGCGCCCAAGGGTTCATCAAGCAATAATATTGAAGGGTTCATGACTAACGAACGCGCGACAGCCACTCTCTGCCTTTGTCCGCCGGATAGGTCAGTGACTTTTTTCTTCTCATAACCATTGAGACCAACGCGTTCTAACATTTCGTTAACCTTCGAGTTGATGTCGGTTTTTCGTAGCTTTTGTCTTTTCAGACCAAAAGCAATGTTCTCCCTTACATTCATCATTGGGAAGAGCGCAAGATTTTGAAATACAATATTGACGGGGCGTTTTTCAGGGGGAATCCCCTTCATGGATTGGCCACGTATAATAACGTCACCTTCAGACTCTTGTTGAAAGCCTGCAATAATGCGTAAGAGGGTGGTTTTGCCGCAACCAGATGAACCAAGAATCGAAAAGAAGCCGCCTTCTTCAACACTAAAATTAACATTATTAACGGCGGTGAAATCATCAAAATGTTTTGAAAGGTTTTTTATTTCTAAAATTTTTCCCATTTTAAATTTTCTATCTCTCAACAATCGGTTTCAATTAAATTTTAAAAGCTGATGAATAACGTAGCGAAAGGCTAAAGTTCAAGGCGTTTTCGCGCGGAAAATGTGAGCATATGAGTAATATGTGACCATTTGAGCACGGAAACAACGAAGAAATTTAGCCTTGCAGTAGTTATTCATTAGTCTTTTTAGTTAGCTGCTTTAATTCTGTCTAGTGCCTTCGATTCAATCTTATCGAAGCCGGCAGGAACTGGAGGATGCCATTTGATATTATCGATATCCGCTTTTGAGAAGGACCTTTCAAAATCGGCCTTAATAGATGCATCTAAATATTTGGCTGCACCTTTAGATGCCGTGCCATATTTTTCACTATTGGTGATCAGTGCCGCATATTCTGGTCTTGAAATGAAGTTAATCCATTTATAAGCGGCGCTAATATTTTTTGCCTTTGCGGGAATAGCGAAGGTATCAATCCAACCTAAAGCGCCACTTTTGGGCGCGACAAAATCAATATTAGAATTAATTTTATGGATAGCCCAACCCTTGGCATCCCAACCAGAAATAACGATGACATCACCACTTTTTATAATCTCAACTTGTGTATCACCACTTGTCCAATAGTTTTTCACAAGTTCTTTAGATGAAATAAGCTTCGCTTCAACCCGATCAATCAATGCTTTGTAAGCTTTCTTATCACCATACAAAGCAAAGGGGTCTTCACCCATAGCAAAAGCCGCACCAATCAAAATAGGTCTTTTAAGTCTGTATGATATTTTTCCAGCATATTTTGGATTCCACAGATCAGACCAATCGTTTGCGCCAGGTGCTTCTTTTTTATTAATGATAAGACCTGTTGTTCCATAAACGTGTGGAACGCCATAGAATTTACCTTTCACTTTTGTATTCTTCTTAACGGCAGCGACCATCGAGTCAATTAATAGGCTTGTATCAACTTTGGTAAAATCAATCGCTTGATAAATTTTATATTTCTTTTGAACGAAAGCGATCCTATCTTGACTAGGTTGCGCTAAATCAAATCCCGCTCCTCTTGTCGCACGAAGTTTAGCGATCATCTCTTCATTGTTACTGTAGGTTATCTTAACTTTGATACCTGTTTCTTTTTCAAACGCAGTGACAATAGGTTTGAGAGCATAACCTTTCCATGTTATTATTTTAAGCGTCTCTTGTGACATTGCAGCTGATGAGAATGTAAATACAACAGCGCCTAGTATCAGTTTTTTTAGTGACATAATTTTCTACTCCTGTTTTACTCTGGCGTTAAGTTAACAATAATTGCAGCGGCAATATTCTAATGTAGTGAATATATAATAAATGGGGGAGGTCCAATCTAATCTTGGTATTTGTAAAAAAATGGATATCGAATGTGTGGTTCTTCAAAAAGGCGATTCAGTGGAAATTTAGCCCTTTTAAATCATTCTCAAGTCGATTCACTTATATGATGGGCAACACAACGGTTTCGACCTGTTCTTTTAGCTTCGTATAACATTTTATCAACGGCTTTCATAAACTCCGTAATACTCCAGCTTTCGTCTTTTATTTCTGTCACTCCAATGCTCATTGTAATATTAAACTCCAAATCCTCATATTTAAATTTATATTCTTGCACCGCAATACGTATTCGCTCAGCCATTTGCATGGCTCCATTAATAGCCGTTGAGGGTAATAAAACAGCAAATTCCTCACCACCTACCCGTGCAATGGTGTCAACATCCCTCACCTGTTGTAAGCAAATATCAGCAATCGTTTTTAGCGCATAGTCACCGGCAATGTGTCCATAGGTATCATTGACTTTTTTAAAATGATCTACATCAATTAACAGGATTGAAAGGGGTTGTTGATGACGGCGCCAGAAATTAATCTGATGCACTATTTCAGAAGTGAAATAATGTCGATTAAAAAGGTTCGTCAACTGATCGCGTGTAGCCAGTGGTTCCAACCTAGCCAGTTCTTTTAGATGCACGAAACTGACAATAGCCACTGACCAGATAGCAAATAACGCCAGGCCACGATTAATCAATACCACTTGCAGTAGACCTCCTACAGGAGATATAAAATAGCCCACTATAGTCAATAGTGTCGCTACCGCAGCCAGAATAATAACTGTGTTTGGCCGCTGAGTAATCAGACCAACCAGTACCAGTGCGACATAAGGCACGCCACCTGCAACACCCAGTGGAAAATACAGATCAAAAAACAAGAATACAGGAATTAACAGCAAACTGAGGATAATGGATATTCGTAAGCGTAATTTTTTTTCCAAGAAGCCCTCCTTATATATTTTTGCCGAACGTCCCAACAATCGGCGTCGGAACACAGATTCCACTAATATACTACAAAGTACCGCCGGCAGCATTAATAGTGATGGAGTCTTTGACCGAACCGACATCAATACCCTAAGAAAATACCTTCGCCAAGGTGGAACTTATATTGTCGGCTATGACTGTAACAATAACAACGTAAAACCTCGTGCCCCATTGCTATGATGCAACAAAATGAACTGTAGCGGTCTAATAAAATTAGACTATGCCGATTCGGAATTGGAAATCTGCACTTAATCGTTTTATGATTGAATTTGAAGACCGTTTAAGCGATTATGCTTAAACATTAACTTAGACAGTTACACAGAAATGGTTATAGTCTCTAATAAATACAACATCTATTACTAATAGACTCCTTTAATTATAAGTATGTGTAAAATATGAATCTATCACACACACCAAAATACCTGAAAGATCTCTTTCTAGAGATTGTCTGGAATACTCCAAAAAACAAGTTAAGGGGTAGTCGAGCCATCATCATCACCAGTTTACGCATTACTCATCTGATTATCAGAGATCTTATGGAGGGAATGATTACCTTACGTGCCATGGGGCTGGTTTACACTACTATTTTGGCTCTTGTGCCATTACTTGCTGTGAGTTTCTCTGTCTTAAAAGGCTTTGGTATTCACAATCAAATAGAACCCATGTTGTTAAATTTTCTTTTACCATTGGGTGATAAAGGTGCTGAGATCAGTACAAAAATTATTGGATTTGTGGAAAACACCAAAGCTGGCGTTTTAGGTTCACTTGGTTTCGCCCTGCTTTTGTATACTGTGATCTCTCTTATACAAAAGATCGAACAATCATTTAATTATACATGGCGTGTGTCACATCTACGCTCCATAGGTAAACGGTTCAGTAATTACCTTACGATTGTTATGATTGGCCCTGTACTTATATTTTCTGCGCTAGGTATTACCGCTTCTATTGCCAACGTGTCGCTAATACAAGATGCCATGCAAATTGAGTCCATTGGGTTTCTTACTAATATTATTGGGCACTTACTGCCTTACGTGTTGATTATTACTGCCTTTACCTTTGTGTATATGTTTGTACCCAACACCAAAGTGACATTTAAGTCTGCACTGGTCGGTGCCATTGTGTCTGGTATTTTATGGGATACCAGCAGCTGGGCATTTGCTTCATTTGTCGTCGGCTCATCTAACTACACGGCTATTTATTCAGCCTTTGCATCAATGATTATCTTTTTCATCTGGTTATATATTACTTGGCTTATATTGTTGATTGGTTGCAGTATTGCTTTTTATCATCAAAACCCTGCGCAGCGAAATTTGGATTCCAGAAAAATATATTTAAGCAACCGAGAAAAAGAAACGATGGCCTTAAATATTATGGTACTCATCGGTAAACATTATCACGCGCATAAACCCGCTTGGACAATTGATTTATTAGCTCAGCATATGAAAGTTAGTACGGAAGCTTGTCTACAAGTGATTAAACAATTACTCAATAAAGAGTTGTTAATAGAAACAGCAGCAATACCTACTACTTATATTCCTGCTTATGATTTGGATACCTTATCACTAGATAAAATTATTTCCGCAATACGCTGTTCAGGTGAAACGAAAAATCACGCTTTAGAATTCATAGAAATTGACGATAATGTTAAACAGATTCAAAAAGAAATCGATGGATCTATTAAGAAATTATTAAAACAAAAAACGTTGAAGGATTTGTCTGATTAGTTGAAATAATAATTAAAGGGGAATGTTTGTCTCTGATACCTATTTTAAGTAATTAGAATTAAAAAGGACTGCTATGATAGTTTTAGTTGAAATACTTTTGTTTGTTCTTGGACTTTACCTTCTTACAAAGTTTGCAAACCGATATTTGTTTAAAGAATTGCGAGACCAAAATATTATACAAAACTCAGATCTGAAGCGTGAACAATGGGATGAGGCATATCATCATTTACCGTTATTACGTGGGCTGAGTGTTGAAGAAAAACAATCGCTTGAAGAGCTGTGTATTTTGTTTATGCACAATAAGGAATTTGAAGGCGCGCAAGGTTTTCAGATTACGCCACATGTCATGCTTATTATTTCACTTCAGGCTTGTTTACCAATATTACGGCTTGGGTTAAATTGTTATGATAATTTTTCTACCATTATTGTTTATCCTGGAGGTTTTGTAACTAACCGACAGGAGATGGACGGAAATGGCATTGTTGATCATGATAGAAAACATACGTTAGGTGAGTCATGGTTACGTGGCCCTGTTATCCTCTCATGGAATGATTCAAAAGATGCAGGAATTGAGGATGGTAGTAATTTAGTGATCCATGAGTTTGCACATAAACTGGATATGCAAAACGGTGTTGCCAATGGGTTTCCTCCATTGCATAAGGATATGAGTTCGAGTGACTGGGTGAGGGAATTTTCAAAAGCGTATGATTATTTTGAAAGTCATTGTAAAGGCGATCAGTTATATGGTTTTGATTGTTATGGCGCAAGTGAACCAGCAGAATTTTTTTCAGTTTTTAGTGAAATGTTTTTTGAAAAACCGGGAAAGGTAAGAAAACACTTTCCTGAAGTCCATAATCTTCTTGAATTATACTATCGTCAAACACCTATCTCTCGATTAAAGGGATAAGTCAAAACTATGCCTCTTCCAATCCTTTATTCTTTACGACAATGTCCTTATGCCATGCGTGCAAGAATGGGGATATTCTTATCACGTCAGCCTGTTATGTTGCGTGATATTATTATGACAAATATCCCTGATGACATGGTGATCGCTTCTGCTAAAGCTGAAGTGCCTGTCTTAGTGTTACCGGACTCATCTGTTATCGACCAAAGTCTTGATGTAATGATTTGGGCATTAAAAAATAGTGATCCTGATGATTTATTATTGAGCAATCAATCTAATGCTTTTGAAGATATGCTAGATTTTATTTATCGTAGCGATAATGAATTTGTTGATAATTTAAAAAAATATAAAGCGGCTTCTCGATATCATGATGAGACAGAAATTCATTGTCGTGAACAATGTGAAGTGTTTATTAGTGAGCTAGAGTTGCGTTTAACAAAACATGATTATCTTATGGGTAATTCAGCAAGTTTAGCAGATTATGCCATTCTACCTTTTATTCGTCAGTTCTCTCGAGTGGATAGAAAATGGTATTTACAAGCGCCTTATTTAAAGCTTCAACTATGGCTTGATAAACACTATCAAAATCCAATGTTCTCTAAAGTGATGAAGAAATATCCTCAGTGGTTAGAGTCCAAAGAAGACGTTTTATTTGGATGTGATTTTAAATAAATAGCTTTAGGTAAAGCTTCTATGTGGTGAATGGTCAACTTTATTCTTAGATAAGGTGTTCACTCCAGTATTTCATTGACTAATAATCATAATGCGTATAAAAAAGATATCAAATAAAAATTATATTGCTCACCCAGTGAGCCATTTATAAGAAAGGAGTCTAAAATGTCAAAAAATATCATTCTCTTTGCTGATGGAACAGGCAACAAGGGCGGTTATACGCCAGATAGTAATGTTTACAAGATGTATAACGCTATCGAAATTCATGACACAGATGTTCCTCAATATACCTTTTATGATAACGGTGTCGGCACCTCCACCAATAAATATTTGCGTGCTATCGGTGGTGCGGTGGGAGCCGGAATAAAAAATAATATTATCGATCTCTATGCCTTTTTAGCGCTAAATTATGTCAGCGGAGATAAGGTCTATTTATTTGGTTTTAGTCGAGGTGCGGCGACTATCCGTGCCTTGTGTGGTTTTATAGATACGGTTGGATTGGTTAAGGGAGCAAGCCTTAAAGATGATGTTCTCCGAAAATATACCAAGCAAGCCTTTACTGCTTATGAAAATCATGAAACCTACACATTAATTGCTAATAATTTTCATCGTCACAAAAACTCTCATGGGAAAATACCGATTCATTTTGTTGGCGTGTGGGATACCGTTTCTGCTTTAGGTTTCCCTAAACGTACGGATAAAATGGGAGTAGGTTTAAATATACTCACATATTTGTTTGATAAGTTTGAAACAGTCAGCGATTGGTTCTGGCCGCATAATTTCTATAAATATGACTTAAATGAAAACATCCATAATGCTTATCAAGCCTTATCAATAGATGATGAGCGTACGGCATTTTGGCCGCATGTTTGGAATGAAAGAAAATGTAAAGGTACCGTTGAACAAGTTTGGTTCTCCGGTATGCATTCTAATGTGGGTGGTGGTTATGAGCGTCAAGGTATGGCGAATGTCACCCTGTATTGGATGATGTTACGTGCGATTGAACATGGTATGACATTAAAGCCAGGCGTATTAAATGCGGCTCATGAAAATAGTAATATTCATGGCCGCTTGTATAACTCTCGTGATGGCCTTGCTGTTTACTACCGATATCACCCAAGAAATATTAAACAGCTTTGTGAAGGTAAGTTAAAAGGTGATATTAAAATTCACAGCAGTGTTTTTGAGAGATTAAGAAAAAAAACGGCAAACTATACGCCTTTTATGCTTCCTAATAAATTTGAAATTGTTTCATCAAAGATTAATACAACAGTTAAAGCGTTTGATTTTAATGGCGATAAAGACTGGAATAAGAAACGCAGCATTATCGATAAAGGTGTAAATAGTCGCAAAAAACTCTACGGACGTTTGGTCGATCTTACACTTCTTGTTGCTATTTACTTTGGTTGCCTTTGGTATGAGGATAAACCGGAATTTCAAAAAATAGTGAATCCTTCTTTAAGTGATATTTTTTCTTTTATTAGCAATTACAATACACCAATAATTGTTATTTCATTGATAGCGGTTTATTTATATCGGGATAATAATAAAGTGTATGAAAAAATGGTTTCGTCCGCAGAAAAGATAAGAACGATGATTGTTGGAAAATAATTTTAAATGTCATTGTAATAAAAAACCAACCTTTAGGTTGGTTTTTTATTTATATTACTTAACTCTCTATTCCTAAAAAATTCATTTTTTGAGATTTAAGTTTGTTTTATGATTTCTTGGCATATTCAATAATTAAAATCCCCAATACTAATTCTGTATACCAGCCTGTATCCCTAAATCCGTATTTGTCTTGTAGTGCAATAAGTTCATCTTTAGCTTTTTGTGCAGTATAAAATCCATCACTATCTATAATTTCTAACTCTTCAAAAAACGTTAAAAACTGTTTGGCCAGTAATTCTTTTTTTACGCAATGGGCATAATCATTAGCTGCGGGGTGAGTGAAATTTAAACTACGGCCATAACAAACCGTGTCATTATGAAAGGCTAAGAGCTGTTTTAATTTAGAATTAGATATTTGGTGAAATGATTTTTTTAGGTTTTCAATTTCATTGTTTTTTTGTTCTATTTCATTTTTATGAGTATCAATACCTTCAAGAAGCTGTTTGTTGAGTGCAGTAAGTTCAACAATTTTGTATTTAAGTTCGGACTCTATTTTAATATTTTTACTCGAAGGAGGTGTCTTAGTAGGTAGGGTGTCATCTATTTTGAATTTGTCTAAATTTGCGATAAGCGCAGTCCCTAAACCACCAAGCATGGTGATGATAGCGACAATAATGGCAATTTTTCCCGTTTCCATACTAAGTTCCATTTATTTATGTGTCTTTAAGGTAGTAAAGTGTCTTTCATTGTAAGCGACTGATTTGTATAAAGATTACACTGTGATTTTGATTATATCAATCAGTAACTGATAACAGCCATTTATATCCGCAACGCCTCTAAACTTTTTTTCTAAGCGGACGATAATAAGATATTAGGGAACATTATTGTTGGTAAAGGCTATGCTGATATCTAAAAATTTAATCACTACGACATTATTGCTTAGTTGTATTTCTACCGTTTGGGCTGGTTCTCAGTTCTATGGGGCCAGTTTAGATAAGGCTAAATGGCGAACGAGTGGTAATCGTCTCGAATGTCGATTGCGCCAAAATATCCCCGGTTATGGTTCTGCTTCATTTAAACAACATGCCTTGCAAACTATTGAATTCAGCATTGCGCCTAATTATAGCTCTAGAAAATCCAGCCAAGCTTTATTATTTATCAATCCGCCAAATTGGAAGCGGTATGCTAATCGCACGGTATTAGGGAGGGTTCCTCTGAGCACCAATAAAGAGGCGATTGTGGTGCCCGAAGACTGGGCTATCCGCATTTCTTTGGAATTAAGGGAAGGCATGGAGGCCGTGTGGTCACATGCGGACTTTGCTGACGCAAAAGACGTGATAACTGCAAAAGTGATGCCGATGACATTTGAACCTGCGTGGCGAGATTTTGTGGTATGTACTGAAAATCTCATAGATTATAGTTATTCTGACGTTAAATATTCAACATTTTACTTCAATAAAAAAAGCATGCGTCTTAATCGAGCTGAAAGAAAAAAGCTGGATCGATTGGCTGAATATGTTTTACTGGATACAGATTATGAGTTCATTAAGATTAACTCACATACCGACAGTCGAGGTGTGAGGGGGAAGAATCTAGCCACATCTAAACGTCGAGCTAATATGATTAAAAATTACCTCGTTAAAAAAGGGGTTAATAGAAATTCCTTTGTGATTAATGCTCGGGGTGAGAAAAAACCAAAATATAATAATCGTACAAGATTAGGGCGTGCCAAGAATCGTCGAATTGAGATTAGCTTGGTTAAGTAATTTTTTGCCCTATTTGCTCTATCGGCGCTCTTTTGTTCAGATCACTTCGCTGTACCCCAAAAAGCGGCTATAATCTCGCCCCTAATTTCCCATCTAATCAATTTAAACTTACTTGAGGCATTAATTTGCGGGTAAGCGGAGTTTGGCAATGAGCGACATAAAAAAAGTAGTTTTGGCCTATTCAGGCGGTTTAGACACATCCATTATTCTGAAATGGCTGGAAGACACCTATGGTTGTGAAGTGGTGACATTTACTGCAGATATTGGCCAGGGTGAAGAAGTTGAACCTGCTCGTGCCAAAGCAAAAGCAATGGGTATTAAAGAAATCTATATTGAAGATTTACGTGAAGAGTTTGCTCGTGATTTTGTGTTCCCTATGTTCCGTGCTAATACTGTTTATGAAGGTGAATACCTACTAGGCACCTCAATTGCGCGCCCACTAATCGCAAAGCGTTTAGTTGAAATTGCTGAAGAAGTAGGTGCAGATGCTATTTCGCATGGCGCGACAGGTAAAGGTAATGATCAAGTTCGTTTTGAGCTAGGTGCTTATGCTTTGATGCCTGACGTTCAAGTCATTGCGCCATGGCGTGAATGGGACTTAAGTTCTCGTGAGTCTTTAATGGCTTATGCAGCAGAGCATGGCATTGAAGTTGATTATGCTAAACAAGGTAAAAAATCACCCTATTCAATGGATGCTAACCTTTTACACATTTCATACGAGGGTGATATTTTAGAAGACCCTTGGAATGAACCTGAAGATAGCATGTGGCGTTGGTCAGTTTCGCCTGAAGCCGCGCCAGACAAAGCAACGTACTTAGAAATTGACTATGAACAAGGCGACATCGTTGCGATTAACGGTGAGAAAATGTCACCAGCGACAGTGATGGAATATTTAAATAAAATTGGCGGAGAAAATGGCGTTGGTCGTGATGACATTGTTGAAAACCGTTTTGTTGGTATGAAGTCTCGCGGTTGTTATGAAACGCCTGCTGGAACCATCATGTTAAAAGCGCATCGCGGTATAGAGTCTTTAACTTTGGATCGTGAAGCGATGCATTTAAAAGATGAAATGATGCCACGTTATGCAACGATGATTTATAACGGTTTCTGGTGGTCACCAGAGCGTGAAGCGTTACAAGCGTTAATTGATAATACGCAAAAAACAGTGAACGGTACTGTACGTATTAAATTATACAAAGGTAATGTTTCTGTTGCGGGTCGTAAGTCTGAAAAAGATTCTTTATTTGATGAAAATATTGCAAGCTTTGAAGATGATGGCGGTGCATATAATCAAAAAGATGCGGATGGGTTCATTAAACTTAATGCATTACGCTTGAGAATAGCGGCAAAAAAAGCAGCTAAATAAGTATATTTATAATGTTTAGTTGAAAAGCCCACTTTTGTGGGCTTTTTTATACCTATTTTTTGTATATTTTATCAAGATATACATAATTTAACCGATAACCTTATGATAAGCATAATAAAAGTACTTAGGTAACCATTTGAATACTACAAATCAGTCATATATTCATGCAGAACAAATGTCACTTATCAATAAAGAGTCGAGTATTTCTCTTTTAGGTGCATTATTAACGGCTGTTTTTTATACCTATATACTTTATGGCAAGGTTTCTTCAGAAATTCTACTTTCCTGGTTTACTCTTATTAGTTTGGCTTATTTTATTCGATGGCTTAGTGCCAAATATTTTTATCGACTGGACACAGCAACTGATGGTAATAGCTATACTTGGGAAAAGTTGTATATAACTGGCACGTTGGCCACAGGTTTAATGTGGGGTATAGGTAGTTACTATTTTTTCCCTGACAATAATATATTACTTGATGCCGTTATTGTATTAACGATAGGTGGTTTAGTGGCTGCAGCGTCTGTGGCATATGCACCCAGTAAATATATGGGCCTTGCCTTTAGTCTTCCTGCGATGCTGCCTTTAAGTATTTACTTTTTTGTCCATGATGGAGAAGAATACTTTTATATGGGCATGCTTATTTTGATTTATGTGTTAGTAACTTTTACTTCAAATAGACTTATGCACAAAGTAAACATAAAAAGCTTTATGCTGGGAATTAAAAATGATGCATTAATAGATGATTTGAAAAAAAAGATGCAAAAAATTGAAAGCATGACGGATGAAATGTCATATCAAGCATCACATGACATGTTAACAGGACTTATTAATCGACGTGAATTTGAAGCTAGGTTAGAAAAAGCAATTACAGCGGTTAAATATAATAAAAGAAATCATGTTCTTTGTTATATGGATCTAGATGAGTTTAAAATTGTAAACGACACCTGTGGGCACGTAGCTGGCGATGCTTTATTGCAAAATTTAGCAAAACATTTAGAAGGTAAGATTCGAAGTACGGATACTATTGCCCGTTTAGGTGGTGATGAGTTTGGCTTGCTTTTGCCACATTGTAATATTAACAAAGCACGTAAAATTGCAAATGATTTACGTGAGAGAGTTAAAGAGTTTAATTTTATTTGGGATGGCAAGGTATTTGATGTTGGTGTCAGTATCGGTTTAGTAGAAATTAATGAAAGCATGGTAACGTTGACGGAGGTGTTAAAAGCTGCTGACTCGGCATGTTATGTCGCAAAAGAACTTGGGAAAAATAGAATTCATGTTTATTTGGATGATGATGTACAACTTACACAACGCTTAGGTGATATGCACAGCGCCCAAGCTGTTCAAAAAGCATTATTAGATGACCGCTTTGTTCTTTATGGACAAGAAATACGGGCAAACTATGAAAGTGAGTTTAAGTGGCATGGTGAGTTTTTAATTCGTATGTTGGGCGATGATGATGAACTTATTTTTCCAGACAAATTCATTCCTGCTGCAGAGCGTTACCATTTAATGGTTGACATTGATAAATGGGTTGTTAATAAAGCTTTTTCATACATTCAAAAACTAGAAAAAAAATATGATGAGGCTGTATTATGCGCAGTTAATTTATCAGGACAATCTATTTGCGATAAAGGTTTTTTAGAGTATGTAGTGGGTAAGCTTGATGAATCAAATATTTCAGCATCATCTGTTTGTTTTGAAATAACAGAGACTGCTGCCGTTGCTAATTTCTTTGAAGCAGAAAATATGTTGAAAACATTAAAAGGTATGGGGTGTAGTTTTTCTTTGGATGATTTTGGCAGCGGTTTAAGTTCATTTGGTTATCTTAAAAAGTTAAATGTAGATTATTTGAAAATTGATGGTAGTTTCGTTAAAACAATGCTGGAAGATAAAAAAGATTATGCGCTGGTTAAATCTATAAATCAGGTTGGAAAAGAATTAGGAATGAAAACTATTGCAGAGTTTGTTGAAGACAAAGCTTTGCATAAGGCTTTGAAAAAATTAAATGTTGATTATGTTCAAGGATATGGGGTTGCTAAGCCGGCCCCGCTGGACTCATTTATTTGATCGTTTCATATATGGAATAAAAAAACCTGCCGCAGCAGGTTTTTTTATACATGATTTTTAATATTTTATTTATTAAATTTTTGGCTAATCCAATAGTCAACGCTGGTATATTTACCTGAACCAATAAAGAATAAAGTCAGTAGCATAATAAAGTAAGTTGCTGCGAATTCAATTCCATTATTTAGCATTACTAAACTACCATTCTCAGTTATCCAATCGTAATTTCCATGCTGTTCAATTAAAGATTTTGCTGCATCAAGACGTTCAATCGCTCCAATACTATACTCGGTTGCAAAGGGGCCGACGGCTGATGAAATGGCCAGCCAGCCATTTGTGCCATGTACAGTGACTATCGCAATAACCATGGTAAACATTAGAGGTATGGAGATCCATCGAACACCAAATCCAAATAACAACATAACAGCACCGGCAAGTTCAGTTGATGTTGCAAGAAAGGCCATGACTTCAGGGAAAGGTAAACCTAAACCCCATTCAGTATTACCAAACCATTCTGCGGTATCTGAAAAAGAGGCCATTTTTTGAGTGCCTGCCATCCAAAAAATAGGAACAAGGTAGAGGCGTAATAAAAGAGGTGCGATGAAATCTATTTGTCGAGTACGATCAAGTAATGTTTGTAATTGAAAATATTTTGCTAGTAAGGCATCCATAGAATAACTCCATTTATTTTTATTCGAGTGTGTTTTTAAAGTCTAAAGGTATGACAACAATATTATGATTTGTTCACTCCTAAGATGACATTTCTTTGTTTTAAATAATTTATTATTTGTAGACCACCTTCAATCACGACATCTTTATTTGGGTGGTTCATTTGTTCTGCAATATTTTCTAGCATTTGCTTTGTGGTGAAATCATTATCATCATTAATCAGTTGTATGAGTAATGCAGTGATGGGGTTTAATTCCATAAAATGAACCTCATCTTGCTTATCTCTGTATACCAGTAAATAAACGGGTGTTGCTAAAGGTTCTTCAGGAATAAAATCTTCGCTGATGTGTTGCACGGGGTATTCGTAGGTTAATGGCCAAGCTAGAGGGGACAGTACAGGCTGAGCATCTAATAAATCTGCCGTTTGATCAATGTTATCCCAATTAATGTTTTCATCTAAGTCTGAGGTCATTAATGCCAGCTCTACCCATTCATAGTGTGCAAGCTCAAGCATGAAAGGGGGATCGTTTTCATTGTTTCGTTCGTTTTCTAAATACTTTAAAAATTCACGCGGCATTTCAGGGAACAAAGGCGTATGTGATAAGTGCTTAGAAAAATAATCACGTAACATTTCATCCCAATCTTCTTCATCGGTGATTTCTTTTAATACGGGATAAGTGTTCGATATAAAATCTTCAACGTTATTATAAAATAATTCGTTATAAATATTCATGCGACGTTCTTCAACATCATTAGGCCGCGCATTATTTTCAGGGTCACGAATATGTGCAGAAAATGCATATTGCGTTTGTTGGAATAAGGGAAGGTTACTCATAGGAATTTAAGCCTGTTTTGAGGTTTGCTTAGACCATTGTTTCTGAATATCAATAATCGTATCAACTTCAGTAAGTAATTCAGGGATAGATGGAATATTAAAGTCACGTTCGAGTAAGGTCGGCATGACACCAAAAATATCATAGGTTTGATGGAGTAAGTCCCAAACCGTGTCAACCACATCAGCGCCATGCGTATCAACAATCAAATCTTCAGCTTCTTCATAATGGCCTGCAATATGACAATAGGTGACACGTTCGGCAGGGAGTTTTTTGAGGAACTCAACAGCATCGTATTTATGATTAATGCTGTTAACGTAAATATTATTTACATCTAATAAAAAGTCACAGTCTGCTTCGCTAATGACTGCGTTAATAAAATCAATTTCTTCCATTTCTTTTGAAGGTGCAGCGTAATAAGAGACGTTTTCCATGGCTATACGCTGTTCTAAAATATCTTGCGTACGACGTATGCGCCCTGCAACATAGTGTACGGCTTCTTCTGTAAAAGGAATGGGCATCAAGTCATATAAATGACCATCATCACTACAGTAACTTAAATGGTCACTGTAGGTTGGAATATTGTGTTTTTTGATAAAGTCTTTAACTTTATAAAGAAAGGTTTCATCAAGCGGTGCGGGACTACCGATAGAAAGAGAAAGCCCGTGAAGTGTCACTGGATATTTTTCGGCAAAGGCACTAAATTGTTTTCCTAATGCGCCACCGACACCAATCCAATTTTCTGGTGCAACTTCCATAAAACCAACTTGAGAAGGTGGTTGGTCTACGAGCTGATCCATAATAGAACGTCGTAGACCTAAACCTGCCCCATGAACAGGGTAATTATTGTTCATGTTTTTCATAGTGATGGCTTATTTTTTACCGCCACATTTTCCTTCTTCCATTTTTTTAGAGCCGCCACATTTGCCTTCTTTGCTCATTTTTTTCTTGCCGCCACATTTGCCTTCTTTGCTCATTTTTTTCTTAGCGCCGCCACATTTACCTTCACCACATTTGCCTTCTTTCTTCATTTTTTTGTCGCCGCCACATTTGCCTTCTTTGCCCATGTTTTTAGAGCCGCCACATTTACCTTCAGCAAGTTGCATATAACCACTTGAAAGTTCGTTCATGCTAAAAGGGTTAGCACCTTCAGCAGCGTTTGCAATTGGGCTCATAGCTAAAGAAGCAATAAAAGCTGTTCCCGCTGCGATTGATAAAGTTTTGAAAGTTTTCTTGTTAGACATGGTAAATCTCCGTTATTAATTATTAGAGTAGGTTATTAAATAAAAAACATTTAGTCTGTAAGACTATTATTCTGCACATTGAGTGGATATACATGAATATTGTATAAGCACATCTATAGCTTGCAAAATATGACATGTATCTATATCAAAAGTTTCATTTTGATACCAGACATATATGAAATAATGAGAATTATTCTTAAAAAGTGACGAATTGTTAACAAATAACTAAAAATCAATAACTTAAGTGTGGGTTTTTAAGCAGTTAAGGTAGCTATTTTCATCGGGCATGCGGTTCTGGGATTGGGCTTCCCACAACATTTTTCCTAAACATTCCATCATCACATGCTCTGTTTCGTGTGGATCGCTTATTTTTCTTAGCATGGATTGGTGTACCTGCTCTATACCGGTAGGGCGCTTGGTGGAAAGCTGCTCTTGAATGGATATATGCATCGCCATGTGTAGAAAAGGGTTGGTCTCACCCATTTCGGGCGTGTAATCCTTGTCTACAGTGTCATTATTTTCTAGCAATTTGTGGTATTCAGGATGAAGCTCGATAATTTTAGCCACAACAGCTTCAAGCGGTTCCATGATCTTTTTATTATTATGCTTTTCCCATGCGGTAAAAAACATTTGTCTTAGTTCTGTGCGGTCTTGTCCAAACATGGTCAGTAGAATAATGAGTGAGGTGAAAAGTTACAAGTTATTCGATGATTTTATCTTTAAATTCACATAGGTCTTCGATCACACAAGCACCACAACGCGGCTTACGCGCAATGCAGGTATAGCGGCCATGTAAAATTAACCAATGGTGTGCATCAACCATGAATTCATCTGGAATAAATTTGACGAGTTTTTTCTCGACTTCTAAAACATTCTTTCCTGGAGCAATTTTCGTGCGGTTCGATACACGAAAGATATGAGTATCAACAGCCATGGTCGGGTGGCCGAAGGCGGTATTCAAAACAACGTTAGCTGTTTTTCGACCAACACCGGGTAAGGCTTCTAAAGCTTCTCTATCATCGGGCACAACAGAATTATGTTCTTTCACCAGCATATTACAGGTCTTAATAATATTTTTGGCTTTGGTATTAAATAAGCCGATGGTTTTAATGTATTTTTTTAAGCCGCTTTCTTTTAATGCTGCCATCTTTTTTGGCGTAGGGCATTTCTTAAATAAATCTGCGGTGGCAATGTTGACGCCTTTATCGGTTGATTGTGCAGAAAGAATAACGGCAATCAATAATTCGAAATTGGATGAATAATTTAATTCTGTTTCTGGATTGGGAATATGTTTTTTTAGTCGAGTAAAAATTTCTGTACGAATGGCCTTATTCATAAAACTACGCAGCCGCTTTTTCTAGTTGAATTTCAGCGACTTTTACTTTTTCTTTATGACGTTTATCTAAAATATTCTTTGCAGCAATAAGTAGTCCTAAACCAATAAAAGCGCCGGGAGGTAAAATGGCGAGTAAGAAACCAGGGTAGTCAGTAAAAAAGGTGATGGTGAAATTACGCGCAGCTTCACCAAACATAAGGTGAGCTTGTTGAAACAAAGTACCAAAGCCAATCACTTCACGCATGGCACCGAGGGTCACTAATACTGCAGTAAAACCTAAGCCCATAAATAATCCATCGAGCATGGAGTATGGCACGGTGTTTTTAGAAGCAAAGGCTTCGGCACGCGCAATAATCGCGCAGTTGGTAACAATTAAAGGAATAAAAATACCAAGTATATTATAGAGTTCGTGAAACCATGCGTTCATTGAAAGTTCGATAATGGTAACTGTGGAAGCAATGATTAGAACAAAAACAGGGATACGAATTTCAGGTCTAACCCAATTCCGAATAATGGATACCATCATATTAGAGGCGACCAAGGTTAATGTCGTCGCTAAGCCTAAGCCCAATGCATTAATCACCGTGTTAGAGACCGCAAGTAAAGGACAAAGCCCCAGTAATTGCACAAAGGCAGGGTTGTTTACCCAAAGGCCATCTTTAATGATTGTTTTAAAATTTGTTTCACTCATACAATGATTCTCTATTTTCTTTATAGAAGCGTAAAGTATTATAGACGGCTTTTACAATTGCGCGAGGGGTGATGGTTGCGCCAGTAAACTGATCAAACTGCCCACCATCTCGTTTTACTGCCCAGTCTTTTTTACTGGTATTGCTTAATGAATGGTTTTTAAATTTTGTTATCCAATCAGACTTACGTTCATCTATTTCATCACCTAAGCCCGGCGTTTCTTTATGCTGTACAACGCGTACACCGGCCAATGCCCCGCTGTATTTTATTGCCACCAACATTTCAATGTCACCACTGTAACCATCAGGTGCAACACTGTTGATGATAACGGCAATGTTTTTATTATTTTTTCTCACTCTATATATCGTTATGGCTTTACGACTACCGAGTAATGCTTTGTTTGTTCTTTGAATCGTATCGCTATAAATATCGTTATCATGCTCTGACGGTGATATAAGAACATGAAAAGCATTGAGTAGAGCATGTCGTTTGTTTTCATTGATACGATCTATCGTATTATCAAAAACAAAAGTGACAATCCCCGTGCCAGCGATGGCGAACATTGCAAGAAGTACTGCGCTAATGATCATGTTACGAATAATGTTCATTAATTTTTACCAACACCAAAAACGCGAGGTTTATTATAATAATCAATCATGGGCACAGCCATGTTCATTAATAAAACGGCAAAGGCGATGGCATCTGGGTAGCTGCCCCATGTTCTAATAATATAAATTAATACACCAATACCTACGCCATAAATAATTCGACCTTGGTTTGATACGGCAGCGGTAACAGGATCGGTCGCAATAAAAAAAGCGCCTAACATGGTTGCGCCGGCAAACAAATGAAAGCTAACGGATGAATAAATTGATGAATCATAAAGATTAAAGACTAATCCCATTAGTGCTAATGAAGCTAATAATGAAGCAGGAATATGCCAATTGATGACTTTTTGATAGATTAAAACTAAGCCGCCCAACAAAAATGAAATATTGATCCACTCCCATGCGTAGCCTGAAAGATTACCAAATAGAATTGAATTATTTGAAAGGATCTCTTGAATATTTGAGCCTAAGCCGAGTTGCGTTTTTACCGTATCAAGCGGCGTTGCCATGGTTATAGCATCAAAACTTAAACCGGCAGGGAGGGTTTGAGAAAAGCTATAGTTGAGTGCATCAATAAAGTTTAAGCCATGGGTATCTGCAGGTAACCAAGCAGTCATTTCTTTAGGGAATGAAATTAATAATACGGCATATCCGACCATGGCAGGGTTAAAAGGGTTGTAACCCATGCCGCCGTATAAATGTTTGGCAATAATAATAGCAAAAGCAGAACCTAAAGCAGCAATCCACCATGGTGCCAATGAAGGTAAAGCCAGAGCAAGTAAAATAGCGGTAACAACCGCGGTGCCATCTAAAATAAAAGGTTTAATGGGACGATGGCGTAACTTTAATATAGCGGCCTCACAGGCGACCGCAGTTAACACGCTAATGCTGATATTAATTAATAACATATAGCCGAAGAAGTGCGTGTAAACAAGAATGCCCGGTATCATGGCATAGATGACTTTTAGCATCATGCTTGAAACGTGAGCGTTGTTTGTTATATAAGGTGAGCTTTGCATTGTTTAAGTCTCTTCCTTGTTATCTATATTGTTGCGGCGTGAATCTGCTTCGGCGATAGATTTTTTTTGCTGTGCGGATAAGTTATCCATGTTTTTTGGGGTAATTGCTTGTTTTTCGCGCTTTGCTTTTACCCGTGCCATGGCGGCTTCTATGGCTGATTTTTTTGCATCGTCTTCGCTTGATTCGCTGCTATTGGATTTTTCACTTTTAGACTTTTTCAGCAATTCGCGTTTTAGTTTTTTACGTGCTTCATTTTCGGCTTTCTTCTTTTCTATTCTTTGGAGGCGGAATTCATGGCGTTCTCTAGCAATATCTGAATCCTTCTTTTCTTGTTCTTGTGCATACACTTCTGTTTTAGCGTAACGATAATATTGCACTAAAGGAATACGGCTAGGACAAACATAAGAACAACAACCACATTCAATACAATCAAATAAATTATGATCTTGTACCTTGTCAAAGTTTTTTGATTTGGCATACCAATAAAGTTGTTGTGGTAACAGTTGCGAAGGACAAACTTCTGCACACTTTCCACAGCGAATACAGGGCATAACAAAATCTGTTTCATTATTTTTTTCTTGGACTAAAATACAGTTGCTGGTTTTAATTACAGGAATATTAGTATTCGTTATTTCAAAGCCCATCATCGGCCCGCCCATAATTGTCTTGGCTGGAACTAATTTTTTTCCGCAATGGTTTATGAGTTCAGAAAATAATGTTCCAAATAAAACATGAAGGTTTTGTGGACGTTCAATGCCATCACCGGTAACAGTTAAGTATCGACTGATTAAAGGTTTACCTTCAAGCACTGCATCAGCAACGGCAGCGGCAGTGGCAACGTTATGACAAACGATACCAATACTAATAGGGCGTTGATGAGTTGGTACTTCCTTACCTGTAATGGTTTTAATTAGCTGTTTTTCACCGCCAGCAGGGTAAAGCGTCGGGACTTGAATGATCTGTATGGTTTCAGATTCTTTCTCATTCAATGCGGCAACTAAATTTTTATAGGCGCTGGCTTTGTTATCTTCAATAGCAATAATGCATTGTTTAGCATTGATTGCCTGAGCCATAATATTAAGACCGTCAATAATTTTACGACTTTGCTCTTGCATCAACATCGCATCACAGGTGATGTAAGGTTCACATTCGGCACCGTTTAATATCAGTGTTTCAATATTATTTGATTCGGCATTGAGTTTTATAAACGAAGGAAAACCTGCACCGCCTAAACCGACAATACCTGCGTCACGAATAATATCTCGTATGGCACTTGCTTCTAGTTGTTGGTACTGAGGATGTTTAGTTGTTTCACACCATTGTTCTTTTCCGTCTGTTTCTATAATGACGCAATCACTCTCTAACCCTGATGGGTGAGGAACCGATCTTTTTTCAATCGCAATAACTTTCCCTGATGTTGGCGCATGAATAGGCGTACTCACCATACCAACGGCTTGCGCAATCATTTGTCCTTTTAAAACAGTATCTCCAACATTGACAATTGCTTCTGCGGAGTGGCCGATATGTTGTTGCAATGCAAGAACAAGTTGCTTTGGAAGCGGGGCGTCGACTGTCGTGTTAGACATCGAAATACTTTTAAACCCCGGAAGCTTAAGCCCACCAAATATTTTTGATAAAGTTTTTATCATTTAGATATGGCCTTTTCATTATTGGGTAAAGGCCACTTCCACGTTGAGAGTGTTGCGGTTAAAGGTTTAATGTAAATGCAATCCACAGGGCAAACAGGAATACATAAGTCACAACCGGTACATTCATTTTCAATGATGGTATGCATCAATTTTGCTGCGCCAGCAATCGCATCAACGGGGCAAGCTTGAATGCATAAAGTACAGCCGATACAAATGGCTTCATCAATATATACAACGGTTTTATCAGAGTGCTCGCCGTGTTCTTCATTTAGAGGCTTGGGATCTAATCCTAATAAATCAGCTAACTCATTAATAACTGCTTCACCACCCGGAGGGCATTGGTTGATATCTGCTTCACCTTTAGAAATTGCTTCAGCATAAGGACGACAACCGGGGAAAGTACATTGGCCACATTGCGTCTGCGGTAAGATGGCATCAATTTTATCAACAATAGGATCACCTTCGACTTTAAATCGAATGGCAGAATAACCAAGGATAAGACCAAAAATGATCGCAAGGGCGGCGATAGCAAGAAGTGTTTCTAACATATTAGCCCTTCACTAATCCGGCAAAGCCCATAAATGCCATAGACATTAAACCTGCCGTGATAAGCGCGATGGAGGCACCGCGAAAAGGCAGAGGCACATCGGCAACATCAATACGTTCACGCATTGCAGCAAATAAAACCAAGACAAGAGAAAAACCTACTGAAGCTCCAAAGCCATAGAGAGCAGACTCTAAAAAACCGTGTTCAGTTTGCACGTTAAGCAAAGCAACACCGAGCACTGCACAGTTGGTTGTGATTAAAGGGAGAAAGATGCCGAGAACTTGGTAAAGCAAAGGGCTGGTTTTATGCACCACCATTTCAGTGAATTGCACTACCACCGCGATAACAAGAATAAAGGTAATGGTACGAAGGTACTCAATGCCTAAAGGCGCAAGGATGTATTCATTAACAAGGTAACTACAGATAGATGACAAAGTTAAAACAAAGGCCGTGGCTAGCCCCATGCCGATGGCTGTTTCAAGCTTACGCGAAACGCCCATGAAAGGGCACAGGCCAAGAAACTTCACTAAAACGAAGTTGTTAACCAGAATGGTACTAATCAATATGAGAGCGTATTCAGCCATAATATAAATCTAATAAGGACTCTTTATAATATAGGCAAGTATAACTTAATATTTTGACTTATATTAGTAAAAACAAAGAGATACCATTGTTCTGGGCGGGGTATTTTTGTAGGCGTGGCTTTTAGGCCAACGCGGTGTTGGTAAATCTACTTAACACGCATACCGGGTTGAGCACCTTCATGCGGTTCTAAGATCCATAAGTCTTCACCACCGGGCCCTGCGGCTAATACCATGCCTTCAGATACACCAAATTTCATTTTACGTGGTGCGAGGTTGGCGACCATGACGGTGTGTTTACCTTCTAAGTCTTCAGGTTGATAAGCAGACTTGATGCCGGCGAAGACATTGCAGGTTTTTTCGCCAATATCTAAGGTAAGGCGTAATAATTTATTTGCACCTTCGATGTGCTCGGCTTTAACAATTTTAGCGATACGCAAATCAATTTTAGCAAAATCTTCAAAGCTGATTTCTTCAGCGATAGGTTCTATTTTTGTTGTCATGCTTTTTGTACCTTTGCTTGTCTTTTTCACTTCAGCTTTTAAGTCTTCTTTTGATGCCTCTAGCATGGCATCGACTTTTTCTTGTTCAACGCGGGTCATTAAAGGTTTGAATTTATTAATTTCATGATCGGTTAATGGGGTTGCTGCATCTGCCCAGGTTAATGCATCAATATTTAAAAAGGATTCGGTTGCTTCGGCCATGTGCGGTAATACAGGTTTCAAATAGGTCATGAGCACGCGGAATAAGTTAACTCCCATGCTGTAGATGTCTTGTACTTGCTGTTCTTTGCCTTCTTCTTTGGCCAGTGCCCACGGTTTTTGTTCATCAATATATTGGTTGGCCTTATCAGCTAAGGCCATAATTTCACGAACGGCATGGCTAAATTCACGTGCTTCAAACTGCTTGGCAATGTTGTCACCGGCGGCAACGAAGGTTTGATAAAGCTCTGGCTCGCTACAAGTTGGACTTAATTTACCATCACATTTTTTCTTTAAATAACCGGCACACCGGCTGGCGATATTCACCACTTTACCAACTAAGTCTGAATTGACGCGTAAGATAAAGTCATCCAAATTAAGGTCGAGATCTTCTATTCCGCTGCCGAGTTTGGCGGCAAAGTAATAACGTAAGTATTCTGGATTGAGGTTATCTAAATAGGTGCGGGCTTTAATGAAAGTACCGCGTGATTTCGACATTTTCAGGCCATTCACAGTCAAAAAACCATGACAGAAAACGGCGGTAGGCGTGCGGAAACCACTGCCGCTTAAAACGGCAGGCCAAAATAATGTGTGAAAATAGGCAATATCTTTACCTATGAAGTGGTAGACCTCATGTTTACTGTCCGCTTTCCAATAATCATCAAAATTAAGATCATCACGCTTGTCACAAAGGTTTTTGAAACTCGCCATATAGCCCATGGGCGCATCAAGCCAAACATAAAAGAATTTTCCTGGTGCGTCGGGAATTTCAAAGCCAAAGTAGGGTGCGTCACGGGAAATATCCCAAGCCTGTAAGCCGGATTCAAACCATTCGCTGACTTTGTTAGCGATGGAATCTTGAGTGTGATTACCTTTAATCCATTCACGTAACATCGGCTCAAAATCAGCCAGTTTGAAGAAATAATGCTCGGATTCTTTTTCGATGGGTGTCGCACCGGAAACGGCTGAAACAGGGTTTTTTAACTCAGTCGGGGCATAGGTTGCGCCGCAGACTTCGCAGTTATCACCGTATTGATCATCTGCACCACATTTAGGGCAAGTGCCTTTAATAAATCGATCTGGCAAAAACATTTCTTTTTCAGGATCGTAAGCTTGCTTGATTGTACGCTTTTCAATATGCCCAGCATCACGTAAGCGCGTGTAAATGGTTTCAACCATTTCACGGTTTTCATCCGAATGTGTTGAATGAAAGTTATCAAAATTAACGTTAAAATCTTTAAAATCAGCGCGATGTTCTTTATCTGTCGCCGAAATCAACTCTTCTGGTGTAATGCCTTCGTTTTGCGCACGCAACATAATGGGCGTGCCATGAGCATCGTCTGCACAAACATAAGTACAGGTATGGCCTTGTATTTTCTGAAATCGTACCCATATATCGGTTTGAATGTATTCAACCATGTGGCCAATGTGAATGCTGCCATTAGCATAAGGCAGGGCGCTGGTTACGAGAATTTGGCGAGTTTTTTCAGTCATTTTTTAACATATTCGTGGGTTTTAGAAAGGCGCTACCGTATCAGTTATCGGTCGTAACTGCCACTTTGAACAGGTAGAATATGCGCCTTTCTGCTCGCAAACAGCACTGTTTTTGTGTAAGATTGCGAACCCTAAAATACCATATTAAATTACTAGGTTACTGCCTTGTGATTTTATTACTTTAACTACATATCAGGAGATAGAGCATGTCTAATGTCGCTCAATCACAAATCGAAGAAGCGCTAAAAACCTACATTGATCCTTATTTAGAAGCTGATCTCGTTTCAACCAAAACAGTAAAAAATATTGCAATTGATGGAGACAAAGTCACAATTGATCTTCTTTATGGTTTTCCAGTTAAAGGCTACATCCAAGAATTAACAGATAAGCTCGGTGGAATAGTGAGTGCGGTTGATGGTGTTGCTGAAGTAACGATTAACGTCGCACAAAAAATAGCCTCTCATGCCGTACAAAAAGGCGTGAACATGATTCCTGGTGTAAAAAACATCATCGCGGTTGCTTCAGGTAAAGGCGGTGTTGGTAAATCAACCACATCGGTTAACTTAGCGTTAGCACTCCAAGCGGAAGGCGCCACAGTCGGTATTTTAGATGCTGATATTTACGGCCCAAGCCAACCACGTATGTTAGGTATAAGTGGACAACCAGAATCATCTGATGGCAAAAGTTTACAACCAATGACCAACTATGGTGTTCAATCTATGTCGATTGGTTACTTAATTGAAGAAGACACCCCAATGATCTGGCGTGGCCCAATGGTAACGCAAGCTTTAGAGCAGTTACTGAAAGATACACAATGGAAAGACGTTGATTATTTGATTATCGATTTACCACCAGGTACGGGTGATATTCAATTAACACTCGCGCAAAAAGTCCCAGTAACCGGCGCCATAATTGTAACGACACCTCAAGACATCGCATTATTAGACGCACGTAAAGGCCTGAAGATGTTCGAGAAAGTTGAAGTGCCTGTTTTAGGTATAGTAGAAAATATGTCAATCCATATTTGTTCAGAATGTGGCCACGCAGAACACATTTTTGGTTCAGGTGGCGGTGAAAGTATGGCGTCAGACAGTGATGTTGACCTATTAGGTGCATTGCCGTTAGATATGGCAATTCGTATTGGTACAGATGAAGGTAAGCCAACAGTCGTTGCTGATCCAGATGGAGCGGTTGCAAAAATCTATCGTGATATTGCACGTCGTGTAGCAGCGAAACTGTCGCAGAAAACCAAAGATCACAGCTCAGCCTTCCCCAACATAGTAATCCAAAACAACTAAGAGCGTATTCTTTCCTCCCTAGCGGCGTTGAGAAAAAGATTTAAATCCCTCATTTGCTAATTGCAAAATCGGTCTTTAAATTCTTTTCTCGCCTTGCTAGAAAGAAAATAATCCACTCTTGTTATACGCTGCTTGCAGCGTATTTTTTTGCCTTGAATTTATAGGTCAGTTCTTCAGGCTGACGTGGTGTAACATATTTCGTTCCATAGCCGTGAAGTAACAATATATCTCAAACGTATCTGACAATATGATATATTCTTTTCTCGTTTTTACACCGTATAGAAATTAGCAGGCAGGAATAAATGAGCATTAAAGCAGATAAGTGGATTCGTCGTATGGCGGAGAGTGATGGCATGATTGAGCCTTTTGAACCGGGCCAAGTTCGTGATGTGAACGGCAATCGTATTGTCTCTTATGGCACTTCAAGTTATGGCTATGATGTTCGTTGTGCGGATGAGTTTAAAATTTTCACTAATATTAATTCTGCGATTGTTGATCCTAAAGATTTTGATCACCAAAGTTTTGTTGATGTGAAAAGTGATGTTTGTATTATTCCTCCCAATTCTTTTGCCTTGGCGCGAACAGTTGAATACTTCCGGATTCCACGTAGTGTTTTAACCATTTGTTTAGGTAAATCGACTTATGCTCGTTGCGGAATTATTGTGAATGTCACGCCATTGGAGCCTGAATGGGAAGGGCATGTGACATTGGAGTTTTCAAACACAACACCATTACCTGCAAAAATTTATGCTAATGAAGGTGTGGCACAAATGTTGTTTTTTGAAGCAGATGAAGTGTGTGAAACTTCTTATAAAGATCGGGGTGGGAAGTATCAAGGTCAAGAAGGTGTGACTCTACCTAAAGCATAACTTTGTTTGTTAACTTTATTTCTTCTATAGGGACGGGTTTAGCAATACCGTAACCTTGTACGAAATCAATTTTTAAACCGCTTAATGTTTTTAGTGTTTTCTCGTTTTCAACATATTCTGCAATGGTTTTTAATCCCATACTTTCTGCTATTTGAATAATGGATTTTACCATTGTAATGTTGACTTCATCTCCATCAAGATCTTTTATTAAGCTGCCATCAATTTTTAAATAGTCGATAGGCAGTTGTTTTAAATAGGCAAACGAGCTTAAGCCACTACCAAAGTCATCTAAGGCAATAGAGCAACCGAGATCCCTTAGTTTCTCTACAGATTCAATCGCCTTACCAATATTTTCAATCATTGCTGTCTCGGTAATTTCAAAACAAATTCGAGATGGATTGATTGAGCTTTGTTTAACCTTACTCATACACTTTTGCATGAAATAAGTATCGCTTAAAGATTGGCCGGAAAGATTAATAGAAAAAGTAATGTCTAAATATGCTTCCTCTTGCATAATCTCTAATGTTTTATCTATTACCCAGCTATCGATAGATGTCATGATGTTATATTTTTCAGCGGTAGGTATGAAACGGTTAGGAGGAATGGTTGTACCATCGCTGTCTTTCATTCTCACCAACACTTCGTAATGTTCATCATCTTTATCATTTAAATTTTCAATTTTTTGAAAATAAAGAATGAATCTATCTTCATCAAGGGCTGTGTTTATTTTGTTCAACCAACTTGTTTGGTTGTGGTGTTTTGCTATTGCATTTATATCTTCAAAATATATGTGGACACGATTTCGGCCTTGTTCTTTTGCAATATAACAGGCCGTATCGGCAGCATATTGCACCTCTTTAATTGATTGGCTATCACTATTGATAATAACGATGCCAATACTTATACCAACTTTAAATGTTTTGTTATCCCAGCTAAATCTAAACTGTTCAACGTTTCTTCTTATGACCTCACAAATCTCAAAAGCTTTATCAGTGTTACAGCTATTTAATAATAAACCAAACTCATCGCCGCCTAATCGTGCGAAGGTATCATTTCCCCGGATAGAACTATTTATGAGTGAAGATATTTGTATAAGTAGCTCATCACCTGCGGCATGCCCACAAGAATCATTAACAGATTTAAATTGGTCGAGATCCATATAACACATAGAATGTGATTGGTTATTTATTTGTGCGTTTTCAATAGCAATTGACAGTCTAGATTCAAATTCTCTGCGGTTAAATAATTTTGTTAAATCATCATGTGATGCTTGGTAAGACATTCTATTTGTGAGTTGGCGTAATGTTGTGATATCCCAAATATAGGTTCTAAATAATTGTGTTTCTGAGTTGAATATTATTTTTTGTTCAAATGTTGAACTGTTTATACTGATGTTCCTAACCAGTTCATTATTTTTAGCATTAAAATTTTTCATGTCTATATCTGAAAGTAAATCATGGATATCTTTAGATTCTATAATATCAGGAAACCATTTAACCGATGCTGGGTTTGCATAAGTAATGAAACCATTAAGATCAAACTCAAGTATGGGGTTAGGGTTGCATTCTGGGAAAGAAGCTAAACGTTTTAATTCATTTTCTTTTATTAATCGTTCAGTTATATTATCAATGGTTGCTATGGTTAGTTTTTCATTCTCAATAATAAAAGGATTTAAACTAATATTAACAGGGAAGGTGTGCCCATCTTTATGTTGTGCTTGTAATGATGGTATTTCTTCTAGGGTTCGAGGATAAGGATTATATAAGTAATTATTTCGCATGCGGATATGTGAAGCTTGGTGTTTTTTAGCTATTAATATTTCAACTTTCTGTCCAATAATTTCATTACGGCTATATCCAAATTCAGCTTCAAAATGTGAGTTAACTAATGTGATGGTTCCTGTGGAGTCAGATACAAGCAGGGCTTCTGGCGTCGCATTTAAGATTTCTTTAAATAAAGATTCACTTCTTCGTAGATTTTTTTCGGCTTTACGTGTTTTTGTTAAATCACGCATTCGTTGAATAATGCCAATGGCATTATTTTTATCATCTCTAATCACTTTAACGCTAACTTCTAATGGAACAGCATCTTTATTAGTAGGGTCATCTGCTTCTAATGTAATAGTGGTGTCTTGTAATTTTTTTCTAGCTAGACAAACTTTGCAAGGGCTTTTTTCGCCTTCTGGATGGGTGAAGTTTGTAACAACGCGCCCAACAGCCTTTTTAGGTGACGTTTTTATTTTTTTATAAAAGGCTTTGTTAGCACGAATAATTCTGTCATCTAGATCGACCATGTACATAGGATCGTCTAAAAAATTTAATGCATTTTCCCATTGGGTTTCAGAAACTAAAAGCTTATCTTCATCATCCTGAATTTCAGTACGTAATTTTTTAATGTAATAAAACAGTGGTTGCATTAATAACAGTAGAATAAATAATAAGCTGCCCCAATGACGTTGTACGAATGTTAAAGGTTTAGAATAGTAGGGAGCTATGTTTAAAACTTTAAATAAACGACGAGATTTATAATAGTCTAGAGCAACGGTCCAACCTGAGATTTTGGCTTTGATGCTAGCAAGGTCATTTGCAGATAACTTTAGTAAAGCGATGCTGACAGATTTTGATAATTGTATAGGTGTGTTTTTTAATGTTGCAATAGGCCATTCAGGATAAAGATCCGTTGAAACAATGTAAGGGAAATCTTTATAAAACTTTTGATTGAGTATTTTAATATTATTTAAATCAATGAACCCATTTTTTGCCATGCGCTCTAATGTAGATGTTCTTACTGTTCCTGCATCTACTTTTTTATTTAATACGGCAAAAACAACATTATCTTGAGGGAAGCCACTAAATTGTAGTGATAAAAAGTCATTAAAGGGATCAATATCTTGTTTTTTAAAGTCCAGCCATGCCATTTGAAAACCGCCAAAAGCCTGCTTTTTAATACCCATGAAGGATTTGTTTTTAATATCTTCTAATTTATTTATTTTTGTATTATCTCTGTGTGTAAAAATAACTGCACCAAACTTATTTGAAGATTTATTTTGTCTTATTGTTTCGAGTGTTGCTATTGGGCTAATGCCATAATTTGCTTCTAAAGTAATATAGTTACCAGGATTTGTGATAAGAAAGCCTATCTTATTGCGCTGTACAAAAGATTTTGTTTCTGCAAGTGAAAGGGGAACAAGCTTGAATTGATATTCTGGAATACGCTTGTTCAAATAGTTAATGGTCGGTTGCCACATTTCATGAGCTGAATTTTTTCCCCACACAGCAAGCACGCCGATATTGATTTGTTTTATTTGCGCAAGAGTTTGCTGAGGCAATAATAAAATGAGCAATAAAGTGCAATAGGCGAAAAATGGGCGGAGAAGTCGAAACAAAAAAATTACCTATATATTAGAAATCCTCCTTATATATCGGTATTTGTCGGTATAACTTTAGAAAAACAAGGTTAATTAGGGCGTTTATTCAGAATCTTCATCTTCTAGCTCTAGAGCTAGAGGTTTGTTGTTAAAGTGATTGAGGTTTAGTAGGTTTTCATCACCTTTATCATTAATTATATTAATTCTGATGGGGAGAAATCCCATCTTTTCAGCACACCAAAGTGTTATACGTTTATTTTTTTTATCATCGAAATGTTCGATTTTAATGGTCTGAATAGGCCCATGATCAGTATTGATGACTTCTTTGGCAACAAATTTAAGAAAGTAAGGTTTAAGCTTCTTTTTCTCTGCGATGGTATAGCGAATATTCTGATTTCCCGACAGAAGTTCTTGCATGACTGCAACAGTGAAGCCTGATGCATCTTGTAAGTTATCAGCTACGGGTAAGTTTTTATTGATGTATGAATTGTAAAGTGAATCCTTTCCTTCTAGACGGAAGTGGTAGCTTTTACTCTCATCATTTTTTATTTCATTAAAGCGGTAAGATTGAAAATGAAGATGGTTGTTTTTTAAATATAATTCACTTGTTTCATTTATCGTGACATCAAAAAAAACAGCAGCAAGCCCTGCTGTTTTAGCGATGGAGGTAAAAGTGAATTTGTCATCATTAATCTCTAAGCTTCGCTCTGTTTTACCGACAAACATGCCATTATGGTAGAGATCATAACCTGCTGAAAATTCTTCAAGTTGTGTTTGTGCTGCTATTTCAGCAGTAAAGAGTCCACCTGTAATACACAGGATAAGTAGAAAAACATTTGTTAAGCGCAGACTAAACAAGCTTAATTTTATGCTCTGCAAATAATTGAATTGCTTTTGGATATATGATGTGTTCTTGCTCATGTACGCGACTCGCTAAAGTATCAGCAGTATCATCTGCTTTTATATCAACTGAAGCTTGCAAAATAACAGGGCCATCGTCTAACTCTGGGGTTACAAAATGGACGCTACAGCCGTGTATTTTTTCACCCGCATCTATTGCACGTTGATGTGTATTTAAACCTTTATATTTGGGCAACAAAGAAGGGTGAATGTTCATCATTTTATGAGAATAATGTTCAACAAAGGCATTGCTGAGTATGCGCATAAAGCCGGCAAGAATAATTAAGTCAGGTTGATACTTATCAATCAATATTTTTAGAGCCTCATCATATTGCTCACGAGACTCAAAATCACGATGGGATAGTGTACAAACAGGAATATTATTTTTTGCCGCTCGCTTTAATCCATACGCATCACTTTTATTGCTGATAACGGCAACAATCTCAGCCGAAAGTGCGCCGCAGTCAATTTGCTTGATAATGGCTTGTAAATTACTACCATTGCCTGAAATTAAGACTACTAAGCGAACGGGAGCTCTAAAGACGGGTAACCCCACCATTACTCAATACGTACCGCAATATCATTTTCTTTTGCTTCGATATGGCCAATTTTCATGGCCTGAATATCGTGTTGCTTGAGTAGTGAAATAGCTTTTACTGCCACGCTTTCATCTAAAATAAGTACCATGCCGAGGCCATTATTAAAGGTTCGGTACATTTCATTTGCTTCAATATTGCCTTGTTCTTGTAGCCAATCGAAAATAGCAGGGCGCGTCCAACTAGTTTTATCAATCACCGCGCAAGCATCATCGGGCATCACGCGTGGAATATTTTCTAATAAGCCGCCGCCTGTAATATGAGACATAGCATGGACTTCAACTTCTTCGAGTAAGGCAAGAAGCGGTTTGATGTAAATCGTTGTAGGTTCAAGTAAGCGTTCACCTAAGGTTGCGCCATCAAAAGCTTGGTTCAAATCAGCGCCAGCGACCTCAATAACTTTTCGAATTAATGAGTAGCCATTGGAATGAGGGCCGCTTGAAGGTAAGCCTATCAACACGTCACCTTGCTTTACTTTCGTGCCATCAATAATTTTGCTCTTTTCGACAATACCGACACAAAAGCCAGCTAAATCATAATCTTCAGCTTGATACATGCCGGGCATTTCAGCGGTCTCACCACCAACTAATGCAGCATTAGACTGTTTACAGCCTTCGGCAATGCCTGAAACGACGTCCGTTGCGGCATCAACATTGAGTTTTCCCGTGGCGTAGTAATCAAGAAAGAATAACGGCTCGGCACCTTGAACAATAAGATCATTGACACACATCGCAACAAGATCAATACCAATCGTGTCATGTTTGTTCATGTCCATTGCTAGTTTAAGTTTTGTTCCGACACCATCTGTACCTGAAACAAGCACTGGCTGCTTGTAGCGATCCAACGGAAGCTCAAATAAAGCACCAAAGCCGCCAAGTCCTGCCATTACGCCAGGACGTTTCGTTGCAGCTGCAAGGGGTTTAATGTTTTCTATAAGATCATTACCCGCGTCGATATCGACACCTGCATCGCGATAACTGAGAGATTGCTTATTTGATGATTCTTTAATACTCACGGAGTAACTCCTGAATTGAGGAACAATACTGTTATAATAGGGCGCTAGTTTAACAATTCATATAAAGGCATGGAATGAAAATAAGAATAAAGGGCACAAAGAATGCGTTATTTTTTGCATTAATTTTACCAATCATGGCTTTTTCAGCCTCAATGTCTGTAAAAGCGGATATTGTACAAAATTTATACGAAATTGAAATGCCTGTAGAAGCACAAGGAAAAGAAGAACGGGTCTATATTGTACGTGAAGCACTCAAAGAAATTTTGGTTAGAGCGTCAGGTAGAAGTGAGTCGAGCATCATTGCCGAAGATGAAGAGCTCATTCCCTTAGCAACAAAATATATTGAGCAATTTCGTTATCGTAAATTTAAGTCAGGAGAGGCGATCCCGCCAACACCAGAAGGCGCAAAACCTTATACTCAAAAATTATGGATGCGTTTTACACAAAAAACAATCGCCAATTTATTGCGTTCACAAGGTTTGCCTGTATGGGGTAAAACGCGTCCAGTTACTCTGGTTTGGTTGGTGGTTGATGATCAAAAACAACGCATTTTAATCGGCAACAATACGCCACATATTAGCCGTAAGAATATTGAAGAAGAAGCGAGAAAAAAGGGATTGCCTTTTCGTTTACCTCTTTTAGATTTAGCTGATCAATCGAAACTTCAAGTGACCGATGTTTGGGGTAATTTTGAAGACACCATTTTAGATGCTTCTTTACGTTATCAAACCGAAGCTGTTTTAGTCGGGCGTATTTATTTAAGTTTTGCTAAAACATGGAATACCCGTTGGACATTATATTCAGCTGGGCAACGCTATGATTGGGACTTTAGCAATAGCGATACCTTACAAATAGCCATAAAAGAAGGGCTTTCAAAAACGGGGGAGGTGCTTTCAGCACGCTTTACTCAAGAATCAAATATTGAAGGTGATAACTTAGTCATCGTTAAAGTTAAAAACATTACAGATTTAAAAAAATATAATCAAGTTTCGAAATACTTGAAAAGTTTAAATGTGGTTAATGATGTGCAGGCATACAAAATAAATAGCGACTATGTAATATTTAAAATAAGCAGTCGGAGTGGGCGCTTAGGTGTTGCTCAATCTATTTCTTTGGGGCACAAACTAGTGACAGATGTGGCCCGTTTCAAACCACAAACTGAACAGAATACAAATACAAATACAAATACAAATACAAATACAGATCAAGTTAATGAACAGTCTATAATAAAGTTAGATCTTACTTATAAATTTGTACTTTAATTGTCTATAATATAAGGACGTTGGAATGCTAAATTCAGGAAAAGGTATTTGGTTGGCGATTTTCGTCATTGTTGCGATATTAATTTATTTGCTCGCTCCGATACTGATGCCATTTATATCAGCAGCAATATTAGCTTATATTGCAGACCCATTAGTTGATAAACTAGAACAAAAGTTCTCTCGTTCAGTTTCGGTAAGTGTTGTCTTTATCATTTTATCTGTATTTGCTTTGTTGTTTTTAATTCTATTGGTTCCATTAGTAGAAAAACAAATCCTTGTCTTAGTTGAAAAGCTCCCTTTGTATATTGAACGAGCACAAAATACGTTATTACCTTTACTTAAAGAACACTTAGGTTTTGATATCGCATCGTTTGATCCAGAAATCCTTAAGCAATCGTTATCAAGCTACTGGAAGACAGCCGGTGGTATTGCAGCCAATATTTTACAATCCATATCTCATTCAAGTTTAGTGTTATTAGCTTGGGTTGCGAACTTTTTACTAATGCTTGTTGTGACTTTTTATTTACTACGAGACTGGGATAAATTAATCGCAAAGATACATGACTTAATCCCAAGACAGAAAGGACAACTTATCGTTAGCATTGCCAAAGAATCTGACGAAGTCTTAGGTGCATTTTTTCGTGGTCAAATGCTAGTGATGTTGGTCTTAGGTGTTTTTTATACCGCTGGCTTAATGATTCTCGGATTAGATACAGCGCTGCTCATTGGTGGCCTCTCTGGACTCGTGAGTTTTGTGCCTTACTTGGGATTTATTGTTGGTATTATGGTCGCCAGTGTGGCAGCTTTAATGCAGTTTCAAGATTTAACGCCATTACTATATGTTGGGGGCATCTTCCTTGCTGGTCAAATGTTAGAAGGTATGTTACTCACGCCCTGGTTAGTTGGTGATAAAATAGGCCTACACCCTGTTGCTGTTATATTTGCAGTATTAGCTGGCGGGCAGTTATTTGGTTTTGTTGGTATTTTATTGGCTCTGCCTCTCGCTGCGGTCATCGCCGTTGTCTTGCGACACATGTTGGACTCTTATACCCAAAGTGAATTGTTTGAAAAATAACCTATGACTCAACAGCTAACACTGGGAATACAGTTACGTGATGATGCGACATTCGAAAATTATTTCTCAGGTATAAATCAAAATGTCATTCATCATCTACAAGAACAAAATGAGCCGTATGTTTTTTTATTTGGAGATAAAGGCACGGGTAAGTCTCACTTGTTACAAGCTGCGTGTCATCGAGTGGGAGAACAAGGTAAGCCGGTTGTCTACTTACCTTTAAGTGAAGAAGGTGTCATGCCTGCTATGCTAGAGGGGCTTGAGAATATGGCTTTAATTGCTTTAGATGATATTCAAATCGTTGTTGGAAATAAAGATTGGGAAGAAGCCTTATTCAACTTATATAATAAAGTCCGTGATAAAGAAAACCGCCTCTTAGTCTCTTCTTCAATATCTCTGGCATCGTTAAATATTCAATTAGCCGATTTACACTCTCGTTTTTCTTGGGGGCCGACCTTTCAACTAACGGCCTTGAGTGATCAAGAAAAAAAATATGCGCTACAACAGCGTGCAAAAAATCGTGGTTTAGAACTTGGCGATGGTGTGGTGGCTTATTTGTTAAAACACAGCACTCGAGATATGAACAGCTTATTTAATTTATTTGAAAAATTAGATAAAGCATCAATGGTTGAAAAAAGAAAGATTACGATTCCTTTTATTAAAGACTATCTTTAGATTTTTTATAGCTACCCTTAGACGCTGTAAAGTTTAGTCTTTGTCCGCAGCACCTTTTAAAGCACGTCCTTGCAACCGAGCATAGTAAATCGCACCGATATATACTTGAACGCTGAGGTATATTTCAATTGCTGCATATATGCGTTGTTCAGGATTTGCCCATACTTCGACTGTTCCATGCATAAAATAAAGAAGAATCACAAAACTGGTCCAGGCATACGTATAAGGCGTTTCTTTTAATAAACCTCGAATTGGAAAGAGCAGTGGTGCAATAATAAATCCCAGCATCATCCATGGACTATTATTTGATGGAAAAATAAATCCATGCCAAACAATCAAAAGTAATAAAAGGGAAAAGTAACCACTTAACGTGATGTACAGTGAAATTTTTGGTGTCATAAATTTTGGGGAAAAGTTAAGTAGCATAATATTTTAAGATGTCTTTCTGATTAGGTTGGCATTATCTTGTGCGAGAGCAGTTAAAGCTAAACGTTTACCTAATGCTTTACATAAAGTAATTTCATCGTCACTTAAAGGAAGTTCGCCATCAACACCAGAGGTATGACTTGCACCATAAGGTGTGCCGCCTGTTTGCGTTTTTAATAATGTAGTTTCAGTATAAGGTATACCAATAATTTGCATACCATGATGAAGCAAAGGCAACATCATAGAAAGTAATGTGCTTTCTTGGCCTCCGTGTAAACTCGAAGTTGAAGTAAATACCGCTGCGGGTTTATTGACCATCTCGCCAGACAACCAAAGGGGACTGGTACTATCAAAAAAGTATTTCAATTCTGCAGCCATATTACCGAAACGCGTCGGACTACCGACAGCCATAGCTCTGCAATCTTGTAAATCTTGCAGAGAAACATAGGGCGCACCAGAGTCTGGAATAGTATTTTCAGTTGCTTCAGTAACATTTGAAATATTAGCAACGGTGCGTAAACGTGCCGTGCAATTGGCTTCTTCAATACCTTGTGCAAGGTATTGTGCCATTTTTTCTGTCGCGCCATGACGGCTATAAAAAAGTACAAGTATTTCAATCATTTTTAAGGTTCTTTAATCTAAAATCATTTCTACGTTTGTAATGGGGCGGCCTATAGCAATGCCTTTATCTGTTATTACGATGGGGCGTTCTATAAGAATAGGATTTTCGATCATGGCTTTAATTAGCTCATCTCTCGAAAGGTTTTCATTATCCAATTTAAGCGCCTTATATTCATCTTGTCCTTTACGCATGAGATCTCGTGGTTGCATGTTTAAACCAGATAATATTTTTTCGAGTGTTTCAGCATCAGGTGGCGTTGTAAGGTATTCAACAATGTTTGTTTCTATGCCTTTTTCCGTTAAAAGTTCCAGCGTTTGACGAGACTTCGAACAGCGTGGATTATGGTAAATTTCTGCTTTCATCAATTTTCTACCTGAGTCTATATATTTAAGTTTTCGTCGATATATTGCTTCCTTGACAGTATATTAGGCGAATGTTATTTTCATCTAGAAGCACTACATTATATGAGTTTCATGTAGTTAACGTAACCAATAGCGAGCTGTGATTCTAAATTCCATGTTATCTGAACATACCTATAAACGCATTTATTATTTTTTGAGTTTTATATTTTTACTCCTATTTCTGAGTGCCTGCTCTACGCTTGCACCGGTTCAAGAAATGAGTAATGCCAGACAATCAATTCGTGCGGCTAAAGATGCGAGTGCAGAGAACTATGCATCAAATATACTGTCCGAGGCAGAGCAACGGCTTCAATCAGCAAAATCTGAACTCGATGCAGGTGAATATGAAAAAGCGCGAATTCTTGCTATTGAAGCCAAGCATTTGGCATTAAAAGCAAAACAGTTAGCGACAAGTGAGAAAACCAAGTGATTTTGGGCTAAACCGCAACTAAATCACAAAGTTAGCATGACTTTCTTGACGTAGACTTAAGCGAGTGCTAATTTGCGTTAAATAAGTAGCAATTAACTCGTGATATGCGATAACATATTGTTTATTAAAGAATAATTAAATTTTCTGGAGTTTAAACCAATGAAATTGAATAAATCGCTGAAACTGGTAGGGTTATTGGGAACAATGGCCTTAGCAGTGGGCTGTTCTGGACCTGTAGAGAAACCTGCAGGAACGACGGCTGAGCCAACAAGAACGACAACGACTACACCAGCAGAAGCTCCATCAGCAACAATGGAATCTTCAGCAACATCAACGTCTTATGAAGTTAACAAGGGTGACCATCTTTGGGGTATTTCAGGCAGTTCTTACGGTAACCCGTATCAATGGCCTTTAATTTATAAAGCGAATAGCGATAAAATTAAAGATGCTGATTTAATCTACCCAGGACAAGTTCTTGATATTGATTCAAATCCAAGTGATTCAGATAGTGCAGCGGCAATTAGCCATGCTAAATCTCGAGGAAGTTGGTCAATTGGTACAACGGAAGAATCAGATACAGCTTATTTAGCACAATAATAATTATAAATAAGTTCTATTTTATGGGCTCCTTTTAGGAGCCCTTTTTAATGGGTGACGTTTAATTTACGTAGCCCAACGCATTATGCACTATGAGTTTAATAACCATGGAATAAGCTCGGAAAGAGCAGAAATGTCCCCATGATCTTGTTATATTTCACTAAATAATCACTTGGACTTCTTATCTAGAATGAAAAATAAAATTAACTTTTTTTCGACTTTTCTTTTGTTAGTGTCATTTATCTCCTTGTCTGCGATTACAACAGTTCATGCCGCCAATACGAAAGTAAAAGATCCATATAAACACTTCTTTAATGAAACGTGGGGTGACTTACCGGAAGAGCTGGCTAAAGCTAAGAAAGAAGGTAAAAAAGGAATTTTGATTTTTTTTGAGATGGATGAATGTCCTTTTTGTCACTACATGAAAAAAAATGTACTGAATCAACCGTTAGTCCAAGAATTTTATAGAAAGAACTTTCTTAACATCGTTATTGATATTGAAGGCGATGTTGAAATGGTAAATCTAAAGGGGAAAACAGTTAAACAGAAAGATTTTGCTAAGAAAAATAGAATTCGTGCAACACCAGTTATCGCTTATTATGATTTAACAGGAAAGATGATTTATCGACATACGGGTAAAACCTCGGGTGTTGAAGAATTTATGTGGTTGGGTGAATATATCGCAGATGAGATCTATAAGAAAAAAATTCGCTTTAGTAAATTTAAAAGACAAAAGCGCGCAGAAAAAAATAAGTAATCTATGAATTTCAAAGTGAGTTTAAATTTTGTCATCGCTTTAATATCGGTCTTAAGTTTTATGACCGAAACGAGGGCGGAAGAACAAAAAATAAATTCAAAAGCATTACCAGACCCTTTAACACTTGAACTCGCTTTAGAGTTGATTGATGTTAATCACCCTAATATCAAATTAGTTAACTCAGATTTAGAAAATGCAAAATCTGAGTTATTACAAGCACAATCAAATAATAATTTAAGTATCAATTTAGGAATCTCTGCACGTTGGATTGAACCTTCAGTTTTAGCAACGAATCAAGAGAATGAAGATCATCGTTTAGCTTTAACGTTAAAGAAAACTTTGTATGATTTTGGTCGCTCTCGTTCACAAGAAAATGCGGCTTCCTTAAATGTGGATAGCCAAAACTTTCAATATATCAACTCGAGGCAGCAGCAGTACCTTAAAGTAATGAAGGCTTATTTTGATGTAGTCTTAGCCGATTTATTATTTTATCGTTACAACGAAGAGATGGCGGTTGCCTACATACGTTTTGATCGCATACAAATCCGTCAAAAATTAGGGCAGTTTACAGATGTTGATGTGGCCAAAAAAGAAGTGGAGTATCAACGTATTCGACGATTGAGAACCTATAGCCAAAATCAACAACGTGTAACACGATCTCTCTTAGCACAAGCATTAAATAGACCTAACGACTTACCGTCGACAGTTTCAAAACCAGAAATAACAACAATTAAAAGAAAGCTACCTGATTTTAATGCTTTAATTAAATCTTTACAAAATAATAATCCAGCTTTAAAAGCATTACGTGCAAAATTAAGTGCAGCGAAGAGCCAAGTAACATTCGCACAATCTAGTCAGAATCCAACTTTATCAGCAAGTGTTAAATCTTTAGCTTATGTAAGAGAAACCAGCTCTTCAGATAAATGGCGAGCGAATTTAACACTTAATGTACCATTATGGAGTGGCGGTCGAGTTGATGCAGTAACAGCAAAAGCCAAGTCAACAGTATATAAAATTGAGGCACAATTAGCGCAACTCGAATTAGGCTTGCAGCAAAAAACACTAGAATTAAGCCTTGGCCTTCAAACATTAAAAGTAAAGTACGATGAAGTTTTAGCCGATATGAATTATAGAGAGCTTTCATTAGATAGAAATCGAGCGTTATATGAATTAGAAGTGCAATCCGATTTAGGTTTGTCTATGGTTGAATTTTCTGCAGCTGAAAGAGAAGTCGTGCAAGTAGAATTTGATATTGCATTAGCTTGGGCACAAATTGATGCGCTTAAGGGTTCTTTGTTAGGAAAAAAACAGGCAGTAGAGTAAATAAAATAATGAGTATAATTTTATGAGACTAACTATGAAAAAAATGACCTTAAGTGTTGTATTGCTTTTATTAGTTAATACTTCAATTTATGCAGAAGAGTTTGCTGCTGTTTTAAAATGGTCTAAACGGGTTGAGTTATCAACACCTGTTAGCGGTCTCGTTCAAAAAGTTTTTGCTGTTACTGGAGATGTCGTTGCTAAAGGTAATGTTCTTGTGCAGTTAGACCCAAGAAGCTTTAAAGCAAATTTAAAATATACAAAGGCAAGACTTAAAAATACAGACGAACAAACATTAGAAGCTAAACGTGAATTAGATAGGCAACTAGATATGTATGATCGTTCTATGTTATCTGATCACGACCTACAAGTTTCAAAAAACAACTTCATGTCTTCGCGCTCAGGTTATCTTCAAGCACAAGCAGAATTAACAAAAGCAAAATTAGATTTAGAGTACAGTGCAATTCGAGCCCCCTTTAATGCGATTATTATTAATAGCTCGGCAGTAAAAGGGCAGGTTGTTGCATCAGAAATTATTCCTACTGTATTAGTTGTGGTAGCTGAAGCGAATAGAATGCTTGCACGTTTTTATGCATCAAATTCGATAGTGAGTGAGCTCACCCTTAATCAAGGTGTAAAAGTAAAAATTTCTGGTGAGAGTTATCAAGGAAAAGTATTAAAAGTTGCTTTAGAACTTGAACCAAACCAATCAGGCTATGCAGTTGATATTATTTTTGATTCAAAAGAAAAAGTGTTGCGCGCAGGTCAGAAAGTCACTATTGATTTATAACTTACCAGGGTCGGAATCAAACTGAACCATCAATTAACTATACGGATAGCGAGAAGCTAGAGAGCAAGGCAAAAATCATTGAAAAAACAGACGAGCCCATGGATGGGCGAAGGTAGGGCAACGCAGGAGCAGTTGCCGAGTGTACGATGAGGCCGTTCTCACACATCCCTGTGCTTTACGGCACCTGAACATCCTTGTTCAATGTACATGAGTATTTTGAGATGGTTTTTCGTAGTGCCCCACATAGAATTATTTACAGAGGGTAAACGCCGCTATCTTGCTTCTCGCTATTCGTATTATTGTTTATACCAGCGTTTATTGAGCAGCTTAAAGACCTTGTTTGGATATTTGTATTTCCCAAGGCTACCGTTATAACGTGCAAGAGCGCGAGTTAAATCACCTTTCTCTTTTTTTAAATAGTACTTTAAGATCGTACAACCCATTCGTAAATTAGTACGTACATTAAATAAACTATCTCTATCTTCACCAATTTCCTTTAACCAAAAAGGCATGACTTGCATTAATCCTTGAGCGCCTGCACTGGAAATTGCGAAACGATCAAAATTACTTTCTACATCGATAACCGCAAGTACGAGTTCTGGGTGGAGTTTTGCTATACTTGCTTCATGGTGTATTTGACGCAATAGATTTAATCTTTTTTCTGGCTGCTTAATTTTATTCTTTAAGCGGTTAGACATATCAATTAACCAAACTTCTGCTTCAAATCGATCACTAAAACTACTACTTTCTTTTATCGCATGCTGTAATAATTGTCGAAGCTCTTCATCAGGTTTGGCTTGTAAAAGAGCCTCACTAGCAAAAGAGGTTTGAAAGCCCAACACAAGAAAAAGTAATATGCTTAACCTGAATAATTGAGTTGATGGCGATGACATAGATGCTAATTAAGTAGAGTTTGTATATGTTGAATAATGTTATCGAGCGGAATATCCGTGTTATCAGTATCTCGACGTCCTTTATATTCAACCATGCCCTTTTCTAAACCACGATCGCCAATAATAATTCTATGAGGAATGCCAATGAGTTCCATATCAGCAAACATGATACCTGCACGACCTTTACGATCATCAAATAAAACATCAATGCCGGCAGCAAGTAAGTCAGCATAGAGCTTCTCTGCAATAGGCTTTAACGTATCTGATTTATGCATATTCATCGGAATGATAACGACTTGAAACGGTGCAATAGATTCTGGCCAGATAATGCCTTTATCATCATGGTTTTGTTCAATGGTGGCAGCGACAACACGAGACACGCCTATACCATAGCAACCCATGGTCATAACAGTTGCTTTGCCTTGCTCATTTAGAACCGTTGCTTTTAACTTTTTACTGTAGGTAGTACCGAGTTGGAAAATATGTCCGACTTCAATGCCGCGTTTAATCGATAGCGTGCCTTTGCCATCAGGACTGAGATCACCTTCAATAACATTTCGAATATCTTCAACTGTGGTTAAAGGTACATCTCTTTGCCAATTAATATTAAAATAATGTTTACCATCAATATTTGCGCCAGCAGAAAAATCACTCATCGTTGCGACACTACGATCAATAATATAGGGGATTTTTAAATCCACAGGGCCTAATGAACCAGGGCTTGCACCCACAGCATCCTTAATTTCTTCATCAGTGGCAAAGCAAAGTGGAGAAGCAACACCACTGAGTTTCTCTGCCTTTACTTCATTGAGATCATGATCACCTCGTACTAGTAAAGCCACGAGTTTATTTTCACTTGTCTCGTCTGCATGAACAATTAATGTCTTAACCGTGTTTTCTATTTTTAAATTAAATTGTTCGACTAACTCACTAATGGTTCTAGCCTTCGGGGTGTCTACCAACTCCATTTCTTTAGTTGCGGCGGCACGTTCTACTGTGGGGGCAATGGCCTCAGCAAGCTCAATGTTAGCGGCATAACTACTATCACTACTAAAGGCGATGTCATCTTCACCTGAATTTGCTAATACATGAAATTCATGTGAGGCATTACCGCCAATAGAACCTGTGTCGGCTTGAACAGGGCGATAATCTAAACCAATACGGTCAAAAATTTTGCAGTAAGTTGAATGCATTTCTTCATAGGTTTTGTTTAGGGACTCATCATCAATATGAAATGAATAGGCATCTTTCATTAAGAATTCACGTGAGCGCATAATGCCAAACCGAGGGCGAATTTCGTCACGAAATTTTGTTTGAATTTGATAAAACGTAGCAGGTAACTGTTTATAGCTACGTATCTCATTACGAACCATGTCGGTAATGACTTCTTCATGCGTTGGCCCAAAACAAAATTCCCGACCATGCCGGTCTTTCATACGTAATAATTCAGGACCGTATTTTTCCCAACGTCCAGACTCTTTCCATAATTCAGAAGGTTGCGTTGCTGGCATAAGGACTTCTTGTGAACCAATGTTGTTGAGCTCTTCACGAATGATATTTTCTACTTTGCGTAATACGCGTAAGCCAAGCGGTAACCAAGTGTAAAGTCCTGAAGCGAGTTTCCGAACCATGCCTGCTCGCAGCATGAGTTTGTGACTGATCACTTCTGCATCAGAAGGACTTTCTTTTAAGGTTGCTAGTAAAAGTTTAGAAACGCGCATGATGGTTTTATTCTCGATTAACTAAAAGTTGAATTTTATCTGGATGGAGCGGGTGGGTACAGCAAATATGATGAATTACTTTTTCTTCTGAGCTTTTGTAATGACGTTTATTTGATCATGACTGGAAACCGTTTTATAAATAATGCCTTTTTGCGGCGGTTTGTCAGTGATTTGCCATTTACCTTGTGCATTTTTCCATTGATAAAGCATTGTGGAATTTATTTCTGGAACAATTTGATGGAGCTTGTCTGTTAGAGAAGCACGAAGTAGATTATTACTGTATATAAAATAGACTGCTGCCACACAAATAACGAGCAAGATTAAATATTTGAGTTTCACCCTAAAATTAACAGAAATCGTTAATTGCTTTTTGAGATACCTCTATTTGACGAGCGCGTTCTTGATCATCAATCACTTTAACATTACCTTCCTTATCTCGGAATCGACGGTATACCGTATAACTGTTCAAGTTTTTCTTCGCTTTTGCACAATTATCAGCGCGAATTTTTTCATTTTTAGCATTTTCAGAGGTTATTGCAGTTTTTGGCGTTGTTGATGTTTTTCCCGAAGAATAGAGCGGTTTACTGGATTCGGCTGGGGCTGCGGGAGGTTTGATTTTTGTATATTTTGTCTCACGAGGTCTTTTCTGAGAATAATGCACATTTCCTTCAGCATCTACCCATTTATAAAGGCCAGCAGAGGCAGAAAAAGTAAAAATCATTAATGTTGCTAAAAGTAATATTCTCATGCCAAATTCCATATAGATTGTTAATTATCAATACTTTATCTTAATTTAAGCGAATCTACCCCAAGTATCGCAGGGAGTGTTTCACTTGTAAATCGATGAGATACAGATAATTTAGCTAAATAATCGCTGCTGTGATGAAATCTTCATTTTTTAGGTATATTGAATTAATTCACAAATCTAACATAACCCTGTGAAACTTAAGGAAAAACAGTAATAAAATCAATGATAATAGTGCAAAAACACCACGAGGCTGCGTATAATACGGCGTTTCGTATTTCTCTAATCTCTTAGAGAAAATGCAGCCCGTTAGACGGGTGTTTTTGTCTGTAATGTTTAAATTTTTGGAGCTATAAATCGTGGAACTCAGCGGTGACGATATTTTTACGCAATTTCTAAAAGACGAAGGTGTTGAATATATATTTGGCTACCCCGGTGGTGCTGTATTACATATTTATGATGCCCTCTTTAGACAAGATACGGTAAAACATATTTTGGTTCGGCATGAGCAAGGGGCAACCCATGCCGCCGATGGATATGCACGCTCGACAGGTAAGCCCGGCGTAGTCCTTGTCACGTCTGGCCCCGGAGCAACAAATGCTGTCACAGGTATTGCTACGGCATATTTAGATTCTATTCCACTTATCGTTATAACAGGACAAGTGACCAGCGCATTTATTGGCAGTGATGCTTTCCAAGAAGTTGATTCTGTGGGCATTACACGCCCCTGCGTAAAACATAACTTCTTAGTAAAAGATGTTAAAGATTTAGCCGTGACATTAAAGAAAGCTTTTCATGTTGCGACAACAGGTCGACCAGGCCCCGTTGTGGTTGATATCCCGAAAGATATTACGGATCCAAAGATTAAGATTCCGTATGAGTATCCTAAGTCTATTGCATTACGCTCATACAATCCTATTGTTGAAGTGAAGTCTGCTCAAATAGATAAAGCGGTAGATGCTTTGCTGTCAGCAAAACGTCCCATTATTTATTCGGGTGGTGGTGTTGTATTAAGTAATGCCTCAAATGAATTGCGTACGTTTGTACGTCAGTTGGGCTATCCGATTACACAAACATTAATGGGCTTAGGCGCTTATCCAGAACCTGATCCATTAAATATTGGTATGTTAGGCATGCACGGTACTTACGAAGCCAACCTGGCAATGCATGAGAGTGATGTATTGATTGCTGTCGGCGCACGGTTTGATGACCGGGTAACGGGTGACTTAGAACAATTCTGCCCAAATGCAAAAATTATTCATATTGATATTGATCCATCATCAATTTCAAAAAATGTGCATGTTGATATTCCGCTTAATGGTGATGTGAAAGAAGTGTTAGCTGAATTAAGCAAAGCAATAACTGCGAGTAAACGTAGCCCCGACGAGAAAGCAATAAAATCTTGGTGGAAACAAATTAAAGAGTGGAACTCTAAAGATTGCTTACGTTATGATCGTAATAGCGCTTTAATCAAACCGCAATTTGTTTTAGAAAAACTCTATGAAGTAACGGGTGGAGATGCTTTTGTCACTTCTGATGTTGGCCAACACCAAATGTTTGCCGCTCAATTTTATAAGTTTGATGAGCCGCGTCGTTGGATTAACTCTGGTGGCCTAGGCACGATGGGCTTTGGCTTGCCTGCCGCAATTGGTACACAGCTAGGAAACCCTGATGCAACGGTTGCTTGTGTAACAGGTGAAGCCAGTATTCAAATGTGTATTCAAGAATTATCGACTGCATTGCAATATGCGACGCCTATTAAAGTAATTAACTTAAATAATCGTTACATGGGTATGGTGCGTCAGTGGCAAGAGTTCTTTTATGACAGCCGTTATTCAAGTTCATATGTTGAAGCCTTGCCCGACTTTATGAAGTTAGCAGAGGCTTATGGACACGTTGGAATGTTAATTGAAAAACCAGAAGACGTAGAAGGTGCTTTAAAAGAAGCCTTTGCAATGAAAGATCGCTTAGTCTTTATGGATTTTATTACAGATCAAAAAGAAAACGTTTACCCCATGATTGCAGCAGGTAAAGGTCATCATGAAATGCACGAAAGAGAGTTAGCTTAAGATGCAACATATCATTTCATTATTAATGGAAAATGAATCCGGTGCACTTTCACGAGTAGCCGGCTTGTTTTCAGCGCGTGGTTATAACATTGAGTCTCTCACTGTTGCCGCAACAGAAGATGAAACCTTATCGCGTATGACGATAGTCACATCAGGTTCAAATGAAATTATCGAGCAAATTAATAAACAGCTCTATAAATTGATTGACGTGGTTAAGCTACTAGATATCACTGCGAACGGCGATCATATTGAGCGTGAACTAATGCTCATTAAAGTCACCGCAGATACGAGTGAAAAGCGTGAAGAAGTAAAACGCCAAGCAGATATTTTTAATGGCCGAATTCTTGATGTAACAGATACCACCTATATCATTGAGATGACAGGTGAATGTAGTAAGTTAGATGGTTTTATTAAAGCCATGGATAAAAATGATATTTTAGAAACTGTACGTTCAGGTACCACCGGCATTACCCGCGGGGAAACTTGTTTGAAGCTTTAAGTTTAATCTAGATACGATAAGCACGAATTTTAAAAATTAAGACAGGAAAGACATTATGAAAATTTTTTATGATAAAGATTGCGACCTTTCAATCATCAAAGGCATGAACGTAACTATCGTTGGTTATGGTTCACAAGGCCACGCACATGCAAATAACTTAAAAGACTCAGGTGTAAATGTCACCGTTGCTTTACGTGAAGGTTCAGCTTCAGCTGCAAAAGCAGAAAAGGCCGGCTTAAAAGTTTCAAACACAGCTGATGCAGTTAAAAGTGCAGACTTAGTAATGATTCTGACGCCTGATGAATTTCAATCATCTTTATATAAAGATGAAATTGAACCTAACATCAAAAAAGGCGCAACACTCGCTTTCGCACATGGTTTTGCTATTCACTATAACCAAGTTGTACCTCGCGCTGACTTAGACGTTATTATGATCGCACCAAAAGCACCGGGTCACACAGTACGTAGTGAATTTGTTAAAGGCGGCGGCATTCCAGATTTAATTGCGATTTATCAAGATGCTTCAGGTAAAGCAAAAGACGTTGCACTTTCTTACGCTTCAGGTGTGGGTGGTGGTCGTACAGGTATCATCGAAACAACATTTAAAGATGAAACTGAAACAGATTTATTTGGAGAGCAAGCAGTACTTTGTGGTGGCGCAGTTGAACTGGTTAAAGCTGGTTTCGAAACTTTAACAGAAGCAGGTTACGCACCAGAAATGGCATACTTCGAATGTTTACATGAATTAAAACTCATTGTTGATTTAATGTATGAAGGCGGTATAGCTAACATGAATTACTCAATCTCTAACAATGCAGAGTATGGTGAGTATGTAACTGGCGATAAAATCATCAATGCTGAATCTCGTAAAGCGATGAAAGAATGCTTAGTGAATATTCAAAATGGTGAATACGCGAAGAAATTCATTTTAGAAGGTATGAGTAACTACCCAGAAATGACTGCGCGTCGTCGTAATAATGCAGAGCATCCAATTGAGAAGACAGGTGCGAAGTTACGCAGCATGATGCCATGGATCACAGCAAACGCTCTTGTGGATAAAGATAAGAACTAATCACAAACACTGAGAAGTCCGATGGCGGCGTTAAACATTCACTCGGTAAAGAACATAAGTGACAGTAATATAAAAACTGGCACTAAAAAATGCTCATGCGCTTCGTGTGTATTCCGCTTTTTCGCGAATGTTTGCCTTGCCCTCGAATTTCTCAGTGTCTGTAAGAGTAGGTAATGAAGATCAAAACCGAGTTTGTACTCGGTTTTTTTAATTCTTAAAATAACAATTATTATTTTAAGAGCCGTATTGATAGGGCATGGAGTTGTAAGAATTGAATCTAGACCGTCTGCCGCAGGACGCGGCAGTCGAGCGGCCAGGGATGGCATCTTTTGCGCGTCTTGATTCAATTCTTACGACTCTATGCCCGGATTCAGAATAATAGTTCAAACCAAAAACGATAAAATAAAATGACTGTTTCAAGACATCCGATTATAGCGAAAGAGGGCTGGGGTTTAATTTTACTTACAGGCTTTGTGGCGGCTGCGGCGCAGCATTACTGGCATCTTTATGCGGCTGTTTTATGGCTGATACCTTTGACGATTGCTTGGTTTTATCGAGATCCTTTTTGTGAGTTGCCTTCAGATCCTTTGGGATTACTGGCACCGGTGAATGGGACAGTCATTATTGCGGAGAATCATCCTGACCCTTTTTTAGGGCGAGATGCTTTCTTATTTCGTATTTCGATGTCGATGACGGATGTTTTTTCAATTCGTAGTGTGACGGAGGGGAAAATTATTCAGCAGTGGTTAGATCCTGAAGACGATGATAACGAACGATCTTTAGCGCATGCAATTCAAGTTAAAACCGATGAAAATGATGATATTATGATTGTCTTACGTCCAGGGCGGTTTTTTAAACAGCTGAGTTGTGATGCGGTCATTGGGCAACGCATTGGCCAGGGGCACCGTTGTGGTATTATTCCTTTCGGTGCTTGTGTTGATGTTTATGTTCCGAAAGATAGCAGCATTAAAGTTGGCGTGGGTGATGTGTTACAGGCAGGAATAAGCCGGTTAGCCACGTTAAAGCATCATCATTAAAATAGCGAAATAAAAATAGCCGAATAAAAAACCCACGATAAAAACAAAAGTATTGAAGCGAACTAGTTATGACAAATAAAACCAATAAACAGCCTCATCGCGGCATATATTTATTGCCAAACCTCTTTACCACAGCAGCATTATTCTGTGGTTTTTACGGCATTGTTGCTTCTATTAATGGCCATTTTGAAACCGCAGCTATCGCGATTTTTGTCGCGATGGTGCTTGATGGTGTAGACGGGCGAGTTGCTCGACTAACCAATACAGAAAGTGATTTCGGTGCTGAGTTTGATAGTTTGGCTGATATGGTGTCGTTTGGTTTAGCGCCAGCATTGATTATGTATTTATGGACATTATCTAATTTTGGAAAAGTCGGTTGGTTAGTGTCTTTTATTTACGTCGCTTGTGCCGCATTACGTTTAGCGCGATTCAATACACAAGCAAGCCATAGTGATAAACAATATTTTCAAGGCCTTGCCAGTCCAGCTGCTGCTGCCGTTGTGGTGGGTTTAATTTGGAATGGCGAATTTATTAAAGATTACCTCTCTGTTCCAACGTTACAAATTGTTGCCTTAGTTACCACCTTTTTAGCCGGTATACTCATGGTTAGTAATGTCCGTTACCACAGCTTTAAAGGCGTCAATTGGCGTAGTAAAGTACCTTTTGTCACCATTTTAATGTTCGTTTTTGTGCTCGTCTTTGTTTCTGCAGAGCCGGCATTGGTATTATTTCTCATCTTCTTTTCCTACGCTTTAGCTGGCCCCGTTGTAACGCTGGTTTTATTACGTCGAAGAAGGGCAGAACGAAAGTTATTAAAACAAAATAGTGCGAGCGTTAAAAAAGAAGACGTTCAATAATAAAACTTGGCAAATTAAGAAACACAAGCTATATTAGAACCTATGAACATCTCAAATCACAGTCAATCAAGCCAACACGCGTTTAGCGAGGGTTTTTCTGTGTCTTATCGTTCATCTTACCTGCTCACATTTCTGCGCCTCCTGCCTTAGGGCAGACATAACACAGCGCGCATCGCTAGGGCGCCTATCGCTTAACTAGCAAAATAATTTGAAAGAAATACCCTAAGATTTATCTGTAGTCCATGGCATAATTGGGCTCAGAATGGAGAGAAAAGATGTCTGATAATAACGTTGATAAATTAATCATATTCGATACAACCTTGCGTGATGGTGAGCAAAGCCCCGGCGCATCAATGACTAAAGATGAAAAAGTTCGCATCGCTAAAACACTTGAAAAAATGCACGTGGATATCATTGAAGCGGGTTTTCCCATCGCAAGTAAGGGTGACTTTGAGGGCGTGCAAGCGGTTGCACGAACGATAAAAGACAGCATTGTCTGTGGCTTAGCGCGTGCTTTAGACAAAGATATCGACCGTGCAGGTGAAGCATTAAAAGATGCAAGCCATTCACGTATTCATACCTTTATTGCAACATCACCCATTCACATGCAAATGAAATTACGCATGGAACCAGAACAAGTCATTGAACAAGCGATACGAGCAGTCAAGCGCGCACGACAATATACCGATGACGTTGAATTTTCACCAGAAGATGCTGGCCGTTCTGAGCCCGAGTTTTTATGTAAAATTTTAGAAGCGGTGATTGATGCTGGAGCAACCACATTAAATATTCCTGACACGGTTGGATATAATGTGCCGGAGCAATTTGGTGGCTTAATTAAAACATTGCGAGAAAATATTCCAAACTCAGACAAAGCTATTTTCTCCGTGCATTGTCATAATGACTTGGGATTAGCTGTGGCAAATTCATTGGCTGCTGTCGTCAACGGCGCGCGTCAGGTTGAATGCACTATTAATGGTTTAGGTGAGCGAGCAGGCAATGCTTCGTTAGAAGAAATTGTGATGGCCGTTAAAACAAGGCAAGATATTTTTCCTTGTTCGATTGATCACATAGATACAACACAAATTGTTCCCGCATCGCGTTTAGTTTCTAGCATCACAGGTTTTGCTGTGCAGCCGAATAAAGCGATTGTCGGCGCAAATGCTTTTGCACATGAGTCAGGAATTCATCAAGATGGTGTTTTAAAAAACCGTGAAACCTATGAGATCATGCGAGCGGAAGATGTGGGTTGGTCAGCCAATAGAATGGTTTTGGGTAAACACTCAGGTCGCAATGCATTCAAAACGCGTTTACAAGAATTGGATTTTGAGTTCGCCTCAGAAGATGAGCTAAATGAAGGCTTCAAACGCTTTAAAGATTTAGCTGATAAAAAGCATGAAATCTTTGATGAAGATTTACAAGCTTTAGTTTCTGAAACTAACACAGCAACAGTAAATGAAAACTGTCGTTTAGTTACTTTAAAGGTCTGTTCTGAAACAGGTGAAACGCCAACGGCTTTTATTTCATTAAATATTAATAATGAAGAAAAGTCAGCCAATGCAGAAGGCAGTGGTCCGGTTGATGCGACTTTTAAAGCAATTGAAAAAATTGTAAATAGTGGTACAGAATTACAACTATACTCTGTTAATAATATTACCAGCGGTACAGATTCGCAGGGTGAAGTTACCGTACGTCTTGAAAAAGGTGGGCGAATTGTTAATGGTTTAGGTGCAGATACAGATATTGTCATGGCTTCAGCTAAGTCTTATATCAATGCGCTTAATAAAATATTAGATCCTGTTGCACGTGAACATCCACAGGCTGCCGATGTTTAATATTTTCTTTGGCCAATAATAATGTCGTCAAATCACTACGCCTACCTTAAAGAAATGGGCATTGATGTTTGGGTTGAACGAAACCCATCAATTGAAATGCTTCCATCAAGTTCTCCCGCTGACATTAAATCAAAACAAACAATAAACGTTGTAGCGCCTCAAGTAGATGAAGCTGCTGTAGAAACGCCTGAAGTCACAACCTCAAAAAACATTGCTAGTGAAATAATTGATCTTCCTCCATCTATTGAAACGCTAGATTGGAATCCTTTACGAACTCAGGTTGAGCAATGCCAACAGTGTGAACTTTCTAAAAATAGACAAAAGACAGTATTTGGTGCAGGAGATCAAAACGCAAAACTAATGATCATTGGTGATGCGCCAAATACTGAGGATGAAAAACAGAATCAAATGTTTTCTGCTGAAGCAGGGCAATTACTCAACGCCATGCTTAAAGCGATGGGCTATAGCCGAAATGATGTTTATATTACGAATACCGTAAAGTGTCGCACTCTAGATAATAGTGATGCTAATGAAGCAGAATCATTGGCGTGTGAACCCTATTTATTAAGACAAATTAAATTACTACAACCTACGTTAATTTTATTGCTAGGTAATGCAGCGGCACATAGCGTATTAAAAAATAAATCGACCATGGCACGGCTTCGTGGTCAGTTACATTATGTTGATGGTATTAATGTGCCGATGCTTGTTTCTTATCATCCCGCTTATCTTTTACGTGCACCGAATGAAAAAAGAAAAGCATGGGAAGACTTACAGTTGGCGATGAAAGAATTGTCAAAGAGTGAGAAATCTTAAATGAGCGCGGTATTTAGTGATGATTCTGTTGCTCATATAGATGCTAAATTTCGTTTAATGGAAGAAGCCGATCTAGATGAAGTGATGGCGATTGAAACAGCAGTTTATCCTTACCCTTGGACGAGAGGTATTTTTTTTGACTGTTTAAAAATTGGTTACTTATGCTTGGTTTTAGAACAAGATAAAAAAATCGTCGCTTATGCTGTTCTATCCATAGCTCTTTCTATTAAGGAAGCGCATTTACTTACCATCGTTGTACCGACAGAAAAACAAAATAAAGGCTATGGTAAAATTATTCTAAATGAAATGATTCGATTAGCTAAAACCGATGATATTAAAACAATGTATCTTGAGGTGAGGGTCTCTAATACCAAAGCCTCACAAATTTATCAAAATCGCGGTTTTAATGAATTGGGCATCAGGGACAATTACTACCCCGCCGAACAAGGAAGGGAAGACGCATTAATCTTCGCCTTAGATTTAAGCTTCGAATAAATAGTTCACCCAGTAGACGATTATTTTAGAACGTCTGAGCTTGTTCTTTATGCCGAAACAATATCAGGATGCAGGCCTCTGTGGTGTAGCTTATCCATCACCAACATTGGAATATTGTAGTGGTTTTCGTATTCCACTAAAAAGTCATGAGGCACTCTTACATCAACTTCTACGTTTGTCACATGCGGCAGTTGAGACATTTGCTGTTTTACTTCATTGAGTTCTTCAGTACTTAAATTTTCATCAATATGGACTTGTATCGTATGCATCTTAGAATCCTTTAAATGGGTTGTTTTTAATCGTTACTGCTCACTAAAGGTATAGGAAAAAAACTATCATCCGTCAAGAAAGGCCCAATATGCTGGAATTGGCACATTTTAGCTTAGCTGGAATATCACAAATTGATGCCTATTCCTGAGTGATTATTTGCTCAAAGATAATGCTATAAGCCACTTCTTTCGGGTAAAATACCCCCTTAATATTGTCATCACAGAGTTAATTTTAAACATGCCATCATTTCTAGAAGAATCTAATCGCCGTCGTACTTTTGCGATTATTTCACATCCTGACGCAGGTAAAACTACGTTGACGGAAAAACTCCTATTATACGGGCGGGCTATCCAAGCCTCTGGTACGGTTAAAGGTAGAAAATCTGATCGCCATGCAACATCAGATTGGATGGAGCTGGAAAAAGAACGGGGTATTTCCGTTACTTCTGCCGTGATGCAATTTCCGTATAAAGGTTGTGTAGTGAACCTACTCGATACACCGGGCCATGAAGATTTTTCTGAAGATACCTATCGTACCTTAACCGCTGTCGATTCAGCATTAATGGTGATCGATTGTGCTAAAGGCGTAGAAGCGCGCACCATTAAATTGATGGACGTTTGTCGTTTACGCGATACTCCGATTTTAACTTTTATTAATAAGTTAGATCGTGAAGGGCGAGACCCAATAGAACTACTGGATGAAGTCGAAGACATTTTAAAAATAAAATGTGCCCCAATTACGTGGCCAATCGGTATGGGGAAACGTTTAAAAGGTGTTTTCCATTTATATACTAATTCCGTACATCTTTTTAGTGCCACGCATGGCGGTAAAATTCAACAAGGCGAAGTGATTCAAGGCTTAGATAATCCTAAGTTAATCGATATCTTAGGCGAAGAAGTTGTTGAAGAATTAAAAGATGAAATTGAATTAGTTAAAGGTGCAAGTTATGAATTTAATCAAAAGGACTTTTTAGCGGGTAAACTCACGCCGGTATTTTTTGGTTCAGCAACCAATAACTTCGGTATAGAAGAATTGTTAGATTATTTTGTTTCTGCAGCCCCAGGCCCTCAAGCACGTAATACGCATGAACGGTTGGTTGATCCAAAAGAAGAAAAATTTTCCGGTTTTATTTTTAAAATTCAAGCGAACATGGATCCTTCTCATCGAGATCGTGTTGCTTTTATGCGCATTTGTTCAGGTATGTATGAGCAGGGCATGAAAATGAAACATGTTAGAATTAACAAAGATGTAAAGGTCGCAAATGCCATTACCTTTATGGCAAGAGAACGAGAAAGTGTAGAAGTGGCATATCCCGGTGACATTATTGGTTTACATAACCACGGCACGATTCAAATAGGGGATACCTTTACTCAAGGAGAATCATTAAAGTTTAGTGGCATCCCGAATTTTGCTCCTGAACTTTTTCGTCGTGTGCGCTTAAAAGATCCTTTAAAAATGAAGGCGCTTCAAAAAGGTTTAGACCAACTGAGTGAAGAAGGGGCAACACAAGTTTTCCGCCCCATTAATAATAATGATGTGATTGTGGGTGCCGTCGGTGTACTTCAGTTTGACGTGGTGGCTTACCGCTTAAAAGAAGAGTACAGCGTGGAATGTGGGTTTGAGTCCGTCAATGTTAATACGGCTCGCTGGGTTGAGTGTAAAGATGAAAAAATGCTCATTGATTTCAATAAAAAAGCCACAGATAATTTAGCTTATGATGCCGGCGGAAGCCTAACGTATTTAGCACCAACAAGAGTTAATTTAGACTTAACAATTGAACGCTGGCCAGATATTGATTTTAGAGCAACACGTGAACATTAATGCTTTGCCAAAATAGAAGTGAGTATTGTTAGTAAGAAGGTGCTTATTGCCTTCTTTAGTGGAATAATATTTAAGTTATGCACTAAAATGCCGATAGCTATTAAATAACATAAATTCAAAAAACGCAAAGAGACCAACAAGCATGGCCATTGATAAAACACTTTTTAATCGTTTGGGTGGTAAAGCCACATTCGTCAAGGTGCATAAAATATTTTATGATAAAGCATTTGCTGACCCATGGTTGAGTAAATATTTTACAGATAAACCGCAAGAAGTGTTAGAAAACCAACAAACAGATTTTATGGTTCAGCTTATGGGTGGACCTAAAGCCTACGGCGGGAAGTCTCCAAAATCAGCACACCAGCACATGCTTATATCTGAAGAGTTATATGATTTAAGATCTAGAATACTTTCAGATGCCATTAAACAAGCTGGTATTAGTGATAATTTAAGAAAAGAATGGATAGATGCGGACAGTACCTTTAAACGTGCTTTATCAAAAAAATCTGTATCTGAATGTGTTCAATCTTACCCGAACCAACCTATTTTAAATTTTCCTCAATAAATTCCTTTTCTATATAACTTATTATTTTATATTGCTCAACGATAGTGTTTTAATTTCTAAAGTTAGGAAATCTTGATAAAGTTCAACTGTGTTAAATCTAAATAAAACCACGTTCTCATGGGCTCTCTACGACTGGGCAAATTCTGCCTATGCAACCGTTGTACTGGCTGGTTTCTTTCCTTTGTTTTTTAAAGAATATTGGAGTCAATCAGACGCCTCTACCAGTACCTTTGAATTGGGAATAGCCAATGCTTTAGCGAGTACAGTTATCGTTATTTTTGCGCCCATTCTCGGTGCGATTGCAGATGCAGGAAATTTAAAAAAACGTCTATTATTTATTTTTGCTATGTTAGGCATCATTATGTCAGCAGGGTTATATTTTGTTGGGCAGCATGAAACTTTTCTAGCTTTATTGTTTTTTGCCTTATCTGTGATTGGGTTTTCTGGCAGCATTATTTTTTATGATGCCTTGCTTCCAGATATAGCCGAAGAAAAAGACTATAACCATACCTCAAGTATAGGCTATGCCTTAGGTTATTTAGGCGGCGGTGTATTATTTGCAGTCGATGTTTATATGACACTCAACCCAGAAAAATTTGGTTTTGAAAATACGGCAGAGGCAATAAGATTTTCATTCTTAACTGTATCTGTTTGGTGGTTTGTTTTTTCATTGCCTTTATTTTTCAATGTTCAAGAAACAATAAGCAATAGTAATGAAAATTCTAAATTGAAATTAGGTTCAGTGATACTTTTAGGCTTTAAAGAAGTGAAATCTACCTTCTATAAAATAAAACAGCTGCCCATGGTGTTGATGTTTCTATTAGCCTACTGGTTGTATATTGATGGCGTCGATACAATAGTAAGAATGGCCGTTGATTATGGTTTATCACTAGGGTTTAATTCGAGTGATTTGATCACCGCTTTGTTAATGACGCAGTTCATTGGTTTCCCCGCCGCGATTGGCTTTGGTTATATTGCGAATAAGTTGGGCACTAAACAAGGTATCTTAATTGCGATTGCGATTTATTTTGTCACGACGGTTTGGGCATCACAAATAAATTCGGTTAATGATTTTTATATCTTGGCAGCTATTATTGGTTTAGTACAGGGCGGGGTGCAAGCATTGAGCCGTGCCTTTTATGCTGGAATAATACCAAAGCAACAGTCAGCAGAATTTTTTGGCTTTTATAATATGCTTGGAAAATTTGCAGCCGTTATTGGCCCTATTATGATGGGCGTCGTCAGCTTAACAACACAAAACCCTAGGTATTCTATGTTGTCTGTGAGTATATTATTTATTGCAGGTGGAATCCTGCTATATTTCGTAAACGAAAAACAAGCAAAAGAAATGCTTAACGATTACGAAATTTAACTTTACACAAAAAGGTTCATAAAATGAGTGAAGAAGAAAACAATAGTAGTGAGTTAAGAGAGCCCACATTTTTAGATGTGGTAGGAAGCGTGTTATGGGCTTTTATTGGCGTACAAAAAAGTAAGAATCACGAACGAGATTTTAAGCATGGAAAACCATGGCAATATATTCTCGTTGGCCTTATGGGGGTCGCTATATTTATTACTATTATTATATTTGCTGTGAAATTTGCTTTATCGCTTAGTGGAGTGTAATTAATCTGCGAAGGTACCGGAGCCACTTTATTTTTATGTTGTTGTTTTTGTCGGGTTACGGAAAAATGCACCTAACCCGACTTACTGGAGAGCTTGGTAGTAGGTCGTGATTAGCTTTTTTATCGTAATCCGACAGCATTCCAAAGGTAGTTTTTATAATCACTCATCCGTGTGTCATTAAGAACCTTTTGGAAACCAAAAAGGTTTACTCATAACACAAGAAATCCATACAATTGCCATATAAATAATACTGCCAATGGCTAGGCTATTATATAAAAAGTCTGCTGATTCGCGTTCTTGCAAAGAAGTATAATCTCCTGTCATGACCATATACACTGAAAAAATTAACACGACAAATGCAATTAAAATATTAAACCTTAGAATTTTTCGACGACGTAACGCATTGTTTTTATTCAATATTTTCATATCCCCCTCCAAATATATTCCCATATCACTTGGTTCTAATATAATGCTTCTGTATTAAATTGATATTGATCTATATCAACTATCCCCAATAAGGCATTAATTTATATTAAATTTAACGATAAAAATTAAACTTTTTATTCAATGTGCCGACAGATATGGGGAGTCGAAATAGTTAGGCGAACTATATATGCGCATGATTTATAAGGAATAATTATGATCACAAAACAAACACAAGTAATTGTAAGCCAGCCATTTCGCCTGTTTGCACTAACACTGTGTCTCGCCATTAGTTTCACTCAGACCAGTTATGCTCAACCACCTAAACAAACAATTAAGGCACTCTATATTCCATTAGCTGATCACTATGCAGCACTTGTTGCGTATGAGCGTTACCGCAATAAAATGAAGTACGCCAATTTTGAAATACAGAAAATGAAAAACTGGGATTTATTACGCGCATATTTTCAGTCTGGCGAAGTAGATATGGCGTTTGTTATGAGCCCACTGGCGATGGATATGTACACAGAAAAACCTCATTTTAGTTGGGTTGGATTGATGCATAGAGATGGAAATGCATTAGCGATAAATGATTTATTGAATAAAATAGTGGGTTTACCCAATCATAGACAAAATCGTAAGCCTGATGAAAAAGTCGCCACGGCGCTAGCAAAGGTTTATAAAGAATCTGGTCGTGCAACAGAAATTGGCATGCCGCATCTATTGTCTACTCATACGGTCGTGCTATACCGATATCTTAAAGAACACGGTTTACGTTTAAGCTTATTACCTAATGAAAAGGCTGAAGTTCTTGCGATAGCCGTGGCACCATCAAAATCACCTTCTTTTATAAAAGCTAAATCGAATCGTGTGCTCCCCGCTGCATTTGAACAATCGTTACCTTGGGCTGATGTTGTTGAAACTGGTGGCTTCGGTAAAGTGGCTTGGTATTCGAAAGATGTGATGCCATGGAAAAATGGTCATGTTGAATGTATTGCGCTGGCAACAGACAGTGCCACTAAAACAAAATTTAAAGCGGTTAAAGAAGTGATGCATTACATTCGTAAAGCAGGGGAAGATATTGAGCAAGCCCGTAAGAAGGGAGGTAAAGAACTCTCTGCTATTGTGAATATAGTGCGTAAACATATTAAAGCGCATACACGTGATGCAATTATTGCCAGTTTAAATCCTGATCTAAGAGTGATTAATTATCAAAACTTGAATATTGACGAAGCGGGCTTAAAGCAAATAATGGACCTTGCCGTTGAAGGAGGCATACTTAAATCAAAAATAGATATTAAGGTTTTTGCCGATCATCGTTTTGATGGTCATCAGTAATAACAATAATGTGATAACTATTTATTGTGATATATTATGAATAACTTAAAAAAGATAAACACCTTTAAAAAATACAGTTCATTAAACCGAAGTTTAGTATTTTGGTTTTTATTACTATCAACGTTACCCTTGTTTATTTTATCTTATATTAGTTATGAACAAACTAAAGTTACACTTGAAAAAGATATTTCTAAAAACATTGTCTCAGCATCAACATCGTCTATACATTTTATCCAAAACTGGTTTGAATATCGTTTTAGGGACATTGCTCTTCAAGCGGAATCAACTAAAAATGCAAAGTTACTGAAAACATTAATTGATGGTTTTTATCAAAGTAAAGATTCGTTAAAAAATTATGTGAAAAGTTATGACTGGGCTCAACGAGTTGATGGTGTACAAGATGACCTTATCAAGTTAAGCCGACGCTATGATTACATCTATGATTTGTTTCTTATTGATGCAAAGGGGAATGTTCTTTTTACCATCACACATGAACCTGATTTTGGCACAAATATGTTAACAGGGCCATATGCTAAAACATTATTCGCCAAAATTATAAAAAACACATTAGAAACAGGACGCAGTCGTTTTTCAGATCTTGAGTTTTATCGACCTTCAGACGATCTTATTGCAGGATTCATTACCGCGCCGGTACTTGATGAAAACGGGGATACGTTAGGTGTTTTTGCGATACAACTTAGAGTAGATAAAATTTTTTCTGCAGTATCAAATAATACCGATAAAAAAAGTACGTTAACACATTATCTGGTTGGTGAGGATGGAAAGCTACGCGCTTCTATTAAAGGTGTGAAGGATAAAGACGTATTGACTAAAGTCATCGATACTGAACAATTTAGACTTTGGCAGTTAGAACATTCGAAAAATCATGCTGAAGAATATGATCATGACCTGCGTGAAGCATTGATGGAAGAAAATATTTTTGAATATATGGGGCCAAATGGAAAACTTGTTCTTGGTCAACATCAGGCTATTAATTTACAAGGTGTTAATTGGGCATTGATTAGTGAAATAGATAAAGATGAAGCCTATGCCTCTACGGATTGGTTATTGCAATTGATAGTGATGTTATTTTTTATAACGGTCTTTATAGTGACATTGTTGGCTATTTACCTAGCTAAACGAATTACTAAACCTATCATTCAATTAGCTAATGCCAGTCGAGCAGCTACGGAAGGGGATATCGATCCCCACGTTGAGGTTGATAGCAATAATGAAATAGCAGAGTTAGCTGATATATTTAACCATATGCTTGAGGTGAAAAAATGCCAAGAGGATGAATTAGAACAAGTTGCTGCACAAGCTGAAGTCGCTTATTTCGAATTAAGCGAACAAAAATATGCATTAGATCAACATGCCATTGTTTCAATTACGGATATGGCTGGAAATATTACATATGCAAATGATAAATTTTGCGAAGTGTCTGGATACAGTTACGGTGAGTTGATTGGTAAAAACCATCGGTTATTAAATTCTGGCTATCATGATACGGCGTTTTTTGAAACCATGTACTCTATTATTTCTAGTGGAGAGGTTTTCAAAGCAGAACTTCGTAACATTAACAAAAAAGGTGAGGTTTACTGGGTTGATACAACGATAGTGCCATTTTTAAATGAACACGGTAAACCTGTGAACTATATTTCTATAAGAACAGAAATAACTAACATTAAAAAGAATGAGTCTGAATTGCTTGTTGCAAAAGAAATTGCAGAATCAGCTAACCAACAAAAATCTGAATTTTTGGCAAATATGAGTCACGAGATTAGAACCCCAATGAATGGCATTATTGGTATGACTGGTCTATTGCTAGATACACAGTTAAGCTCTAAGCAACAAGATTTTGCTTATAATACATTATCCTCAGCTGAATCACTGCTCACTATTATTAACGATATTTTAGATTTTTCTAAAATTGAAGCAGGTAAATTAGAATTAGAGATATTACCCTTTGATTTACAGTTATTAATGGAAGATGTTTCTGAGCTGATGGCGATTAAGTGCCGAGAAAAAAACATTGAACTATTATTACACTACAGACCAGAGACTGAAAAATATCTATTAGGTGACCCTGGTCGTATTAGACAAATACTTTTGAATGTTTTAAGTAATGCGATTAAGTTCACTGATAAGGGTAGCGTTATCTTAGATGTGAGTTCATTAGATATTGTCGATGAAAAAGTCACTATTAATGTTAGCGTGAAAGATACAGGGATAGGAATAGACTCTTCTAAGGTTGATAAGATATTTAATAAGTTTGATCAAGAAGATGGTGCAACAACGCGTAAATATGGTGGTACAGGTTTAGGTTTATCTATTTGCCGGCAACTTTGCAACATGATGGAGGGTGATATAAGGGCTAAAAGTGAAAAAGGTCAAGGTTCTACCTTTAGTTTTAATATCACTTTAGGCATTAGTGACGTTCTTGATAGTGCTGAGAAAGAAACAAATGATATTGTCGATATTAAAAACATAGAAAACTTAAAAGTATTAGTCGTAGATGATATGGAAATAGCGAGAACAATATTAACTGAGCAGTTATTGCAAGCAAACTTAAATGTTGATCAAGCAAGTTCAGGTGTAGAGGCGCTAGATAAAATTATAGCATCTAATAAAGACGGCAAGCCTTATGACTTTGTTACGATAGATTTTTTAATGGATGAAATGAATGGTGAAGAACTCGCAACAGAAATTAAAAAACAGTCATTATTAGATAATGCAATATTGATATTTGTTACTTCATTAACTAGAAAAGGTGATGCACGTCGTGTTAAAAAATTAGGTTTTGATGGTAGCTTAACAAAACCAACACGCGGCATAGAGTTATCTCAAATCATGTCCTACATAAAAGATGCTAGAACAAGCAATAAACATTATGATCTCGTTACGCGCCACATGATTTTAAAAGTAAAAGAAGGGAACAAAATGAAACTTGCTTTAGAAAATGTGCATATTCTTTTAGCTGAAGACAACCCTATCAACCAAATGGTTGCGACACAACATTTAGAACGATACGGTTGTGTTGTTACGCCAGCGGGAAATGGTCTTGAAGCTGTTTCTCAAATGAAAAACTCTACATTTGAAATGGTGTTCATGGATTGTCAAATGCCAGAAATGGATGGTTATGAAGCCACCGGCGTTATAAGAGCATGGGAAAAAATATCAAATGTAGATAGAACACCTATTGTTGCATTTACAGCAAATGCTATGCAGGGAGATAAAGAAAAATGTCTTGATGCAGGGATGGACGATTATATTTCTAAACCCGTTAGCCAAAAGTCACTTGAAGATGTTTTAAGAAAGTGGCTCGAAAAGCATGTAATTGAAAATGAAGATAATGAGAATATTGATGAACCAGAGCATGACATGGAAACATTAGATTCAAAACTAAATGAAGTCAATGTACCCATATTAGATTACGATGTTTTTAACGTACTTAAAGAAATGTTTGAAGAAGGGTTTAAAGATGTCGTTGATAGCTTCAATGTTTCCTCGAAGAAAAATATAGAGAAAATTGAAGAATCAATAAACACAAGTGATGCGAGTGAACTGCAACTTGCGGCGCATTCTATCAAAGGTGCTAGTGGCCAGTTTGGTGCTATGTATCTGAGCAGCATTGCCAATGCTATAGAGCAGTACGGTAAAGATGGTGAGATTGAAAAAGCAAAAGAACTCATCGCTGAGCTTAAGTCAGCGTATGAAGAAGTCGAAAAATTGATGCTTGATGGGGTATAACCGCTGGGGTTATAAACACCTCGCCAGACTCACTACATCTTTTCGATTTTTTCTTTTTGCTGTTGTAAGTTATTCAGCGCAGTTTTCATTTCAGTTACTTTTTCACGCTCTTTTTGCACAACGGCTTCGGGGGCTTTGTCGGTAAAACCTTTGTTAGAAAGTTTACCTTCTAATTGCTTACTGTTTTTAGTTAGCTTCTCAATCTCTTTATCTAAGCGTTTTAATTCTACTTCTTTATCAATCAAACCTGCCATTGGAATAAGAAGTTTCATATCGCCTACCAGCGCGGTCGCTGATTCTGGCGCATCTTCATCATTAAGCCATGTAATGCTTTCTAGTTTTGCGAGTTTCTTTAGATAGCTTTCATGTGCTTGATACAAGGTTTTATCTTCTGTATTACCATTTTGCAGTAATACAGGTAATAATTTTCCGGGCTTAATATCCATGCCGCTACGAATTTGCCGAACTGCAATAATAAAGTTTTTAATCCACTCAACTTCGTTAATGGCTGCTTGATCAAATTGTGCTTCATTGTATTCAGGGAAGGGTTGTAACATAATAGACGTGGTTTCTTCTCCTGCACCTTTAATGTTAGCTAACGGCGCAATACGTTGCCAAATTTCTTCGGTGATATAAGGCATGGTTGGATGCGCAAGGCGTAAGATATTTTCTAATACTAGAACGAGGGTATGACGTGTGCCACGTTTTACGGCTTCACTGGCATTGTCATCAAATAAAACAGTTTTAGAAAGTTCTAAATACCAATCACAATATTCATTCCAGGTGAAATCATAAATGGCTTGAGCCATATGATCTAAACGATAATTTTTAATTGATTTTTCAGTTGTTTGAATCGTTTGTTGTAAGCGACTTAGTATCCAACGATCCGCAGCAGTAAGCTCAATATCACCACCATTTTGTCCACAGTCTTGTTCTTCTGTATGCATTAAGACATAACGTGCAGCATTCCAAATCTTATTACAGAAATTTCTATAACCTTCAATACGGCCCATATCAAAATTAATATCACGCCCATTGGAGGCAAGTGATGCAAAAGTAAAACGTAAGGCATCCGTACCAAAAGCGGGAATACCATCAGGGAAGTCTTTACGCGTTTGCTTTTCTATTTTCGGAGCATCGTTAGGATTCATTAAACCGGTAATACGTTTTGCCACTAAGGGTTCAAGTTCAATGCCGTCGATTAAATCTATAGGATCAAGCACATTACCTTTTGATTTCGACATTTTTTTGCCGTGCGAGTCTTTAACCAAGCCATGAATATATATTTCTTTAAACGGCACCTCATCCATGAACTTCAAACCCATCATGATCATACGGGCAACCCAGAAAAATATAATATCAAAACCTGTTACAAGAACACTTGTTGGATAAAACTGTTTTAACGTCTCAGCATCAATGTCATTTTTTTCAGGCCAGCCTAGTGTTGAGAAAGGCCAAAGTGCAGAAGAGAACCATGTGTCGAGCACATCTTCATCTTGACGCAAGTTGAGATCACCAAGGTTATATTTTTCTCGGACCTCGATTTCGTTACGCCCCACGTAAACTTTTCCTTCATCATCAAACCAAGCAGGAATACGATGTCCCCACCAAATTTGACGAGATATACACCAGTCTTGAATATTGTTCATCCAATCGTAATAGGTGTTTTTCCAATTATCGGGTACAAATTTAATGCTGCCGTTTTCGACTGCTTCTATCGCAGGTTTAGCCAGCTCTTCAACTTTGACATACCATTGATCGGTTAAGAAAGGTTCTACCACTGCACCGGAGCGATCACCTCTTGGCACTTTAAGTTTATGCGGTTCGATTTTATCCATTAAATCGAGATCTTCTAATTCTGTGACAATTTGTTTACGCGCATCATAACGATTAAGCCCACGATACTTTTCAGGCACTTCATCATTCATTGCAGCATCGATGGTGAGAATATTAAACATCGGCAAGTCATGACGCTTGCCCATTTCATAATCGTTAAAATCATGGGCTGGAGTTATCTTTACGCAACCGGTTCCAAATTCCATATCAACATAATCGTCGGCGATAATAGGAATTTTACGGCCAACTAAAGGTAAGGTAATTGTTTTGCCGATCATCGATTGATAACGTTCATCGTCTGGGTGAACGGCTACGGCACTATCACCCAACATAGTTTCAGGTCGGGTTGTTGCAACAACTAAATGACCAGAACCGTCTGTGAGTGGATAACGCATATGCCAAAGTGAGCCATTTTCTTCTTCTGAAATAACCTCTAAGTCAGAAACCGCCGTGTGCAAAACAGGATCCCAATTCACCAAACGCTTACCACGATAAATTAAGTCTTCTTCATAGAGTTTTACAAAAACTTCTTGCACTGCATCGGACAAACCATCGTCCATCGTAAAGCGTTCACGAGACCAATCGAGTGATGAGCCTAAACGACGAAGTTGGCGTGTGATATTACCGCCTGATTCTTCCTTCCAATCCCAAATACGATCAATAAATTTTTCGCGACCTAAGTCATGGCGGGTTTTTCCTTCACCATTGAGTTGGCGTTCAACCACCATTTGCGTGGCGATACCGGCGTGATCCGTACCCGGTTGCCAGAGTGTATTGTGGCCTTTCATACGGTGATAGCGAGTGAGCGTATCCATCACCGTGTTATTAAAACCGTGCCCCATGTGCAAGCTGCCAGTAACATTGGGCGGTGGAATCATAATTGAAAAAGATTCATTTCCTCCTTTTGGAGAAAAATTATCATTTTTTTCCCAAGTGTCGTACCAACGTTGTTCAATTGAATGGGGATTGTAGGTTTTTTCCACGGTATTTTTTCGCTATTTTATAGTTCTAAAAGGCTGATTATTATACAGAAATTTACGAGGGAAATAAGTGAAATGGGGAATTGGATCTGAGAGGTCGCATTAAAACTTGAAGCTATCTGCCATTAAGTGCAATGACAGCAATATGGTGTTTATTTAAAGTCTTTTATGATTTGTTCACGCACTTTGTCTATTTCACTAGAAAGTGATTTTTTAAGTTCTGACTCGATGGTGACGATACTTTTCATCAGTGCATTACGCAGGGTTTTTTCTAGGCTTTTTTCAAGAGAGTCTAAGTAATCCAGCATGACTTGGGGATCAGGCTCAGCAGAGGAGAGAGATAAAGTGGGTATCGTTTCATTTACTACGGGGATGGTTTCATCTATTTTATCTGCAATGGATTCAATTTCGGTAGGGATAACAATGTCGTCAAGAACAGGAATGTTCAATTGTTCTTGTACACCTTTTTGTCCCAATGCTGTTTGATTACTCGCTATGGCAATGCTTTCTCGCGCAGCAGCGAGTTTGGAGTCACTTTTTGCAAGTAATTTTTTGATTGATTCAAGTGCATCAACGAGAGAATCGGGTTCCTGTTTTTTATTGTCCATTTGCTCCACCTTATCCATAGCCCTATATTATAGTGCTATTTTATGCGTCACAAGCTCATAACCGCGATCACGATAAAATTGATAACGCTCACGGCCTTTAACCTTGCTGGTTTCATCGGTAGTGATGATTTCTGCCACACGGTCAAACTGGCTGAAAAAAGAAGGGGCTGCATGATTTAGGTTAATCAGCACATCATGATGATGGCTGACATTGGCTGCGTTATTGTGATCGATAAGGACTGTTTTATCGAGATAAGCTGTCGCTTTAGCCGTTGCGAGTTGGTGTGGAACAAAACTGGTTTCACTGAATGTCCACAGTAATTCATCATATTTGCTGGCATGCGCTTGATCTATCGTATGCATATAAACAGCATTATTTTGCGCCCAGGCTTTTCCTGTCAGGCGACAGATAAATGTATCCGTCGCCTCTTCGGAGCCTTTTTCAATAATGTAAAAGTCGATTTTTGTCATATCTTTGATTAAACAGAGTATTGCTTACCGCAACGTTCCATCAAATACTGAGTTAATAGTGGCACAGGACGACCTGTTGCGCCTTTCTTTGCACCACCAAACCACGCAACACCAGCGATATCTAAATGCGCCCAGTTGAGTTTTTTAGTAAAACGAGAAAGGAAGCAAGCTGCTGTAATGGTGCCTGCTTCACGGCCACCAATATTAGCCATATCAGCAAAGTTACTTTTGAGCTGGTCTTGGTAGTCATCCCACAATGGCATTTGCCAAGCGCGATCACCACATTCTGTGCCTGCGCTGAGGATTTGATCTGCAAGCTTTTGTTGATTACTCAGTAAGCCCGCAGGATGTGCACCTAAAGCAATAACACATGCGCCCGTTAATGTGGCCACATCTATGACGGCTTTAGGATGAAATTTTTCACTGTAGGTGAGGGCATCACAAAGAATCAAACGACCTTCGGCATCAGTATTTAAAACTTCAATGGTTTGACCTGACATAGATTTCACTATGTCGCCTGGCTTACTGGCTGCACCATCGGGCATATTCTCAACGCTTGGGACAATGGCCACCACATTAATGGGTAGTTTCAATTCGTTGACAGTGACCATGGTGCCCATCACGCTTGCCGCACCGCACATGTCGTATTTCATTTCGTCCATCGCTGCACCGGGCTTAATTGAGATACCGCCAGAATCAAAAGTGACACCCTTGCCGACTAAAACATAAGGGCGTTCTGATTTTTTTGCACCGCTGTATTGCATCACAATAAATTTGGGTGGCGTTCGGCTGCCTTTACTGACAGACAATAAGGAGCCCATGCCTAATTTTTCCATTTCTTTTTGGTTCAAAATGGTGGTTCTGAGTTTAGTATATTTTTTTGCGTATTGAATGGCCTGTTTGGCTAAATAGGTTGGCGTACAAATATTACCGGGAAGATTACCTAGATCACGTGCCGTATTTCGTCCTGCACCAATCGCGTGGCCAATTTGTACAGCGAGCTTGGCTTTTTTAACTTGTGCCGCGGGCTTATAGGCAAAATGTAAGCTGACTTTTTTAAGTGAGGGCAAGCTTGCGGTGAGTTCTGAAAAGCGATAATCCGCTTGGTGTAGGGCTTCGGTTGCGAGGCGGATCATCATAGTGTTTGAAAGCATCTTATTTTCGATGTCTGCGAGACTTAAAACGGCATTCTTAATATTAGCCTTACTTAAGCTATTTGAAACCGAAGCCAAAATAGTTGCATAACGCGCGTGGCTCAGTTCACTGATTTTTCCACAGCCAACCAATAAAACACGTTCTGCTTTTAAGCCCGGAACATTGTGCAACATGAGTTCATCACCGATTGCGCCAGCAATATCTCCACGGCGAAGTAGAGTGCTGATATAACCTTTAGATGCGGCATCGAGCTGTGCAGCGCTGCTTGATAATTTACGTTTTTCTGCCACGGCAACAACAATGCAGGGTGACTTAGATGTTTCAAGGTTTATATTTTTTACGCTGATTTCCATACGGGATTCCTGTAAGCTAAATAGACTATCGACTAGAGCCTAGCTTACTTCAAATAATAATTATTTAAAATGATCATCGCACGTTACTTAATTAAAGAGATTGGACTTACTTTGTTTGGGGTAAGTTTAGTTCTTATGCTGGTGGGCTTAAGTGGGCAATTGGTGGCTATTTTTGCTGATGTGGCTGATGGCAGCTTACAGGTGCAAACGGTCGTGCAAGTTTTGGGTTTAAAATCTCTGAAGATGTTAATGGTGGTTATGCCTTTATCTACTTATCTTTCAGTTTTAATGACTTTAAGTCGTTTTTATCAAAGCAATGAAATGGCAGCCATTTCGGCAAGTGGTATTAGCCAACTCTATATTGTCAAAATTGTTTTAGGTTTTTCTTTTCTCATATCTATTGTCATTGGTGTATTTTCATTACAAATTATTCCATGGACGAATGGTCTTCAACACGAGATTAGTTTCCAGTCAGAAAACGCATCTGAACTCGAAGGTATGATGGCTGGGCGATTCAAGGAAATGTCTGTCGGCCATGGTGTAATGTACACCGAAGGCATCAATGATGAGCATACGCAAATGCAAGGCGTATTTATTAAAGAAAAGGGAAAAAACAATTCAGAGTTATTAATTCGTTCAGATAAAGGCTATCGAGAAATAGATGAAGCAAGCGGTGCTCGTTTTATTATTTTAGAAAACGGTGTGCGCTACCAAACAACAAAAGGTAAATTAAATACCACAATCATAGAGTTCGAAGAACACGGTGTGCGTTTAGAAGAAAAAAATATCGGCTCCGTTAGGCAACGAGAAATCGCCATTCCCACGCTTGAGTTAATAAAAAAAGAGGGCTTGATTTATATTGCAGAATTGCATGCTCGGCTAGCACCGATTTTATTATGTTTATTACTTCCTATACTCGCAATACCGCTTAGCCAAACATCACCACGACAAGGTAGTTATACACGTTTAGGCTTAGGACTGTTTATTTATATTGTGGTGACAAATTTAGTCACTTTAGGTAAAACATGGATCCTTTCAGGAAAAACCCCCGCTATTGTTGGTTTATGGTGGGTTCACAGTATATTAATTCTCTTGATTATTTTCTTATTGATGCAACAGTTGGGCTTTCGTTATTTGTTAGTTGGTCGTAAAAAAGTGGCTAAAGTATGAAAATTTTAGATCGCTATATTGGCCAAGCTGTTATCACCGGTGTAATGACGGTACTAGCTATTTTTCTCATATTATATGAACTATTTTCTTTTGCCGGTGATGCTGGCTTGATAGGTAAGGCTAACTATACGCTTTGGTCAGCCATTAAGAATACTTTATATTTAATACCTCAGCATATTTATGAATTATTTCCTTTATCCATGTTGATGGGGACGATGCTAGGTCTGGGCTGGTTAGCTAATCATAATGAATTAGTGGTTATCCGAACTGCGGGCGTGTCATTAATGAGAATAGTGGTAGCTGTTATGAAAACAGCAGTCATGCTGATGTTGTTAGCCACTATTTTAGGAGAAGCCGTTGCCCCCCCATTATTACAACATGCAAAAGATATAAAATTAAAAGCCTTAAATCGAAATATTAATATGAATACCGATTACGGTTTATGGGCAAGGGACGATCAAACTTATATCAATGTTAACCGGGTAGATAGCACTGGACGGTTAGTCGGTATTACATTGTATTTATTTTCTAAAGAGAATCATCTTCAGCGAACAATAATGGCGAAGCATGCACGTTATGATGGGCAACAATGGATATTAAATTCAGTCGATGAAACTCTATACCTTGATGATAAGGTTGAAGTTAAACATACAAAAGAAATGCTATGGCAAACTTTACTTGATTTAGATATGGTAAAAATCGTTGCTATTCGGCCTGATCTTTTATCCGTTTGGAAGTTGACGTCTTATATGGAATACTTAAAAAATAATGACTTAGACTACGGGCGTTATGAGCTGGTCTATTGGACAAAAATATTTTCACCGTTGACTATTCTTAGCATGGTGTTATTGGCCATACCTTTTGTTTTCGGTTCGACGCGACAAATATCACTGGGTAGACAAATATTGTTGGGCTTCTTCGTAGGTATAAGTTTTTATTTGGTGAGTCGCCTATCAGGGCAAATGGGTTTGGTATATGGGGTGCCGGCAATATTAAGTGCGCTGCTACCTAATCTGTTGGTTATTTCATTAGCCATATGGGGCTATCGTCGTATACGTTAGCCTTAGCTTAAAGCTAAGATCTAGCTCAAAGTTATCACATGAGATTTGCTTAATTTATCTCGCCAGTTTCCATTTTTATTATCTAGTAAAACCCAGGCAAACCCCGTCAATGTGATCACACTGGGCGGAATAGCCGTGAGTGTTTCAGCAAAACTGGGTTTAATCATAAGTATTAATCCTATAAAAAATATCAGCCAAGCCGGTAAGCCCGTGATAAAGCGAATAAAAGATTGCTGCCAAGTAATAGCGCTTTGATCGATGCTAACTAATTGTTGTTTCCAAGATCGCATGCCCAAGGTTTGCCCTCCGTGCGTCCAGAACCAACCATAAAATATATAAATGACACTTAATAAATACAGTGACATGAAGCTCTCATGCTCAGCTTGTACTTCGCCTTTATTGAAAGGAAGAGTAAGCGCTGTGGCAATGAAGGTTGTGCCTAAAAGTAAAAAACTGTCGTAGGTCGCGGCGAGTAAACGTTTATATATTGTGGGGTGAGACATAATCAATCTGGTGTACTTTTTATTTATGGTCTATATTAGTGTGGTTATGTTGTTCATTAATCAGAGTAAAGTCAACGTTATTTGTAGTTGCAATTCATGGCTGATTACGGTTAGCTAGGGGTTAGCCCAACAAAAAATAAAAAGGTTAGAGTATGAGTATAGTTCCTGAACTTGCAGCAATGGACGGAGTGATTGCTGCTGGAGAGTATTCTTATCGCGGTGATCGTTTTACCTGTGAAGGTGAAATGACCGATGAGATGGCACGCATGGCATCCATTATGTGTCGCTCGACGACCATGGCCGTGCATATGCAAATGGACATGATTAAAAACTTAGGCCACGATTGTGGTTGTATTCCTTCACGTGGTTGGATTGTGAACGGAGAGCAATTTAGTGTTTGTGTTATCGCTAATCATTTTTGTTTTATTCAAAATGAAGCGGCATCACTAAATAGCATAATGTCTTATATGCGAAAGAATGTGCCAGATCAAGAAGGCCAGTTGGTATAACAAATTTTGGAGTAGAAAATGTCAGACTTAAATAAATTAATGGCAGTAGACGGTGCGGTAGGTGCCTTTAAATTTACCAGCAAAGGTGAATTATCTGAAAGCAAAATTGCAGAGGGTTCGGAACTTAATGATCAAATTCTCGATTTACTTTGTCATGTTTGCATTGCCAATATCTCCATTGCCACCATGCAAGCGCGCGGTTGGGAAAACATGACAGGCATGAAAGGCTTTTATCCCATTAAAGGCTTCACTATGATCGGCTTTGATTGGACGGTCATCGTTAATGAAGAGTTCGGTGTGGTTGTTCCTAACAGCCAAGTAGATTATGACGCCGCTAATGCTGCTTTAGCCAGTTAGGAGAAAAAAACATGATCAAACGATTATTAGCCGTCGATGGTGTGATAGCCATTTGTCACTTTCGAGATGATGGTGCGCTGGTGGAAGGTTACGGAATGCCTGATGAAATACTTGCCGGTTTCGCCAAATTCGCCCATGATTACAAACGCTTAGTGCAAGGCAATGCTGATCAACTCTCCATGTTCACTCAAATGAGCGGTTGGACACCTCCGGGCGGTTGGGTAGTAGAAGGCGAAGGGACTGCCGTTGCCAGTATTGGGAATCTCGCTTGTTTAATGAACACTCAAGAAGCTTCAAGAAATGAAGTCATGAAAGAGTTGGAAGAGGCATCACATTGGTAAACTGATTATCTTGTTGTTCAGATATTTTTATAAGCATAGCTGAGCAACTTAAAGTTCTACTTTATTCTCATAGTTCAAGTTTACGATACAAGGTTCTTTCACTTACCCCTAATTTTTTTGCTAATGCCACTTTATTCTCTACTCGTGTAAGCGCCCATTTCAGATAACGTTGTTCTAATGCCTTTAAAGTAATCAGTTCAGAAAAACATGTTTTATTCGTATTATTCTCATCTGTATTTTTACATTCGTTAGGCAAGTGTTGATATTCAATCTGGTCATCATCCACCATTAACGTAGCACGTTGAACAATATTACTGAGCTCTCGAATATTTCCGGGGAAGTTATATTCTTGTAAACATTCAATCGCTTCTTTAGATATTGACATGTTCAGTTCAGGATAGAAACGTTTAAGCATTGATTCGACTAACAAGGGGATGTCTTCGATGCGTTCTTTTAATGATGGAATGTGCAAAGGAAAGGCACTGATACGATAATACAAATCATTTCTAAACTCTTTGCTTTCAACCATGGTGCTTAAATTTCTATGGCTGGCTGAAATTAAGCGGAAGTCTGTTTTCAACATTTCAAGGCCACCGACTCGACGGAAGGTGCCTGTTTCAATTAATCGTAAAAGCTTGGTTTGTAGAGATGGAGAAATATCACCCGTTTCATCGAGAAAGAGTGTTCCACCATTTGCAGCTTCAGCAAGACCAATTTTACGTGTGAGTGCTCCTGTGAAAGCGCCTTTTTCATGACCAAATAATTCACTTTCAAATAATGACTCATTTAGCCCTGAGCAGTCGACCGTTACAAACGGCCCTTTAGAGCGGGAACCGGTGTGATGAATCGCTTCTGCTATGAGTTCTTTTCCTGTTCCAGATTCTCCTTGTAATAAAACACTCACGTCACTGCATGCAACACGTTGAATCATCTCAATGACATTATTAAATGCTATGGATCTGCCAACTAAACCGACTGCTTTGGGGTGTGTACTAGCACACTTGACCGGCTTGGTGCTTTCAATGAAGTATTTAATTTCACCATCGTCGTCGTGTATTGGTGCAAGGTGTATATCAACATGCTCTGCGCCCGACTTAGTTTGGTGAATATGTAAAGAACGCTGTGTGGTATTACTCTCTAGGCAAGACTTTAATGGACAATCTTCGCCTTCTTGGTCACAAGGTTTTTTATAATGGTGGGAAATTTCATAACAATGACTTTTGTTATCAACCTTAAAATCATGTAATTTTTCATAGGCTTCATTTGCAGCAACAATAATGTAATTACGATTAATTATTACGGATGGTTCGGAACGAGTATTTAATAATTCATTTACAAATCGACCATCTTTTAAAAATTTTCCTAGCATATGCTTTTTCCTGAATCTGTCATTTATGACGAAACTATAGTTCAGTACTGACATAAATGACAGTATATTTTGAAGGGTTTTTAATTAAAATTCTCGTATATTGTTGATATAAAAGAAGTTGTTGTGTATGGCATAAAATCTGCTCTATGTGACATAGCTGCAAATTTTATAATTATTACAACTTAAGGATAAAACTATGTCACATATCGTCATCATGGGAGCCGGGGTTGGTGGTCTACCTTGTGCTTTTGAAATGAAAGAAACATTAGGAAAATCGCATGAAGTTACGGTGATTGATGAGAAAGAAAATTTTGAATTTACACCGTCAAACCCATGGGTTGCTGTAGGTTGGCGTACGAAAAAAGAAATTTCAGTGCCCTTAGCAAAAACGCTGGGTCGAAAAAAGATCAACTTTATTAATAGCCGAGTAGAAAAAATTAATGCAGAGAACAACACCCTTAATTTAAAAAATGGTGAAAATGTTTCTTATGATTATTTGGTTATCGCCACCGGCCCTCGACTAGCCTTTGAAGAAGTGCCAGGCAGTGGCCCTGAAGGTTTTACAACCTCTGTCTGTACGACATCTCATGCGGTTGATGCTTTTGATGATTACAAGGCGTTAGTTGAGAAGCCGGGTCCTGTGATTATCGGTGCCATGCCTTTTGCGAGTTGTTTTGGTCCCGCCTATGAATTTGCTTTTATCCTTGATTGTGTTTTACGCAAGAAAAAAATGCGTGATAAAGTCCCTATGACATTTGTTACTTCAGAACCTTACATCGGTCACCTTGGCTTAGGTGGTGTGGGTGATTCAAAAGGCATGTTAGAGAGCGATTTACGTGCACATAATATTAAGTTCATCACCAATGCAAAAACAACCAAAATTGAAGATGGCATGATGTTCGTTGACGAGCTAGATGAAAATGGTGAAGTGAAAAAACAACATGAATTACCTTTTGTTTATTCAATGATGCTGCCCGCTTTTAAAGGTATTGACCCGGTGGTTGAAGTCGAAGGCCTGTGTAACCCGCGTGGTTTTGTTTTTATTGATGACTACCAACGTAATCCTAAATATAAAAATATTTATGCGTCGGGTGTTTGTGTGGCAATACCGCCTATTGAACCGACCCCTGTGCCAACTGGCGCACCTAAAACTGGCTATATGATCGAGACCATGTCTACCGCCATTGTGCATAACATTGCACATGAACTTAAAGGCGAAGCCCCTGAAAAATGTGGAACTTGGAATGCTATCTGCCTTGCTGATATGGGTGATACGGGGGCGGCATTTGTTGCTTTACCGCAAATTCCACCACGTAATGTTACGTGGTTCAAAAAGGGAAAATGGGTACATAAAGTGAAAGTTGGCTTTGAAAAGTACTTCATTCGTAAAATGAGAAAAGGACATACCGAGCCTTTATATGAAAAAATTATTTTCAAGGCGCTGGGAATAGAAAAACTTAAAAAATAAAGTTTTGGACGCAGTTAAACTGCGTCCATTTTACTTGTATTACGTCATTTCCAGTATGACGTTAAAAGCGGGATGGTGTATGATCTACTTTCCTCTTAACTACTTATCTGGACTAAAAGCACATGCTGCAATTGCCCGGCGGATTGGCCCTCTCTGATTTTCGTAAAAACAAACTTTTAACTGCTCTTAAGCACGTCGCGCCTAATATTAGTGATATTCAAGCACAATTTATCCACTTTGTTGATGTTGTAAAAACGCTAGATTCAAACGAATTAAGTGTGCTTGACTCGCTACTTCATACTGATGCGGCCTACATTATTCCTTCACGTAGCACGAATGTTTTTCTGGTGATTCCGCGTCCTGGCACCATTTCACCTTGGTCGAGTAAAGCGAGCGATATTGCACATAACTGCAGTTTGGAAAATGTGCGTCGAATCGAGCGCGGTATTATTTACAGCGTCATATCAGCAGATTCTCTGACAACAGCACAGTGGCAAGAGATGAGCACGCTTTTACATGATCGTATGACCGAAGCGGTATTTACTGATGTGGATGAAGGCGAAAACTTATTCCTTAAATCTGAACCGACAGAACTGCAACGCATTGATATTTTGACTCAGGGTCGTGAGGCGCTCGTCAGTGCAAATACCGAACTAGGTTTAGCCTTAGCAGAAGATGAAATTGACTACTTAGTTAAAAGCTTCACAGAAATGAAGCGTAATCCGACCGATGTCGAGTTAATGATGTTTGCTCAAGCTAACTCAGAACATTGTCGGCATAAAATCTTTAATGCGGACTGGCTCATCGATGGTAAGAAACAAAAGAAATCCTTATTTTCGATGATTCGTAATACCCACCAGAAAAATCCCGGAGGTGTGTTGTCGGCCTACCATGACAACTCAGCGGTGATGAAAGGTTCAAAAGCAGGGCATTTCTTTGCCCAACCCCATAGTCATCAATATGAATACAGCGAAGAAAACATTCATATCTTAATGAAAGTTGAAACGCATAATCACCCCACAGCAATTGCGCCGTTCCCCGGTGCTGCAACCGGCTCGGGTGGTGAAATTCGTGATGAAGGCGCTACTGGTCGTGGTTCTAAACCTAAAGCAGGACTTTGTGGTTACAGTGTTTCTAATTTAAAAATTCCAGCTTTAAAGCAACCGTGGGAAACAGACTTTGGTAAACCGAGTCGTATTGTTTCTGCCTTAGACATTATGCTTGAAGCACCCATTGGTGCAGCAGCATTTAATAATGAATTTGGTCGTCCGAATATTTGTGGTTACTTCCGAAGTTATGAAGAAAACGTCAGCAGTTTTGCTGGAGAAGAAGTGCGCGGTTATCACAAGCCGATTATGTTGGCCGGTGGCTTAGGTAATATTCGCGAAGACCATGTTGATAAAAATGACATCCCTCCTGGCTCACATATTATCGTGCTCGGTGGCCCAGCGATGTTAATTGGGTTAGGTGGCGGTGCCGCATCATCAATGGCATCAGGTGATAGTGCAGAAAGTTTAGACTTTGCTTCAGTACAACGGGGTAACCCTGAAATTGAACGACGCGTTCAAGAAGTGATCGACACTTGTGTGCAACTTGGCACACACAATCCCATTATTAGTATTCATGATGTTGGGGCAGGTGGTTTATCAAACGCCTTGCCTGAACTTGTGAATGACAGTGGCCGTGGTGGTAAATTTGAATTGCGTCTAATACCAAATGATGAACCAGGTATGGCGCCAATGGAAATTTGGTGTAACGAATCACAAGAACGTTATGTGCTTGCAGTGAGTTCAACAAATTTAGAATTCTTTAAAGATATTTGCAAACGCGAACGTTGCCCGATGGCTGTTGTGGGTGAAGCAACTAAAGAACAAACCTTAGTGGTGAAGGATGAACACTTTAGTAACACACCGATTGATATGCCAATGGATGTGTTACTAGGTAAGCCACCGAAAATGAGCCGTGACGTGACGCATCTTAACGTTGAAGAAAATGAATTTTTATTAGATGGAATAAAAATAGCCGAAGCAGTTAAGCGTGTTTTAGCTTTGCCCACAGTTTCTTCTAAAAACTTTCTCATCACCATTGGTGATCGTACCGTGACAGGAATGGTCGCACGTGATCAAATGGTTGGGCCATGGCAAGTCCCTGTTGCCGATGTTGCTGTTACGGCTGCTGCTTATGACACCTTAAAAGGTGAAGCAATGGCCATGGGTGAACGTACGCCAATTGCATTACTTGATCATGCAGCCTCAGCACGTATGGCAGTGGCCGAAGCGATTACGAATATTGCAGCAGCAAAAATTAATAAACTCAGCGACCTTGTGTTGTCTGCAAACTGGATGTCACCCGCAGGTCACCCCGGTGAAGATGCAGGCTTGTATGATGCAGTCAAAGCGGTCGGTGAAGAGCTTTGTCCAGAACTGGGTATTGCGATTCCGGTTGGTAAAGATTCCATGTCAATGAAAACAGTATGGGATGAAGGTGATGAAACGCGTTCTGTTACTGCGCCGTTATCACTGATTATTTCTGCTTTCACCATCGTTGAAGATATTTCAAAAACGCTGACGCCCGAGTTAAGAACAGATAAAGGAGACAGTGATTTAATTCTCATTGATCTCGGTAAAGGTAAAAATAGACTCGGTGCATCCTGTTTAGCGCAAGTGTATAAAAAACTAGGTCATCACGCGCCAGATTTAGAAAGTGCGAAAAGTTTAAAAGCATTCTTTGCCGTCATTCAAAAACTCAATCAACAAGATCGTTTGTTGGCATATCATGATCGATCAGACGGCGGTTTATTAGCCACGGTTTGTGAAATGGCTTTTGCTGCACATACAGGTATCACCATAAATTTAGATGACTTAGGTAAAAGTTCAATCGCCAGTTTATTTAATGAAGAACTCGGTGCGGTGATTCAAGTACAACATGAATACACCGAAGAGGTGTTAGCAACATTAAAGAAAGCAGGTTTAGGTAAAGACAGTTATGTGATTGGTCAATTAAATAATGATGACAATATTGTTATTAATTATAAAGACGAAATTTTGTTAAATGACAAACGTCGTAACCTACAGCGCATTTGGTCAGAAACGTCTTATCAAATTCAAGCCCTGCGTGATAACGCCAATTGTGCTCAACAAGAATTCGATAATTTACTTGAGCATAATGATCCGGGCTTACATGCAGAACTTAAGTTTGATGCCCAAGAAAATGTATCAGCCCCTTATTTGAATCTACAACATAAACCTCGTATGGCAATTCTGCGGGAGCAGGGTGTGAATGGTCATGTAGAAATGGCCGCAGCATTTGAAAAAGCCGGCTTTGCCAGTGTTGATGTTCACATGAGTGACATCATTGAAGGTCGTCATAACTTAAATGACTTTAGTGGTTTAGTCGCTTGCGGTGGTTTTTCTTATGGTGATGTTTTGGGTGCAGGCGGTGGTTGGGCAAAAACCATTTTACATAACTCTAAAATGCGAGATGAGTTTGAAGCCTTCTTTAATCGTGATGATAGTTTTGCATTAGGCGTGTGTAACGGTTGCCAAATGATGTCGCACTTAAAAGAGCTTATTCCGGGAACGGCACATTGGCCACAATTCATTCGTAATCAATCAGAGCAGTTTGAAGCACGTTTTGCTTTAGTTGAGGTGCAAGAATCTAATTCTATTTTGTTTGATGGTATGACAGGCTCACGTATGCCGATTGCCGTTGCTCATGGTGAAGGTTTTGCACAATTTGCTTCCAATAAAGCAGCACAACAAGTACAAACAAATAATTTAGTGTCACTTAAATACGTCGATCATTTAGGTCATGCCACCGAACGTTATCCATATAATCCAAACGGTTCGGTAGACGGTATTACTGGCCTGAGTAGTGAAGATGGCCGCTTTAATATTATGATGCCGCATCCTGAACGCTTATTCAGAACGGTACAACATTCATGGCACCCTGATGAATGGGGCGAAGATGGCCCATGGTTGCGTTTGTTCCGTAATGCCAGACGTTGGGTAGATTAAACCTTATTTTGACCATGTAAATCCAGTTCAGAGCCAGGTTAACCTATTGATAACCATAGGTTTTATTTTTAAGCCTATTATGCTCTGCTAGATTTAAGCTATACTTTCTATTCCCCTACACGATTTAAGTCTTATTAGATTAGTGAAATTGCGTGTCATTGCATAAAGGATGTTTGTATAAATGAAAATAAAAGTGGATGTTTCCCCATTAAAAAAAGGCATGTTTGTTAGCGAGCTTGATCGCCCATGGACAGAAATTTCTTTTTTATTGCAGGGGGGGTAATCGAAGGTAACGAAGAAATTGAGCAGTTTCAAAATTCTTGCGAGTATGTGTTTGTTGATGATGAAAAATCAGATGCCGTTGTAGCTGCAAATCTTCAAACTGTTTCTTTTACCAGTAAATCTGTTGAATCCGTTTCTGAATCCACTATTGCGGTGCAAACGCAAAAAGCAGAACTAGAACAAATAAATTTTCAAAAAGAATTGAAAGTTGCAAAAAAAATCCATTCTAAAACACTTTCATTTATTAATACTGCGCTTGAGGACATTCGTTTAGGTCAGGCTGTTAATACGGAATCAGCAAAAGAAATCGTTTCAGAAATAGCGAACAGTATAACTCGAAGTCCTCATGCCATGATGTGTATGACGCGATTACCAGTGACCGCTGTTATCACGATGCAATTTCACCTTACGATGCATTGAAAAATATGTATGAATGGATAAAAGAAGATTTTGATAAAGAAATGATAGAAAACTTTATTAAATGTTTAGGAATTTATCCTATCGGCAGCGTCATTGAATTAAATTTAGGGCATGTGGGCATTGTTGTTTCGGCAAGTGAAAAAACGAAATTAAGGCCCATCATTTTACTGATGTTAAGCAGCAAGGGAGAGCTTTTTCCAAAACCAAAATTAATTAATCTCGCTCACCCTAAATGGAGTAGAGGTGCTCAAAAATTAGAAGTTAAATGTATTCTCAACAAAGAAGAATATAACTTCAAAATAGAAGATATCGTAAAGAACGAAAATTTTCTTTAAAACAATATCTAGATTCCACTTTTAGATATATCATCCTATCTATCTTCCCTTATACACATTTGGATTGAATAATTGAACTATGAATTATGCCTTAGAAATTTCTGATTTACACAAAACTTATAAAAATGGTGTAAAAGCATTATGTGGTATCAACCTTAAAGTTGAGCAAGGTGATTTTTTTGCCTTACTTGGCCCTAACGGCGCAGGTAAATCTACTGCCATTGGTGTGATTACGTCATTAGTGAATAAAAGTAGCGGAAGCGTAAAAATTTTTGGTCATGATATAGATGCAGAACTTGAACAAGCAAAAAGTTATCTTGGCTTAGTTCCACAAGAATTTAATTTTAATCAATTTGAACCGACTATTGAAATTATTGTTAACCAAGCCGGTTTTTATGGTATTAATCGAAAAGAAGCCTACATACGTGCTGAGAAATATTTAAAACAACTTTCTTTATGGGATAAACGCCATACCGTTGGTCGTGAATTATCTGGTGGTATGAAGCGCCGTTTAATGATTGCGCGAGCCTTAGTGCATGAACCTCGCATGCTTATTTTAGATGAGCCGACTGCGGGTGTAGATATTGAAATAAGACGCTCTATGTGGAAATTTCTTGAAGAAATTAACGCGCAAGGTACAACAATTATTCTCACTACGCATTATTTGGAAGAAGCTGAATCGTTATGTAAAAATATTGCGATCATTAATAATGGTGTTGTCATTGAAAATACAGGTATGCAAGCCTTGCTGGCTAAGTTACATGTAGAAACATTTGTTCTTACCAGTGAAGTACCTCTTCAATCAAGTTTAGATGGCTGGAGTGAAGGCCATGGCTGTAATGTAAAGCTTATTTCAGAGACTAATTTTGAAGTTGAAATTTCTAAGGAATATAGCATCAATGATTTGTTTGCAGAATTAAATAAACGAGACATTAAAATTAGTAGTTTCCGTAGTAAAAGTAATCGTCTTGAAGAATTATTTGTTCATTTGGTTGAGGAGGGCACACTATGAACCTAAATCAACAACTCACCGCATTTCGTACCATCGTAACGAAAGAAGTTTTACGTTTCGCACGTATTTGGTTACAAACCATTGTACCGCCCGTTATTACTACAGGGTTATATTTTATTATTTTTGGAGAGCTTATCGGTTCTCAATTAAGCGATATTTCTGGCTTCAGCTATATGGATTATATTATTCCAGGGATTATTCTCATGGCAATAATCAATAACGCATACGCCAATGTTGTTGCTTCTTTTTATATGTCTAAATTTTCTCACTTCATAGAAGAAATGTTAGTTTCACCCATGCCTAATTATTTAATTTTATCAGGCTATGTTATAGGTGGTGTAGCTCGCGGCTTAACGGTTGGCATTGTGGTGGCATTTATCTCGACTTTTTTCACTGAGTTTAATATTCACAGCTATGTTGTTTTATTCTCGGTATCTATTTTAACGGCAATATTATTTTCTTTGGCCGGTTTTATAAATGCGATTTACGCAAATTCATTTGATGATATTTCTATCATTCCAACCTTCGTGTTAATGCCCTTAACTTACCTCGGAGGTATATTTTATTCTATTGAAATGCTGCCAGAATTTTGGCAAAACGTATCATTAGTAAATCCTATTTTATATATGGTCAATGCGATGCGCTACGGCATGTTAGGTGTTTCAGATATCGATATAACCACAGCTTTTAGCATTATTATTTTGTTTGTTCTTGTGCTATTTAGTTTTTGTCTTTACTTACTTAAAACAGGCAGAGGCATCCGTAGTTAGTAAACCGAAGGTTCCTATTACTTAGCCTTTCTATATGTAAGGTTATAATGTGTTTTCTTCAAAATATTTTATTTTCTTCTTCAATTTAACCTAAAGTATTTCCAATATTTGCCGCTAAATTCTTTAGTAATTCCCACATTTTTGCCATTGAAGTAACGAGATAACTATGAATTTTGCTGCGACGAAACAAACCTCACTAGAAGAGGAAACGGACGAACTCACTGTTTTTACTTTTTGGATAGCCGATGAGCTATTTGCCGTAGATATCGCAAATATTTTATCCATTACCCAAGATATCGATAATCTAATGAAAACCCCGGTTAAATCAAAAGGTTTGACAGGAATTATTAATTATTTAGGTAATCCAGTTGCGGTATATAACTTTGCGGAAATGTTGAATATTCGTTCATCTCGAGAGCAAAATGCTGAGTTGAGTGATTTATTAAATGCACGAGAAAAAGATCATATTGATTGGATCGATGCGCTAGAAAAATCATTAAAGAAAGATGTTTCTTTTGAAAAAGCACGTGATCCCCTTCTGTGCGCTTTTGGAAAATGGTATGACAAATTTGAAACGCGTGACGAAGCCTTAGCTGAAATTATGACGCATTTTGATGAACCACATAAAAAAATTCATGCACTCGCAGATGAGTTATTAGATTTAAAAGAAAATGGAAAGCTTGATCAAGCACTCGAAAAACTGCAACTCGCACGTATTACAACATTAAGCTACTTAAGAAAACATTTTTCAAATGCGCGAGCACAAATTGAAGACTCAATGCATACCGTCGTTATTAATATCACCAATGATGGAACCAAGGCCGTGGTTGCATTGTTAATAGATGAAATTCATGAAGTCATGGACTTTAAACAAGAAGATTTAATTGGTTTAGAGGCAATTGGTTTAGATGCCATTCCAGGCATGGATGGATTCTTTAAAGGCTATCTTGGTGGTGACAGTAACAAGACAAGCTGCTTATTACTCGACACTAAAAATTTACTGAATAATATTAAAGAAATAAACTAATTAAACTTTACTGAGTATTTTATCCATTAACTTTGTCGGTAGGATGCGTTTTAAATAAGCAAATAAATAAGTTGGAGCTGTAACATAGTAGCGTGGCTTCGGATTGTTACTTTCTAAAGCATGAATAACACGTTTTAATACTGCTTGGGGTGGTAATGTAAACGGAACCGCCGCGCCTTTTTTACCTAATCGTTTCTCAGTGGCTTCATAGTCACTTTTAAAACGACTGGTTTCTTTATTAATATTTTTCTTATAAGCCGCAAATGAATTGGCACGAAATTCTGTTTCAATGGGCCCCGGTTCTATTAATGAAACAAAAATATTCGTTCCTTCAAGTTCTTGGCGTAACGTATCACTCATCCCTTCAATCGCATATTTACTCGCGCTATAGGCTCCACGAAATTTTAAGGCAACAAAACCGAGAACGGAACTGTTCTGAATGATACGGCCATGTCCTTGTTGTAACATGACGGGTAATACTAAATTTGTCAGCTCATGCCAACCTAATACATTGGTTTCGAATTGTTGTCTTAATACATCTCGACTAATATCTTCTAATGCGCCTGCTTGCCCATATGCGCCATTATTAAAAAGTGCATCAAGCTTACCATTGGTACGTTTTAAAATTTCACTCATGGCGGACTGTATTGAAGTAGATGAATCTAATTCTAACTGTAAGCTTTCTAAGCCTATCGAATTGAGTTTTTCAACATCATCCATTTTTCTTGCTGTAGCAAAGACACGGTAGTTTCTTTTTTGTAATGCTTGTGCAACACAAAGCCCTATGCCTGTAGAACACCCTGTGATTAAAATTGTTTTTTGAATCATTGTTTTATTTAGCATAGAAAAAAATTAATTTGAAATGATTCTAGTCTAACGGTTAAAGCTGTATTAGTGCAGTATTTTCAACGATCACTCAAATTTTACTCTTTCTAAGTCTTTTTGATTACAGCCCCCCCTAGTTAATATCTTGATTTCCCTTAGTTTTAGTTGCACTCACAGCAACAGAGCCGTAAAATTCCCGCCTTCGTTTTAATCGTTTTAGGGCTTAAAGAAATGCGTACTCATTATTGTGGTGAAGTCACCGAATCACTGATAGATCAAGAAGTTACTGTTACTGGCTGGGTTCATCGCCGTCGCGACCATGGTGGCGTTATTTTTATCGATTTACGTGACCGTGAAGGTCTACTTCAGGTGGTTTATGATCCGGATATTGAAGAAGCATTTGCCAAAGCAGAAAGTGTGCGTAATGAGTTTGTGCTTCAAGTCAAAGGCATTGTGCAGTATCGCCCAGATGGCACTCGAAACGACAAATTAAAAACGGGTCAAGTTGAAGTCGTGGGGAAAGAGCTAATTATCCTCAATACATCTGAAACACCGCCATTTATGTTGGATGTGGCGGATGACGAAGTTGCAGAAGATATTCGTTTAAAATACCGTTATATCGACCTGCGTCGCGAACCTATGCAAAAACGCTTAAAAATGCGTTCAGATGTTTCTCGTATTTTGCGTAATTACCTTGATGATCATGGTTTTATGGACGTTGAAACGCCGATGCTGACTAAAGCAACACCTGAAGGCGCACGTGATTATTTAGTTCCAAGCCGTACCCACGAAAACAGTTTCTTTGCTTTACCGCAGTCACCTCAGTTATTTAAGCAATTACTCATGATGTCAGGCGTGGATCGTTACTACCAGATCGTGCGTTGTTTCCGTGATGAAGATTTACGCGCTGATCGTCAGCCTGAATTTACTCAGATTGATATTGAAACATCGTTTATTGATGAAGAGGAAATCATGTCTTTAACTGAAAACATGATGCGTGAAATTTTCTCTAAAACACTCAATGTTGAACTCGCAAACCCATTCCCACGGATGACATACGATGAAGCCATTCGTCGTTTTGGTTCAGATAAGCCAGATATGCGAATCTCAATGGAGTTGATTGATATTGCAGACTTACTACAAGATATTGAATTTAAAGTCTTTTCTGGCCCAGCTAAAGATGAAAAAGGCCGTGTTGCTGCCATGTGCTTACCCGGTGGCTGTAAATTAAGCCGTAAAGACATTGATGGTTACACTAATTTCGTCGGTATTTATGGTGCGAAAGGCTTGGCATACATCAAGGTAAACGAGGTTGCTAAAGGCGTTGAAGGTCTACAATCACCTATTTTGAAGTTCTTACCTGATGATGCAGTAATGGAAATCATTAAACGCACCGGCGCGAAAGACGGTGATCTTGTCTTCTTCGGAGCGGATAAAGCGAAAATTGTAAACGAAGCGTTAGGCGCATTACGCGTTAAATTAGGAGAAGATTTAGACCTAATGAAAGGTGAGTGGGAGCCACTTTGGGTGGTTGATTTCCCAATGTTTGAGTGGGATGAAAATGGAAACCGCTGGCATGCCTTGCACCACCCATTTACCTCTCCAAAAGAAAGTGATCTTGAGTTGTTAGAGACTGATCCAGGCAATTGCTACTCACGCGCTTACGATATGGTGTTGAATGGTACAGAGCTAGGCGGCGGTTCAATGCGTATTTATCGCCAAGAAGTGCAAAAGAAAGTATTTACTGCGCTTGGCATATCTGAAGAAGAAGCTGAAGAGAAATTTGGCTTCTTATTGGATGCGCTAAAGTTTGGTTGTCCTCCTCATGGTGGTATTGCTTTCGGTTTAGACCGTTTGGTGATGCTACTCTCGGGTGCAACGTCAATTCGTGATGTTATGGCCTTCCCAAAAACACAATCTGCCAGTTGTATGCTGACGCAAGCCCCATCACATGTGAGCGAGCAACAGTTGCGTGAATTGCATATTAAACTACGCAAGCCTTTGATTATTAAAGAAAAAGAATAATTTTTAGGCTGAAGTATCCTTGCAGAAAAGGGTTGATACAGATTTTATCTGATCAACCCTTTTTTTATTCATGAATTAGAAAATATGACCGATATATAAGGATATCGAATAACTAAAGTGGGACTAGAATCAGGCATTTAAGGCCGTTTTGAGTTATATTAATGTTAATAATTAGAAGAAGAAAAGGTTTATCTCGTTCGTGAAGAAATATTGGAAATCAGATTGGTTGATTGGTTTGTTTGTCATGCTATTAGGCATGTTAGCAACGGTCACCGAACTTAATCGTGACTTTGAGTTAGTCGGATACGATCTAGGTGTGCGCTTTTCATCTGCAAAATCTGCCAACCAAGATGTTGTGATTATTAAAATCGATGAGGCCGCATTACAAGCAAAAGGCGGCTGGCCTTGGCCTAGAGATATTCTTGCTGAAGGTACTCGAAAATTGGGTGCAGCACGCCCCGCTGTTATTGGCTATGTTTTACCTTTAGATCGCGAGCGCAGTGTTCACGGTATTGAATACATTCAAAAACTTCAAAAATTAGTTAAAAATGAAAATGGAAGTAACTTCCGTACCGTTAAAAAATTACTTAACAAAGCCGAAAGAAGTATGGACACCGACCAAGTCTTTGCTAAGAGTTTGCGAAATGCAGGTCGAGTTGTTCTTGCTATTCCCTTTTTAGACAATCAAAAAGTTACCACACCGCCTTCTGGTTTAGATAAGCATGTACAGAAATTTCGTTTACTCGGTGTGCATGGCATCAGTAAAAAAATGCCGGCATGGAAGCGTTGGTTTTTACCTGAGCCATTATTAAGTACCAATAAAATTTATACACCGATTGAAAAGTTGGTGCGTCAAGTTGGTGGAGCTGGCACACTTTATCTTGGTGTAGATGAATCCCATATTCGAACTGAAGCTCTGGTTATGAAATTTGGAAATGATTACGTGCCTTCATTTGTTTTAATGATGGCAACGCGTAACAAAGCTTTATCTACTCGTAGTATTAAAGTTGACTTAAAAAAACATCATTTGTTTATCGGCAATGAAAAAATAAAGGTAGATAGTAAGTTACGTATTTATCCTAAATTTTATCAAGGTAAAAAAGGTCAGCCCGCTTTTCCTGAGTTTTCCATGTTAGATGTATTAAATGGCAAAGTGCCTCGTAATGCTTTACGCGGTAAAACAATTCTAATTGGCGTGACCGCTCCACAACACGCGCTTCCTCAAGTTACACCCATTGGTGATGTTATGGCGCCAGTGAGAGTGGTAGCGAATAAAGTATCAAGTTTATTAAATGATGAACTCTACGAAGTACCACGCTGGACATTAATGGCGCAACTGCTTTCACTGCTTATGATTGGTTTGTACTTAATGTTTTTATTGCCAAAATTTCGTATGAGTACTGCGATGGCTTTCAGTGGTTTCTTACTGATTGTGATTATTAACATTCATTTTATTTCTATGGTTGCACAATCTATTTGGATGCCAATGATGACATCATTGGTGGTGCTTGTACTGGGCCATTTGATTTTAGTGATTAAGAAATTTCTTGATTCACATTTGAATGTTATAAAAATAGAACTCTCTCAAGCGAATCAATTACTGGGTCAATCATTTCACGATCAAGGTAAGCTTGATCAAGCAATGGAGAAATATCGCAATTGTATTACAAACACGTCATTGCTTGAGCAAATGTATAACCTCGCTCTAGATTACGAGCGTAAACGTCAATTTAATAAAGTTATTTCTGTATTAAATGCAATTCAAAAACATGAACCTAACTTTAGAGATGTTGAAGTACGTCTTACCCGAAATTCAGAAGCTGCAAATGCAATTGTCTTAGGTGGCAGTAATTCCCCAAGTTCAAACGGTACCTTAGTTGTGAGTCATTCGGGTATGGAAAAACCCATGCTCGGCCGTTATCAAATTGATAAAGAAATTGGCCGCGGCGCAATGGGAATGGTGTACTTAGGACATGATCCTAAGATCGGTCGTACCGTAGCGATTAAGACCTTAATGCTTTCCCAAGAGTTTGAAGGGGATAAACTAATAGAAGTTAAAGAACGTTTTTTCCGTGAAGCCGAAACAGCAGGGCGTTTAAATCATCCGAATATCGTAACTATTTATGATGTCGGTGAGGATCAAGATTTATCTTATATTGCGATGGATTTCCTAAAAGGAAAAGATTTACTCGGTTACTCTAAGCAAGGTGAATTACTTCCTGCGCTTGAAGTTATCAATGTCATTATGAAAGTAGCCGATGCCTTAGATTATGCGCATAAACAAAAAGTTGTGCATCGAGATATTAAACCAGCCAATATTATTTATGACGAAGAGACTGGGGTATTAAAAGTCACTGACTTTGGTGTTGCTTGTTTAACTGATACAAGCAAAACAAAAACAGGTACAATTTTAGGTAGCCCATCGTATATGTCACCAGAACAATTAGCGGGTAAGCGTGTCGACGGACGTTCAGATTTATTTTCTTTAGGTGTCACTATGTATCAATTACTTTCAGGTGAGTTACCTTTTGTTGGTGAGTCATTAGCCAGTTTGATGTATAAAATTGCAAATGAAAAACATCCTGATATTAGAATGTTTAGCCCTGAATTACCTGCTTGTGTGGCAAAAATTATTAATAAAGCATTGCACAAAGATATTGATAGACGTTTCCAATCAGGTGAACAAATGGTTGGTGCTCTGCGTCGTTGTAAAGCAAGGTTTGGGATGTAGTTAAGTGAGTTTACAACTGTGAAAAATTTGATACCCCTTGAAATGCATGGCGTCACTGACGAAGGCTTAGTACGAGATCATAATGAAGACTCAATTTTATGCATTGAGAAATCAGGCTTAGCAATCTTAGCTGACGGTATGGGCGGCCATAATGCTGGTGAAGTTGCCAGCGAGCTAGCCGTTAAGTGTGTGAAAGAAGCCATAGAAGAAGTGCTTGCGCCAGATGTTCAAAAGTCTTGCCAAATGAATTATGTTGACGTGGTTAAAGATGCTGTTGTCTTTGCTAATGATGAAATAAACCAACATGCAACAGAACATCCTGAATGTTCAGGTATGGGTACAACATTGGTCATGACTTTGTTCCAAGCTGATTCGGTTATTTTAGCCAGCGTAGGTGATTCTCGTATTTATAGATTTAGAAAAGGTGAATTAAAACAAATCACCAAAGACCATTCTCTAGTACAAGAAATGATTGATAATGGTTACATGAGTGAAGAAGAAGCCTTTAGTTCGACCAATCGAAATTTAATTACACGTGCACTAGGTATCGCAGTTGATGTTAATGTTGATGTTCAACAAGAGTCTGTAGACAAAGATGACATCTATTTATTATGTTCAGATGGTCTAAGTGATATGGTGACAGACGATTTAATATTTTCTATATTAGTGAAATCAAGAAACGACTTAGAGCAAGCAAGTAAAAACCTTGTCAAACTAGCAAATGATTATGGCGGACATGATAATGTTTCCGTTATTTTAATTGCCTGTAAATAAAAATTTAATTTTATAAAGTAAGAGAAGAGATTATGGCTAGATTAATTGTGACTCACCAAGGTACTGTTGTTAAAGAGTATGAATTGTCAAAAGAAAAAATAACAGTGGGTAGAAAACCATCAAACGATATTATTCTTGATGACCCAACAGTGAGTGGAGAACATGCTTCATTCTTACATATGCAACATACTTATGTAGAAGATCTTAACAGCACCAATGGCGTAAAACTAAACGGTAAAGATGTAAAAAAACGCCAACTAAATCATGGTGATATTGTTGCTATCGGCCAGCATGAATTCAAATTTATTGATGATTCAGTACAAGACTTTGAAAGCACAGTCATCATCGCTCCGCCTGTTAAAGCTAAGCCAAGTGCTGCTCAGCCTTTAAAAGCTAAAGTGACGATTGTTAAAGGTGCAAAAGCAGGTGACTCTATTACTTTGAATAAACCGTATACAAAATTAGGTTCAGCTAGTCATGTCGCGATTATTGCTCGCCGTGGTGGTAACTATTATCTTATGCCTATGTCAGGAGGGGCATCAGGTGATTCTCCAAAATTAAACGGGACACGTATTGGTGCTGAAAGTATGCCGTTGAATAATGGTGATATTATTGAAGTGGCATCTACAGAACTTAAATTTATGACTGAGGTTTAATCTTTATGTCTAAACTATTGCTAAAGCATGAAGGCGTTATTCTGAATACTTACTCTATGACAAGGGGAGTCACAACGATAGGTCGTAACTCAAATAACAGTATTCAACTGAATGATGCTATTGCTAGCGGCCATCATGCAAAAATTACACTGACACAAAACGAATACCTAGATGAACAAGATGATGCTACATTAGAAGATCTTACAAGTACCAATGGCACGCAAGTGAATGGGTGCATGATCAATACCGTTCAACTTCGTCACGGAGATGAAATTAAAATAGGCAGCCAACATTTTATCTATGAAAGGGATGAAGCCGTTGCGATGGATGAAACTGCCATTTATTTGCCAGATAATGACTAAGCTCGACTAAATCTCAATATCAGAATGGGCATTTTTCAGCCCTTTCCGCCTCTATCAGCAAAAGTGAATTTTGCTCTTTTTCTTTAGTGCTGTACCTAGTATCCTTTCACATTATGAAACGAATTTTAGGCATTGATCCAGGTTCACGTTTAACGGGATACGGGATAATTGAATTGACTGCTGGAAAATCAATCTGGGTAAATAGCGGCTGTATTCGTATTAAAGCCGACACATTAGCTGAAAAGCTTTGCATTATTGCCGAGAGTTTAAATACGCTATTAGATGAATATCAACCCGATGAAATGGCGATAGAAAAAGTGTTTGTCAGCAAAAATGTCGACTCAGCACTTAAATTAGGACAAGCACGTGGTGCTGCCATCACCACCGTCGCATTACGTAAAATTCCTATTGCAGAATATACGCCGACACAAATAAAAAAAGCAGTGGTTGGTAAAGGCAATGCTTCTAAACTTCAGGTACAACATATGATGGTTAATTTATTAGGTTTGTCTAAAGCACCACAAGAAGATGCTGCCGATGCTTTAGCGATTGCTTTATGTCATGCACACACAGGACAAACATTAGAAAATCGTGTGCTGGCACTTTCTAACCGCAGATATAAAAGATAATAATGATAGGACGACTAAAAGGATTATTGCTGAGTAAACAACCACCGACACTGTTGCTCGATGTTAATGGTGTGGGGTACGAAGTGAATGCCCCCATGTCCACATTTTATCAACTACCTGAAATACACCAAGAAGTTATTTTACACACGCATTTAGTGGTGCGGGAAGATGTGCAACAACTGTGTGGTTTTATCAGTGAGACGGAACGTAGTATGTTCCGTAATTTAATAAAAATTAATGGCGTTGGCCCTAAACTAGCGTTAAGTATTTTATCTGCCATTAGTGCAAATGATTTTGCTCGTTGTATTCAGGATGGCGATACCACGACGTTGGTACGTTTACCGGGCGTAGGTAAAAAAACAGCAGAACGACTCGTGATAGAAATGCGCGACAAGTTAAAAGACTGGCAAGAAGAGTCTTCATCAAACAGCACTGCCTCGGCAGGTATGATTGAAATTCAACATAATGCTAATCCAGTGGAAGAAGCGGTGAGCGCATTAATTGCACTGGGTTATAAGCCACCACAAGCAAGTCGCATGGTCAGCCAAATCAATAGTAATGATTTGAGCAGTGAAGAAATTATTCGTGATGCATTAAAAGCATCTATTATTAAGTAACGATATTATTGTCATTGCGAAGGAATGAAATGACTGAAGCAATCTCCAGAAAAGAGTTATTCTTCATGAGATTGCCGCGGTCATTTTATTTCCTCGCAATGACACGGTAGAAAATATGATTGAAGACGATAGACTCATTGCCGCAGATGCCTTAAATGGTGATGAAGCCATTGATCGTGCAATGCGTCCAGAAAAACTGGTGGACTACATTGGCCAGCCTAAAGTGCGTGAGCAAATGGATATTTTTATTCAAGCCGCGCGAGGTCGAAAAGAGGCGTTAGACCACACGCTTATATTTGGGCCGCCGGGTTTAGGTAAGACTACCTTGTCACACATTATTGCAAATGAGCTTGGTGTGAACATGCGTCATACATCGGGGCCCGTTTTAGAAAAACCCGGCGATCTTGCTGCGCTATTAACCAACCTTGAACCTCATGATGTTTTGTTTGTAGATGAAATTCATCGCTTAAGTCCGATAGTCGAAGAGATTCTTTATCCCGCAATGGAAGATTATCAATTAGATATTATGATTGGTGAAGGCCCTGCTGCGCGCTCAATTAAGCTGGATTTACCCCCATTCACATTGGTTGGAGCAACCACACGAGCAGGGTTACTGACCTCACCATTACGAGATAGATTCGGCATCGTACAACGGCTGGAATTTTATACGACAGAGGATCTTGTCTCAATAGTGAAACGTTCAGCTGTGATACTGGGGGTTGAAATTGATGATATTGGCGCCAAAGAAATTGCACGTCGTTCACGTGGCACACCACGGATCACCAACCGTTTATTGCGGCGAGTGCGGGATTATGCAGAAATTAAATCTAATGGCGTGATTAATGAAGAAACGGCAATGAAAGCATTAGATTTATTAGATGTGGATAAATTTGGCTTTGATATGATGGACCGACGTCTATTGCTTGCGGTCATAGAAAAATTTCAAGGTGGGCCTGTTGGTGTAGAAAATCTTGCCGCAGTGCTCAGTGAAGAACGTGGAACAATAGAAGATGTGATTGAACCCTATTTGATCCAACAAGGTTTCCTTATGCGTACACAAAGAGGACGCGTAGCCACCCAAAATGCCTATTTGCATTTTGGTTTAACGGCACCAGAATCGATATCACAATTTTCGGCTGATGAAGTTGAATAAAAATAAAACTCGTTCACAATAAATAACATAAAAATTTATGACAATGAAAAATGAGAACGTGTTCCTTTGGCCTATCCGCGTTTACTATGAAGATACGGATGCAGGGGGCGTGGTCTATCATACAAATTATATAAAATTTATGGAGCGTGCCCGTACTGAGTGGTTAAGAAATATTGGGGTAGAACAAGATGAACTCCGTAAAAAATATGCTGTCATATTTGCCGTACGATCTGTGAATATAGATTATATGTCCCCAGCAAAATTTAATGATGAGCTGATGGTGGCAAGCACAGTGACTAAAAAAGGCAAAGCAAGCATTACAATAGAGCAAGAAATAACAAAGGCTGAACAAATTATTTGCAAAGGGATAGTTAAAGTTGCCACTTTAGATGACACAAGCTTAAAGCCAAAAGCAATGCCGAATGATTTATTTGAAATAATTAAAATTAATTAAAAATTAATTAAAAATTAATTAAAAATTAAACAAGAATTAAAACAAGAACAATAAAGGAATAACCCCGTGAGCACAGAACTTTCTATTATCAGCTTGGTTTTTGAGGCCAGTTTTTTAGTGCAACTGGTTATGTTGTTATTACTGGTTTTATCCGTTTTGTCATGGGTGATTATTCGGACTAAATGGATTTCCATTAAAGAATCAAAAGCGGCGGCAGATTATTTTGAACGTCGTTTTTGGTCAGGCATCGATTTAGCTGAACTCTACGCAAAAATCGCATCAAAAAAAGACAAAGTGAAAGGTTTAGAAGCGATATTTGAATCAGGTTTCAGAGAATTTGCCCATTTACGAAAAAATAACTCAATAGACCCCGTCGTTATTGTTGAAGGTGCGCAACGAACAATGCGTGTTGCATTAAACAAAGAGGTGGATGAACTCGAAAACCACCTGACCTTTTTAGCAACAGTAGGTTCGATCAGTCCTTATATTGGTTTATTTGGTACGGTGTGGGGAATAATGAATTCATTTTTAGCTCTAGGTAGCGTACAACATGCTTCTATTGGTTCGGTTGCCCCCGGTATTGCTGAGGCATTAATCGCCACAGCCATTGGTTTATTTACAGCTATTCCGGCTGTTGTCGCCTATAACCGTTATTCAAATGATATTGAACGTTTAATAAATCGTTATGATATTTTTTCAGAAGAATTTTCAACACTATTACAGCGTCAGGCGCATAGTCGATAATTATTATGCAACCTTCTTCTAAGCGATTTCGTAAACGGCGTATGTCAGAAATTAATGTCGTACCTTACATCGATGTTATGTTGGTATTGCTGGTTATCTTTATGGTGACGGCGCCAATGATGACAGAAGGTGTGCAAGTCGAGCTACCGCAAACCTTTGCTAAAACGATGTCAAAAGATCAACAAGAACCAGTTGTTGTTTCCGTTGATGCCAAGGGTCAATATTATATAAATATTGGTGATGATGTTGATACGCCCTTAGCAGTAAAAGACATCGTTACCCGTGTTGCTGCCGTTATGCGACATCGTCCAGGACAAGGCATTTACATTAAAGGTGATAAAGCGGTTAATTATGGTGCGGTTGTTTCTATTATGGCGCAATTACAACATGCTGGTGTTGCTCGTGTAGGCCTCATTACTGAAACACCGGATCGATAGATAATGAATTTATGGGATACAATAAAAAATAATCCTCAAGCGCTTATTTGGGCATTGTTGTTTCATTTAGCTGCTTTCATGGTTATTGGTGTGAGTTTCAGTTCATCAGAGCCCAATATAAATGAAGCTAAAGCCGTAAAGGTAATTGAAGCTGTTGCCATTGATGAAAGCCAAATCAAAGCTGAAATTAATAAATTAAAAAAAGCAGATAACAAGAAAAAACGTGATCAAAAACGTTTGCAAGATAAAGCTAAACTAGCAAAACAAAATAGAAAAAGAGAAGAGAGAAAACTAAGGGCGTTAAAGAAAAAACAAAAAGAACAACAGCGCGCTAATAAGAAAAAACAAATACAACAAAATAAACGCCTTGCTGCATTAGAAAAAAAGCGAATTCTACAAGAGCGAAAACAAAAAGAAGCGCAAGAAAAAATTAATAAGCTTGAAAATATACGTAAAGAAAAAATAGCTCAGTTAAAAAAAGAAGAACAAGCCCGGATAAATAAAATTTCCGAGAAAAACCGACTAGCTAAACAACAACAACGTGCTAAATATGAACAAGGTGAAGTGGCAAAATTTGAAGGTTTAATTAAAAATAGAATAACCCAAAATTGGATTTTTCCTGTCAGTTATCAAAAGGGTATGAAATGTAAAGTTTTAGTCAGGCTTATTCCAAGTGGTGATGTAGTAAGTGTTAGAATCACACAAAGTAGTGGTAATAGCGCATTTGATCGCTCTGTTGAAATGGCAGTAAATAAAGCATCACCATTACCTGTGCCTACACCAAGTTCAGGCTTGTTTAGTTATTTTCGTGAAGTAGAACTTGTTTTTGACCCTAATACTTAAAAGTTGAAACTGTATGTTAAATAAAAATATCTTATTTCTTTTGGTCTGGTTGTTTTCACAAACTGCCCATGCCGTATTAACCATTGAAATCACTTCTGGCTCAGAAGATGCGCAAGCCATCGCGATTGTTCCGTTTGAATTAATTGGCAAAGGAATACAACCTGCGAATTTAAAAAATATTATTTCTGCTGACTTACAACGCAGTGGACAGTTTTCACCGCTAGCAGATAAAGACCTTATTTCTAAACCGCATGATGGTACCCAAGTAAATTACCAAACATGGCGTGCGCTGAATGTCGGTTATCTTGTGGTAGGAAAAATTCATATTTTATCTGACGGTAGTTTTCAAGTTCAATTTCAATTGTTAGATGTTTTTAAAGGGCGGCAATTAGCAGGATATAGCATACGTAGTTTAAACAGTGGCTTGCGTCGAACTGCGCACCACATTAGTGATATTATTTATAAAACGATCACGGGTGAAGAAGGGGCGTTTAATACACACATTGCTTATATTACCGTAACCAAAGATAAGAAACATAAAAAGCGCTACCAACTCGCCATTGCAGATGCTGATGGTTATAACGAAAAAGTTATTTATAGTTCATCATCTCCTTTAATGTCACCGAGTTGGTCACCTGACGGTACACGCTTAGCGTATGTTTCATTTCAAAATGGTCGACCTGAAATTTATATACAGAATATTTTTTCTGCAAAGAAAGAAAAGCTACTTTCAATTAAAGGACTTAATAATGCACCACGTTGGTCACCAGACGGTAAGTATTTAGCCTTAACGCTTTCCAAAGACGGCAACCCAGAAATTTATATCATGAATATAAATTCACGAAAACTGACACGCGTGACACGCAGCTATGCCATAGATACAGAAGCAGAATGGTTGCCAGACAGTAAAGGTTTGGTCTTCACCTCAGATCGTGGAGGCACTCCGCAGTTATATGAAATTAAACTTAATCATTACCGAGTATCAGGTCGAGCAAAACGACTTACCTTTGAAGGTAATTATAATGCACGTGCAAGCGTTTCGCCGGATGGTCGTTATATTGCAATGGTGCATCGAAGCCAAGGAAAGTTTAGAATTGGCGTGTATGATAAAGAAACAGGGCACATCAACGTATTAACGAAAGGTCGTTTAGATGAGTCCCCCAGTTTTGCACCAAATGGTCGAATGATTATTTATGCAACGGAAGATAATTTTCGTGGAATTTTAGCTGCAGTATCTGTTGATGGAAGGGCGAGACAGAGGCTGAGCTTTAACAAAGGTGATGTAAGAGAACCAGTGTGGTCACCCTACAAAATCAACAAATGACGAATAGTGAGAAACCAAATAACGGCGTTAAAAACCTTGTTCTTTGGCTTCTCGCTATCTGTCATGATTAGTTTATAGTTATTTTAGAAATTTAAGGAGCTCCATGTGAATAAGTTAATACGTTATTTTATAATATTAAGTGTGGTGGCCAGCTTGTCGGCTTGTGGTTTAGGGCCGTTGAAAAAACGCGATTCTAATGCAGATGAAGCAACAGATACGCAAACAAATACTGAAGACAATACATTTTCTACGCAACCAGATGATCAGGCTGAAAAATTCACTTCAGGTGGATCTTTAGAAGTCAGTTCTTTGAATGATCCTAATAGTCCTTTATCTCAACGTGTTATTTATTTTGAGCTTGATAGTAGTCAGGTTAAAGATGAAGACAGAGATGTACTGGCGGTACATGCAGAGTTTATTGCGGCTCATCCTGAAATAAGTATTGTGCTTGAAGGGCATGCAGATGAGCGTGGCTCACGTGAATATAATATTGCTTTAGGTGAAAAACGTGCAAAATCTGTAAAGCAATTAATGACATTACAAGGCGTGGCTGATAATCAAATTCAAGTGATTAGTTTTGGTGAAGAACGTCCCGTTGCATTAGGGCATGAGACATCAGCTTGGAATTTAAATCGTCGCGTAGAAGTTCTATACACAGGTTATTAAAATGAAAATAAAGATCCGACATATTGTACCTACTATTATTTTATTTGTAGCAACAACGTCTTTGTTTGCAGCAGGTAATGATGCATCAATAGAATCACGCCTTAATAGAATGGAACGTTTGGTTAATAGCAAAGGCTTAGTAGATATTATGGTGCGAGTTGAAAGCATGCAAAGTGAATTGCAACGCCTCGTTGGAGAAATAGAAGTTCAGAAACATACCTTAGATGAAATTAAAAAACGTCAACGTGATTTGTATTTAGATATTGATCGACGTTTACTACAAATAGAGCGCGGTTCAAGTGCTTCAACGTCTATCCCAGTTTCTGAGTCTGTTAACACTAGTATAACTCAACCTGAAACTTCTCAAACCAAGACATCTCAACCTGTAGCGACAATACCTGTGAAAAACAATCCACGGGTTATAAATAAAGAAGGTGAGCAAATTGCTTATCAAAAAGCTTTTGATCTCTTAAGAGCTTTACGCTATGAAAAAGCCACACAATCATTTCGTCAATTTTTAGTAGACTATCCTAATGGTCGTTATGCTCATATTGCACAATATTGGTTAGCTGAAACGAGTTATCACACAAGAAAATTTTCTGTTGCAGTTAAAGATTATCAAACCTTGATTAATGTATACCCTCGCAGCCCTAAGCGTGCAGATGCTTTGTTGAAAATTGGTTATAGCCAGTTTGAATTGAAGTCTTTCGCACAAGCAAAAGCGGTATTAATAAAATTAATTAAATCTTACCCTGGGACAACAGAAGCAGGGCAAGCCGAAAATTTATTACAAAAAATCCGTCTGCAAAAATAACATTAAAATATGTCTGTTTCTGAGGAAATTAAAACAGATGATTTGTCATCTGTTTCTCGTTTAAAAATCACTGAAATTTTTCACTCTCTTCAGGGTGAGTCACGTAGTTCAGGCTACACAACGACGTTTATTCGTTTAACAGGGTGCCCTTTACGTTGTGGCTACTGCGATACTGAATATGCCTTTAGTGGTGGAGAGTGGTATTCATTTGACGAAATTTTAGCGGAAGTTAAAAAATACAAAACTAAAATAATTACCGTCACTGGTGGAGAGCCTCTGGCTCAAAAAAGATGCATCGACCTACTCAAATTATTGTGTGACGAAGGCTTTGATGTTTCTTTAGAAACATCGGGCGCCTTAGATATTTCTTTGGTTGACCCTCGTGTTAGTCGAGTTATGGATTTAAAAACACCTGCATCAAATGAAGAGTCTAAAAACTTATACGAGAACATTGCTTTGCTGACGGCTCACGACCAATTGAAATTTGTTTTGTGTGATCGAAATGATTATGACTGGGCTGTGGCTAAGGTAAAGGAATACGATTTACTCTCTAAATGCGAAGTCCTTTTTTCAAGTGCCTTCCAAGATTTATCCCCGCAACAACTTGCAGATTGGATTGTGGAAGATGAACTAGGGGTGCGTTTCCAAATGCAGCTTCACAAAGTCCTTTGGAATGATGAGCCAGGTCGATAAGCATGCTCATCGGTAGTTATGCTTTTATTTGATTTACTGTAAAATCACCTCATGACAAAAAAAGCCGTTATCCTTGTTTCAGGTGGCCTAGATTCAGCTACCACACTCGCCATTGCCCGTAATGCAGGTTATGAATGCTACGCCATGAGTTTCAACTATGGCCAGCGACATCACGTTGAACTAGTAAGCGCAAAAATTATTTCTAAGTATTTAGGTGCAATCGAACACAAGGTCGTCCACCTTGGGCTAGACGATATTGGTGGATCAGCATTAACAGATGAATCGATTGATGTGCCTCAATCAGAATCTGATGATGTCTCTCAAGGTATTCCAGTTACTTACGTGCCGGCGCGAAATACGGTCTTTTTATCCCTTGCTTTAGGTTGGGCAGAAGTTTTGCAAGCGGAAGCGATTTTTATCGGTGTCAATGCTGTCGATTACTCAGGCTATCCAGACTGTCGGCCAGAGTACATCAGTGCCTTTCAAACCATGGCAAACCTTGCGACTAAAACAGGCGTTGAAGGGAAAAAGATTGAAATAAAAACGCCCTTAATCAACCTAACAAAAGCAGAAATCATTCAACAAGGCGTGGCATTAGGCGTAGATTATGGACAAACCTTATCTTGTTACTCACCCAGTGATAAAGGCCATGCTTGTGGTTTGTGTGATTCTTGTCATTTACGCCAACAAGGCTTTGCAGCCGCCAATATCCCTGATCCCACACTTTATTCTGAATAGATAAAATTTCGTTTGCGATTGAAAAATGCACTTTATATGTGACTTTAGTGCTTTTCTGGTTACATCACCTTTTCAGTCGGATATAATGCATTTTGTAAAATATTAGTCGCATGGCATTAAAAATGCCATGTAATTCAAGCAGTTAATAACAGGGATTCTAGCTATGTCATTTGAAAGCTTTATAGCGGCACAATCATTCTTTTTGTGGTCGACATTCATTCTAGCCATCGTTTTAGGCGTTGTAGCAAATAAAACAAATTTTTGTACCATGGGTGCAGTTTCAGATTTAGTGAATATGGGTGACTCAGGCCGTATTCGCGCATGGGTTTTAGCGGCAACAACTGCTTTAATTGGAGTTGTTATATTGGAAGCTTTAGGTCTCGTTGATCTCTCTTCAACTTTACCGCCTTTTCGTGGCAGTGAGTTCCAGTGGGGACGTTACATTTTAGGTGGTTTCTTATTTGGTATTGGTATGACCTTCGCCAGTGGTTGCGGTAATAAAACGTTACTTCGTATTGGCGGTGGAAACATCAAATCAATTTTTGTTTTTGTTGTTATTTCTGTTATTGCGTATTATATGGTTGACCCGTTCAAAGAGTTGCCAGCAACGTGGTACCAATCATACTTTTCACCTTGGTTAGGCGCAGCATCAATCTCGCTTAGCACACCGCAAGATTTAGGTAGCATCGTCGGTAATTGGTTTGATATTTCTGCATCGGTTATGCGTATTGTTTTAGGTGCGCTCGTTGCTATTATTGCATTACGTTATATCTTCAAATCAGCAGAATTCCGCAAAAGTGGTGATAATATTTTTGCTGGAGTCAGCATCGGTATTATTGTTCTACTGGCTTGGTACTTCACCTCAAATGTCGCGATCTCAACAGAAGAAGATGGCGCATTCAGCATGACTCAATTCTATGGAGAATGGGACATGATGATGGACACAAATGAAGGTAAACCAAAAAATGGTTCTACAAACCTTCAAGCACAGTCTTTCACTTTCATTAGCCCAATCGGTCAAATGTTTGGTTACCTTGCTTCAAGCCTAAAGAGCTCATTCATAACATTTGGTGTGGTTTCTGTTCTAGGTGTAATTGTAGGTTCATTTATTTGGACATTAATCACACGCAGCTTCCGTGTTGAATGGTTTAATTCTTTTAAAGACTTCTACATGCATATGATTGGTGCTGTTCTAATGGGGTTTGGTGGTGTACTAGGTTTAGGTTGCACCATTGGACAAGGCATCACTGGCGTATCAACGTTAGCCTTAGGTTCGTTCTTAGTCTTTATTAGCATTGTGTTCGGTAGTGCTTTGACCATGAAAATACAATACTACCAAATGGTTTATGAAGAAGAAGCAGGATTTTTAAAGTCACTTTTAAGCTCATTAGTAGACATGAAATTACTTCCAGCGGGCATGCGTAAATTAGACGCAATTTAATCAAAAAAATATGGATTTATCGTCTTATTGGGCTTGTTATTCCCACTAAGTTCGGTAAAATTCCGCCCTCCTAACAAGGGCCGTTAGCTCAGTTGGTAGAGCAGTGGACTTTTAATCCATTGGTCCCGCGTTCGAGTCGCGGACGGCCCACCATATAAAACAAAGGCTTAGCAGAGATGCTAGGTCTTTTTTTATTTTACGGAAAGATTAATTATTCTGACATTACTTATATACATCTGACAGACTGCTTTCGTAGCCAGAAGCAGACCTTAAGCAATTATTGATAGGCACAAAAAACCTCGTACTTAGACGGGGCTGATTGATAAATAGTTAAGATGAATATGCCTCACTAACCCCTCTAGACTGTTGAGTACTATACACGCCTTGCTTATCACTCCCTCTGCGCTGATTAACTCTTCTATCTGGCGACCGCGCTTGCGATGAAATCCTGCGGTCACTTCTGGAGCGTGGCAACTCTGTTATTACTTTCATGTATTACCCTTTAGATAAGGTTTGGTTTATTCGCGGTGCGCTCTCGCAGACTTCTTAGATTTATCTGTATAAACCAATAATCTAAAGCACCTCTGTTGTAACGTCCTTATCGGAAATGGTATTCCTATATAACTATACTAATTGAATCCCTTTGACCTGTTAATGACCCGAGTGGGCTATTTAGGATAACTACATGTCAGCTAACTGTAGTGGTCAAGTTTTTTTGGCCACAGTTTAGTATTCTATTAATTAATACAATTTCATTGTACTGAAGAATGATAGGATGAGAGCTATCAAAGCTGTCCTTTAGTATAATCTAATATTAGCTGTTGCTAAAAGACGGCTGTCGACGGTGGTTTCAATCGGTCGATGCAACATCTATTCTCTAACTATATATGAGAAGGATGTTAAAAATGAAACAAAGACCAAAAACATATTACACAGCAGA
>JASFYW010000004.1:0-4364 GCA_045046865.1 Woeseiaceae bacterium | reverse complement strand
TTTGATTTAGACGCCGATGGTATTTTGCATGTTTCAGCAAAAGATAAAAATACCGGTAAAGAGCAAAAAATCACTATTAAAGCCTCAAGTGGTTTATCTGATGAAGAAGTTGAACAAATGGTGCGTGACGCTGAAGCGAATGCTGATGTTGATGCTAAGTTTGAAGAATTAGTACAATCACGGAATCAAGCTGACGGCTTAGTTCATGCAACTCGTAAACAAATTGAAGAAGCGGGTGAAGATTTACTTACGGAAGATAAAGAAAAAATTGAAACCGCTTTGAAAGAGCTTGAAGAAACCGTTAAAGGTGATGATAAAGAAGCCATGGATGCTAAATCACAAGCGGTAATTGAAGCGTCTGCTAAGTTAATGGAAATTGCTCAAGCTAAAGCGCAAGCCCAAAGTGCTGATGCCGGTGCTGCTTCAGAAGCGGGTGCTGAACAAGCAGCGCCAGCCGATGATGTAGTCGATGCTGAATTTGAAGAAGTCAAAGACGACAAGTAATTTGTCGGTTTAAATTGTAGGTCGCCGCTTGCCGCGACAATAGCATTTTTTTCGTTGTGCTACGTTATGCTCGTGACAACCTACTAAAAATAAAAAGCGTCGGTTTTATCCGGCGCTTCTTACGTTAAGAGAAAGCATAAAATATTGATAAATTTGTTGTCAATATTGTAAAGAACCCACTAAATTAAGTTGTAAATTAAGAGCCATTTATGTCAAAACGCGATTATTATGAAGTGCTTGGTGTGCAAAAAGATGCAGGCGAGCGCGATATCAAAAAAGCTTACAAACGCTTAGCGATGAAATTTCATCCTGACCGTACCAACGGCGATAAAGCGAAAGAAGAGCAATTTAAAGAAGTAAAAGAAGCCTACGAAATTCTTAACAATGATCAAAAACGTGCTGCTTATGACCAATATGGCCATGCTGCATTTGAACAAGGTGGTCACGGCGGTGGCGGTTTTGGTGGCGGTTCGGGCGACTTTGGTGATATTTTTGGTGATGTGTTTGGGGATATTTTTGGTGGTGGACGAGGTCGTGGTGGACAATCACGCGCACGTCGTGGCTCTGATTTGCGCTATAACATGGAACTTTCACTTGAAGATGCGGTAAAAGGTAAATCAATAGAAATTAAAGTACCTACCTACGTTGCTTGTGAGCCTTGTGGCGGCAGTGGTGCTAAAAAAGGTACTTCAGCTAAAACCTGTACTACTTGTCATGGGCATGGTCAAGTGCAAATGCGTCAAGGCTTATTTGCTGTACAACAAACCTGTCCTACCTGTAAAGGCCAAGGTAAAGTGATTAGCGATCCATGTCGCTCATGTCATGGTGAAGGCCGTGTGCAGAAAAATAAAACCCTTTCCGTTAAAATTCCAGCTGGTGTTGATACTGGTGACAGAATTCGTTTATCCAATGAAGGTGAAGCAGGTGAACATGGCGCACCAGCAGGTGACTTATATGTACAAGTTAATGTAAAAGATCATGCGATTTTTGTGCGTGACGAGAATAACTTATATTGCGAAGTGCCAATTTGCTTTACGGTTGCCGCGTTAGGGGGCGAAATTGAAGTACCAACCCTGGGTGGTAAGGTAAAACTGAAAATACCGAAAGAGACACAAACGGGTAAAATGTTCCGTTTACGGGGCAAAGGTGTTAAATCGGTACGTAGTTCAATAACGGGCGATTTAATGTGTAAAGTGGTATTAGAAACACCGGTTAATTTATCTAAAGACCAAACAGAATTATTAAAACAGTTAGATCAAGATATGGGTAAAAAACGTGCTCATCATAGTCCTAAAGAAACTGGATTTTTTAAGGGTGTTAAACAATTTTTTGATGATTTGAAGAGCTAATACTTATTCAAATAAAGTGTGATGTAAATAGGAAAAAAGCGCCAAAAGGCGCTTTTTTATGAGCAATAGAAGTGTTTCTATAAAATGTTGAAACAAGTATAGCGTGGTACCATATTAGCCTGACTAAAAATAGAAGACATTAAAGTTTATAATCGTCCTAGAAAGTGCTTAAGATATAAAACTCCTTGTAAAACAATTGAAAAAATGACAGATATTATCGACAAAAATTGACGGTAGCTGCCATAGATCGTCTAGTTCACCATGCTGATATTTATAAAATAGAAGGAGAAAATTATCGCAAAAAGAGGCGTTAAAATCATGCAAGACCTATCAAACACATTCCGATGATACATCAGTGTCAATACTATAACATGCCTATGCAGTTCGTTCAGGAAGTCAGTAAATAGGCCGATTTCACATGTAGGTCTGGCTTAAGCCCGTCAATTGACGGCATAAATGCCGACCTACAATTAAAACCTGAGTTATCTACATAGGCATGTACTATAATTATAAATACCATAATTATCAACAAGTTAAATATTAAATAGAGAATCTATACGAGTTAACCTACACTTTAAATTCTGCATCAAGAGAAATTTTATGTGATTTCATCCCCGTTCAATTTACTAAATTATTATTTATCGCCTCAATCATTACTTAGTGATCAGCCGCTTTCTTTGTTTTTCCATATAGTTTGAAATTTCGACAACCCTACTTTTAGGAATAGTGTAATTAAGTGCTTCATTTTGCCATGAGGACAGTTCCTCAGACACTTCATCTATCATGAATTGAACTTCTTTGTTTTTAAGCGAAGCTGTTTTTGCTAATAATGAAATATCATCTTGGGTTATATTTTTCCCAGACTTACCAACAAGCATCGAGTGCTCACCATTTATTCCTCGGTTAAATGTAATATCGTAGGCGGGAGAATTACGCCAAATACCCTTGTCATCCATTAGAAATGAGAAATTTTTAGTATGATCATCTCTGTTGCCTGACATCACATTAAATAGCATACGTTTAAATAACTGAGTCACTTCTTTATGTGACTTGGTAATAGCACTGCAAACCTTCAATAATCGATCATAGTCAAAATCAGCTAGCCGAAAATCGGCATTAACAAGCCCCGCGAGTGTTTGCATATGAATGCGTTTATTTCCCTTATCTCTATCAAAGCGTTTAATAAGAAAATATGCATTATCATTTTTACCTGCAACCAATTTTGTTTCAGGGAAGTCTATACCCGCTTGGCGAGCCATTATCGAATAAAGGTACTCGATTGCTCCCTCAGCTTTATCCTCTGCATTTTTCCCTGTGGGAAATTTAGCTAGCCAATGCTCAAAATTTACTGGTAAGTCATATGCTCCAGATATAGTTTCTTTACCTTTTAACCCTAATAGTACTTTTGGTCTTGCACCGCCGGAAGGAGTACCATTAATAGCTAAATAACTGAGTACATCATCAATTTCACCGGTATATAAATTGATAGAATCTTTTGCCAATTCATTTAGATTTAGCTGTTCATTATTATTCAAATGAAACTTACTGCTATCATCAGGTAAATATGAAAGTGCTCCCATTGCCTTGCTTCCCATATAAGCCAGTCGATCAATGGGATAAATATCATCTAATGCTAAGCCATGATTTTTAAAATCCTTATTCATAAGGTACATACCCCAACCATCAGGTAAAGAATCATTAAACAAACCATGTAAACCAGAAAAAGGATGTGATGGTGCTGATTGAAGTAAACCATGCATTTCAAGTTTAAAGGGTGATAAATTCAAATCTAAAGTTAAAAAGTCAGCATCGTACTGAAAGTGAGAAAGCCCTGAATCATGGACTAGTCTACCAACAAAAATAGGCTCGGTATTAGAATAACGGTGATAGTAAACAGAGATAACTCTCATAGTAATTTTATTCCTTCACTACTTTTTACTTTTTAGAAGTTCATCAATTGTTCGTGCTGTAGGGATTGTAAATATATTCTTAAACCCTGAAAAATCACCATAAACTTGGCAAAGCATTAGTAATTGGCGAAGTGATATTTCCCCAGTATCTTCGAACCGTCTGAGCGTAGGGACAGGAACACCCGAAAGTTCAGAAGCTTTATCACGACTATGCTTTAACCATTTTCTTTTGTTTTTAAGCGACGTTGCAAGCTCATCGCTTAAATCTGAAACTGATAAAATTGATAACATTATATCAAATATCTCGTTAAAAATATAATTATTGATATTATTATATCAAAATAATTAAAACGTTTACTACTCAATTTTATAAAAATTAAAGGTGATTAATATATAAATAAGTCGAATTTATTAATATAATTTTTTCAACCATTAATTAAACCACTACAAACCAAGGTGTTAGTTCATTTCAGACCTCAACAGTCAATTTAGTCAGTATTGCGCTTAGATAATTGGCTAGAGTTATCGGGTGTTTTTATGTTTTTGTTAGCCTTATTATTTTTGTTTGGATAAATTTTGATGGTAGTGATGGTAGTGATGG
>JASFYW010000003.1:0-5829 GCA_045046865.1 Woeseiaceae bacterium | reverse complement strand
TTCGCTCTGAAAAACCAGCCTTGGCAGCTGAAGTGACTTGTGACTGTTTTGGGTTCTTACGATTAGACATATATAACTTAACCTGCGTTTTGGTTATGGGTTTTCCAGGCATATAAGTCTCTTGGTGATTAGATATACCTGAAGCTTACCAAAACCGGCCATGCTAGTTGTCGTGAACCGGTCAAGTTAATTGTCGCCTAATATACCTTATTAGGTGCTTGTTAATACTTAGTTGCCTTTATTAGTTGTGCACCATTTCCCCTAGTAATCTTTACAATTTCACAAGTAATTCTATAAAACTTGGGAAATATTCCGGGAATATTTGTATATGAATCGTGATCATTCAGTGATCTTATATCAGGAAACTCATCCCAACGGTTACTTTCGGTAATGTAATTGTTTGCTGCCTTTTGAGTTTTGAAATTATATTCACTATATATTGCCATATAATTCTTTATTTGAACCATCTCATCTTTGGATAGTTTGTATTGAACAAGCAAGCTTTCATAATCAAAGGTTTCTATTTTGGATTGTAATTCAGATGATTTCGTGGATATTTCACTACAATGCTCCGCTAGCCAGTTATCCATAAAGCCAGGATCACTCGCGGAACCACCAAAAGCTTCACAAAAGTCTTGATAATCACTCATTTTTACTCCGAACTATGATGCAGCTGAGAAGCACCTAACGTTAGAATTAAATGGCACCGCGCACCTTTTGCGGCGTCCAAGCAGGGTAGTTTTTCTGCCCTTCAGTTTTTAATGACTTGTTATGAGTTTTTCCACTCATTCATTCGTTCTTGAGATATTTGTATTGCTTCTGAGCTGAATAGGTCAGGATGTCGTAAAATTACGGCTTCAAACGCATAATCATCAAGTCCCATTTCTGTGAGCGCTGTATAACCCTGTGTTTCAACTGGTCGATTAACAGCTCGTTCAACAGCTCCAATAATTCCATGCCTATCTATCATTTGCCATGTTCTTCCTGCCCGAGTTTTCTTTCCGTTTTTGGCAGTTAGCACTTCTTCATATGCATATATTGCTTCAAGCGCTTCTTTTTCAACTTCGGATTTAGCTCCATATGCCTCAGCTTTAAGTTGTACAGCTCGCTCTTTTGCTTCTGCGGCTAAGTCGGGGCGACCACGCTCAATACAATTTTTCGCAAATATTTCGCATTTTTCAGGTGTTGTAATTTTTTTTACTTTTTCATCCATTAATGTCTCTCATGAAATTATTATTCATAATGCCTAGTTAAGGAGTGCTGTTTTGCATCCCGTTTGAAGGTATTATTAGTTCTCTTTTGTATTAAATGTTTCGATTAAATATAAAGCCATTGTACCTGAAAGATTAACAGCTAATTCGGCATGTCTTGATCCTGGTTTTATTTTAGATTTACCTTTACCATGTGCGTCACCTAATCGATTTCTTAGAGCACCAAGGCCATTGACTATACTGGAGCAGCCACCAAGAATTTGTTTAAATATCTCTTCGGTATGTTGTGAAGGAGATAAATTAAGTGATTTTGCGGTCTTTTTATAAAGTTCGGGCAGCTCAGTTTTATTTGGGTCATATTCAATATTGCTTTTATCTAGTATGTGCTTGCAAACACTTTCTAGTATTGTTCTTGAAATAGTAATAGCCCCTTCAGGGTCACTTGTTTTTCGCTCTAACGCTTTTGACCAGGCTATATGTATGCCGTCGGCGTCAAATTTTTGCAATACATCTGATATTGTTTGTTGTGCAGGGAATGTAGTTTTAGATTCTAAAAACTCTAGTAGTGGATTAAATTCCTTCCAAATAAATTAGCACTTCAATAAGCAAACAACTCTTGTAGACAATCACACAGTTCTTGCTGGGTACCTTTACCGACAACCCCTAGCCTCTTAATCAATCTGGTTTTATCTACCGCTCTGATTTGATCAAGAAGAATCAACCCCGTCTTTTCTTGAAATTCACACGTAACTCGGCATGGAAACTCAAAGCCCTTAGTCGTCATAGGTGCAACCAGGACTGTTGACAGGGCGTTAATTTCATTGGGTGAGATTACGACACAGGGTCGTGTCTTATTAATTTCGCGCCCCTTAGTTTGGTTCAACGAAACTAACCACACCTCGAAACGGCTAACATGTTGCGCTACCACTCAACATCCTCATCGGTTGTTAGTGATGCATCCAGCCATTCTTGATCCGCTTGCTCTACACCTTGGCTAGAGAGTATTTTATCAATTGATTGCTGCCACCCTTCTCTTGGCATTTTACTTGGTGCAATCAAAAGACCTTCCTCAACCACTTGTAGCTTAAGCTCTTTCCCTTCAAGCCTCGACTGCTCTATGAGTGACTTTGGTATCCGTATTCCCTGAGAATTACCGATTTTAACTAAATGAGTCATGACTTGATCTCCACGCTCTAATATGAACAAATGTAATTATAATGTAATTACATTCATTGTCAAACTGACACCCTATTAATTGGAATAGATTAAATAATTTAGTGTTCACATAGTTGACACCTGAAGGTTACATCCGATATAAGTTTACTGTAATGTGTCGATCAATATTAACGAAGATCAACACATCGCTTATGTATTATAAAATCAAATATACGCTTTAAATAAAAAGGAATAACACATGCTGACAAAGGAAGATAAAAACAAGATTTCAAAAACACTCAACGGTAATAAACAAGTTGTCTATATTTTATCTTTAGAAGAGATGGATCATGTCATACTGAACCTTATCTGGACACCCATGTTAAAAACGCAGTAAGAACAATTAATTACAGTTAAAGCAATCAAAAAAAATCAGGGTCAAGTATTACATATCACATGTGATATATAAGACTTGACTCTATTCACTGGGACATGTTCAATCGATTTTATATTTAGTCAATAATGTTATTAGTTTTTCTTCATCATCCAGGTCCGTTGTTTTTAGAATAACTTTGTTATCTTTTATTAATATCAATGTAGGAAAATCTTTAACTGAATACTGGTGAAATAAACGATTACTTTTATCTATTTCAATTGGATGAGTTATGGTGTATTTTTTCTTATAATCCAATAAATCTTTATCACCTGTCCATAGCCTTGAAACTACCCCGTTCCAGACAATGCTTGAATATTTTTTATAAAGGGAGTTTATATTATTCTGTGCGGCTACGCATTTTTTTGAATATTCAGGTCGACTTTCTTTTAGATACCAATCACACCATGTTGCCGTAAAAAATAGCGCATGGACTTTTCCATCACCCAGATCTATTTTTACATTCGATTCTTTTTCTGATAACAGGTTGGCATCAAGTAAATCTACAGTCTTAACCTGTGACACTAAGGCAATTTTATTATCAAGAGATTCATTTGCTTCATGCCCACGATGAATTAAATTCATATCTCGGTCAAATAACAAATGATACGGCGTGCCAATCAATCGAAATGCTTGCGCCAAATCGCCATTTTTGTCAATTGCCATTCCCATGGTTAAACCAAACTCTTTGACTGTATTCTCAACTGCTTTTATATCATCGTTAATGCCGAGATTTATACCAATAACCTCTACCAATTCACCATATTCATTTTGTACGTGTTCAAAATGAGGCATTTCTTTTCGGCACGGTTGACACCAGGTGGCCCAAAATTTTATATAGACGGGCTTTTTCCCGTTATATGTCGCGAGTGTTGTATGTTCACCTGATATAAGTGGTATTGGGATATTTAATAATTCATCAGGCAAATTGGTAGCAAAGACCTTCGCCGAAAATATCATTATTATTACAAACATTAAGGTTGATTTACGCATAAGTTAACTCTTGATTGATTTAAATTATTGAAAGCCTAAGATTCGATATAGTCATTCTAAGCGATATCAATAAACTGTGATATATAGCTGTTTTTATTTTTTAAAAATTGTAGAAGTAAATTAGAATAATCCTCTGTCACCGCCTGTTGAACGGATGCTCGTAGCTGAAGCGTTTGACACCAGTTTTTTATCTTTGGTGTACTGTCAAATATGTTCAGATCAATAAGCTGTTCAAAAATATCAAAATACCTGAAAATTGGCGCATAGACCGCATCGATGAGATGAAATTTTTCACCCGAAAAAAAAGGCGTTACGGAAATTTCATTTTCAACAAGCTGAAATTTATTTTTAATGTCATTACATTTATTTTTAAAATCTTTTTTATCCGCTGCGTTGTACAAAGCGCCGATGCTATCGAGGATGCCAGAGCCAAATTCTATCCACGCACGGTGGCGGGCTTTCTCTAGAGGTTTATCTGGATGAAGTGATCCCGGTGTTACCTCATCGAGGTATTCACAGATAACCGAGGATTCAAACAGCATTTTTTTGTTATCCACTATCAATACCGGTACTTTCTCCATAGGAGAGATTTTACTAAACCATTCGGGTGGGTTAGCAAGGTCGATATCGGTCCTGGTATAAGGAATGTCCTTTTCCATTAATACGATGACTGAGCGCTGCACATAGGGACAAAGAGCATGTGTGACAAGGTGTAGATCCAGTTGTTTCATAATAAATCTCTTCTAGTTGTGTGATGTGGTTGATACGGCATATTTACCATTACCTAGTCCTACTTGCGCTAGTGCCATCACTGCAAGTAGCAGTGGGTATTCCCAGCCGCCGCCAGCATTAGTAAACAACCAACCATTTGCTAAGTGTGCCCAGGTTGCTCCCAGCAAAACGGGAATAACCAGTGCAGAAAACAGCCGTGTTTTAAACCCTAAAATAAGTGCAACACCGGCAATTGCCTCGATGGAAAAAACGGCATAAGCAAGCAATTCGGGCAAGCCGATAGACGCAAAAAACTGTGCCGTGCCGGGTAAGGTGAATACCATAAGTTTTAGATAAAGACTGTGTGCTAATAACACGCTGCCTAAGGCGACCCTCAGAATAAACGTGCCGATGTCGATGCCGACGCCTGGGCTGAGTAGATTATTTAATCCTGACCTGTCGATAGTTGAATTGTTTGCGAGTGTATTATTCATGGTGTTTGTCTCCGTTTGTTTAATTCATTGTTTATCTTCAACATAAGTATGGCGCTTGCAATAATGAAAGTGAATTGGCAATATATGCAAATCAATTTTGCAATTTTGCAATACATTTACAGAGGAAAGGCTGAAGTGGTCTGGAATGCTTTAAAAATATTTTTAGCCATTGCCGATAGCGGAACACTCGCAGGTGCGGCAAAAGCGCTTGAGGTGAACCACTCAACGGTTTTCAGAAGGTTAAATACGTTTGAGAATGAAATAGGTGGCGCTTGTTTGAGCGCCTTAACCAGGGTTATAAACTCACCAGCATGGGTGACGAACTGCTGGTAGAAGCAAAAAAAATTGCTGTTGCATTTGATAATATGGAGCGTCATATCGTCGGCAAGGATATTCAAATTGAATTATGAATAAGCAGGACATCCATAACAACAAGAAACAAAGACTCAGCCTGAGTCTTTGTTTTATTAAAACATTATAATAATTATCTTGATAATTATTATTTATAGAAATATAAAAACATCCCATATTTCATTGCTTTGAAACACTCATACTTAAAAACAGCTAAGTAACTTTTTATTACTGGGATCTCAGTATTGCGTCGCTCTAATTTTTTATTATTAACGAATTCATAGCCGCTTTAAGTATAAATGTCCTACTGTGCGTTAGTTAACAACAATAAGTTTGACAAGTACAAAACCTATTGTCTAATATGGATGTGTCAATGGGCTCTCCTGTTAACACACTATGCGCTCTAACAACGCACCAAAATAACGAGCATTAATTAACCACAACAAACGAGGTAAACAACAACGCGATATTTTTAAAATCT
>JASFYW010000002.1:0-9826 GCA_045046865.1 Woeseiaceae bacterium | reverse complement strand
GTACTTGGAGATTTTTAATGTCATCAGGATTATTGCCAGACCATATTGAGCCACTAGTAGACAGATTACGCTCAGGTGATCATCTGCCAATATCATTACCTGATGTTGCTGCAGTGACCGAAGTTCTTATGAGGTCACTGGAAAGTTATTTTAAATCAATTGATTTAACGCTCTATAAAGAATGTCAAGATCTCGCTGATTATATTGATGAAGCCCGATCTGAAATTTCGTCTCTTTCATCTGCTGGTGAAGATAGCGTTGGCATCCCGCGCGCAGGAAAAGAACTCGATGCAATTGTTGAGGCAACAGAATCTGCTACAGATACTATTATGCAGGCTGCTGAAGATTTGATGAGTTTTGAATCTGATGATTTTGATGAATATAAAGATCATATCAACACCGAAGTTATGAAAATATTCGAAGCCTGTTCATTTCAAGACATTACAGGCCAAAGGATTAGCAAGGTTGTAAAGACACTCAACCATGTCGAGGACCGTGTCGGTAAGCTCATCTCCATTCTTGGCATTACTTTAGGTGGCGATACACCAGAAGATGCAAAATCTATTCTTGATTCTGATAATGATGAAATAAACGATGATGATCTTCTTAATGGCCCAGCTCTCTCAGGTGAGGGAATTGACCAGTCTGAAATTGATTCACTTCTAGACGGATCTTTTGACCAAGTAACCACTGATGAACCTTCACCTGACACTGTTGCTGAAACTCAGGATGAACCAGTTGAAGCTGACATAGCTCAACCTGAGCCCAAAATTGAAACTTCTGAAGAAATTGCAAAAGACACTGTCGAAGTTCCTGTTGAAACTCAAAATGATCCAGTTGAAGTTGAAATAACCCAGCCTGAACCCATTATCGAAACTACTGAAGAAGTTGCAAAAGACACTGTCGAAGTTCCTGTTGAAACTCAAAATGATCCAGTTGAAGCTGAAATAACCCAGCCTGAACCCATTATCGAAACTACTGAAGAAGTTGCACAAGATGTTGTAAAACAAGTAGTAGAAGAAGTAGCAGAAGAAGTAGCAGAAGTTCCTGTTGAGACCATAGAAAAAGTAACGGAAACTGATCATAAAAAGCCTGTAGTTCAGGAAAAAGTTCAGGCTATTCCTAATAAAGCTGAAGCGGCAAATGAACCAACAAAAAATACTGCTGAAGCCGCTGGCGAGCAGAAGAAAACATCACAAGAAGATATTGATAGTTTATTTGGCTAACGAAAAGCCTGTTTCTCAGAAAATACTATAGCTTATTTGTTATATCACTACTGAGAACAGGTTCTCCAAATAGATAGCCTTGGCCCCTTTCAATCCCGCAGTCTAGGATTTCAACCAGCTTGTCATCACCTTCTATCTTCTCAATAATAATTTCAATTTCATAACGCTTATAAGCTTCCTTAATATCATTTCTATCTATATCAATATTTTCATCAAGAAGTAGATCCGGACTTAATTTAACATATCGAAAATATCTAGATGCTAGGTCAGACAAGTCATGGTTTATTACCTGGACGTTATCCATAGAGAAGCGGAACCCTCTTTTACCAAGGCTAGAAAGCGATTGCCATATACTGTTGGGTTGGCGAAGTACATCTTGCTGAGTAAATTCAAAAACTAAACGATCTGACAGTTCTTGATTATCAAGCATAAAATCAATAAATTGCGGAAAAAATTCTTTATCATTTAAAGATACCGAAGATATATTACAGAAAAATCGCATATTCGGCTTGCGTGTTCCAAGACGACGAATAACTTGAATACACCTGAATAACAATAGATTGTCTAAAGTACTAACAAGACCGGAATCTTCTGCAAGTTTAATATATTGAGATGGAAATATCACTTCCCCTTTATCGTCTCTAACGCGCGAATATGCTTCATAATGCAATACTTTACGAGCCGGCAAAGTCACAATTGGTTGAAGATATAAATCAATCCTATTATCTTCCAAAGCATAATGCATAATATTCAAAATTTCATCAGCTTCCCTGTCAATACCATGGGAAACTTCCAGTGACGAACCACTTTCAATAGCGCTAAGGCTTTTAGAAAAAGATTTGCCTGATTTTTCAACAACCTGCCCAAGCAATGTTTGCAGTAACCGCATTTCATTCACAATTTCATTATTGTGACCTTGTTCATTTGATTTTAGCTTTTCTCGCAGTCCAATAGTTTCCATTTTATATTGTTCCAACTGATCAATATAAACTTGGTTGTCCTGATGGAGTGACATAAGGCGGTCTGTTGCATCTTCTTTATTTGACCTTATCACTAATAATGCATGAATTTGTACCCCTAGCAGGAATATACCACCCCCTAGAATTCTGGCACCCAATATACTAATTTCGGAGAAAATACCCGGTACCATCACGGCAACAAAGACTGCGATAATAATATTACCAAGTAGGAGAATGATATGGACAATGGCACTCATATATTTTTCCGAATTATTTAATTTTTGGATAATTGTTTAATTTATGTTTTAAAACTATGCTATTACGATAGAACAATTCATGAATGCAATCAAGATATGAACAAGTCTAGTTCAATAAAATAATGATATCTATATAAGTAAGGGCGCCAATTGACGCCCTTATATTTGAAATTTAATTATTTTTTCAATTTTCGAGTTTGAACTCTATTATATTATATACATTCATAACAGCAATTGCTTTTCCATCTTCTATTTGTGGTTTGAATTTAAATTTCTCTACTGCCTTAACAGCGTTTCTTTCAAAACCACGGTGTGATGATTCTACAGCTATTACATCTTCAGTATTACCCAATGCTGTGACCGTATATTTCACACGAACATAACCTTCAATCCCTTTTTCAGACATACTTACTGGATACTGAGGATTAGGTTTTACCAAAACAATAAAAATACTATCCGTAAAATTAAGCCCTTCCTGCACTTTTCCAATTTTTAGATCAGGCCTTTTACCAAAATTTGGTTCTGTTGTAGTTGGCCCAACCCCCTTACCTTTTCCATCTTTAAATTTTGGAATGACTGGAATTTCTTTAATTTCATCAATTACCGGTGGTCTTTCGCGTGTCTTAGGAGGATCAAATGGTACGATATCATCAAAAACGATGATTGGTCTTGTATATTTTTCTTCAACTATTATATCACCTTGCGAAATCAACATTTGCATTGCATAAAACAATCCGAACGTTATCAAGGCTGCAAAATTAAATGATACGAAATATCGTGATAACATGGTTAGTCTCCTTTATTCATGAGTGTTAATTAACTTAGAATAACCGGATCTGTTTCGCACTTCGTATAATCACTCAAAATTTGATTATTTGAATTACGATAGATCCTTCGGGACGTCCCACTAAGGCGTCTGCTTTTTATTTAAAAGCATTAATGTTATGTTATGTCATTATAGAATAAATGTCAAATGCAACACTCCACTTGTAATATTGAATAGACATTTACAAACCTTAAAATGGCAAAAAAAGACAGGGGAGAAAAATCCACCCTGTCTTAAATTCGATTATAAAAATGATTTAAGAAAGATATTCCTTAATATCTTTAATTCTTTTTTCTTCAGAATCAACATATCTCAGTAAGTCACGAGACATTTTCTTTGTTCTATCATCTTTTGCAGTCTTTGCTGCTTCACGGAAAGAAGTCCGTGCTTTATCAAACTGTTCTAGGCTTAAATAAGCTTGACCTTGCATAAGACTTGATTGATCAGGACGACTAAGACCGCCCTTATTAAGAGCCTTATCAATCGCACTAGCCGCTTCTTCATATTTATCAAGATTAAGGTATACATTAGCTAAACGCATGTAGTTATTACCATCATCTGACATTTCAGCAGCAGCAGATAGTGGCTCAACTGCTTCAGCCAAATCCTTGCCATTAATATAGCTTGTAGCATGCAACTCAAGATTTCTACGGGATACTTCAGAAGCACCTTCAGAAAATGATCTGCTCATAGTTTTCGCAGCTTGATATGGACTATCATGATAAAGATAAAGTTGAGACATGGTTTCAAGTTCACGTCCTTTGTCTAACATGCCTTGACGATGTGCTAGTTCCATAGTCGAAAACTGTTTTTTCTCAAACACTAATACTTGATCTTCAGTTAACCCTACTTCAGAGCCAGCCATTGCATAAAGATTTGAAAGTTCTACCCAGTAATTCTTCTTTGGCCATCTTGTTGCTAGAAGTTCTGCATATTCAAGAACTTTTGCAGTTTCTTCGAGCGAATTATGAAGAGCGCGCAAAACTTGATACCAGTTTTCTTTATCATCTTTACCATCAACTTTTGCTTTAGAGACGGCCCAGTTTAAATATTCAATAGCGAGATGGTAATTTTTTGCAATTTCTGGTGAACCATCAGCCGCATCTTGACCAAGTGAGTAATGCACGTTTGCAAAAAACTCAATTTGAGAAATACTTGGAGCAGGTTGATATTTCAACCATTCATACAGATATTTAGTACCTTCTTGCTTATTGTCTTGTGAAAATTCAATTTGCCCCACATTGTAGGTTAATTGATCTCTCAAAGTATAAGAAATACCATCCATTCCGAGAAGTTTCTTATAATATACTAGAACTTGCCCCAAATCATCTTGGCCACCTGCTATTGAAGCCATAATTTGGTAAAAAGCAGCCTGCTCTGTGGTATTCCATTTCTCAATTCTTTGTCTAAGCAGATTTTCTTTCGCTTCCGCAAACCTAGGAGGCTCTTCACTAAGCATCTCTTGTGCTTTTGTAAGAACTTTTGCCGGCCTTTCAGTCATACCTTTAGTAGAGGTAATCCGTGGCCTACCTGCTCTAGCAGCAGTAGCGGCATCAGCACGCGCCTGTGAAGCAACACCAGTTTCCTGAGCGACAGCACGAAGACCAGAAAGCTCCGCTACATCAGGGATAGTTGATGCTGTTACCATTACAACAGTTAAAGCAGTTGCCATTAAAAGTGTTTTAGACAGTTTCTTAAATTTTTGCATTTTAAATACCTTTTCTAGTCTTAATCAGCCAACTGAAATTCAATGCGAACTCGTATGCCTGTCACTTCTACTGGTTCGCCGTCAACAACACGCGGTTTATATTTGTATTTTTGTGCTGCTTTAACAGCATTTCTTTCAAACATTTTATGGCTTGATTCAACGGCCATAACATTACTTGTTGTACCTTCAGCAGTTACAGTAAATGTAACAACAACATAGCCTTCAACTCCGTTTTCTGAAGCACGAGCAGGATATTGAGGAGGCACTCGAACAATCGGCAAAAACTCACCGTCTGTTGCAGAAAAGCCACCTCCAGCAGAAGTTATCGGGGCAACTACCATTGCCGTAGCACTGATTTCAATCCCTCCGCCGACATTATCAACGGCAGTAGACATATCAATTGATACATCAGGAGCAGCCTCCGCTTCAACGGGAGCCTCAGGTTTACGTTCAACTTGACGAACTTCCTGAATATCACGAACCTGAGCCATTTCAACGCGAATTCTATCACTAGAATCCTCTAATTCAATGTCTCCACTAGCAATAAGCCACTGCATTCCAAAGAATAGACCAAAAGTAATTAACGCTGCAAAACTGAACGAAATAGCATAACGTGCAATCATAATTAAGTTCCTTAAGTTAGTTTAATTTGGTAGCGAGTACGTGATCTGTAAAACCACCCTGATTAAGTGAATCCATAATTTCGGCAATAACACCCGTTGTGGATTTTACATCAGCTTGAATAACGATAGTACCTTCAGGGTTTTCCGCTTTGAGGCGTTCCACGTTGGCACGAACAGCACGTACGTCAATTCGACGCTTTTCCATCCAGATTTCATCATTGTCTGTAACAGCTATCATAATATTTGCTTTTTCCTGTGGTTCGCCACTAGCGCCTTCAGGACGGTTTACTTCGATACCAGCTTCTTTCAAGAAGGAAGCCGTAACGATGAAGAAAATCAACATAATGAACACGATGTCAAGCATCGGTGTCATATCAATTGCTGTTTCTTCTTGATTTTTTGCAGAATGTTTACGCATTTTATCTCTCTTAATGATCCATTGTTAAGTGATCTTCTACTAGTTCACCTGCTTTATTTACTCGTGCCTCAATATAGGAAGCAGCGAACACCCCTGATAGGGCGCCAACCATTCCGGCCATTGTAGGAATTGTCGCTTTGGAAATCCCTGCTGACATTGCTTTAACGTCGGCAGATCCCATTACGGCGAGCACATCAAAGACTTCAATCATACCCCACACTGTTCCAAGTAGTCCCATAAGCGGGATAACAGCAACAAGTGTTTTGATATGTGATAGTGACCCATGTAGATCCATATTGATTTGACTAATCATGGCCTCGCGAATTTTATGGGCGTACCAGGAAGTGCGCTCAGAGCGCGCTTCCCAAGTACCCATAACTTCATTCACTTGGCGATTGTGGGCCGTTTTAAAATAAATTAAACGTTCCAAAACCATAGCCCATAAAATCAATATCGTAACAAAGATCACCATTAGAACAGGGCCACCCCGTTCCATAAAATCGCGAACTAATTCATACGCATTCATTAGGGCATACATGATTAAGCACCCCCACGCTGTTCAGCGTGTACGGCGATAATACCGGCACTTTGCTCTTCGATTGTATGCACAACATTTTGGCTCATACCGTTCACGACTGAGTGAAGGAAAAGCATAGGAAGTGCAACAACAATACCAAGCACCGTTGTCATCAAGGCAGCAGAAATACCACCAGCCATAACGGATGGATCACCAGTACCAAACAATGTCATCGCTTGGAAGGTTTCAATCATACCAGTCACAGTACCAAGTAGTCCCATGAGAGGCGCGATCGCTGCGATCAATTTAATCATAGTAAGGAAACGTTCAAGAGCAGGCATTTCTTTCAAAATGGCTTCATCAATTTTAAGTTCCAATGTTTCAACATCGGCCCCTCTGTTGGCTTCGTGAACAGCAAGTACACGACCAAGAGGATTATTTTCATTGATAGTTTCACTACGAATTTGAGCTTTAACCTTACCGTTAACAACGAATAGGAAAATTGCACGTTCAAAGAACAACAACATACCTATAGCGCCAACGATCAAAATTAGAGCACCAATTGTACCACCTTGTTCAATACGTTCCATAGTCGTAGGCGTTTTGATAAGCAGTGATAGAATTGCGCCACGTGACGGATCAAGACCAAAAGGGGCGAAATCTTCTTGAGCGTTTTGCAATCCCTCAGCGGAATTTGTAAAACGTGATTGTGGTTGACGATCAAGTTCAGCAACCAAACCTTGCTCATATTTCAGATATTTAGCGCCAGTAGAAATATTAAAGACACCAGTACGTGTTACCGGTAAAATTTCTTCAGAACCATCTGTCATTTTAACTGTACGGTTAAATGTAACAACACGACCCTGTTCAGTCATTTCACGTTGTACTTCGTACCAAAGACGTTCAATTTCTTCAATGCTCGGAAGTTGAGTTCCTGAAGAAGTTTTTTCAATAAGCATTGTAATAAACTCTTCACGACCTTCAAACTGGGTAGTTGTTAAAGAACCCTGAAGACGAGAGCGTGTATCACCAGAAACCATTTGCAAAACACCAAGCACTTCTTTCAAAGCACCAAGTTCATTTGTAAATTCTGTTTCTAGTTCCGCAAGTTGATCATCATTTGTAGCAAACTGAGACTCTAGACTGTCAGAACGACGTTCTTCAGCACGTTGTGAAGATTCAGCGTCTGATAGAAGACCAGCTTGTCTATCTTGAGCACCGCTGAATTCAGCTTCGCGTTGACGATATTCTTGGGTTTCGTTAATTTTACCTTGGCGAACAATTTCTAACAGATCATCAAGGGTTGTTGCCTGTTGTGCACTTGATATTGAAGCAATACCGGTGAATGCAACTGCAATTATAACATTAATTAATTTTCTCATTGTGCTATCTCCGGCGCAGAAATCGGCAACATGATAAGTGAATCACGTGCAAGTCTCTGTTGTGCCATTCCAATTCCTAGAGCTATTGATTTACGATATGTTCCTTCATCAACGATATCAAACTGTCTGGTTCTTTTATTATATGCACCAGAAATAAGTCCGTCTGTTGTTTGATAAAGTAACGCAACGCGACCAACCATAAGCATATCTACAATACGCTCATCGCCGTTAACAACCATAGTTTGTTGATAGCTTTGAAACACATTGCCATAGTCACTTTCAACTTGATAAAGTTCAAAAACACTACGAAAACGCTCAGAAGAGTCAATATCCGGGTCTGTCATCAAATCTTTAACACGTTCTAGACCAGCTAGACGTGCTTCCATTTCAAACGGAAGATCATTGTTGATAAAAAGTTCCAACCCATCGACCATTCTAACCAATAGTGGTTGAACTTGTCGTTTGATGTTTGTTACATTTTTAATATTTACAGTGAGCTCTTCCATTGCTTGCATTTGGCGCTCAATGGATCTTTCCATTTGCGCATTATATACTTTAAGCCCATCAACGGTTTTTAGCACACCCTTATATTTAGTGATAATCTTATCAGTATCATCAACGATTGCGTTTACACGCTCTTGTGATTCCTGTGCGATTACATTTGCGGATATTCCTTCGTCTAGAACATCACTTAATGCAGTTTGCCCTATTGCCGCAGTCCCTATTGAAAGGGTTCCTGCTGCTATAACGGCTGAAAGAACAATTGTTCTTACTCGATGCTTAATCATGCGTCTTCCTACAGCTTTATTTGAGTTGTTATGGTTGAACCACTAATTGTGGCATTAAAAATACAAAGTGAATTTGCAAATAACTGGTTATGAATACCTAAACGAATTTTACGTGTTTCGTTTTTATTATTTTCCTCAAGCCCCATTACTTACTCGTTCCCTTTTGTAATTATACTTTAATTCTTTTTGGTTTTCTATTTATAATAATATTATTTTTTTAAAACCAGAAAAAATATTCATTATGTCGTTTCGTTTATTATTATCGACACAATCAAATATCTAGTCATAGCTCCTCCCAGAGCCAGTCCCTCAGACTTGGCAAACACTATCTCAAAACACATTCCAATTTCAAGGCCTCCTTCACAACAAAAGTAAAAAAAATCTTTTTTGTGAGAAAATAAAAGGAGGTTTAAAGAGAGAAAATATTAATTGTTAATTGAATAATCTCAACAGCTACAACTAGTTATCAAAAAATGCGCCGTTGATATATCATTCAATTTACATAAGAAAATAACAAGAAAATATCACAAGAAAATAACAACATTGTGATCATAAATGCTGATGAACTATAATAATGTTTATTGATTTTTGTTTTTTACAAAGAAGAGATTCGGTAAAATAAAACTCAGACCTCTAAATATTGCAACTGGAATAGCCAGTCTTTGAACTTAAGTAATTAAAAAATTATAACTCCACATATCATTTAAGAATATTATGAAGTTATAATTAATTAAGAAATATTAAATAGGTTTTGAATGATTTCTAACTAAATTTACAGCCAGTAACACTTCGTCCCATTTGTTTTGCAAGCATGTTTGCCTTGCTGCAGTAACACCAAAACGTTTAATTAACTGATGTGCCAATTCACGCTTATACTCAAAATCGCCCTTTACTGGATACGCACTCATTGTTTCTTCTCCGGTTAACATAATATACTCCTTATATACTCATGACACTTACATATTCTTGACTTGATTATCGTACAATTATTTGCCCAACTATTATCCTATTTATAAATATGAAATATGAAAACCACGTAAACTTATGGCTACAATTTTAATCAAATTAATTTATCTCGCCTCATTTACAATGATTAGAGCAACGCATGTTTAGAAAAAAAAT
>JASFYW010000001.1:0-7646 GCA_045046865.1 Woeseiaceae bacterium | reverse complement strand
TACTTGCTGATGCTGGTCTGTAACCTCGCCAATTATAGCTGCACTTTCACCATTATAAATATTCTTCCAAAGCATTAACACTTGATCAGCAATACCAGGGTCAACAACAGCAATAACACGTCCTTCGTTTGCAAGGTAATAAGGTTCATAACCTAACATATCGCATATTGTTATAACTTCATCCTGTATAGGTGCATCAACTTCATTCATTTGAATACCATATCCGGTTGCCTGATTCAGCTCATGAAGAACACTGGCAACACCACCTCGCGTAGGGTCTCGCATAAAACGGACACCTTTGAGTTCATATATTGATTTGCAAAATGATATGACGTTAGCACTATCAGATTTTAACTTTCCAGATAAGCCAAACTGTTCTCTTGCGAGCATGATTGCAGCACCATGATCTCCAATTGAACCACTGATTAAAATTTTATCACCAGGTTTGATGAGCTTTGTACTGTAGTCAACAACTGAAGATTTATAACCAATACCCGTTGTAGTGAAATACACTTCACTACCCTCCCCGCGTGGTACAACTTTTGTATCGCCACAAACAATTTTAACGCCCGCTTCTTTTGCAGCTAGAGCCATGCTTTTTACAACTTCATCTAAAGTATTGAGTGCTAAACCTTCCTCAATAATGACACCAAGAGTAATAAATTTAGGAATCGCGCCACTCACGGCCAGATCATTTACCGTTCCATGTATGCACAGCGAACCAATATTGCCTCCGGGGAAAATAATAGGTTGTACCGTAAAGCCATCAACGGTTGTCATTAATTGCTGATTTTGTATCGGCAACAATGCCGCATCACTGTCAGTATTTAATAAATTATTGGATAAGTGTTTAGCAAAAACATCTTCGATAAGTAGTCGCATATGTTTGCCGCCGTTACCATGCGATAGTGTAATTTTATTACTCATTGATAATAATACTCGATAATTTGTCCAGCGCATAATCCGCCATCGTTAACAGGAATCGATTCAGGCATGATTAATTTTAAATTATGCTCGTCAAATCGTTGACTGATTAAACTAACAAGCAACTGATTTTGAAACACACCGCCAGAAAGCCCTATAGACAAGCATTTATACTCATTAGCATACTTTATAGAAACTTCTGTAATACATTGCGCCATGGTTTCATGGAAACATCTTGCACGATATTCCTTCGATAAAGATTTGTCATTTAACATTTCAATTAGTGGTTGCCAATCAATCCTATCAATATCTTCTTCCGTATTTACAGGTAGTAAAATCGCATCTGCCTGAGTTGTTTCTGCCAGCGCTTGTAATAGCATAGGCCCATGACCTTCAAAACTTTCAATATCAACTAAACCTAACAAGGAAGCGGCGGCAGAAAACAAACGTCCTGCGGCACTGGATTCAGGAGAATTAATGTTTTTCTCCCATATCATTTTTAATGCATCAGATTGTGTTTTATTAATCGTTTCATTATTTAATTCAAAATCAATATCAGACTGCCAGTTTAATGAAGCCGCTACTCGCCATGATTCCCTTGATGTCTTTTCTCCGCCGGGTAATTTAAATGTTTTAAAACTTACCACTCGTTGCCAATTTCCAGGAGTTCCTAAGAAGGTTTCTCCGCCCCAAAGTGTTCCATCTGCACCTAATCCTATTCCATCCCAACTAAAGATTAACCAACTGGTATTTTCAGGTTCCTCTAATGCAAGACTACTGGCATGAACATAATGATGGTAAGTTTTAACAATTGGAAGATGAGAATCATTAGCCCATTGTGTACTCGCGTATTCAGGGTGAGCATCACAAATAATAACCTCGGCGCTTACCTGGTATAACTGCTGTAAATCTTTAATTGCTTGCTGGAATGTTTGATACCCTCGTAAACTACTTAGATCACCATTGTGTGCTGAAATCACCATATGATTATCCCAGGCTAATGCGATGGTATTTTTAATATGCCCACCAACTGCAAGCACTGGTTTCTCTAAATTAAAAGGCAGAGTTATTTCTGTTGGTGTTAACCCTCGACCTGTGCGTAATACCTGGCTTGAAATATTATTATGCAATATCACAGGATCATCAGCAGGACGCACAATGTCTCGGTTATTATGTAAATAAGCATCACATAAAGGTAAAAGTTTTTTTACTGCATCATCATTCAAGGTAATAATAGGTTCACCAGAAATATTTGCAGAAGTTGCCACCAGAGGCTTTTTAAAATAATGACAAATCAAATATTGCAAAGGTGTACTCGGTAACATTACTCCAAGCCGGTTAATATTTACTGCTAAATTATTTGCAAGATCATCACCTCTATTGTGTTTAATTAATACTATAGGTCGACAGTTTTCTTGTAATAAAGATATTTCCTCCTTAGTCGCATTAACATATACATCAATCTGATCTCTAGCCATCAAAATTGCGAAAGGCTTATCAGGGCGTATTTTTCTGTTGCGTAATAATGTAACTGCTTCAGAAGAAGTTGCATCACACATTAAGTGATAACCTCCTATCCCTTTAACTGCGATGATTAAACCTTTATTTAATGCCTCGATACACGCTTCAAGCGCAAGTACGTTACTCGTTATGTTTTGACTGCTATCGACAAAATTTAAAACAGGCCCGCATGCATCACAAGCAATAGGTTCAGCATGAAAGCGACTATCACCCGGATTCTGGTATTCAGCATCACATGCTGAGCAAAGTTTAAAACTCTGCATGCTGGTGTTATTTCTATCATATGGAAGTGATGTGATTATTGAGTTACGAGGTCCACATTGTGTGCAATTAATAAAGGGATACAGGTATCGTCGATTATTTTCATCAAACAACTCTTCTAGACATTGATCGCAAACAGGAAGATCGGGCAATATATGTATATCGCTTTTAGTTATTTTATTACTTTCTTTAATTGAAAAATCTTCATAGTTATGCAGAGTAATTTCATTAATAGATTGAATTAACGGCTTTGCATTAATGGGGGCCTGAATTAATAAAGTTTCACAAAACAGATCAAGAACTTCTCTATTACCTTCAGCAACAATCGTAACTTGCCCCGTGTTGTTAGATACACAACCTTTTATTTGTAATTCATTGGCAAGACGATATACAAAAGGTCGGAAACCTACCCCCTGTACAAATCCGGAAATTACTATATGCAAACATATATTTTCAGTTTCAGTGATTTTATTTTTTTTATTCGGGCTGGTCACTATTAAACGGATTCTGCTAGCCGAGATGACTTTGCTTTCTTCGTTTTACTTATCCTTGGTGAAGTGTTCCACCAAATATGGCAGGCTCCTTCATCTGAAACCATACACGGTCCAATCGGGGTTTCTGGTTGGCAGGCGGTTCCGTAAAGCCGACATTGATCCGGATAAATTTTTCCAAGTACCACTTTTGCACAATCGCATCCTGCTGGCATTTCTCCAATCCGTCGACGAGTATCATCACTGTAGTCTTTAAATACTAAACGAACATCATGTGCTGCATACTCATCACTTAAACTAAATCCAGACTTTGGAATAATACCAATACCTCTCCAATTGTTATCTGTAACATTCATGGTTTCATTCAGATAGCGCTGAGCGGTAGTATTACCCCCTTTATGTACAACTTCTTGATAACAGTTATCCAGAAAAAGTCGGCCATCTAATTTTTGTCGTAATACAGAATAAAGTGCGGCCAGCATGCTTTCAGCTTCAAAGCCTGCGATAGCAACAGGAAGATGATGTTTATCGATAACAAACTGCCACTCTTCTGGCCCCATCACTGCTGAAACGTGACCAGGAGCTACCAGCCCATCAAAACCAGGTTCATCTGACTCTAACAACATAGCAACGGCAGGCCATGTGAGCCTGCCAGATAAAAGTATAAACAAGTTAGTAGGCAAACCTTCAGCAATCATTGCCGCAACTGGTGAGGTCGTAGTTTCAAAACCTGCGGCAAAAAATATTACTTTTTTATCTCTATTATCATTTGCAATACTAATGGCTTCAGTCGGTGATGCTATTGGCCGTACATCCGCACCATTGGCTCTTGCCTGTTCTAAAGTACGAACATCTTTTTTAGAAACATTAACAGGCACGCGTAACATATCACCAAAGGCGATAAGAATAACGTCTTCATTTAAGGCTAACTGTATTGCTAGGAAAATGTCTTCTTCAGGGCAAATACAAACGGGACAACCGGGGCCAGGAATCAATTCAATATTTTCAGGTAATAAACTACGTATACCGGCCTGACTGATAGTCCGTTCATGACCACCGCAAACATTCATGATTTTTATTTTTTCAGGAATATCCAAATCATTAATTTTCTTCAACCAATGTTTTGCATTATTTAATGACACGTTTAAGCCTGAGTATGATTCTGTATTAAAGCATTATGACTGTGTGATGTTTCACTATGTAGTTGAACGCCCTCTTTCTGGATTGCTGGTTTTAATGACTCTCCATTTTTGACCCTGTTTAGCTGAGCTTCAACTTGTTGCTTTAACCATGTTATCCAATTTGACAATCCATCACCTCGACGTGATGACAATTCGATAACCGGCGCTTCACTCGCAAGCTGTCGTAAATTTTGTTCTGCCTTATTGCAATCAAAATCATCCAGAACTGCTAATAAATCGGTTTTGGTTAGCAACATTAAATCGGCGGCTCGAAACATTACGGGATACTTTGCCGGCTTATCATCCCCTTCGGTTACAGATAACAATGTAACGTTAAGGTGTTGGCCAAGATCAAAACTTGCCGGACACACTAAGTTGCCAACATTTTCTATAAAGACAATATCAAGATCTTTTAATGAAAGATTATGTACCGCATCATGAACCATGTGGGCATCAAGATGGCAGGCGCTACCGGTTGTAATTTGAATCGCAGGCACACCTTGTTTTCGAATACGTTCTGCATCGTTTTCCGTTTCCAGATCGCCTTCAATGACCGCCATACGAAACTGTTCTTTAAGTTGTTGAATGGTTTTCTCTAATAAAGCTGTTTTGCCAGAACCAGGAGATGACATAAGGTTAATCGCTAAAACATTGTTTTTATCAAAGTGTTCTCGATTATGTGCAGCAACATGATCATTTTCATTCATCAAGTTTTTTAGTACTGAAATTGAAGTAGTACCATTATTGGCTAATGATAATTTTCCGCCTGGTTTAAGCAGGTGTTGATTACCACTTGTTATATTACATCCACAGGTATCACACATGTTTGGCCTCCGCTAACTGAATATTCTCTTCTGGATTTTCTCTAGTAAGCTCCACACTGGCGAGTAACATTTCATCACCACTTATTAATTGTGTGTGGTAATCTCCACATTGACCGCATATTAATTTATTTGCTACAACATTTGAATGAGCACCACACTGTTTACACTCTACAACAACAGGAAGCTCTTCAATAATAAGCTCTGCATTTGCAGCTACAGTTTGTGCAGCTGCAAAGGGAAATGCTTGTTTTAATAAAGGTGCTTCAACACCAGACAAGGGACCAACTTGTAACGTGATACTTTCTATTGACGAAGCCTGATTTTGAAAGGCAATATCATTAACCTGAATGATTATCTCCTGACAAATCGAAAGCTCATGCATCCCCATGCACCGACTCATTTTCGGTAGCTATAAGAATTTCATCAAATAATTCCCATGACGAACGAGCATCCTTTTCAGTGACTTTTTGTATGGCATATCCAACATGGACCATTACAAAATCACCAACTATTAGCTCTTCATCTTGTAGCATAAATAAACTGACTTCACGATGAACACCCTTTGCTTCACAGCGAGCAACATATCCATCAATTTCAATAATTTGCATTGGTATGGCCAAGCACATTATTCATTGTCCCGATTTAAAATAATAATTTGTATGATATAGATCAGTAAACACTTGAATTTATATTGAGTCAACTATAAAGCCTGCTATATTTGATATATTGATTAATTAGTGTAGTGTACTTATTCATCACTTCTTTAGGGCTTGCTGGTATGTCTATTTATATACAGTCCGTTGTAACACCGACTCTGCTCATTTCAATGAGTATGGCTTCTCATGCATCTGCATCTACTCAGGGAGAAGATCTCTACGCCATCAAGTGTGCATGTTGCCATGGTGATGAAAACACCATAAGCCTTGGCGCTTCTAAAATTAAAAAAGCATTAACCAATAACAGTATCCGTGCTCATTATTTCAAACTATCTGATTCAGATACTACCTTAATAACTAACTACCTAAGTAAGGATAAAGATTAATGAAAACTGTTGTACTTGGCTTAGGTAATACTTTATTAGGCGATGATGGTGTGGGTATCTACGTACTTAATGAGTTACAAAGTAACTGGCAAGATCATGGAAACAAGAATTCGATAGAGTTTGTCGATGGAGGTACGTTAAGTTTTACTCTTACCGAAACACTTTATGGTGCAGATAACCTTATTGTAATCGATGCTGCACAACTCAATGCAAATCCAGGTGAAGTTAAAGTCTTTACCGATGAGGATATGGATACCTTTGTTCGCACCAGTAAATGCAGCAGCGTACATGAAGTTAGCCTCTCAGAATTACTGGATATGGCACGCCTGCTTGATACTTTACCAACACGTCGCGCATTAATAGGAGTACAGCCTGAAATTGTTGACTGGGCAGATCAACCAACTGAGAAAGTTAAAAAAGCAATTCCTATCATGTGTCAGGAAGCACATACTTTACTAAAGGCATGGCACTGATGAATGGACTACCTGATATTCCTGTCATCGTTAACTATTCTGATACAAACGATTCAGACACAGAGTATGAAGTCACCGACAATGTTCGCGCTTTATTAACTGAAATAGCATTTATGCTTTCAGCATTAATTAATGACGACATAATAAATTCAATCGACATACATAGCTTGCCTTTATTACCCGGTGAACATGAAGCCATTAAAACTATTCTCGGTCAGGGTGAAGTTAAGGCCAGTTTCGATTCACTTGGTACAACCTCCATTTATGAAACCGCATTAGCGGGTGTCTGGTGGGTAACTCATAATAATGAGGAAGGTGATTGTATTGCTGAGACAATTGAAATCACTACCATACCCGCGATATTAGAAAGCCAGAATGACGATATCGAGGCTGCACACTTGGCCTTACAAGAACAATTACAGGAATGGAACGAAAAAGATTAAACATAAATAGCACGACTTCCCCCAGTAACTAACGGGAAATAAAAAAATGGAAGGAGCGATAGAATGATTGAAGATCAAACACTGGCCAAGCTACTGCAAGAGCAAGGTGTCAGTCGCCGAGGATTCCTTAAATTCTGTGCAGGCTTGGCAACAATGATGGCCTTACCTGCCAGCATGGCGCCAACCATTGCTGAAGCATTAGAAAATGCTAAACGCCCTTCCGTTATCTGGCTCTCTTTTCAGGAATGCACCGGTTGTACTGAATCACTTACCCGTTCACATAGCCCTACTCTAGAAAATCTTATCTTCGATGTTATATCTTTAGATTACCATCATACACTCATGGCGCCCTCGGGTTCTGCAGCAGAAGATTCTCGACTACAGGCAATAAAAGAACACTATGGAAAGTATTTATTGGTTGTTGATGGTTCTATTCCAATAAAAGATGGCGGTGTTTACTCAACCATCGCCGGTATCAGTAATCTC